>CAWDCA010000004.1:12500-312797 GCA_963800695.1 uncultured Alphaproteobacteria bacterium | reverse complement strand
TTTTTTTGTGATGGCTCCTTCGTTCAGGTTGGTATTCCTTCAAGTGCACAGCCGTAACGCCCGTCGGAAGAAAACGACGAGGTGTTAATTTTGATGAGCCGAGAGATTGATCGGGATTAAGCAGAATCCGGGAAAGTGCCGCGGTATTTGGGTGATCTGGGACGGGTCGCGGAGAACGCTCCGCGACCTGCTTGTTTTGAATGCGCTCAGCCACCCCGCCCGCCGTATCCCGAGACCGTGCCGCCGGCGTAACCCGAGGTTTGCGACTGCGCGTAGCCACTGCCGTTGAAACGGTTCCGGCAGTCGAGGTTGTGATCGCCGATGTGGTGCCGCCGCCACCAAAGCCCCGGGACGCGAGCCGCCCTGGCCGCCGACATTGGCGATCGAACCGGACGAGCTGTTTCCGAACGCTTTGGCGTTGCCGTAGGAATTGGACGTGCCTTGCGCGCTCGACCAGATGTTGGAGTAGCCACCGCCATTGGCATAAGAGTTCTGAGCCATGGCGGGGGCCGAGACCAGCAATCCGGCGGTAGTCGCGATGACGCAACAAAACGTTTTACATAGATGCGCTCTCTGTCTGACAAACCAGAATTCGCTCCCCAAGCCCGCACCGGCCGGGGCCTCGCGCGGACTTGAAGCCGGGTCAGTTCGAGGCCCGGTCGAACCACGCTTGTTCGGCGCGCGTCATGGGTGTTTCCGCGGCGCCGGAGGTCTCGGTGCGCATGGAAACCTGACGGCGAACCATGGTGCGGAAGAGGTGCTCGGGCATGAAGTGCCAGCCGCCTCCATCGCGAACGTCACGCGTTCGTCCTGGCACATCAGTGCCACGGCGGCCTTCTGAAGGCCGAAGGCATAGAGCTGCGCGCGCGAGCAGACGAATGGTCATCCATCGTCGACCATCGTGCTGCCGAAAGTCAGTCCGCCGCCCATCAGCGACAGACCGCCGGAGCTGGAGCCGAGACAGGTTTCGATGCCGGCTGCCGCGAGGCCAGGTGCGACCACGGTGGGCGGCGTAATCAGCCGGTTGGTTGAGGTCGTGCTCGCCGGGTTGGAGATATTGATTGCCGACGATGCGCCGGATGTACTCCCCATGGTTTGGGCGAATACTGGTGTAGAGATCAACAGAGCCACGAACGCGATACATAGACGCATGGGAAAACTCCAGATTACTAGCTGACCATTTAACTCGATACTGTGATGTTTAAGCATTAATTAAGGTATACAAATGCCGAAAATCGTCAATTTGTCACAATTACTTATAATTCCTACGGCCGTCAAGATATGCACAGCCATCGATGGCCAGCTAATCTCGGCATTAACTATACTCCAGAGCGGCACGCAGATACCGCTTGTCGATGTGGATTGTGTCCGTAGTTGGTGGTCTGCCACATACTTTATCGGCGTGGTGGATGGATAGCCACGATCAAAGGAGTACACGCCTGGCGTATTGGCTAGCGGGGCTGTCGATAATGTCCGGGCAGAACTGCTTGTGTTTTTCTTCTTATTGGCTAATGTTTTTTTCGTGCGCGGGGCGGCGCAGGGGCGGGGTTGTGACTTCCTTCGATCAATTCATTTTTCCGGGCGTGAACGGGGCGTGACCGCGGTCAAATTCCGCGCGGATGAAGTTCTGTTCGCGCAGGGCGATCCGGCCGACTCGGCCTTCTATATCCAGGACGGCCAAGGTCAAAATCGCAGTCCTGTCCGAGGCCGGAAAGGAAGCGGTGGTTGCCATCCACGCGCCCGGTGATTTTTGCGGGGAGGGATGTCTGGGTGGACAGACCGCGCGCATGGCCTCGGCTGTTGCCATGACGGATGGCGTTGCCGTCCGGATCGAGAAAGCCGCCATGATTCGTCTTCATTCATGACAAGTCGGAGTTTTCCGAGCTGTTTACCGCGCATCTGCTTGCTCGCACCATTCGGGTGGAAGCGGATCTGGTCGATCAGCTTTTCAATTCGAAGCGAAAAGCGTCTGGCGCGCCTGCTTCTGATTTTGGCGAATTTTGGAAAAGAGGGCAGGCCGGAGCCAATCATCCCTCCCATCAGCCAGGAGACGCTGGCGGAAATGATCGGCACCACGCGGTCCCGGGTCAGCTTCTTCATGAACAAATTTCGTCAGCTCGGCTTCATCAGTTACAACGGCCATCCTGGAAGTCCACAGCTCCTTGTTGAGCGTCGTGCTGCATGACCAGCCGCGAAAGATCGAGGACTGAGCCCGCGGCCAATCTTGAAACCGCGATCCGGAGTAGCGCCGATGTGTGTCTCACACCGAACGGTCGAGCTCCGCTGCGGCCTGGACACGCGCATTCGCGATGGAGTCTCCAATCGTTGTGCTAACGCGCGTGAAGAGACGAGGTCACACCTCATCACTGCGTGCCGACAGGTCATGTAAACTCGATGTTACGCACGCGCTGCTAAGTATTTTCCGCTCGGCTTTCTTTTGATCGGAAATGGACAAATCCCCAAGGTCGCCGTTTGAATGTCGGTCGATAAGCAAGTGACCGATGACGTAATCCTCGGACGATGACGGGCCAATTTAGCTACTATAGTACCGCCCCTCGTGCTCAATATTGAACAGACAAGGTACGTGAGGGTCTTCGTAGCGGGTCCGCAAGCGCCTTTCGATATTTTGTGTTCCGGGAGGTTACCGGGGGCAAGTCCAAAACTGTCGCTTTCGCGTCCAGTTGAACGCTGTCGAGGGGGATGCGCCGTTCGGCGCCGCCTTAACGGCTGGAGGGCCTCAGCATGGTGCGCGTCCTTGTCATCGATGACGACAAATCCGTTTGTGCGGCGATTGAAGCGTTGCTGCGCCACCAGGATTGCGTCACGGTCCTCGCCGAAAACGGCAGTGTCGGTGCCAAGACTTTCAAGATTCCCAATTCGATCTGGTGATGGTCGATATCTTCATGCCAGGGATGGATGGCCTCGAGACCATCAAGGGTTTTCGCGAGCAGGCGCCCACCGTGCCGATTGTCGCGATGTCCGGCTTCAGGTTCCGCAATTCCTGCACGGCTCCCGCACCGGATTTCCTCGGGATGGCGATCAAGCTCGGCGCGACCTACTGCCTGCAAAAGCCGTTCGGTCCGCAGCAGCTCATGGCGGCAATCACGACATGCCTGGCGAGGGATCCCAAGCAGCCGCGCCGCTGAGCCTGATGATCAACCCAGGCGAATGATCGCCCGCCCTTGTGCGGAAAAGGACATGACGCGACGGATAGCGCCGCGAGGCGGCTTTTTCGCTAAAAGCGAACGCGATTGCTAATGATAGCGATGGCGGATTTCCGCCTTAAGTGACTCGCGGTTTTTCCAGGCGCCGCACGAAATTCTGCAATCACTCGCCCGCGCCTAAAATCCGATCTGGATCGTGCCGCAGCGAAAAAGCATGTGGTTCGCGTGCCGGCTACCTCCGGGTCGTGAGACCATGATCCGCCTCTAAGTATAAATCGTATCATTGTTGTATAGTTGTACGTAAGTACTTTTTAGTACTTCGAGATATTAACTATAACTCAAATATACACTTCAAATGACGCGATATATACATGGCGAGACCTTGATGGAGACTAGTATTGATTCACTGACCGTTAAGCCGCCAATGCAAGTCTGGATGACACGGGGCTGGGGCAGCGCATGGCAGAATCAGATTTCGCCGAACGTATCGCGATGATCCGCGCGCGGTTCGCCGCAAAACTCACCGACAAGATTCAGAGACCGACGCCGCGTTGCCGCACCTGACAGGTGATGGAAGCGATGCCGTCGACGCGGTCGCCACCGCATATCGCCAGTTTCACGATATCTGCGGCATCGGCGCGACGATCGGTTTTGAAGCAACCGGCCAGGCAGCGCGCACCATCGACGCCATCCTGATCCGGCCGTTCCGCGAACAGCGCGGATTGTCCGGCGATGAACTGATCAAGCTGACGGAGGAGCTATAGGTCCCTTCGGATCGCCGCGCGGACTGAAATGTCATCAACGTAGTCACAGTAGGAGTTAGTATCGTGGTCTCCTTGCGTACACGCCTTTTGCTTGCCTCTTCTCTCGCGGTCCTGACGTCGTCCGCATACGCCCAACCGCTGCAGCCACTGTCCATCCGCGGCAGAGCCGCCGCGGGCGCCTCCCGCAGGCGCGGCGACCTGCGCCGGTCACGGCTGCGATTGCACCCGATGCTCGGGCCGCCGCTCCCGAAGCGCTCGCTGAAGTCGCTCGTGGTCGGCGTTCTGCTTGCGGACGTCGGATATGCCAACGGCTTTCGGCTTTCCAACCTCGGCGGCCGGCGCGAAGTCTTCGTGCCGATGCCGCAGGGCGCCGAACTCAGCCTCGCCGAACTCGTGCTCGTGCTCGACGACGTGAGCGCCCACGAAGCGCGCCGCAGCCTCGAAATCCTCGTCAACGACCGCAGCGGTCGCCGCGATCGCGCTCGACGGCAAGAGCACGGGCCGCACGTGCGCGTCCCGCTCGCCGAGCGCGACGCCGCGCGACGGCTTCCTCAAGCTCTCGTTCCTCTATTCCGGCGCGGCGACGCAGGACCGCTGCATCGACGTGCGCTATGTCGGCGACAGCCTGACGGTGCGTCCGGAATCCGCGATCGAGATCGAGATCGGCTTCGCCGGCGCGCCGAACGTCGCGACCACCGCGGCGCTGATGCCGCGCGATGTCGCCATCGTGCTGTCCAACCCGCAGCTCTCCGCCGGCCGACATCGCCACCGCGCTGACGCTGGCGCGCTCGCTCGCCGTCCGGGCCGGCGCGTGACGTTTCCATCACGGCTTCGAAGCGCTGCCTGAACTGGTCAAGCGCGAAGATCGGCGCCGTGGACGCGCGGCTGATCGTCGTCGGCGCGCTCGACCGGATGGCCGGCCGTATCGATGCGCCGGTCGCGACCTTGGCGAGCGCCGCCGGCGCCGCACCGGTCGACACACGCTCGCGGCCGCGCGGATCGGCGGCGCTGCCGGTGCTGCTCGTGTCCGACGCCAGCATCGGCGCGCGCCGGCCGCCTGCTCGGAAACCCGTCGCTCGCGGCGCTGCGCGGCACGCCGGCCGCCTCGGTCGGCGCATGTCACGTCGCCGAAGGGCCCGGCCGACCGCGTCAGCTTCGATGAGCTCGGCCTCGTGCCGGCGCAGGCCGACGTGTTCGGCCGCGCCGATCTCTCGCGTCGCGATCGCCAGCCGCGCGCTGCCCGCCGGCACGCGGCCCTCGCGCCTCGTGCTCGACGTCATGGTCGCGCCCGACGGCGCCGGCGAGAAGGCCGTGGTCAGCGCCTTCGTCAACGAACGCCTGCTCGGCAGCACGGTCGCGGCGATCGGCGAGCCGACGCGGCTCGATCTTCGCGCTGCCCGACGGCCTCGTCGGCACCGTCGCGAACGTCCGCGCCGTGGTGCAGCGGCGCAGCGCGCAGGGCGATTGCCGCTTCGAGCCGCAGGGCTATCCGGCGCAGATCCTCGGCTCGAGCGCGGTCGTGCTCTCGCACCGCAGGCTCGCGTGGCGCACGATTTCTCCGATCTCGCGGCGCTGTGGGCCAACGGCATCGAAGTGCTGGTCCCGGCAGCGACCGCGCGACGGCCGCTGACGGTCGTCAGCCTGCTGGCGGATGTGCTCGCCGCGCTGTCGCCGGAAACCGCGCCGATCACCGTGAAGTTCATCGACGGCAGCATGCGCCGGCGCCGACCGCGCCGTTCATCGCGGTCAGCAACGTGCCGCCCGCCGGCGCGACGCCGCGCGTGCGCTTCGACCGCGGCCGGGTCGCGGTCGCCGACCGCGCCGGCCGCACGCTGCTCGATCTCGGCGGCTTCTCCACCGGCGCGGTGGCGCAGATCGTCAACGTCCGGCTCGCAACCCGGCCTGTGGATCAAGCCGCTCGCAGCGACGGCTCGCTGCCGGCATCGCCCGCGCGTCAAGCTCGATCGCGGCGACGTCGCCTTCCTCGACAAGTCCGGCGTCGCGCTCGCGATGTCGACCGAGCGCGACACGCTGGTGCGCATCTCCTATCCCGACCAGGTGTCGTGGCTCACCGTCGCCGACCGCTTCCGCTCCTGGATCGTCGGCGGCGTCTGGGTGCTCGTCACGATCGGCTTCCTGTTCGCGCTGCAGCGCATGCTATCGCCGCCGCCGCGCCGTCGTGGCGAGCGAATGAGCCCATGCGCCGCTCTCGCCCTCCGACCGCGCGCTCGGCGATCTTCTGGTCGCGCGCGACGTCCTGACGCTGCCGCAACTCGACGAGGCGATCGGCCTCGCCGAGACCTGGCACGTGCGCCTCGGCGACGCGATGCTGTCGCGCAACTGGATCGGACCCGGCGGCTTACTATCAGGCGCGTCGCGTATCACTATCGAGCTGCCGTTCGTCGATCTGATCCGCGATGCGCCCGATCCGGCGCTGCTGCGTCGCGGACGAAGCCGACACTCTACGCGCGCACGCTGACGATGCCGTGGCGGCAGCGCGACGGCCGGCTCGTGATCGCGACCGCCGATCCCGGGCCGGAGACCGTGCTGTTCGCGCGGCGAGCGCTGGGGCGCCGAGATCGAGTTCGTGGTGGCGTCGAAGTTCGACATCGTCTGGGCGGTGCAGACCGCCTTCGCCGATGCGCTGTCGCATCGCGCCGTCTTCGAGCTTGCCGAACGCGATCCGGAGATGTCGGCGCAGCAGGTGTTCACGCCGGCGCAGGTCGTCGTCGGCTACGCGCCTGCTGACGCGTCCTGATGCTCGGGCCTGGCGTTCGCGCCGATCGCCACGCTGATCGCGCTCAACGTGGCGATGAGCCTGTTCTATCTCGGCAACTTCCTGTTCAAGGGCATTCTGGTCTCGGTCGGCGGCGGCCGCTCGGTCGACCGCGACGATCGCGATCGCGATCGCGGCGCGCGCGCTACGCGACGACGAGCTGCCGGTCTTCACCGTGCTGGTGCCGATGTTCCGCGAGCCGGAGATGCTGCCGATGCTCGCGCGAGGCGCTGCGCGAGCTCGACTATCCGCTCGGCAAGCTCGACATCAAGCTCGTGCTCGAAGCCGAGCGACCACGAAACCATCGAGGTCGCGCGCACGCTCGGCCTCGAAGGCGTGTTCGAGGTCATCCGCGTGCCGCCGTCGCAGCCGCAGACCAAGCCGAAGGCCTGCAACTTCGCGCTGCGCTTCGCGCGCGGCGAATATCCTCGTGATCTACGACGCCGAGGACCGGCCCGAGCCCGACCAGCTGCGCAAGGTGGTCGCGACCTTCCGCGCTCGCCGCCCAACACCGCCTGCCTGCAATGCCGGCTGAACTACTACAACGCCAGCGAGAACTGGCTGACGCGCATGTTCACGCTCGACTATTCGCTGTGGTTCGACCAGGTGCTGCCGGGCCTCGAGCGGCTCAACATTCCGATCCCGCTCGGCGGCACGTCCAACCATTTCAAGATCGACGTGCTGCGCGAGCTGCACGCCTGGGACCCGTTCAACGTCACCGAGGACGCCGATCTCGGCATTCGCCTGACGCAGAAGGGCTATCGCGTCGGCGTCGTCGACTCGACCACCTTCGAGGAGGCGAGCTGCCACGCCGGCAACTGGATCCGGCAGCGCTCGCGCTGGATCAAGGGCTACATGCAGACCTTCCTGGTCCACACCCGGCGGCCGCTGCATCTGCATCCGCACCACCGGCCTGCTCGGCTTCCTCGGCTTCGTGTTCTTCATCGGCGGCACGGTGCTCGTCCGGCCTGCTCAATCCGATCTTCTGGCTGCTCTATCTCGTCTGGCTGGTCGCCGTGGCGCACGGCTTCGATCCGCTGTTTCCGCAGCTCCTGCTGTTTCTCAGCCTGTTCAACCTGCTCGCCGGCAATGGCGCCTTCATCTTCCTGCAGCATGCTGGCGCCGATCCGCCGCGGCTGGCTCGACCTCATCCCCTACAGCCTCACCGTCGTTCGGCTACTGGGTGCTGATCTCGATCGCCGCCTATCGAGCGCTGTGGCAGCTCCTGCGCAATCCGTTCTATTGGGAGAAGACGCAGCACGGCGTCTCGCGAGCACGTCGTCAGCGAACTGGCGCGCTGTCGCAGGAGGCGGCGTCATGAACCGCGTCGTTCGCATGCCTGTCGCCGGTCGGGCTGCTGGCGTTCGTCGCCGTCGCTGGCGCTCGCCGGCGCTCGCAGTGCGCGCGGGCCTCGTCTCCGACGACGCGGTGACGCTGTGGGCCGGCGCGATCACGGCCGGCGACGGCGAGATGCCGATCGGCCGCATCGTCGCCGCCTATCCGACGCTGCCGTTCCTCGCCACGACGCTGCTGGAATTCATCACGCCGGCCGGCACGCCGACGCCGGCGCTTCTTGACCGCCGGCGCTGCTCGCGCTGCTCGCCGGCGTCTGGTTCGCTGCGTTTCGCCGCGCCGGCCTGCCGCTGATCGCGGCCGCGGTCGCCGCGCTGCTGATCGCGCTGCATCCGGCGATGCTGCGCGCGGCGTCGCCGGGCCCGGCCGAGATGTTCCTGGCGGCTGTTCTCTGTTCTGCTGGGCGACGCGCTCTACGACCTGCGCGCGCGCAGCGCCGCGCCCGAGGTGATGGCGGTCGCGCTCGCGCTGCTCGGTCTTGCCTTCTCGCATCCGATGGGCGCGGCGCTCGCCTTCGCGGCGATGCCGCTCCTGGTCTTCGCGGTGCGGCCCGAGCTGCTGGCGAACTCGGCGCTCAACGTGGTGCTCGCGCTGGTGTTCCCGACCGTCTTCTGCGTCGGCGCCTTCGCCTATGTGTCCTGGGTGTTTCCCGGCAGCGGCTGGAGCTTTCTCGCCGCGCCGGCCGAAGGCCTCGCCGCCTGGGCGGCCGGATTTTCGCAGCTGTTCGGACGCGGACTGACCGGCTCGCTCGCGCTCGACGCCGCGATCGCGGTCGCCGTCGCGCTGGTGCTCGGCGCGCCGCTCGTTCCGGTCGCGATCGCCTGGGTGCACCGGCGCCGGCCGCTGGTCGCGCCGGCTCTGGTGATCGTCGCGATGACGCATCGCGGCGGCCTGGATCGCGGTCGCGACCGGCTTGTTCGGCGATCCCGCGGCGCTCGCGGTCAGCGCGCCGATCCTCGCCGCCATCGTGATCATGCGCGTGCCGGTCGTGCGCGAGCGGCTGGCGCTCGTGCTTCCGCTGCTCGTGCTCGGATGGTTCGGCGGCGATCGTCGGCCTCGCGATCGTCGAGCCGCGCGGCGCCACGAATGTGCGCGCTGCGCTCGAGGGCCGCGGCGTCGATCAGGAGCGGCTCGCCGCGCTCGCCTCGGCGGCGCGACGCTCGGGCGCGACGGCGTGCTGGTCGACACCTTCAATGCGCCCGCCGTCGTGCTCGGCCGCGGCCGCGCGCGCGGACTGCTGATCGCCGTCCGACGAGGCGTTCGCGCTGGCGTGCTGTTCTCGCGCATCGACGCGCCGTTCGTCGCGGTGCCGGATCCGCAGATCGGCATCGGCGCGCAGGACCGGCTGAACAAGGCGTTCCCGCTGCTCTACCGGCGCGGCGCGCCGGGCTATCGGCTCGTCTACCAGAACGCGAACTGGCGGTTGTTCGCGCGCGACTGACGCGCTGCAGTCCGTAGCGCACTGCATCACCATGCTAATCGAGATCAAGGGAGTCTGACCATGCGTATTCTGGTCGTCGACGACTCCGAGGACTGGCGCGACATCACCGAAGCCGCGCTGATGGCCGCCGGCTACGAGCGACGTCGGCACCGCCGAGTTCGGCGTCGGAGGCGTACCGATTCCTCGACGTCGGAGCGCCGGCGACCGGACGAGCCGCCGCCGGTCGACCTGGTCCTGCTCGACATCGTGATGCCGGAGATCGACGGCATCGAGGCCTGCGCGCGCATCCGCAGCGACGCGCGCTACGCCGACGTGCCGATCATCATGGTCACGTCGCTCGACGACATGGACAGCCTCGCCAACGCGTTCGTCGCCGGCGCCACCGACTACATCACCAAGCCGTTCAACCGCGTCGAGCTGCTCGCGCGCGTGCGCTCGGCGCTCAAGCTCAAGGCCGAGCTCGACCGGCGCCGGGCGCGCGAGCGCGAACTGCTGCAATTCATGTCGACCTGGGGCGACCGCCGCGCCTCGACTGGATCGACGAGACCACCGGTCTGTTCGTCGGCGAGGCCGCGGAGGCCTATCTGATCGCCGCCACGCACTTCAGTCCGACGGCGACGATATCGGTCTTCGCGCTCGCGATCGACCGCCTCGATGCCGTCCGACGACGCGGGGAGACAGGCGGTGGCCGCGCATCATGGCGCGGGTCGCCCGCGCCGTGCGGGCGATCGCAGCCACGTCGGTGTGGTCGCGGCAGCCTATCGCGACGGCGTGATCGTGCTCGTCGTTCCCGAGCTGCCGTCCAGAGCAGCCGTGCAACTCGGCGAGGCGCTGCGCGCCTCGGTGTCCAAGCTGCGTCTCGCCAACCCGGAAGCGATCGCCGCCGACCACGTCACCGCAAGCGTCGCCGTGGTCACCGGGATGGTCAGCCGCGGATCGACCGCGTCCATCTTCTGACCCGCGCGCTTCGGCATTCCGAAGGACGCGGCCGCCGGCGGCAACCGCGTGGTTCCCGAATACGCCTGACGAGCTTTCGTTTCTTGTGTGCGCAGTCGCGTAGCAGTGGAGTTGTGAGTCATGTGTAAGTGTGTGGGCCTTGCGGCGCGTTCTTGCGCATTGGCCTGATGACCTCTCCGACCGCGGCGTTCGCGGGCGCCTGGACGCTCGATGCCGGGCAGGGCGTGGCAATCGTGACCGGAACGCTGAGCCAGGCCAACAAAGCGTTCGACGCCAGCGGCAACCCGCAATCGATCCCGCGCTACAGCAAGAACGAGCTGCAGGCGCTGTTCGAATATCGGCGCCACCAACTGGCTCACCGTCATGCTGGCGCCCTCGCTGCAGCATGTCGACATCGCTGCGCCGTTCGAGGCCACGCGCACCGGCCTCGGCTACACCGAGTTCGGCGCCAGGGTGCGCCTTGGCGGCGGCGACTCGTGGGTCCTGTCCGCGCAGACCACAGTTCGCGTGCCGGGCACCTTCGACAAGAACAATCCAGCCGCGATCGGCTACACGGATCCCGAAGTCGATGTGCGCGCGCTGTTCGGCTACGGCTTCACTGCCGGCGCATGGCCGGCGTTCTCGATGTTCAGCTCGCGCAGCGCTTCCGCCTCGGCGGCCCGCCCGACGAATTCCGCGCGGACGTCACGCTCGGCGTACGGCCGCAGGAGCAATGGCTCGTGCTGCTGCAGTCGTTCAATGTGATCTCGGAAGGCGCGGGAAGTGCGCCGTTCTTTCCGAGCTACGCCTACTCCAAGCTTCAGCTCAGCGCGGTCTATTCGATGACTCCGAAGCTGTCGTTGCAGCTCGGCGGCTTCACCACCTTCGGGGGACGCAACGCCCTGCAGGAAAACGGCCTGGTCGTCGGCGCCTGGTACAAATTCTGATTACCGTTCCAAATGCGGCCGGCGGCAAGCCGGCCGTCCAGGCGCACAGCAGATACCGCTTCGGCCGGTTTGCCCTGCACGGTGAAATCGGTGTCGTCGGGTCCGCCCGCCGCCGGATCGGTGAACCAGCGCCAGATCAGCACGCCGCGGATCGCCGGCCGGTCGAGCACCGCGAGCCAGTCGGCAAGCACTTCGGCCTGCAGCTCCGGATCGGCGGACGCCGTCGCGCTCCTCGGCGCTTTCCCACGGCTTGGCGGCCGCGCCCTTTGCGGAGCGCAAGCCGATTTCCGCCACCACCACCGGCTTGCCGACGCGGTTCGACAGCGCGTCGAGCCGCTCGGCGACCGCGCGCATCACGGCGAGCCGTCCGATCTTGTCGTCGATCGGCCCCGAGCGGCGGATAGAGCGACACGCCGATCGCGTCGAGCAGCGGCCAGAACGGGACGGCCTCGGCCTCCTCCACATTGTGCGCGACGTAGAACAGTGTGCCGCGGAAATGCGGCGCGCGCCGCTGCGATCATGTCGTGCCATTCCGGCCGCTGGGTCGTCTTGGCGAGCTCGGTGCCGATCGAGAGGCCGTCGGCGCCTTCCTCGGCGGCGATCCGCGCGATGCGCTCGAGCTCGCCGGCGGTATAGCGAGAACCAGGTGACCCAGGACTGTTCCGAGTTTCGGCTCGACGGCGCCGGCCCAGCTTTCCGGGACCCAGACGTGCGGCTTTACGATGACGGAGAATCCCAGCTTCCGGGCCTGGCGGATCGCCTGGCGCAGCGCATCGTCCGGCATGTCGTTGCCGCGCCGGATATCCGGGCTCGACGCGTTCGCCTGCCACAGGAAAGGAATGATGGCGACCGTGGTCGCGCCGAGGCGCTTCGCGGCGACAAGCGCGCGCTCGGCGGAGGCGCTGCCGAAAGGATGGTCCGGGGTGGCGATGACATTGAAGCCGTCGAGGCGCTGGGCCTCGCGCGCGACCGAGCGCAGCGACCAGCAAGAGCATCGCCAACGCGAACCTGCGCGGCTTGCGGGACCGCTGAACCGGCCGATCGGCGAGATCTCTATGCATCCGCCCGGCGGCGGATGTGTTCGATCTGATGGGAGCAGCTCATCCCGAGACCGGTGAGTAGCCGTTCGAGCGAACGCTCGACCTCCCGACGCGTACCGGCGCCACTCAGCCGGACGGTGACGGCCTCCTCGAGCGTCGCGGCCGCATTGCCAAGATGCGGATAGCCAAAGATTCCGGCTGCGCCGGCAAGACCGTGCGATATGTCCTTGATGCGGGTAAGCACCGCCAATGACTTGGGTTCCTTCGCCGACCAGCACTCGAACAGTGCGTCGGCATCGAGAGTGACGCGCCGCAGAAACCCGCCTCGCACGGCAGCCAGTCTATCCAGCACTGACTTGCCTCATGTAAGTGCGCACCGAAGCCGCGAGGGTCATCGGATCGAACGGCTTGGGGATGACGCCAACCGCCCCGAGCGAGCGAAACAGATCGATCTCGCGGGTCTGGGCACGAGCCGTCATGAAGACCACGGGAATCGCCGCTGTCCGCGCGTTGTCGCGCAGCCGCGCGAGCGTGGCCGGCCCGTCCATCACGGGCATCATGACATCCAGGAGGATAAGGTCGGGCGGCCAGTCCGCGGAGACCGCAAGGGCTTCGCGGCCCGAGCCGCAGCTTCGCACCTCGAAATCGGGATCGAGACCGAGCGAGATTTCCACCACCTCACGGATGTCGGGCTCGTCGTCGACATGGAGAACACGAAGAGCGGTCATGCGGCCTCATCGGAAATGCGGGCCAGGTGCGCCAGGCGACCGTGGATCGTTGCAACAAGACTCCCGATGGACGTCTGCGACTTGGACAATGCCGCGCCAATCTGTTCGTCACACGCGATATCCGTGCCGTGAGCGGCGAAGATGATGGCGGGAATCATGTCGCCCTGGCTGTTGCGGAGATCCGGCAGAAAATCCATGACGGAAGCCGCGCCAAGCGAGATATCGAGCACCGCGAGGTCGTAGCGATCGTCCGCAAGCGCGCGGCGTGCATCCTCAATGCAGTCCACCGAAACGACGTCGGCCGTCGTACCGAGCGCTGCCGCCACGGCAGCGAGCACATCATGGTCGTCATCGAGATGCAGAATGCGTGGGATACCCGTCTCAGCGTCGAAATAGATCTCCCGATCGACGGCGGTGCCCCAGACAGGCAGCTCGACGTGAAAGATCGTGCCGCCGCCGGGCGCGTCATCGAAGCCGACCTCGCCGCCGAGCCGGTCGACGATCTGTTTCACGATGCTGAGGCCGAGACCGGTTCCGCCCTTCTGGCGTGCGTCCGTGGCATCGGCCTGCGCGAACTTCTCGAAAATGCGGGATCTGAATTCGGCGGGAACACCATGGCCATGGTCTCGCACGGATATACGAACGGTCTCGCCTCGCGTCTCCACTCCAACGACCACTTCCTCACCCGGCGGTGAGAACTTGATGGCGTTCGAGAGGAGATTGGTGACGATCTGGGCGAACCGGTCAGGGTCCGCACGCACGTCGACCGCTTTGCACTCCGGATCGAGCCGAATCCGCACGCCGAAGCCCTCGGCGAATCCGCGGTTGGCCTCAATTGTCTGTTCGACGAGGGGGCAGACTTCAACCCGTTTCATGGCGAAAACGACTTCGCCGGACTCCATCTTCTCGATGTCGAGAATGTCGTTGATGAGGCGAACCAGCCGCTGGCTGTTCTTGTGCGCGATCACCAGCAGCCTGGCAGCCGACTCGGGCAACTTGCCGGCCCACTGTCCCACGAGCAGACCGAGCGAGCCGGAAATCGACGTCAACGGCGTGCGCAGTTCGTGGCTCACCGTCGCAACGAACTCGTGCTTCAACCGCTCCAGGCGTTTGCGCTCGCTGATATCCACGATCACGCAGAGAACCAAGGGACCGTTTCCGGTACGAATTGGAGTCAGGCCAATTTCGGCGGGGAATTCGGTGCTGTCCTTGCGCAACCCCAAGAGTTCGCGGCCAGCCTTCATGTGGCGCGGCTCCGACCGGCGGTTGAAGGCCTCACGGTGATAGGCATGCCGGCTGCGCAGGCGTACGGGAACCAGCATGTCAACAGGCTGGCCGATCAGTTCCTCGCGTCGGTAGCCAAACTGTTGCTCGATCGCGGCGTTGACCATCACCATCTTGCCGTCATCGTCGATCATCGCCATGCCGCTCGGGCAGGCTTCGACCGCCAGGCGGAATTTCTCCTCCGCCAAACCTCGCTCGGTGCTATCGATGATCATGCTGTGAACCGGAGAGCGCGCGACGGCCGGCGTCCCGCGATTCTGCGATCGCTGAAATTCGAACCGCACCCACGGCGAACAAAATCAGGCTGACCATTGGCACGCCGGCCTCGATAAGGCTTTCATCCTCAGCCGCGCCGATGCGTTGCATTGGCTAATCACCTGAGTGCCGATATCCGGACCGCGCGTGCGAGTCCTGGTTTTGTGGCATGTTACCTTGCAAGGTCACTTGAAAGATTAATCTGGACATGTTTGCGGTGGAAATTAATACGTATGAGACGTCGATATTAGTACTGCTCTCGCCCAGTGACGCGAAAGAACGATCACCGCGACGCGTCACCTGACTTCGCTCAACGCCATGCGAACCAGATCGGCCGCGTTCCTGGCTCCGAGCTTTTCCATGATATGGGCGCGATGCACCTCGAACGTTCGCGTGGTGATTCCCAGCCGATGTGCACCCTCCTTGTTGGAGGAACCGCCGACGATCAGGCCGAGCACCTCGTGCTCGCGCGGCGTCAACGCGCGATGGCTGGAGCCAGGCGATGCGGGCGGTGCATGGCCGTTGCCTTGCCCATTGCTGTTTCGTATCCACGAGTCGATCGCGTCGCGTCCGCGTGCGACAGCGGTTTCGGCGTCCACCGGCATCTCGAAGGCATCGCCCATCCGGTCCATGATCCCGCAGATGCGCTCTGCTTCGTGAAGCGCCTTGTCCATCATCTCCCGCGTCAGATTCGAAGCTGCTTCCGTGCCAGCCGGATGCGCGCCCCTTTCCTTGAGTTCGTGCAGATAGAACAGCAGCGCAGTCAATGGATCGTTGAGTTGGTGCGCCATCGCGGCGCGCACTTCATCCACCGCCCACATTCGCGTGGTGGACACGAGATCGGCTTCCAGTTGATTGAGCTTCTGCGCGGAACAATGCTGCGGCGGTGGTGAAGGCAGCAGCTTGAAGCGGAGATTGTTCATTACCATTGCGCTGATCCCTGTTCGGGTCCCGGGATGCCGGGAACTACGGATTGGCATGGCGAGTTGAGAGCGGCAATTCATGGGTCTGGGCCCTATGCCAAGGAATCCAGACCGAACCGCTGAGCCACGAAACCAGAATCCAACACGACAGTAATGAAATGACGCGCGATGCGCTGCCCAATACCGCTCACTCCGCGTTGTTCTTTGTCTCGGGCGAATACTTAAGTGCCAACCGCACGCAATACGTATTCCGTGCACGGCCCTGAAAGCGGGCAGGCTGGCCACTCACTGTTTTTGTCGAGAATTGTTAGTGCAAAAATAGGGATCATCGACCGACTTCGGCACGGTGATCAATCTTGCTCAGATTGCTTGGGGCTTGAAAGCTTTTACAGGACGATCGAAGAGATTATCCCAGTTCGACCAGCGCGGTTTCGCCGTGGTCGCACCTGTCACACTCGAACGTGTAATTGTCGATGCCGGGCGCGACAGGCTCGATGCTGGCGAGCATCATCTTGCTACCGCATTGTGGACATACCGGCCGGTCGATGGTCGGAAGCCGAAGAAGAACAAGCTGGAGATGGAGCATGAGGCTCCTCGTGCAACAGGTGGGCTGCTCTCTCGGCGACCGAGGTGCGCACAGAGCCGCACTCGGCGAGGCAGCAACTTACAACGACGTTCGCTGCAAATCTGGTCAAGTCTGACCGCATTCCACAATAAGATCGCCGATTTCGGACGATCTTGTCGCCAGGTCATTTTAGCGGGAGGCCATCCGTTCGATGGCATTCGTTCAAGCCGGAAGACCGCCTCAGATTTTGATTTGCGGTTCGTCGTGCAGGATGGAATTCAACAATGAACTGTGAACTTCGATGTTACCGTTGTAGTCGCCATCGTAGTTGATGAAGCCCAGCTTTCGAAATTTGTTCATGAACAGGCTCACGCGGGATCGGGTCGTTCCAATCATGTCCGCAAGTGTCTCCTGGCTTATTTTGGCTATGATCGGCTGCGGGTTGCCATCCTTGCCAAAGTTCGCCAACAGCAGAAGCAGCCGGGCGAGACGTTTTTCACTCGAATTGAATAACTGATCGACGAGATCTGCTTCGACGCGGAGAATCCGCCCCAGGATATGGGCAATGAACAGCTCGGAAAATATCGGCTCTTGCTGGATCACGCGGATAATGGCCGCCTTCTCCAGCCGGACGATGACGGATTCTGTCATCGTCGCGACCGTCGCTATGCGCAGGATCTGCCCGGCAAGACACGCTTCGCCGAAAAATTCGTCGGCTTCAAGCATGGCGACAACGGCTTCCTTGCCGTGCTCCGAAACGACGGTGACCTTCACCTTGCCGCTTTGGATGTAAAACACCGCATCCGAGGGGTCTTCCTGTGAAAAGACAAGTTGGCCCTTGCGATACCTGCCGATACTCCGCCCCTCGCCAACCATGGCGAGAAAAGCTTTCGGATCGAAGGTCGGTCGGTCCATGATCGTCAAGCTGTCAGCATCCTTCTTTTGCCGGCGAATCTGTCTCTATCAGTAATGAACCGTAGGGTATGTGCAGTTCGATACACGCCTCGGCACGCTGCGATCAGTGCCGGTATTCCGTTACTTAAAATAACGAATACGAAGAGCGTTATGAATGAATACGCGGCGGTCTTGATAAGACGATGAACGGTTCGGACTAACCTTTAGTTCCGCTCCGGTCGCAAGCTCATGCGCGGAAAAATCTTGGTCGAAGAAGGAAAGACGAGGCCCGGGTCGCGGCATTGTGGCGCACTCCGCATCGGGCACGTGTGTCAGCTGGCGGGGGACAAGCCGCGCTACGACGAACTCGAACAGCGCTATCGCTGACTGCGCGCTTCAGGTCTCGGCAAAGCGCTTCTCGAACTCCCAGACCTCGGGAAATCCGGTCAGCTCATGGAGTTGCGCCATCGTATAGGCGGGCACCGGCGAGCCGTCGGTCGAACCGTGGCTCTTGAGATGCCCGTAGCTCGCCTCCAGTGCCGCGCAGACGACCGACATGCCGGCCGAGGGGTAGATCGCGATATTGAATCCAAATGCCTTCAGCTTCTCGGCCGATACGACCGGCGATTTCCCCGTTGGCACCATGTTGGCGAGGAGCCAGCAATCGACCTCATCACCGACGCGCCGGAACTCATCTTCGCTTTCCGGCGCTTCGACGAACACGATGTCCGCGCCGGCCTTGGCGTACTCCTGGCCGCGGCGGATCGCTTCGTCGAGCCCCAGCCCGGTGCGCGCATCGGTGCGCGCAATGATCAGCGTGTCAGGGCTTGTACGGGCGTCCACCGCCACCTCGATCTTCCGGCACATGTCCGGCGCCGGGATGACGCGCCGGTTCGGCGTATGGCCGCATTTCTTCGGCATTTCCTGGTCTTCGATCTGGATCGCCTGCACGCCGGCGGCCTCGTAGCCGCGCACGGTCTGGCGGACGTTGATCAGGCCGCCGAACCCCGTATCGGCGTCGGCGATCAGCGGCACCCTGATGCCGTCCGCAATGGTGCGCGCGCGCTCCACCATGTCGCGGTAGGTGACGAGGCCCGCGTCGGCGACGCCGAGATACGATCCCGAAACGCCGTAACCCGTCATGTAGAGCGCATGGAAACCGATGCGGTCGGCGACCTTCGCCGAGAACATGTCGAATATACCGGGCGCGACGACGAACTGGCCGCTTTCCAGCACGGACTTGAGCGATGTCTTGGTCATGGGTTCCTCATGAGGCCAGCGCGTGCCGGCGCAGGCGGCGATCGAGTGCAAGAAGTGCGGCCGACGCGCACGTGGCGAGCACCACGAGCAGCAGCGCCAGCGCCGTCACGGTGCCGGTGTCGCCGTTTTCCATGGCCTTCACCAGCATGTAGCCGATGCCGCGCTGCGAGGCGAACATTTCGCCGATCAGCGTACCGAGCAAGGTGAGTGCAAAACCGACGCGGAAGCCGGACACGATTTCGGGCAGCGCGGCCGGAACGATGATGGTGAAGGCGGTCTGCGCGAGCGTCAGCCGCATCGCGCGGGCCGAGCGCAGATAGACCACGCGGATATTGCGCACGGCATTCATGGTGAACAGGATGACCGGAATGATGCCGTGGATCACCCCGAAAGCGATCTTGGCCGAGATGCCGAGCCCGAACAGCAGCAGGATTACCGGGTAGAGCGTGATCTTCGGGATCGAATAGAGCGCCGTGAGAACGGGCTCGGCGACTTCGCCCGACAGGCGGTGGGCGCCGAGCGCGAGTCCGATGAACAATCCCGCGACGAGCGAGATGATGAGCGCAGTCAGGAATGCACGCGCGGTTTCCCACGCATGCCGTGGAAAGTCCTCGTCTGTCATGATGCCGGAAAGTTTGGAGACCGTCGCGACGGGGGAGGGGAGCGCTTCGCGCCCGAGCGCGAGCGTGCCGACCTGCCACAGCGCCACAAGGCCGACGATCAGCAGCGCCGTGTCGAGCGTCGCCGGCGTCGCGCGGTGTTCCACGCGCTCGGCCGTCACGAGCGGTTCAGCGTCCTGCGTGGCGGGCATAGAGCCTGCGCTCCCAGATCGAGAGAAACGTATTGACGCTGCCGACCAGCAAGAACAACAGCACGATCAGCCCGTACATCATGCGATTGTCGAACGAGTTATAGGCGAACGCGATGGCGTGGCCGATGCCGGCGCCCGAGACGACGAATTCGCCCGCGATCACGCCGATGAACGAATACGCGACGGCGAATTTCGCCCCGGTGAAGAACCAAGGTGCGGCGGCGGGCAGGATGATGTGCAGCGCGTATTCCGTGCGCGTCAAACGCATCACCGCCGCGGTGCGCACGAATACGCGCGGGATGCGTGCGAGCCCGTCGAGGGTATTGATGAGGACCGCGACGACTGCGAACAGAAATCCGATCGCGATCAGCGGCCAGCGGTTGAGGCCGAACAGCACGATGAACAGCGGATAGAACACGAACGTCGGCACCGCGTAGTAGCTCGCCAGCAGCGGATCGAGTGCGCGCCGCAGCCGGGTTGCCTTGTGCAGCAGCAGGCCGGCCGCCGTGCCGGCGATGAGCGAGAGAATGAGCGACAGCGCGACGTTTTGCAGCGTGAGCAGGATGTCGGCGCGCGTTTCCTCCGAACCGACCGCATGCCATGCGCCCTGAAACATCGCGGTCGGCGGAATGACGGAATGGCGGTCGATGAACCCGTAGCGGCACGCCGCTTCGAGCAGGGCGAGTGCGGCCACGACCAGCAACAGACGGATCCAGCCGGGGCGCGTCATGACGCCATCGCGAGAGCCCTGATCGACTGGTCGCGCAACGCCGCCCAGAGGCGACCCGTGACCGCGCCGAATGCCGCCTCCGACACGATGCGGCTGTCGCGGTCGTGCGCCCATCCGGTCTCGACCAGATCGATGAACACGCCTGGCCGCGCCGACATCACGCCGATGCGGTCGGACAGGAGCGCTGCTTCGTCGAGCGAGTGGGTGATCAGCAGCACCGTCGCGCCGGTCTCGCGCCACAGCTTGAGAAGTTCGTCGCCCATCAACAGCCGCGTCTGCTGATCGAGCGCGCCGAACGGCTCGTCGAGCAGCAGCAGTCGCGGCCGCATCACCAGGGTGCGCGCAATACAGAGCCGCTGGCGCATGCCGCCGGACAGTTGCGCCGGATAGGCCCCGGCAAACGACATCAGACCCGTGAAGGACAGGGTATGCTGGACGCGCTCGCGCACCTCCGCATCCGCCACGCCGGCGCGGCGCAGCGCGAAGGCGGCATTGTCGTAGACCGTGAGCCAGGGGAAGCTCGCGTCCTCCTGGAACACGACGCCGATGCCGTCCGGCACCTCGCCGGTAACCGGCTTTCCCTCGAACAGGATCGTGCCGGCAGTTTGCTTCGCCAGCCCGGCAACCACGTCGAGCAACGTGGATTTGCCGCAGCCGGAAGGCCCGACAACGGAGAAAAACTCGCCCTGCTTGAGCGACAGGTCGATCGGCCCGAGCGCATGCACCGCACGGTGACCCTCGAGCGCCGGATAGATGCGCGTCACGCCGGTGAGGCGAAGATGCTCGGCGCTCATGCGTGCCAGACGATCAGGACTTCGGTTTGTTCTTCAGGACGTCGGGCAGATAGCCCTCGTCCACGATCTTCGACCAGTCGAACGGACCGGGCTCGACGGCTTTGACCAGTTGAAGCCCCTTCAGCATCGTGGTCATGCCTTCGTAGTCGAAGTCGCCCGGGCTGAAGTACACGCCGCCGCCCGCCGCCACGTCCGCGATTGCGGCTTTCGCCTCAGCCTCGGTGATCTTGTATTCCTTCGCCATGATCTTCGCGGACTCATCCGGGTTCGACTTGATGAACTCGACACCCTTGCGCCGCGCCTCGATGATCCCCCGGATGATCTGCGGGTTCTTCTTCAGGAAGTCCGTCCGCACCACGCCAACCGTCTGCATCACGCGCGGCGCCCACTCGGGAGAGCGGAACACAAGACGGAAATTGTCCTTCTCGCGCGCCCAGACCGGTTGCGTCACGTAGGTCATGTCGACCGCGCCTTCGCGCAGCGCCGTCAGGCCGGAACCGATGCCGCCGATCGACTTGCGTTCGACCCTGCCGGTCAGGCCGTTCGCGTCGAGCATCAGCGAGGTGATCATGTCGGTGACGGATTTCGGGCTCGAGTAGCCGAGCTTCTTGCCGACGAGATCCTGCACGGTCTTGATGCGCTGGTCGTCCTTGCGGGTGATCCAGACCTGATCGGACACGCTCGCGACGCCGGCGTGCACGATCGTCAGCTCAAGCCCCTGCTGCGCGGCCGCGATGACCGCCGGCACGGCCACTTCGCCGTAAGGCAGTTCGGATGCGAGTACGTTGCGCACCGTCGTGCCGCCGCCCGCCGAGGTGAGGAAGCCGGTGACGTTGAGGCCGGCTTCCTTGTAGTAGCCCTTCTCCTTGGCGACTGCGTGCGGCACGCCATACATGCCGGTACCGAAATGCGTGACGTTGAGCTCGACCGCCTGCGAGATCGACGGGAGCGTTATCGCGGCGGCAAATACCGCGGCCAGGGCAATACGCATCAAAATTCCTCCATTGTTGCCGCCTTGTTCAACGAACCAGCGGCTTTGCGCCAATGTTAGTGGAGAGGGCGCGTCGGCGCCAGCATGACGGAATGCCGCCGTTGCGGGGCATGTGGCCCTGCGGGGCGTGAATTTTCGCCTGTGTTCGTCATTCAAACATTGGTGTCCCGCAAGAAATGCCACTGGTTGCGCCGAGCCATCGAGGGTAAATCATCAGATGACGACCGGCATCAGGCCGGATCGCAAAGCCAGGACCTCTCATGCCCGCCTGCCCGTCCGCCGAAGCCGTCAAGCCGCAGCGCAGTTTCTGGATCGCCGTCATCTGCGGAGCCGTGATCCTCACCATCGGGATCGGCGCCCGGCAGAGCTTCGGCATCTTCCAGAAACCGATCGCCGCCGATCTTGGCGTCGGCCGCGAGCTGTGGTCGTTCGCCAACGCGCTCGCCGTGCTGCTGATGGGGGCACTGTCGCCCTTCGTCGGCAACATCTCGGATCGATTTGGCACGGCGCGCACGGTCGCTGCCGGCGGCGTGCTTTACGTCACCGGCATGTTCATGATCGCCTTCGCCACCGAAGGCGTCATGCTCACGCTCGGCAATGTGGTGTGCGGCATCGGCATGGCGGCGGCCGGCTTCGGCCCGATCTTCGGCTCGATCACCCGGCAGACGCCACCGGAGAAACGCTCCATCGCGCTTGGCGTGGCGACGGCGGGCGGATCGTTCGGTCAATTCGCGATCGTGCCGTTCGCTTCGCTGATGCAGGCTCGTCTCGACAACTGGCACACCACGATGCTGATCCTCGGCGTGATGTCGATGCTCATGGTGCCGCTTGCGCTCGGCCTGCGCGAGCAGGCCGCGGCGCCGCCGAAGCCCGGCGCCGCCATCCCTCAGGGCACTAGGAACGCGCTGCAGGAGGCGTTCAACACGCAGGGCTTCTGGCTGCTCACCATCGGCTTCTTTGTGTGCGGCTTCCACGTCACCTTCATCGGCCTGCATCTGCCGTCATACATTTCCGACAAGGCGGTCGGCATGTCGTTCTTCGGCACGCCGGTTTCCGCGCTCGAACTGGGCGGTTGGGCGATCGGCCTGGTCGGCTTGTTCAATATCGCGGGCTCGTTGATCTGGGGCTGGCTCGGCAGCCAGTATCCCAAGAAGGACATGCTGGCGCTGCTTTACGCGCTGCGTGCGCTCGCCTTCGTGATGTTTTTGGCGCTGCCATTGTCCTGGGTCTCGGTGCTGCTGTTCTCGGCGTCGCTCGGGTTCCTCTGGCTCGGCACGGTGCCGCTGACCAGCGGGCTGGTCGGCTACATGTTCGGCCCGACGCACATGTCGATGCTGTGGGGCATCGTGTTCTTCAGCCACCAGCTCGGCAGCTTCCTCGGCGGATGGGGCGCGGGCCGGCTCTACGACATTCAGGGCAACTACGACCTGATGTGGTGGATCTCGGTCGGGCTCGGGGTATTCGCGGCCGTGATCCACTGGTGGATCCGCGAGCGTCCCGTGCCGCGCCTCGCGGCGGCGGCCGCATGACCAGCACCGGCACGCGCACCCGGGAGGCCGCAGAGCAATCGCCGGCCAGGACGCCCTATGGGCTGCTGTGGACGACGGGAATCGCTGCCGTCGTGCTCTCGATCGCGGCTTTCGTGCTGTGGGGCACCAACGGCGCCTCGACGCTGTTCGACATGATCGTCGCGCTCTGCACCTGAGCGATCAGCCCGCCGCGTGCAGCGCGGACCACACGCGCGACGGCGTTGCCGGCATGTCGATGTGGCGGACGCCCTTGTGGTGCAGCGCGTCCACGATGGCGTTGATCAGCGCGGGTGGCGCCCCGATCGCGCCGGCTTCGCCCGCGCCCTTGATGCCGAGCGGGTTCGCGGTGCAGCGCACGTTGCGCGTCTTGAACGAGAAGTTCGGCAAGTTGTCGGCGCGCGGCATCGCGTAGTCCATGAACGTGCCGGAGAGCAGCTGACCCTCGCCGTCGTAGACGGTCTCCTCCAGCAGCGCCTGCCCGATGCCCTGCACCACGCCGCCATGCACCTGGCCTTCCAGCAGCATCGGATTGATCACGTCGCCGAAGTCGTCGACGATCGTGTAGCGCAGGATCGTCGTGATCCCGCTGTCGGGATCGATCTCGACCTCGGCGATGTGGCAGCCGTTCGGGAAGGTCGCGCCGGCCGGCACTTGCACCTGCGTATAATCGAGGCCGGGCTCCATGCCGGGCGGCAGCTTTGCGGGGTCCTTCGCGGCGGCGGCAACATCGAACAGATCGACATTCCGGTCGGTGCCGACGATACGGAATTCGCCGTCGCCGTATTCGATATCGGCGGCGGATGCCTCCAGCAGGTTCGCGGCGATCTGCTTGCCCTTGTCGATGATCTTCAGCGAGGCCTCGTGCAGCGCCGAGCCACCGACGGGCAACGCGCGCGAGCCGCCGGTCAGCCCGCGCGGCGAACGGTCCGAGTCGCCGTAGACGACGTCGATCCGGTCGGCATCGATGCCGAGCCGGTCCGACACGAGCTGCTTGTAGGACGTGACCAGCCCGGTGCCGTATTCCTGATTGCCCATCACGAGATCGACGCGATCGCCCTTGAACTCGATCGAGGCAGTCTCGGGAAATCCGCCGCCGCAGCGCTCCGTGTAGGTCGCCATGCCGATACCGCGCAGCTTGCCGCGCTTCTTGCTTTCCCTTTGGCGCGCCTTGAAGCCCTTCCAGTCGGCGTTCTCCATGGCGGCGTCCATGATCTCGACGAACTCACCGGAGTCGAACACGAGCTTCGTCGGTGACGTGTAGGGAATGGCTTTCTTCGGAATCAGATTGATGCGGCGGATGCGGTCCGGCGTCATGTTCAGTTCGCGCGCCGCCGCATCGACCAGCCGCTCGATCAGGTACGATGCCTCGGGCCGCCCGGCGCCGCGATAGGCGCACACCGGCACCGTGTTGGTGCACACGCCCTTCACGTTGATGGCGATCGCGGGCGTCGTGTAGAGGCCGGAGACCAGATCGGTCGAGCGCGTCGGGATGAACGGTCCCATCGGCGAGAGATACGCGCCGACGTTGGCGATGAGCGACACGCGCAGGCCGAGAAACCTGCCTTTCGCATCGATCGCAAGCTCGGCGCGGGTGAAGTGATCGCGGCCCTGATTGTCGGAGATGAAGCCTTCCGAGCGATCCGACTGCCAGCGCACCGGACGCTTGAGCTTTTCGGCCGCCCACACCACCAGCACCTGCTCGGGGTAGACGAACGCCTTCATGCCGAAGCCGCCGCCGACATTCGGCGGGGTGATGACGCGCAGCTTTTCCTTCGGCACTTTCAGAACCGCCTCGGCGAGCGGATCGCGCACGAAGTGCGAGCCCTGCGTGCCGGTGTAGAGCACCGGCCGTCCGGCGGTGGCGTCCCAGTCGCCGATCGCGTTGCGCGGCTCCATCGAGTTGCAGACGAGGCGATTGTTGACCATTTCCAGTGTCGTCACATGCGCCGCCTTGGCGAAGGCCGCGTCGGTCGCGGCGAAATCCGAGGTGTCGTTGTCCCAGTCGAACACGAGATTGCCGGGAATGCCGTCGAACAGTTGCGGCGCGCCCTTCTCCAGCGCGGCGCGCGCGTCGGTCACGGCGGACAGGGTCTCGTAGTCGATCTCGATTGCCTCTGCGGCGTCCTGCGCCTGCAGCAATGTCTCGGCGACCACCAGCGCGACCGGCTGGCCGAGGTGACGCACCTTGGCGGTAGCGAGTGCGGGGCGCGGCGTATCGGAACGCGGCGAGCCGTCCCTGTTATTCAGCGCAGCGTGGCACGGCACGTCGCCGAGCCCGTCGGCCTTGACGTCATCGCCGGTGAGCACCAGCAGCACACCCGGCATGCCCCGCGCCGCCGCGGCATCGATCTTTCGGATGTTGGCGTGCGCCACGCGCGAGCGGACCACATAGGCGTGGGCGGCATTCTCAAGCTGGAGGTCGTCGGTATAGCGGCCTTTGCCGGTAATCAGGGTCTGGTCTTCGAAACGCCGAACGGATTGGCCAACGCCGAATTTCATGATCGCTCCTGATCCAAATCGTTCCGCGCGCCGCGACTCCTCGCAGCGTGCTTTTGGTCCGGAAAAGATGGGGTCTGTGACCGGATATCGATAGGGCCAATCATAGCGTTTGCGGAACTGCGCCGCCAAGCCGGGTGATCAGTCCTGCGGCCCCAGTTTTGCAATAAGTGCCTTGAGTTCTTCGCATTCCTCCGCCGTCAGGTCGGATAGCGGCGGCCGTACCGGTCCGGCACTGCGGCCAACGATCCGGGCACCAGCCTTCACGATGCTGACCGCGTAGCCTGGCTGGCGCGTGCGCAGCTTGACGTAGGGAACGAAGAATTCGCGCATCAACGCGTCGACAGTCGTGGCGTCGTCCTGGTTGACCGCGTCGAGGAATTTCAGCGCGGTGCGCGGAATGAAATTGAACACCGCCGACGAATAGGTGGTGACGCCCGCCGCCTTGAAGGCGAGCGCATAGGTTTCGGCCGTCGGCATGCCATTGATGAACAGCAGCCGGTCGCCGACCGCCGCGCGCGTCGCGGCGATCAGTTCGAGATCGCCGGCGCCGTCCTTGAAGCCGATCAGGTTCGGGCAATCGGCGGCGAGGCGCGCGGTGGTGGCGGCGGCCAGGCGGCAATTGGCGCGGTTGTAGACGATGACGCCGAGTTTCGTCGCGTTGCAGATCGCCGTGACGTGCGCGCGCAAGCCCTCCTGCGAAGCCTCGACCAGATAGGGCGGCATCAGCAACAGTCCGTCGGCGCCGAGACGCTCGGCCTCCTGCGCGTACTCGATCGCGGTCCGCGTGCCGTAGCCGCAGCCCGCAATGACGGGCGTGTGCCCACCGCAGACCTTCATGGCGGTGGCGATCACGGCGCTGAATTCCGCCGGCGTGAGCGAGAAGAACTCGCCCGCGCCGCCCGCCATGAACAGTGCCGAGGACGGATAGGCCGAGAGCCATTCGAGCCGCCGCACGCAGGCGGCCGGATCGAACTCGCCGTTCGCGTCGAGGTCGGTGAGTGGGAAGGAGAGCATCCCGCGTGGGACGGCGGCCTTGAGTTCCTGCGGCGTCATGGCGCTTTGTGTCTTTCGGCTGGACGAGCCCTATAATGCACGAGGTTGCGCCACAATGAACGGGGGAACGATGCGAAGCGTGCTCGCGGCTATCTTCATGATGTTCGCATCGGCGGCGACCGCGCAGGAGCCGTTCCCCAGCAGGACGCGTCCGCATCCTGGTCGGCTTTCCGGCCGGAGGCCCGAGCGACGTTCCGGCGCGCATCATTGCCGAGAAGCTGCGCGTCGCGCTCGGCCAGCCGGTGATCGTCGAGAACAAGACCGGCGCGGCCGGCATGATCGCGCTCAACGAGATGCTGGCGCAGCCGCGCGACGGACACACGCTGCTGCTCTGCTCCTACATCGATGCAATCAATCCGCTGCTCTACAAGAAGGTGGCCTACAAGCTCGAAGACATTGCGCCGGTGTCGCTGATCCAGAAGGCGTACTACGCCTTCACGATCCCGAGCGACTATCCGGCGAGCGACCTCAAGGGTTTCATCGCGCACGCGAAGTCAAAGCCCGGCGCGCTCAACTATGGCCGCGTCGGCGCGGGCTCGGTCACCGAGCTGCTGGCAAAGCAGTTCGAGAAGGTGGCCGGCATCCAGATGACCGGCGTGACCTTCCGCGGCACCGGACCCGCCGTACAGGAGATCGCGGCCGGACGGCTCGACTTCATGGTCGGCCCGCTGGCCGTCACCATCCCGCTGCATGAGGGAAAGAAGGTGAAGATCGTCGGCATGACCAGCCCGGAGCGGCTGGCGATTGCGCCGGACGTGCCGACGCTGAAAGAGCAGGGCACCGATATCGTGAACTATGGCTGGTGGGGCGTGTGCGCGGCGGCAGGCACACCGAAGCCGGTGCTTGAGACGCTGAACAAGCATGTCGCCGCGGCAGTTGCCTCGCCGGAGTTCAAGAGTGTGATCGAGAAAACCGGCGTGATCCCGGTTTCTTCCACGATCGATGAATTCGCCGCGATCATCGCAGACACCGCGAAGGAAGCCGGCACGATGATCCGTGACCTCGGCATCGAGCAGCTCGACTGACGCACTCGACACGCCGGGAGCGGCGCTGCAAGCTGCCGGAAAGCGCCCGGAGGACCCCCGATGCTCAAATCTGCAATAGCCGCGCTGGCGGCTGCGATGCTGCTCGCTACGCCCGCATCCGCACAGGATTTTCCCAACAAGCCGATCCGTATCATCGTGCCGTTCGGGCCGGGCGGCGGCGGCGACATTGTGGGGCGCATCTTCGGGCAGGCGCTGCAGGAAAAGCTCGGCCAGCCTGTCGTCGTCGAGAACAAGCCGGGCGCCGCCGGCACGCTCGGCAACGAGATGATCGCGCGCGCCGAGAAGGACGGCTACACGATCGGCGTCATGACGGCAGGGCAGGTCATCGCCGCTGCGATGAACAAGTCGCTGCGTTACGACCCCGCGACGGCGTTCGAGCCGATCTCGCAGGTCGGAACCGCGAGCCTGATGCTCGTCGCACGCGCGGACTTCCCGGCCAGCAATGTCAATGAGCTGATCGCGGCCGCGAAGGCCAATCCCGGAAAGATCAACGTTGCAAGCCCCGGCTTCGGCGCGACGCAGCACATGTCCGGAGAACTGTTCAAGCAGATGGCGGGCGTCGACATGGTGTCGGTTCAGTTCCGCACCACGCCCGAGGCGGTCACCGCGGTGCTCGGCAAGCAGGTCGACGTTTTGTTCGATACCGTGCTGGCGGTGATCGGTCAGGTGCAGTCCGGGCAGCTCAAGGCGATCGCCGTCACCTCGAAGGATCGCTTCCCGATCGTGCCCGACGTTCCGGCCATCGCCGAGTCCGCGGCGATGAAGAGCTATGACGTCTCCACCTGGTACGGCTTCTTCGGGCCGCGCGGAATTCCGCCGCAGATCGTCGCCAGGTTGAACAAGGCGCTGAACGAAGCGCTCGCGGACGCAGGCGTGCGCGAGAAGCTGACCAAGGCCGGAGTCACCGTGAAGGGCTCGACGCCGGACGAGTTCGGGAAATTCATGGCGGACGAGCTTGCGCGCTGGACCAAGGTACGCGAGGCCGCGGGCATCGCGCAGCAATAGGAGCCACCATGGATACGCAAGAGCTGCATGACCGCGGCTTGGCGCTGCGCACCGAAATGTTCGGCCGCGAGGCGGTCGAGAAACGCGTGGCGGCGTTCGGCGAGTTTGGCAAGCCGCTGCAGCACATCATCAACGCCTATGCGTATGGTGACGTTTGGAGCCGCTCGGCGTTGCCGCCCGCGACGAAGTCGCTGGCGATGATCGCCATGATGGCGGCGGCGGGCCATCCCAATGAACTGCGGGTTCACCTGAAGGGCGCGCTGAAGAACGGATGCAGCGCGGAGCAAATCCAGGAAATCCTGCTGCTGGTCACGCTCTATTGCGGAATACCGGCCGCGAACGAGGCGCATCGCGTCGCCGCGGAAGTGCTGCGGGAAGAAAAGCTGCTGTAAGGCGCTGCGGCAACGCCCCCATGCGGTTTTGCCGGTCGCGCGGCGGCGCGAATGCGCTAAGGTCCGGCTCTGCCGGGCGGTGAGGCTCGGCGCAACCGCCTCAAAAATGCTCGATCGCCGGACCGACATTTCCGATCAAATCAAACCGACGCGTGCAGGCGAGCCGCCTGTGCTCGGCCTGTCGCGCTTTTCGATTTCGTCGCCGTTCGCCGTCCGCAGCTTTCGTTTCCAATGGCCCGCTGATCTCGCGACCTCATGGGCGTTCGAGATGGAGACGATCATTCTCGGCTGGTACGTGCTGGTCGAGACGGGTTCCGTGTTGTGGCTGACGATGTTCGGTGCGTCGCAATATCTCGGCACACTGGTGTCACCGCTGTTCGGGGTCGCGGGTGACCGCATGGGACACCGCAACGTCCTGTTCGCGATGCGTTTGAGCTACGCGGTGCTTGGGGCGCTCTTGATGGCCTTGGCATTTGCCAACGCCGTAACGCCGCTGCTGGTGCTCATCATTGCGACGCTTGCGGGACTTGTCCGCCCGTCCGACATCGGGGTGCGTGGCGCGCTGGTCGCCGAGACGATGCCGAACGAACGGCTGATCGGCGCAATGAGCATCGCGCGCACGACCAGCGATTCCGCGCGCGTCGCGGGCGCGCTTGCCGGCGCCGGCGTTTTCGCACTGTTCGGCATGGGCCCGGCCTATGTGATCATCACCTGCTTCTACGTGGCGGGTGCGTTGCTCACGCTCGGGATTTCGGAGCCGCGACGGCATGTTTCGCTCGCGATGACACCGGACGATCCGCGGTCTTCGCCCTGGCGCGACCTGAAAGCGGGCCTTTCCCAAGTGTGGAACACGCCGGTTTTGCTGGCGATCGTATGGCTGGCGTTTCTCGTAAACCTCACGGCGTACCCGCTCACCAACGGCTTGATGCCCTATGTGGTGAGGGATGTGTTCGTGCTGGACCAGCCATGGCTCGGCTATCTGGTGGCGAGGCTTTGCGGGCGGCGCGCTGATCGGTTCGCTCGTGCTGAGCCATGCGGGCGCCAATGTCGCACTGCCGCGCATGATGATCGTCGCGACGCTCCTTTGGTATGCTTTGCTGCTGGTCTTCGCGCACATGCCGGGACCGCTGAGCGCAATTGTATGCCTGCTCGTCGCGGGGTTCATGCAGAGCTTCTGCATGATACCACTGTCGATCATGCTGCTGCGGGCGGCGGGCGAGAAGTTCCGCGGCCGCGTGATGGGCGTGCGCATGATGGCGATCTACAGCCTGCCATTGGGGCTGCTGGCGGCAGGACCGCTGATCGACTGGGCCGGATTTCGCGTGACGGCCTCGTTCTATGCGATCATCGGTCTTGTCTGCACCGCGCTCATCGCTCTGCGCTGGCGCGCGCAGCTGTGGACGTGAGTGAAGGACGCATGACGACGACCAGCGGCCGCGTGCCGATCGCGGCGATCCGCTCATTGATCGAGGACGCGCTGACCGCCGCGGGACTGCCGCGCGAGGATGCAGGCGTTTGCGCGAAGCTGATGGGCGAAGCGGACCTGACCGGCGCGGACGCGCATGGCGTGTTCCGCTTGCCGCAGTACGTGCGGCGGCTGAAGGCGGGCGGCTTCAACAAGCACCCGAACATCACGGTGAACCGCAGCGCCCCTGCGACCGCGCTGGTCGATGGCGACAACGGCATGGGGCATCTGGTGATGTCGCGCGCAGCCGAAACTGCGATCGCGCTGGCGCGCGAGACCGGTGTGTCATGGGTCGGCGTGCGGCGCTCCAATCACGCGGGACCGGCCGGGCTCTATGCCGAGATGCCGGCAGCGGCGGGCATGATCGGGATGTATGCGGCGGTCGCGAATGCCAACCACATGGCGGTGTGGGGCGGCGCCGATCCGCTGCTCGGCACCAATCCGCTGGCGATCGGTGTGCCGTCCGGCAGTGGGCCGATGGTGCTCGACATGGCGACGACTGTCGTCTCCTACGGCACCGTGAAGAACTACGCGCTGCAGGGAAAGCCCATGGAAAAGGGCTGGATGGTGAACACCGCGACCGGCGAAGATGTCATCGACGCGAAGCGTGCCGCCGAAGGCCTGCTGCTGCCGATCGGCGGCTACAAGGGCTCAGGGCTTGCGGTGATGCTCGGATTTCTCGCCGGGCCGCTCAACCGCGCGGTGTTCGGCCGCGATGTGGTGGATTTCAATGCGGATGACGCGAGCGAGACCAACACGGGCCATTTCATCATCGCGCTCGATGTCGCGCGCTTCCTGCCGCCCGCCGACTACAAGGCCGAGGTCGACCGGCACATGCGCGAACTGAAGGAGAGCAAGCGCCTGCCGGGTGTCGATGACATCCGCATGCCGGGCGAGCGCCGCCGCCAGTGCCGCGAGGAGCGGACGCGCGACGGCGTGCCGGTGTTGGCAGCGCTGATGACGCAGCTCGACAAGATGGCGGCGGAGCTTGGGGTGCAGACGCTTGCGGCGCGCTAAGCCTCCAGCGGCAACTTCACCGGCTTTTTCAGCTTCGCCGACAAGTCGAGCGCCTTCGTCAGCATCAGGTTCTTGTGCGCTTCCTCGACGGTCGCGGCCGGGCTCGGCAGGCCGAGCGCCACACGATTGAGCCACGACACGGTTTCGTCCGCCATCGGCCCGCGCAGCTCGCCGAGCGCCATGTCGCCGGGCGGATAGCTTCCCAGGAAATCGACGAGGCGCGTCTGGTCCGGCGCGTAGCCTTCGCCCTGCGGCTTGCTCACCGCCAGCACCATGTCGCGATGCGTGTCGTCGATGGTGAGTACGCCGGTGGTGCCGACGATGCCGACCTCGAGCGAATAGACGGCGCCCGGCCATGTCACCGGCAGCGCCCACGAAATGTTGAGGTGATAGATCGAGCCGTCGCTCATCATGATCATGCCGGCGGTGGCGTCGATGCCCTGATAGAGCGGCCCCAGCACCGTGTCGATCGAACGCGCGTAGCACTCGACCGGTGTTTTCTTTTCGAGATACCACATGCACATGTCGAGCGCGTGCGTGCCGGAGATCACCATCGGCGAAATGGTCGAGGGATCGTCGGTACGTTTGTAGTTGTCGATCGCGACCAGCCGGTTCATGAAGGCGCGCGAGGTGACCAGCGTCACGTCCCCGAGCGCGCCGGAGCGCACCTTCTCCTTGCCGGCGAGCCACTTGCGGCGGAAGCGCTGCGTATAGCCGACCACCGCGTCGATCTTGGCATCTTGGATGATCTTGAGCACGCGCGCCGATTGGGCGAGATCGGTCGCAAGCGGCTTTTCGATCAGCAGCGGGATGCCGCGCTCGGCTGCCGCGAGGATCGGCTCGACGTGCAGGTGCTCGTCGGTCGCGATGATGGCGCAGGTGACTTCAGGGCGGCTGAGCAGCTCGATGTAACTTTGCGTCACGAAATCCGCGCCGACCTTCGGCGCAACTTCGCCGGCCCGGTTCGGGTTCTTCTCGGCGAGTCCCACCCACTTGACGGCCGGATGACGGTTCGCCACCTCGCCGCGGAACAACCCAACGCGGCCGCCGCCGATGATCGCGACACCAAGCTCCTTCGCCTGCGGCCTCACGTGTTCAACCCCGTGCGCATTTTCTGCTTGAACTCGGCGATCTGCGAGATCGTCTGGTTGGTCAGCGGCAGATCGACCGGCTCGTTCAGATCGGCCGACAAATCGGCAGCCGTGTAGGTTTCCATCACGCGGCGCGCGCTCTCCGGCGTCACCATCACGGGCGTATCGCGGATGCAGGCTTCGACGAAATGGATCGTCTCGGGCCCAATGCCGCCGGCGAACACGTGATCGACCATCTCGCCCGGCATGGTGGACATCGGAAACACCTGGCCGGTCTTTTCGGTGTTGAGCCAGTTGTCGCGCTGCGTGTCGTCCAGTGTCAGCGCGCCATCCGTGCCGGTGATCTCGATCCAGGTCGAACAGTAGTTGTGGTAGCTTTCCGGAAAATTCCAGCCGCCGCCGATCATCACCACGACGCCGTTATCCATCGTGACGGTGGTGAACATGACGTCGTGCGAGCCGTTCACCGGCTGCATGTAGCCGTAGGCGCCCTGACTGTAGACGCGCACGGGCTTGGCGGGCTCGAGCAGCCAGAACACGAAGTCGAGATCGTGCGTGGACTCCATGACGACCGGGGAGAGGCGCACGCGCTTGGCGATCTTCTTGCCGAGCGCGCGCGACAGATGCCGGCTCACCAGCACGCTCACGACCTTGCCGAGCGTGCCGTCCACGATCTTCTTCTTGGCGTACGCGATCTTGGTGTTGAAGCGCTGCGAATAGCCGATGGTGAATTTCAGGTTGTTCTGCTTGGCGATATGGATCAGTTCGTCCGCTTCCCAGAGTTCCAGCGCGATCGGCTTCTCCAGCATCACGTTCTTGCCGCCCTTGAGGCAATCGCGCGCGATCGGATAGTGGTTCGCCTCCGGCGTGGTCGAGACGAACACGACCGAGATGTTCGGATTGTTGATGATTCGTTGTAATCGAGCGTCGCGGTTGCGGGCTTGTAGAGTGCCTTCACCTCGGCGAGGCGGTCCGGTCTGATGTCGCAGAGGTGCAGCTTGTCCACCAGCGCGGTGCGCGCGAGCGTCTCGGCGCGCAGCCCGCCGATCCAGCCGACACCGATGCACCCGACTTCGACCTGCTTCACCTTGCGCGCCTCCGGCTTGTTTTGCGGGCCTTAAGTTCACCCGCATGGCGGCGGCGAGCAAGCCCTTGACTTCCATACCCCATTTCCCGCCAATCTGGATGCATTCAAGACAAGCGGATCGCGATCCGCGCCGGGAGGATGGGTTGAAACCCGCAGCATTCGCCTATGCGAAGGCGCGCTCGCTCGACGATGCGATCCGCCTGCTTGGCGAGCACAAGGGCGAGGCGAAGCTGCTTGCGGGCGGGCAAAGCCTGATCGCTACGCTGAACATGCGGCTTTCGAGCCCGTCATTGCTGATCGACATCAACGGCGTGTCGGGCATCGGCGGCATCGGCGTAAAGGACGGCACGGTCGAGATCGGCGCGCTGACGCGCCACGTCACGCTGGAGCGCTCTTCCGACATCGCGAAACATGCCCCGCTGATCGCGCTCGCGATGCCGCACATCGCGCATCCGGCAATCCGCAATCGCGGCACCCTCGGCGGCTCGCTCGCCTATGCGGATCCGGCGGCCGAACTGCCCGCCTGCCTGGTGGCGCTCGATGGCGAGATCGATATCGCGGGGCCGAAGGGCAAGCGCAGCGTGAAGGCGGGCGATTTCTTCAAGGGCCTGTTCGAGACGGCGCTGGGTCCGCACGACGTGCTCAGCGCCATTCGATTTGAGGCTGCCGACGCTAACACGCGTGTGGGCTTTGCCGAACTGGCACGGCGGCATGGCGATTACGCGATGGTCGGACTGGCGGCAGTCGCGAAAGCGAGCGGCAAGGCCCTGAGCGATGTGCGGCTCGTTTATTTCGGCGTCGGTGCCACCCCGGTGCGCGTCCGCAAGGCCGAGGCTGCACTGGCCGGAGGCTCGGTCGATGACGCCGTGAAGGCACTCGACCTCGATCCGCCCGACGACATCCAGGCGACCGGTGCCGTGAGGAAGCACCTCGCCGGCGTGCTGCTGCGGCGGGTTGCCAAACAGCTCATGGAGACAGCATGAGCATGCTCGACGTCCACATGACGGTGAACGGCGAGGCGGTCACTGAGGCGGTCGAGCCGCGCACCACGCTGGTGGATTTCGTGCGCGAGACGCTCGGGCTGACGGGCAGCCATGTCGGCTGCGAGCATGGCGTGTGCGGCGCCTGCACGATGCTCCTCGACGGCGTGATCGTGCGCGGCTGTCTCACGCTCACGGTGCAGTGCGACGGCGCGCACATCGAGACTATCGAGGGCGTGTCGGATTCGGGCGATATCGCGGACCTGCAGGATGCGTTCCGCAGGCGTAACGCGCTGCAATGCGGTTTCTGCACACCTGCGATGCTGCTGACCGCGCAGGAGCTGCTCGCGCGCGGCGGTATCCCAAGCCGTGATACCATCCGCGAACATCTGGCGGGGAACTACTGCCGCTGTACCGGCTATCAGGCAATTGTCGATGCCATCGAATCCGTCGCGCAGCAACGCGCAAAAGGATGAAGCCCATGAACCAGCACGCCAATCCGCAAAGCATCTCCCAGCAGGCCGATCATCTCGAAGAAGAGATGATGCACGAGCTTGAGCGCGTCGTATCGAAATCGACGCTGCACTATCTCTCCGATGGCGAAGTGAAGATGGATAGCAGCGCCGGGCTATGGGCGAAGCATCCGGGCGCGGTGTTCAACATGGGGCCCGACCCGCGCCTGCCGCCGATGCCGGCGAAGCCGACGCTGGTCGATTATTTCCGCTGCCGCTTTGCCTCGCACGCGCATCTGCTGCAGAGCGCCACGCATGCGCTCAAGGCCGGCCACAACGAGAAGGTCATCCTCGCCTGCCTGCTCCATGACATCGGCGTGGTGAGCTTCATCCGCTGCGACCACGGCTACTGGGGCGCGCAGATGATCGAGCCTTACGTGGACGAGGAGGTGAGCTGGGCGGTGCGCACGCACCAGGCGCTGCGCTTCTTCCCCGACGAGGCGGCCGGCTACAAGTATCCCGAGATGTACATCAAGCTGTTCGGCGACGACTACAGGCCGGAGCCCTATATCGTCGCCGAATACGAGCGCGCGAAAAATCACAAATGGTACATGACCTCGCGGCTGATCTGCGTGAACGACATCTACTCGTTCGATCCCAACGCAAAGGTGAACCTCGACGATTTCGTTGACATCATCGGGCGGAATTTCCGCCAGCCCGAGGAGGGACTCGGGCTCGATAGCTCTCCGTCGTCGCACATGTGGCGCACGATGATGTGGCCGAACCGGTTCTTGTGAGAGTGATGGCAGGCTCATGATCTCCGCTCATTCCCGCGAAAGCGGGAATCCAGTTCTTGGCCAAAACACTGGGTCCCCGCTTTCGCGGGGACGAGCGGTGGAGGGTGGGCGGCCATGAGAATCGCCGAAGACAATCCCTCCGCGCTCACCGCGCTTGACCGGCCGAATTCCTACATCGGCCGTTCGGTGCCGCGCCCGAACCTGACGCGGCTGACCGAAGGGCGTGGGCAGTATGTCAGCGACGTGACGCTGCCGCGCATGGCGCATGTGGCCTACGTGCGCTCCCCGCACGCGCATGCGCGCATCGTGAATATCGGCACAGCGGCAGCGAAGCAGGCGCCGGGCGTGATCGCGGTCGTCACCGGGCCGGAGCTTGCGAAGGTGATCACGCCGTGGGTCGGCGTGCTCACGCATCTCAAGGGCATCAAGTCCGCGCCGCAATCCGCGCTCGCGATGGAACGCGCGTGCTGGCAGGGCGAGGCGGTGTGCGCGGTCGTGGCGAAAACGCGTGCGCAAGCCGAGGACGCGTGCGAATTGGTCGAGGTGACATACGAGGAATTGCCGGCCGTCACCGACGCCGAAACCGCGCTGGATGCCGGCACGCCGGTGATCCATCCGGAGTTGGGCGACAATCTCTGCTTCGAGCGCAAGCATGAGGCGGGCGACCCGGACAAGGGCTTCGCCGAGGCCGATGAAATTGTCGAGGGGACGTTCATTTCCGGCCGCCATACCGGCGTGTGCAACGAGCCGCGTGCGATCGTGGCCGACTGGAATCCCGGCGAACAGCGGCTGACCGCGTATCACGCGACGCAGGCGCCGCACATGATGCAGAACCTGTTCGCCAAGCATCTTGGCCTGGAAGAGCAGCAGGTGCGCGTCGTCACCAAGGATGTCGGCGGCTCGTTCGGCATCAAGGTGCACACTTATGCGGACGAGATGGCGACGGTTGCGTTGTCGAAGCTGTTGCGCCGCCCGGTGAAGTTCGTCGCCGACCGGCTGGAGAGTTTCGTCACCGACATCCATGCGCGCGATCATCGCATCAAGGCGAGGATCGGCGTGAAGCGCGACGGCACGATCACCGCCTGGGAGATCGACGATCTTACCGGCATCGGGCCATATTCCGTGTACCCGCGCACCTCGGGCATCGAGGCGAACCAGGTCGTCAACCTGACCGGCGGGCCGTACACGTGTCCGAACTACCGGGCGCGGGCACGCGTCGTGTTCCAGAACAAGAATGTGATGTGCCAGTACCGCGCGGTCGGGCATCCGATTGCCACACAGGTCACCGAAGGGCTGGTCGATCTCGCCGCGATGAAGATCGGCATGGACCCGCTGGAGATCCGGCGGCGCAATCTCATTCCCGACGATGCCTATCCGGCCTCGGGCCCGTCCGGCATCAAGTTCGAGAAGCTTTCGCATCACGAGACGCTGGCGCACATCGACGCGCTGATGAACTACGCCGGCCTGCGCGCCGAGCAGGAGCGCCTGCGCAAGAAAGGCATCTATCGCGGCATCGGTTTTGCGTCGTTCATCGAGGTGACCAATCCGTCCGCGGCGTTCTATGGCGTCGGCGGCGCGAAGATTTCCGCGCAGGACGGCGCCGCCATGAAGCTCGATGCGCAGGGCAACGTCTCGGTGCATTCGGGCGTCACCGAGCAGGGGCAGGGCGCCGAGGCCGTGATGGCGCAGGTCGCGGCGTCCGCGTTCGGCGTGCCGATCGAGCGCGTGCGCGTCGTCACCGGCGACACCGACAACACGCCGTACGGCGGCGGCACCTGGGCGTCGCGCGCGGCGGGCATCGGTGGCGAAGCCGCATGGCAGGCCGGCAAGGCGCTGCGGGCGAATGTGGTGGCGGTTGCGGCGAGCATTCTGCAGGCCGATCCGAAGGCGCTCGACATCCGCAACGGCGTGGTGGTCGACGCCGGCACCGGTACGGAGCGCATCGGTCTCGATGAGGTCGCGCGCATCGCATACTTCCGCCCCGACACGCTGCCGCCCGGTTTCCAGGCCGAGTTGATGGCGACGCGGCATTACGTGCCGCGGGCCTACGCGTTCGCCTTCACCAACGGCGCGCAGGCGAGCTGGCTCGAGGTCGACACGGATACCGGCTTCATCAAGCTGCTCAAGCACTGGTGCGTGGAGGACTGCGGCACGGTGATCAATCCGCAGCTTGTCGATGAGCAGGTGCGCGGCGGCGTGGTGCAGGGGCTCGGCGCGGCGCTGTTCGAGCATTGCCTCTATGACGAGCGCGGGCAGATGCTCAACGGCAACATGGCGGACTACCTGGTGCCGATGGCGGCCGAGATGCCGGACATCGAGGTCGGCCACGTGGTGACGCCGACCGCGGACTCCGAGCTCGGCGCCAAGGGGGCGGGCGAGGCGGGCACGGCGGGCGCCCCGGCCTGCGTGATGAATGCCGTGAATGATGCGCTGGCGCCTCTCGGCGCGAAGCTGATCACCGAGATGCCGATCACACCGACCGTCGTGCTCAGGGCGCTCGGCAAGGTCTGACGGACGAGTTCCCGCCCTGCCGGGTATTAGCCTCAGATATGCGCTTCTGCGCATTGACGATATTATAAGCTAGCTTATCTTCCGTGCGTCCCAAGGAACCACCGAAGATATGCGCCCGCGTAACCCCCGTCGCGAATTTGCTTTTGTTCTCAATGACGTAGCCCGCCTGCTGCGCACCTACGCGGACCAGCGTGCGCGCCGCCTCGGGATTACCCGCGCCCAATGGGCCGTAATGGCGAGGCTGGAGCACGCCGAAGGCCTGAAGCAGTCGGAACTCGCCGAAATGCTTGACCTCCAGCCGATCACGCTGACCCGGCTGGTCGACCGGCTGTGCGCGAATGGCATGATCGAGCGGCGGGCGGACCCGAACGACCGGCGCGCCAAACGCCTGCACCTCACGCCCCTCGCGCGGCCGCTGATGGACCGGCTCGCCGAGCTTGGCCAGGACATGATGGGGACCGTGCTTGAGGGCTTCGACGTCGCGACGATCGAGCGAATGATCGGCGAGCTCTCGCACACCAAGGAAAATCTGCGCGGCGCGATCGCCAAGAAAGCCGCCGATAAAGCCGCGGACAAAACCGCGAAGGCGGCCTGAGGAGGCGCGCCATGGCCGACAAAGTCGTCGAACTGAGGAAGACGCAGGAGGAGCTGGCGCCCGTGGTCGTGCAAGCGCGGCCATCGCGCGCGCGGCTGCGCATGGTGCTGCTGGTGATCATTCCGCTGATCGCGCTCGCAGGCGGCGCCTATTTCTATCTCACCTCCGGCCGCTACATCTCGACCGACAACGCCTACGTGGGCGCGCAGAAGGTGCTCATTACGCCGGACATCTCCGGCAAGATCGCCAAGGTGACGGTGACCGAAGGCCAGCGGGTCAACGCCGGCGACGCGCTGCTGGAAATCGATCCCGAACCGTTCCGCATCAGCGTGACGCAGGCCGAAGCGCGGCTCGCGGGCGTGCGCACCGAATTCCTCAACCTGAAAACCAATCTCGCCTCGGTGACACGCCGCATTGCGCTGGCGCGCGAGACGCTCGACCTCAAGCAGCGCGATGTCGAGCGCAAGAACACGCTGCTGAGCAACAAGTCCGGCTCGCAGGTGGACATGGACAACGCGCTCAATGCCGTGGTGGTGGCAAAGACGCAGCTCGAAATGCTGGAGCAGCAGGAGCAGGGCATCCGCAACCAGTTGCTCGGCGATCCCGACCTGCCGATCGGGAAGTATCCGCCCTATGCGCAGGCCTCCGCCGCGCTCGATCAGGCCAAGCGCGACCTCGATCACACGGTGCTGCGCGCGCCGATCGCCGGCATGGCGACGCAGGTCGCCGCCATCCAGATGGGCCGCTACGTCACGGCCGGAACGCCGGTGTTCAGCCTGATCGACGATATGCGGCCGTGGGTCGACGCCAACCCGAAGGAAACCGACATCACGCATCTGCGCATCGGCCAGCCGGTGTCGATCTCGGTCGATACGTTCCCGGGCCGCACCTTCCGCGGCATGGTCGCCGCGGTCAGTCCCGGCACCGGCGCGCAGTTCGCGATCCTGCCGCCGCAGAACGCGAGCGGAAACTGGGTGAAGGTGGTGCAGCGCGTGCCGGTGCGGATCGAATTCGCGCCGACCGAGGACCTGCGCGACCTGCGCGCAGGCATGAGCGTGACGGTCGACATCGATACCGGCCGGCAGAACACCGTGCTCTCCTCGCTCGGCCTTTCCAGCAGGGCCGCGGAACCGCGCAAATGATCCGCGCTGTTGCGGCGCTATCGCCCGGTGCGCGCCGCGCGCTGCTGACGATCTGCACCATGACGGCGACGATCATGCAGGCGCTCGACACCACGATCGCCAATGTTGCGCTGCCGTACATGCAGGGCTCGCTTTCGGCCTCGCTCGATCAGGTAAGCTGGGTGCTCACCTCCTACATCGTGGCGGCGGCCGTGATGACGGCGCCGGTCGGCTGGCTCGCAGACCGCTTCGGCCGCAAGAAGCTGTTCATTGTGTGCGTCGGCGGCTTCACGGTCGCGTCGCTGCTCTGCGCGGTCTCGCAAACCATCGAGCAGATCGTCGCATTCCGCCTGCTGCAGGGCATGTGCGGCGCCGCGCTGGTGCCGCTGTCGCAATCCGTGATGCTCGACTCCTACCCGATCGAACAGCGCGGGCAGGCGATGGGCATCTGGGGCGTCGGCATCATGCTCGGGCCGATCATGGGACCGACGCTGGGCGGCTTCCTCACCGAGAACTACTCGTGGCACTGGGTGTTTCTGGTCAACATACCGGTCGGCATTGTCACCGTGCTCGGATTGCTGGTCTTTATGGACGAGACCAAGCGGCAGGAGCACCTCAGGTTCGATTGGTTCGGCTTCGTTGCGCTCGCCGCCGGCATCGGCGGCATGCAGCTGATGCTCGACCGCGGCGAACAACTCGGCTGGTTCGGCTCGCCGGAGATCGTCGCCGAGCTGATCGTCTCGATCGCCGGCTTCTATTACTTCTTCGCGCACTCGCTCACGACCAACGAGCCGTTCGTGCGCTTCGCGGTGTTCCGCGACCGCAATTTCCTGATCGGCTGCTTCTTCATGATGATCATGGGGCTGATGCTGTTCTCCTCCATGACGCTCGCGACACCGTTCCTGCAGAACGTGCTCGGCTATCCGATCCTGACCGCGGGCTGGGTGATGGCATCGCGGGGCCTCGGCACGCTGATCGGCATGGCGATCATCGGCCGGCTGCTGCGTCACTTCGAGGCGCGCACGCTCATTTTCGTCGGGTTGGCGCTCACCGCCGTGACGCTCTACCAGATGACCGGTTTCACGGCGAACACGTCCGAGCGCGAGATCGTGGTGTGTGGGCTCGTTCAGGGCTTCGGCATGGGCTTCGTGTTCATTCCGCTCAGCACGGTCGCGTTCCTGACGCTGCCGGCGCACCTGCGCACCGACGGAACGTCGATCCTTACATTGGTGCGTAACGTCGCAAGCTCGGTCGGCATTTCGGTCGTGATCGCGAACCTCAGCAGCAAGACGACGGTGTTCTACAGCCAGCTCGCCGAGCGCATCACGCCGTTCAACGACGCGCTGCAAAACCCCGATGTGACCCGGTGGATCGATCTTGCGACCGATCAGGGCCGCGCCATCGCGGACCAGATGCTGACCTTGCAGGCAGTCGATCATGGCCTACGCGGTCGACTATGCGCTGTTGTGCGCGATCTGCGTCGCCGCGATCCCGTTCGTGTTCGTAATCGAATCGACGGCGTCGCTGCGCGGCGGGCGGGTCTCAGTGCGCGAAGCTGCGCCGGCGATGGATTAGCCGAATTCCTTGCGCACCTTGTCGGTGTGCTCGCCGAGCGCCGGGATGCGGCCGTAAGTTCGCGCCTGATCGCGGATCGGCGCGGGCGCCGGATACGACACCGGTCCACTCGGCGTCTCGACTTCGATGCGCCGCAGATGCGGGTGCGCGATCAGTCCCGCCACGTCGTTGACGCGTCCGAACGCGATGTCGGCGGCTTCCAGCTTTCGCGACAGCGTCGCGCCATCCATCGTGGCGAACGCCGCCGCGACCTTGCCATCGGTTTCGGGCCGGATTTTCACGCGGTCCGCGACCGTGGCAAAGCGCGGATCGGCGGCGAGTGCCGCGTCGCCCATCACGTCTTTCGCCAAGATGCGCCACTCGCGGTCGTTCTGGATCGAAATCAGGATGTCGGCGCCGTCCCTGGTCTTGAACACGCCGTAAGGCGAGATCGAGGGATGCGACAGCCCCAGCCGCTTCGGCGACTGACCGCCCTCGTGATGCAGCAGCGGCACCGTCATCCAATCCGCCATCGCGTCGAACAACGACACGGCGATCGTTGCGCCCTGGCCGGTCCGGCCGCGCCCGATGATTGCCTCCAGCACCGCCTCGTAGGCGTTCATGCCGGACGCGACGTCGGTGACCGAGACGCCGACGCGCGCCGGTGCGTCCGGCGAGCCGGTGACCGAGGCGAGCCCGCTCTCGGCCTGCACCAGCAGGTCGTAGGACTTGCGGGTTGCGTATGGGCCCGCTCTCGCCGAAGCCCGAGATCGACACGCAGATCAGCCTCGGATAGTCGCGCCGCAACCGGTCGATCGCGAAAGCCGAGCTTGCCGATCGCGCCGGGTTTCAGGTTCTGGATGAACACATCGGCCTTGGCGAGCAGCCTTTCCATCAGCGCCTTGTCGTCGGCCTTGGTCAGGTCGAGAACAACGGACTCCTTGCCGCGATTGAGCCAGACGAAATAGGCGCTCTCGCCGCGCGCGAGCGAGTCGTAGCCGCGCGCGAAATCCCCCTCCGGCCGTTCGATCTTGATGACGCGCGCGCCGGCGTCCGCGAGGCGGCAGGAGCAGGTCGGCGCCGCGACCGCCTGTTCGAGCGAAACAACGAGAAGGCCTTCGAGCGGCAGCATCTAGTACGACCTCGGCAAGCCCAGCACATGCTCGGCGAGATAGGAGAGAATGAGGTTGGTCGAGATCGGCGCCACCGAATAGAGCCGCGTCTCGCGGAACTTGCGCTCGATGTCGAATTCTTCCGCAAAGCCGAAGCCGCCGTGGGTCTGCACGCACATGTCGGCCGCCGCCCAGGACGCGTCGGCGGCGAGCATCTTCGCCATGTTGGCCTCGGCGCCGCAGTCCTTGCCCTGTTCGTAGAGCGCGGCCGCCTCATGCACCATCAGTTCGGCGGCGCGCATCTGCGCATAGGCCTTTGCGATCGGAAACTGGATGCCCTGGTTCTGCCCGATCGGGCGGCCGAACACCGAACGCTCCTTGGCATAGTGCGTCGCCTTCTCGATCAGCCATTTGGCATCGCCAATGCATTCGGCGGCGATCAGGATGCGCTCGGCGTTCATGCCGGAGAGGATGTAGCGGAAGCCCATGCCTTCCTCGCCGACGAGATTTTCCGCAGGCACGCGCAGATCGTCGAAGAAAACTTCGGTGGTGGCGTGATTCATCATGGTGCGGATCGGGTTGATCTTCAGCTCTCGCCTTGCGCAAGCCGCATGTCGACCAGAAACACCGACAGGCCTTCGGTGCGCTTCTTCACCTGTTCGCGCGGCGTGGTGCGCGCCAGCAGCAGCATCAGGTCGGAATGCTCCGCGCGCGAGGTCCAGATCTTCTGCCCATTGATGACGTAGCTTTCATTGCCGTCGCGCACCGCGGTGGTGCGCAATGCGAGCGTGTCGGTGCCGGAGGTCGGCTCGGTCACGCCGAACGCCTGCAGGCGCAGTTCGCCGCTCGCGATCTTCGGCAAATAGCGTTGCTTCTGATCTACGCTGCCGTGACGCAGCACCGTGCCCATGGTGTACATCTGCGCGTGGCAGGCCGCGCCATTGCAGCCCGAGGCCTGGATTTCCTCCATGATCGCGATGGCCGACGACATGGTCAGCCCGCTGCCGCCGTATTCCTCCGGGATCAGCGCCGCGAGGAAGCCGGCCTTCGGTCAGCGCTTCGACGAATTCGGTCGGATAGGCGCGCTCGCGGTCGAGCTTGCGCCAGTATTCGCCCGGAAAGCCCGCGCACAGCGCGCGCACCGCGGCGCGGATGCTTTCGATCTCTTCGCTGTCGCGTGTTCCCGCCATTAATTGGCGACCTCGACCTTGCCATTGTTCAGAACGACCACGTCGCGTTCCACCAACCGCGCGCGGAAGCTCACGATGTTACCGTCCTTCCACATCTCGGTGCGGATCGTCTCGCCCGGATAGACCGGCGCCGAGAAACGCACCGCGATCGACTTGAAGCGCGAGGGATCGTAACCGCACATGGTCTTCAATACCGCGTGGCCCGCGACGCCGAAGGTCGCAAGCCCGTGCAGGATCGGGCGCGGGAAGCCCGCCTTCGCGGCAATCGCCGGATCGGAATGCAGCGGGTTCATGTCGGCGTTCCAGCGATAGAGCAGCGCCATCTCGGGCCGCGTCGGCAGATCGCATACGGCGTCGGGCGTGCGCTCAGGGAGCGTGTGCGGCACGGGCGAGGGGCGTTGCGGGCCGCCGAAGCCGCCGTCGCCGCGCCCGAATGTCGTCTGCGTGATGGTCGTGTAAAGCTCGCCGGTGGCTTTGTCGTACACCTTGCGCTGCGAAATGATCAGCGCGCCCTTGCCGGGCCCTTTGTCGATTGCGTCGATCACGCGCGTCTGGCTCGTCACGGTGCCGCTCGCGGGCAGCGGCTTGTGCATCACCACCTGGTGCTCGCCGTGCACGATCTTGACCCAGTCCATGCCGGTGTCGAGATCGCGCGCCCACATGCCGGGCTGCGCGACCACCACCGGAAAGGTCGGCAGCACTTTCGGATCGTTCTCCAGCACGAATGGAAGCTGGTCCGCGTTCATCGGGTCCTGACCGAAGCCGAGGCTCAGCGCGTAGAAAATCGGATCGCGCTTCGTATACGTGCGCTCGACCTCGGGAATCTTCAGCGCGAGCAGCTTGTCGTAAACGATTGCCATCACACCGGGTCCCAATTGAGCACGTCGCCGGAGCGCTCGAGCGGCGTGAACGATTGCTTGAAGGCATTCTTGAGCTGACCATCGAGCTTCTCGACCGTCCAGCCGTCGGAGCGATGCAGCACGCGGACCGGGCGCGGTTGCGAATAGAGGAAGATCTCGTTGTTGCGCACGCCGATGATCTGGCCCGAAATGCCGTCGGCCTTGTCGGAGCAGAGGTAGACCGCGAGCGGCGCGATCTTGTCGGGTGTCATCTGCTTTAGCCGCTCGACGCGCAGCTTCTCGGCATCGGTCTCGGTCGGGATCGAGCCGATCATGCGGCTCCATGCCGACGGCGAGATGCAGTTCGAGCGGACGTTATAGCGCGCCATGTCGAGCGCGATGCCGCGCGCGAGCCCGTGGATGCCGAGCTTCGCCGCCATGTAGTTCGCTTGGCCGAAATTGCCGATCAGGCCCGACGTGGAGGTCATGTGCACCATCGCGCCCGATTCCTGCTCGCGGAAATGTCCCGCGACGGCGCGCGCCATGTTGAACGAGCCATTGAGATGCACGTTGATGACGTCGTGCCAGTCCGACCAGCTCATGCGGTGGAAGATGCGGTCGCGCAGGATGCCCGCGTTGTTCACCAAAATGTCGACGCGGCCGAACTTGTCGATGGTGGATTTCACGATCGCTTCGGCATTCTGCGGCTCGGTGATCGAGAGCGTCGAGGCGATCGCCTTGCCGCCGGCCGCCTCGATCTCTTTCACGACCTCCTGCGCTGGGCCTTGATCGGCTCCAGAGCCGTCGAGCGCCGCGCCGATGTCGACCACGACGACGCTCGCGCCTTCCTTCGCCATCAGCATGGCGATGGCGCGCCCGATGCCGCGCCCGCCGCCGGTCACGATCGCAACCTTGCCGGAGACAAATCCCGTCATGCTTTCCGCCCCTTTGCTCGCCGTCATGGCCGGGCTTTGTCCCGGCCATCCCGATCAGGAAGGCACAAAAGTGCCCGCTCTATCGGGGTCACCGGGTCTCGCCGCTTCGCGGCGGCCCGGTGACGACGACCGTGTTTATTGTGACGACTACCGCCAAACCTCGTTCGCCAGCTCAACGATCATCCGCAGCTTGGCCCATTGCTCGTCCTCGCTCAACACGTTGCCTTCCTCGGTCGAGGCGAAGCCGCACTGCGGCGAGACACAGAGCTGGTCGAGCGCAACATATTTCGTCGCCTCGTCGATGCGGCGCTTGATGTCGTCCTTGCTCTCCAGCGCGCCGATCTTGGACGACACCAGCCCCAGCACGATCTGCTTGTTGCCTTTGGGGACGAAGCGCAGCGGCTCGAAGCCGCCGGCGCGGTCGGTATCGTATTCGAGGAAGTAGCCGTCGTAATTGAGCTTGCCGAACAGCACTTCGGCGACCGGCTCGTAGCCACCCTCGGAAATCCAGGTCGAGCGGAAATTCCCGCGGCAGATGTGCGTGGTGATGCTCATGTCGGCGGGCTTTGCGGCCAGCGCCTGGTTGATCATTTTGGCGTACTTCTCCGGCAGTTCGTCGGGATTGTCGCCGCGCTGGCGTGACTGCGCGCGCTCCTTCTCGGAGCAGAGGAACGCCCAGATCGTGTCGTCGAATTGCAGGTAGCGGCAGCCGGCGTCATAGAAGGCCTTCACCACCTTGGCGTAGGTCGCGCCCAGATCGTCGAAGAACTGATCGAGGTCGGGATAGAGCGTCGTCGGGATCGACTGGCGGCCGAAGCGGAAATGCAGCAGCGTCGGCGACGGGATCGTCATCTTCGGCGTGACGCGGGTGTTGGCTTTCAGAAACTTGAAGTGATCGATCATCGGGTGATTTGAGAAGCCGATCTTGCCGACGATGTCAGGCCGCTCCGCCTTGGTCTGCACGCCGGCGAACTGGATGCCGTGGTCGATCTGCTTCATCACGACGCCATCGAGCGCGGTGAGGAAGTCAAAATGCCACCATGAGCGGCGGAATTCGCCGTCTGTGGCGAGCTTCAGCCCGGCCTCCTCCTGCTTGCCGATGATCTTCCTGATCTCGGCATCCTCGACGGTCTTGAGCTCGTCCGCCGTGATCGCGCCCTTCTCGCGCCTGGCGCGCGCGTCCTTGATCGCCGCGGTGCGCAGAAAGCTGCCGACGTGGTCGGCACGGAAGGGTGGGGTGGTGCGTTGCATTTGTCTCTCCCTACGTCCCGTAGGGCGGGCAAAGCGAAGCGTGCCCGCCATCAAGCAAAAGACGCGGGCACGCGCTTTGCGCTTTGCCCGCCCTACAAGTCAGCGGCCCCACACCTCTTCCGCCACTTCGACGATCCGCCGCAGCTTGGCCCATTGCTCGTCTTCGGTGAGCACGTTGCCTTCCTCGGTCGACGCAAAGCCGCACTGGCCCGAGAGACAAAGCTGGTCGAGGGCTACGAACCGCGCGGCCTCGTCGATGCGGCGCTTGAGATCGTCCTTGCTTTCGAGCTTGCCGGTTTTCGTCGTCACGATACCGAGCACGACCTGCTTGTCCTTCGGCAGCATGCGCAACGGCTCGAACCCGCCGGAGCGCGCGTCGTCGTACTCCATGAAGTAGCCGTGCACGTTGATCTTGTTGAACAGGATTTCCTGCACGGCGTCGTAGCCGCCGGCGCCCATGTGGGTAGATTTATAATTGCCGCGGCACATGTGCATCGTGATCGTCATGTCGTCCGGAATGTCTGACATCGCCGCGTTGATCAGGTCGCCGTAGATTTCGCCGAGCTTCTCCGGATCGTCGCCGCGGTCGCGCATCTGTTGGCGATATTTCTCGTCGCACAGCATCGCGATGAACACTTCGTCGAGCTGCAGGTAGCGGCAACCCGCGTCCGCGAAGGCGCGCACGGCCTTTTTGTAAGCCTGACCGAGATCGTGGAAGAACTCCTCGAGGTCGGGATAGACCGAGCGGTCGATCGGCGTCGCGGTCGGGCGCCCGTAGAGCGCGGACGGCGCCGGGATCGTGATCTTCGGTGTGACCTTGGTATGCGCGGCGACAAATTTGTAGTGATCGATCATCGGGTGACCGGAGTAACCGACCTTGCCGCTCACCTTGACACCCTCGGCGCGCGTCTTGACGCCCGCGAAAGTAACGCCCGACTCCATCACATGGCGTTCAACGCCATCGAGCCCCCAGAGAAAGTCGAGGTGCCACCACGAGCGACGAAACTCGCCGTCAGTCGCGGCCCGCAGGCCGACCTCTTCCTGCTTCATGATGGCGCGCTCGATCTCGCGGTCCTCCACGGCCTTGAGATCGGCGGCTGAAATCTCGCCCTTGGCGTGCCGGGCGCGCGCTTCCTTCAGGGCCGCGGGGCGGAGCAGGCTGCCGACATGGTCGGCGCGGAACGGCGGCCGGGTACGCTGCACAGGACCAGCTGACTATTCGGCGGCGGCGAGCGCCGCCTGTTGCTTCTGCTCCATGACGAAGTCGTACTTCACTTCGTAGAACTCCGTGTCGATCGTCTCGCCGTTGGGCGCCTTGCCGGGCGGATTCTTGACGAACTCGACCACCAGCGGCTCCTTCACGCCGTAGACCACGTCGTTGTTGATGTACTCGTCGCCCTTCTGGAACAGGTGGGTGACGAGATAGTGGTAGCCGGGCGACGAGACCGCAAAGTGAATGTGCGCGGGCCGGATGTGGCTCATGTTTGTGTGGGTGAAGAAATTGCCGACCGGGCCATCCATCGGAATGCTGTAGCTGATGGGCGCAACGGTGCGGACGCAGAACGAGCCGTCGGCATTCGTGTGGTAGATGCCGCGCATCCATGCATCGGCGGTGCGGCGCTGCTCCTCGTAGAGTCCTTCGCCATCGGTCTGCCAAAGGTCGAGCATCGCGCCCGCGATCGGCTTGCCGTCGAGGCCCGTGACCTTTCCGGTCACGAAACACGGAATGCCGGGCGCGCCCTTCGCCATGTCGCCGCCGTCGGCGATCTCCGGGGAGTCCGGAATGTGGAACGGACCTTCGACCGTCGAGGGCGTCGCGCCGGCGACGCGGCGGTTGTTGATATCGTCCACCAGCATCGAGACGCCGAGCGTGTCCGATAGCAGGATGAACTCCTGGCGCTTGTCGTCGCATTTGTGACCGATTGCGGTCAGGTACTGGATCGCCTTGAACCACTCTTCGCCGTTGGGGCGCACTTCGCTGACAAAGGCATGCAGGTGCTTCACGGCGGCCTGCATCACCTCGCGCAGGCGCGGGTTCGGGATGTCCTCGTAACGCTTCAGCACGGATTTGGTGAAGTCGGCTCCGGTTTCCAAGGCCATGGGGCTCTCCCGTCGTTAAAGCGCGCGGATTTGGGCGCGTTTGGCTGGATAGTGGTTTTGCAGGCGCTTCAGGTCAACACCCTTCAGCCCCACACTTCCTTCGACAGCTCCTTGATCATGCGCATCTTGTCCCACTGCGCCTCCTCGGTCAGCACGTTGCCTTCCTCGGTCGACGCAAAGCCGCACTGCGGCGAGAGGCACAGCTGCTCGTGGGCGACGTATTTCGACGCCTCGTCGATGCGCTTCTTGATGTCGTCCTTCTTCTCCAGGGTGCCGGACTTCGAGGTGACCAGCCCGAGCACGATCTGCTTGTTGCCCTTCGGCACGAAGCGCAGCGGCTCGAACCCGCCGGCCCGCTCGGTGTCGTATTCGAGGAAGTAGCCGTCGTAGTTCACCTTGCCGAACAGCGTCTCGGCCACCGGCTCGTAGCCGCCTTCCGAAATCCAGGTGGAGCGGAAATTGCCGCGGCATACGTGCGTGGTGATCGTCATGTCGGCCGGGCGGTCCTTGATCGCCTCGTTGATCACCCTGGCGTAGGTCTGCTGCAGGCCGCTCGGGTCGTCGCCGCGCTGCTTGGCGAGATCCAGCTCCTTCTGCGAGCAGAGATAGGCCCACACGGTGTCGTCGAACTGGAGGTAGCGGCAGCCGGCCTTGTAGAAGCCCGCGACCGCGTCCTTGTAGGCCTTGGCGAGGTCGTCGAAGAACGCGTCGAGCTCCGGATAGACATCCTTCGAAATGCCCTTGCGTCCGCCGCGGAAGTGCAACACCGAGGGCGACGGAATGGTCATCTTCGGCGTGACCTTGGTGTGGTCCTTGACGAACCGGAAGTGCTCCAGGAACGGGTGATTGGAGAAGCCGACCTTGCCGGTCACCTTCACGCCGCGATGCTTGGTTTCGACGCCGGCGAACTGGATGCCGTGCTCGGCCTCGTAGCCTTCGACGCCGTCCAGCCCCTCCAGGAAATCGAAATGCCACCACGCGCGGCGATATTCGCCGTCGGTGACGAGCTGCATGCCGATCTCTTCCTGCTTCCTGATCAGCTTCTCGATCTCGGTGTCCTCGACCTTTTTCAGGTCGGCGGCGCTGATCTGGCCTTTCTCGCGCTTCGCACGGGCCTCCTTCAGCGGCTCGGAGCGCAGGAAGCTGCCGACCTGGTCGGCGCGATACGGGGCCTTGGTCCTCTGCACGTTTCTCTCCCTCGATGTGCTTTGGGGTGGTCTATACAGGGCTCACCGGCGCGGTCAACGCGCGCCGCCAAACGTGACGTTGCAAAGCGTGCCGGCCCGTGGCCCAATGGGGCCGGGGCGGGCGACGTCCCACATTTTCAGGGGCGCGGACCCGCCATGAGCCTGCCGCAGACCAACTTCCGGCCGCCGTTCAACGTCACGCGCGCGAGCCATCTGGTGCTGACCTCGCGCGACCTCGCCAAGGCGCGGGATTTCTACACCGAGGTGATCGGCCTGAAGGTGTCGGACGAAACCGCGACCACGATCCATCTGCGCGGCGTCGAGGAGCGCGCGCATCACAGCCTCACGCTCAAGCGCACCAAGGAGGAGCCGGCCTGCGAGCGCGTGGGCTTCCGGGTGTTCGAGGAGGAGGATCTCGAAAGGGCGAAAGCGCATTTCGACGGCAAAGGCATCCCGGCGAAATTCGTCAACGTGCCGTTCCAGGGCCGCACGCTGCATGTGACCGATACGGCCGGTACGCCGCTTGAATTCTGCGCCCGGATGAAAACGCTGCCGCGCATGCAGACGCGCACGCACGAGCACAAGGGCGCGGGCGCGCTGCGCATGGATCATTTTCAGGTGCTGACGCCGGACGTGGTGTCGGCCGCGAGCTTCTATACCGGACTCGGTTTCCGCGTGTCCGATTACTACTGCGCGGCGGCTGACCGCATCATCGGCATTTTCATGCACCGCAAGGACAATCCGCACGACATGGTGTTCCTGACGCGAGCGGGTCCGCGCTTTCATCACTTCGGCTACATCGTTCCCGAGATGCATCACGTGGTGCGCGCGCTCGATTGCGCCGGCAATCTCGGCTTCGGCGAGAACATCGAGCACGGCCCCGGCCGCCATGGCCACGGACATTCGTACTACGTCTATCTGCGCGATCCCGACGGGCATCGGCTCGAACTGCTGCTGCCGCCGGTGCAGATCATCGACATCGACGACGAGCCGGTGCGCTACGACGTGAAGCGCGCGGCAACACGAATTTGTGGGGCCTGCCGCCGCCGCGCTCGTGGTTCGAGGAGTGCTCGCCGCTGACCGGCGCGAAGGTGACGGCGCCGGATGTGCAAGGCGAGCCGCTGACGCTGGAGAAGTATCTGTTTGCGAAGGCGGCCGGAGAGCCGGCGAAGCCGGAGCCGGTCGAAGAAGCGGGCTCTGAAACGGCAGCCTGCGTCCTCAGGCTCGTCCTCGGCGCCCGCGCTTCAGCCGGTCGGCGTCGGCGACGCCGAGATATTTCTCCAACACTCGCCCGTCGGCCGCGAGCGTGGCGCTGTCGGCCTGATGCACGATGCCGCCGCGCTCGATGATCGCCGGCGCGGTCGGTCACGCCGAGGATCTTCTTGGCGTTCTGCTCGACCAGAATCGCCGACAGCCCTTCCTCGCGGATGATGCGCTTGAGCGCCGCCAGCAGTTCCTCGACGATGATCGGCGCCAGGCCTTCGAGCGGCTCGTCGAGCAGGATGATGCGCGGGTTGAGGATCAGCGCGCGGCCGACCGCGAGCATCTGCTGTTCGCCGCCGGAGAGCTGGTTGCCGAGATTGCGCCGCCGCTCGGCGAGGCGCGGAAACATCGCGAAGACCTTCTCGGTGGTCCACGGCCCGGGCTGCGCGACCGCGGTGAGGTTTTCCTCGACCGTGAGCGACTTGAAGATGTTGCGCTCCTGCGGCACCCAGCCGACGCCCGCGTGCGCGCGCTGGTCGGCGCGCAGCCGCGTGATGTCGCGCCCGCCGAGCCGGATCGTGCCGCCGAAATAGCGCGTCACGCCGACGATGGAGTTGACCAGCGTGGTCTTGCCCATGCCGTTGCGGCCGAGCAGGGCGAGCGACTGCCCTTCCGGCAATCGACAGCGAGACCTTCGTGCAGCACGATTGCCTCGCCGTAGCCGGCGGTCAGACTGCTCGATGGCGAGAAGCTCAGGCATCGTGCGCCTCCTCGCCCAGATAGACCGCCTTCACGCGCGGATCGCGCGCGACTTCCTCGGGCGGGCCCTCGACGAACAGCGCGCCGTTGACCAGCACCGAGATGCGGTCCGCGAACGAGAACACGATGTCCATGTCGTGCTCGATCAGCAGCACGGTCACGTCGCTCGGCAGCGCCGCGACGGCGTCGAGAATGCCGTGCCGCTCCGCCTCCGGCACGCCGGCAGCGGGCTCGTCGAGCAGCAGCACGTGCGGCCGGCACGCGATGGCGAGCGCGATCTCCAGCAGGCGCTGCTTGCCGTAGGGCAGGTTGCCGGTGCGCTCGTCCATCACGTCGGCGAGATTGAAGCGGTCGAGGATCTCGACCGACTCGTCGATCACGATGCCCTTCGAGCCGACCAGCCGCCACCACTGGCCGCCAAGCTCCATGCGCTCGGACACCGCGAGCCCGATGGTTTCGAGCGGCGTCAGGTCGGCGAACAGCTGATTGATCTGGAACGTGCGCGCGATGCCGAGCTGCACGCGCTTGTGCGGCTCCATGCCGGTGATGTCGCGGCCTTCGAGCAGGATGCGTTCCGGCGGTCGGGCGCAGCACGCCGGTCAGCAGGTTGATGATCGTGGTCTTGCCGGCGCCGTTCGGGCCGATCAGCGCGTGGCGCGCGCCCTTCTCGACCGAGAGCGACACGTCGTTGGTGGCAGTGATGCCGCCGAACTGCTTCACCAGGCCCTTGGTTTCGAGCACGGGAGCCATGTCAGCGTCCCCTTGGGCTGGCGCGCGAAGCGCGCCTTGAGCCTCTTCTGCACGCGCGACAGCGCGTTCGGTGATGGCCGCGGTGAACTTCAGGATATGCGGCACGCGCGAGCCCGAGCACGCGCCACGACCACGCGTGAACAGGATGCTGTGCATGAACGGCAGCTTCGTCATCATGCAGATCGCGAAGATGACGGTGGCGATCACGGCGCCGTAGACCCGGCCGAACAGGATCATCATCACCAGCACGAGGCCGAGCCAGAACTGCCAGTACTGCGGGTTCACGTTGGCGAGATAGTCCTGCACCAGCTTGAACAGCACGGCGCCGATCATGCCGCCGTAAAGATAGCCGGTGCCGCCGATGATCAGCATCAGCATCACGTCGGCGGAGCGCTCGAAGTCCAGCACCGAGAGCGAGGCGAATTGCGTCGACTGCGTCAGCAGCGCGCCCGCGACCCCCGCGTAAGCCGGCCGCGATGGTGTAGACGGCGACGAGCCGGCCGTTGACGTGGATGCCGATCGCCGAGGCGCGCAGCGGATTGCCTCGCACCGAGCGCAGCGACAGGCCGAACGGCGAGTTCACGATGCGGCGCGCGATCAGGAACAGCACGAACAGCACCACGAGGCTGTAGATGTAGGCGGTCTTGCCGTAGATATCGAACGCGAAGTGACCGAGGATCGGCTGCATCTCGATGCCCTGCAGGCCGTCGGCGCCGCCGGTGATCTCCAGCCGGTTCGCGATCTCGCGCAACACCAGCGCGACGCCGAGCGTCACCATCAGGCGCGTCAGATCGGAGCCGCGCAGCACCAGGAAGCTTGTCACGAAGCCGAGCGCCGCTGCGGCGACGCCGGAGGCAAGCATCGCGAGGATCGGCTCCTTGATGATCCCGTACTTGGCGAGAATGCCCGCCACGTAGGCGCCGAAGCCGAAAAACGCCGCGTGCCCGAGCGAAACGATACCGGCATACCCGAGAATCAGATCGAGCGAGACCGCGAACAGCCCGAGGATCGCGATCTCGGTCAGGATCAGGTGCTTGCTCGGCAGCAGGAAGATCGACGCAAGCGCCGCGAGCCAGAACGCGATCTCCAGCGGGCTCCAGCGCGCGCGCGATGCCAGATGCGCGGCGGCCTTGGCCACGAGGGGCTGCGGCGGTGGATTGGCCATCGCGCTCATTTGGCGATCGCGCGTGAGAACAACCCTTGAGGCCGCCAGATCAGCACCACGATCATGATGATGTAGATGATGAAGGCGCCGAACTGCGGCACGTAATACTTGCCCGCGACGTCGCCGATGCCGAGCAGCAGCGAGGCGATGAACGGCCCGGTGATGCTCGATGTGCCGCCGACCGTCACGACGATCAGGAAGTAGATCATGAACTTGAGCGGGAAGTGCGGGTCGAGGCCGAGGATCTCGGCGCCGAGCGCCCCGCCGAGGCCGGCAAGCCCCGAGCCGACCGCGAAGGTGACGGCGAAGACCGCGTTCACGTTGATGCCGAGGCCGCGCGCGACCCGCGCGTCATCGACGGCGGCGCGAAGGCGCGAGCCGAAGCGCGTGCTCGCAAGCGCGAATTGCAGCGCGACCGTCAACATCCCGCAGACGACGATGATGAGCAGCCGGTAGCGCCCGATGCCGACGCCGAAGAAATTGATCTGGCCCTGCAGATAGGACGGAATCGAGACGAACTGCTGCTGCGAGCCCATCACGTAGTCGACGGCCGCGACCGACATGAAGACGAGGCCGATGCGTGAACAGCACCTGTTCGAGGTGGCTCTTGGCGTAGACGTGCACATAGAGCGTGCGCTCGAACACCGAACCGAGGATTGCGGTGAAGATGAAGGCGAGCGGCAGCGAGGCGAGGAACGGCAGGCCGAGGCGGTTCACCAGGATGACGGTGATGTAGCCGCCCGCCATGGCGAATGCGCCGTGCGCGAGATTGACGAAGTTCATCAGGCCGAGCGTGACCGCGAGCCCGCACGCCACCACGAACAGCAGCATGCCGTAGGCGATACCGTCGAACAGAATGGTCAGCATGGGCGGGCCGGCTTGCTCGTGTGCTCCTCCCCGCGTGCGGGGAGAGGGTGGGAGGGGGAAGCTGCGAGCTCAGGATGCGATTGCAAGCCCCTCCCCGACCCTCCTCGTAAACGGGGGAGCGGGGACCGGTTTGGGCAGAGATTACTTCGGGTCTTGCCCGGATCCTTCACGTTCTCGAAGGTCGCGAACTCCTGATTATAGAGCTTGCCGTCCACCTTCTCGACCTTGCGGATGTAGATGTTCTGCACGATGTCGCGGGTGTCGGGATCGATCGAGATCGGCCCGCGCGGGCTTTCCCACTTCAGGCCCTTGATGGCGGTCATCAGCTTGTCGCCGTCGGTGTCGCCATTGGTCTTCTTCAGTGCCTCATAGATCAGGTGCATGCCGTCATAACCGCCGACCGACATGAAATTCGGACGGAAATTGTAGGCCTTTTCGAACGCCGCGACGTATTCCTTGTTCTTCGGCGAGGGATGCGAGGCCGAATACATGTGCGCCGTAACGGTGCCGATCACGGCATCGCCCATGCTGGGCAAGAGGTCGTCATCGGTCACGTCGCCTGGGCCGATCAGCTTGATGCCCGCCTTATCGAGGCCGCGCTCGGTGAACTGACGCACGAAGGTGCCGCCCTGTCCCGACGGCACGAAGATGAACAATGCGTCCGGCTTGGCGTCGGCGGCGCGCTGCAGGAACGGCGCGAAGTCCGGGTTGGCGAGCGGCACGCGGATCGCCGCGACGATCTCGCCGCCGCCGGCCTTCACGCGATCGGAGAAGAATTTCTCGGCGTCGGCGCCCGGCGCGTAGTCCGACACCATGGTGACGACCTTCTTCACGTTGTTCTTCAGCGCCCAGTCCGCGATGATCACGGACGACTGCGCCAGCGTGAAGCTGGTGCGTGCGATATAGGGCGAGCGCTCGGTGATGATCGAGGTGCCGGCCGCCATCACGATCAGCGGCACTTTCGCCTGCGTGGCGAGCGGCGCCGCGGCGAGCGCGGCCGGCGTTACGCCGAAGCCGGCGATGAAGGCCACCTTGTCGTTGACGATCAGTTCCTGCGCGATGCGCTTGGTGTTGTCCGGGACCGCGGCGTCGTCCTTGAGGATCACCTCGATCTTCTTGCCGGCGACGGTGGTTCCGTTCTGTTGCTGATAGAGCTTCACGGCCGCATCGATCTGCTTGCCGGTCGAAGCCTGCTGCCCGGTCATCGGCACGATCAGGCCGATCTTGATGGTGTCCTGAGCGACGGCGGGGCCTGCAAGCAATGCGCCGGCGGCCAGCAAGGCGGCGGTTGAAAGGAACTGTCTGCGCAACATCGTGATTTTCTCCGGAGGTGGCTCTTGTGGCGGAACGGCAAGCAGGGCTTGCGGTCCACGTTTTCCGTGCTCTCCGTAGCGCGGATTACGAACGCGGGAAAGCGGCAATAGGCAGCACCACTAACCGGGAAGCGCTTGGCCTTTGCCGGGAACTGACATGTTCGGCGAACGATCCGGAGGACGGGCGCTGCGACGCCGCGTCAGGCATGCGCCTGACGCTTCGGGTCGACGATCTGCTCCAGTCTGCCGAGCACCCGCATGCAGGGGAGGAGTTGGGCGAGGCTGCCGTTCGGCTCGCGCTTCTCCTGAATCGCCGCGATGAACTCGCGGTCCTCCAGCTCGATGCCATCCATCGAGACATCGACCTTGGAGACGTCGATCGGCTCGTTCTTGCCGTTGAACAGGTCGTCGTAGCGGGCGAGAAAAGTGCCGTTGTCGCCGATGTAGCGGAAGAAGCTGCCCAGCGGTCCGTCATTGTTGAACGACAGCGACAGCGTCAGGATCGCGCCGGACGGCACCTTGGCGACGATGCCCATGTCCATGGCGATCTTCAGCTCGGGATGTGCAGGGCCCTGCACCGCATAGCAGTCCGAGATGGTCTCGCCGGCCTGGTACTGGAACAGGTCGATGGTGTGCGCCGCATGGTGCCACAGCAGGTGGTCGGTCCATGAGCGCGGCTGGCCGGCGGCGTTCATGTTTTTTCGCCGGAAGAAATAGGTCTGAACATCCATCTGCTGGATCTTCAACTCGCCAGCCTTGATCTTCTTGTGGACGTACTGGTGGCTCGGGTTGAAGCGGCGCACATGGCCGCCCATCGCGACCACGCCAGTTTCCTTGGCGATCTTCACCAGGTTCTCGGCGTCCTCGACCGAGTCGGTGACCGGAATTTCCACCAGCACATGCTTGCCGGCGCGCATTACCTGCTCGCTCTGGCGAAAGTGCATCTTGGTCGGCGTGGTGAGGATCACGGCGTCGGCGCGCTTGATGCCTTCGGCCAATTCGCCGGTGTGGTGGGGAATGCCGTACTTCTCGGCGACCTTGGCGGTGGAATCCTGATTGCCGCCCACCAGCGAGGTGATTTCAACGCCCGGAATACGCTTCAACGCGTCGAGATGCTTCTGGCCGAACGCGCCTTGCCCGGCAACGCAGATCCTCATGCGGCTTTCCTTGCGGGCTTCTTCGCCTTCGCCTTTTTCGGCGCGGCTTTCCTGGCCGGCTTCGCGCCGTTCTCCAGAATGATGTGACCGACCGCGGTGTTCGACGCCGGCACGGTGTAGAAGCGGTAGACCTCCTTCACCTTGTCGTCGAGCGCGCCGCGCATGACGTGCCACATCACCAGTTCGATCCCCTCGGCGCCTGCTTCGCGCATGTATTCAAGATGCGGCATCGCGGCGAGGCCCTTCGGGTCGCTGGTGAGGCGATCGAGGAAGGATTTGTCGAACTTGGAATTGATCAGCCCGGCGCGTGGCCCTGAAATCTGGTGCGACATGCCGCCGGTGCCGAAGATCACCACCTTGAGGTCTTCGGGGTAGGAATCCACGGCTTTGCGGATCGCCTTGCCGAGCATGTAGCAGCGATGGCCGGTCGGCGGCGGGTATTGCACGACATTCACGGCGACCGGGATGACCGGGCAGGGCCATTCCTTCGGCGAGCCGAACGCCAGATTGAGCGGCACGGTCAGCCCGTGGTCGACTTCCATCTTGTTGCAGATGGTGAGGTCGAACTCGTCGAGGATCACCGACGTCGCAATGTGCGAGGCGAGCTCCGGATGCCCCTTCACTACCGGCACCGGGCGCGGACCCCAGCCTTCGTCGGCGGGCGGGAATTCCGCCGCGCAGCCGATCGCGAAGGTCGGGATCATCTCGACCGAGAACGCCGAGGCGTGATCGTTATAAATTCCGATCACGACGTCTGGCTTGGTCTTCGCCATCCATTCCTTCGACTTCTCGAAGCCGGCGAAAACCCGTTTCCAGTACGGGTCCTCGGTCTGCTTGTTGTCGATTGCGGCGCCGATGGCCGGTACGTGCGACGACGCCAGTCCTGCAATGATTTTCGCCACGGGATTATTTCCGTTTCTTTGCTGATTTGGACTTGGATTTCGCCTTGGCCGTCGCCTTCGGTTTCGCGGTCTTGGCCGCGGCCTTTTTGGCCGGCTTGTCGTGTTTGCCCGATTTCGACCGGTTGCCTTCGACCGAGCGGCCGCCCGCGAGCATCATCTTGGCGTAGTCGTCCTGCGTCGACCCGGTCATCACGGCGGCGAGGTGGCGGAACGAATGCCCGTCGGTCGCGCCGAGCTTGGCGGTGAAGTAGATGTTGCCGCCGAGCTCGAGCATGCGGTTGTAGTCGCGCTTCAGGACCGCGTCGGTCTGCTCGGGGCTCAGCGGATACTGCTTGAGATACGCGGCTTCGTTCGCCTTGAAGGCCTTGCGGTTTACATCCTTCATCAGCGACATGCAGAACATGTTGATGCCGTAGCCTTGGCGCGACCGTTCCGCGTTGAACACGAACGTGCCGGGGATATCCTCGTACTCATTCTTTATCTTTTGGTTTCGCCGCCATCGGCGTTTCTCCCTCAAGGGCGTTCCGCATGGGCCGCCCGGCCGCAACATGAAAATGCGGCGCAACGTCCCGCTTCACATACTCGGCGCGGGCGGTGTTGGCAACGTTTCGCGCGCCCCCGCGAGGGCTGATTGGAATGCCTCAGAACAACCACTGTCCCCATGGTGAGGAGCCGCCCCGGGTTCGCCTCAAGCGCGGACCGATCCTGACAGGCTCGGCGGCCTCGCGCCCGCTCGTCAGGATGACGCGGAGTCAGCTCCCAATAAAGCCGCATCGGATTGTCGACCAGCAGCGCCTGCTGCTGCGCGGCGGCCGGCGCGATCTTCGGGATCATGTCGGTGAGCACGCCGTCGTCGGGCGCCTCGTTTTTCATGTTCGGATGCGGCCAGTCGGTACCCCACAGCACGCGGTCGGGAAAGCGCTCCACGATCGCGCGCGCAAACGGCACCACGTCGTCATAGGGCGGGCCTGCGACGGTGAAGCGCTCCGGGCAGGTGACCTTGGTGATCCAGGTCTTGTTGGCGTCGAGCGCCTTGAGCCAGTTCTGGAAGTTCTTGCCCAAAACGCCTTCCTTCACGTTCGGGCAGGCCATGTGGTCGAACACCAGCGTGGTGGGCAGCGACTTGAGGAACGGGCCCATCTCGTCGAGATCGGCGTGCTCGAAATAGATCACGATGTGCCAGCCGAGTTTGGCGATGCGGCCGGCGATGCGCAGCATCACGTCGCGCGGCGTTGAATCGACCAGCCGCTTGATGAAGTTGAAGCGCACGCCGCGCACGCCGGCCTCGTGCAGTGCCTTCAGCTCCGCGTCGGTGATCTCTTCGCCGACGAACGCAACGCCCTTCGCCTTGCCGTTCGAGTTAACCAGCGCATCCACGAGCGCGCGGTTGTCGGTGTCGTGGCAGGTCGCCTGCACGATCACGTTCTTGTCGAATCCGAGGAAGTCGCGCAGCGCGAACAGCTTCTCCTTTGGGGCATCGCAGGGCGTGTACTTGCGCTTCGGCGCGAACGGAAACACAGCCTCCGGCCCGAACACATGGCAATGCGCGTCGACCGCGCCTGCCGGCGGCTTGTACTTCGGTTTCGACGGATTGGGATGAAACGGGATGTAGCCGGGTGACATGGGCATACGAACTCCAGATTTCGAGACCATTCAGAATATCTGGCGATTGATTGCAAGCACCTCGCGAATCCCTGCGCGTCGCGCTCTCCACGCGGGCATCGCCAGAGGCGACTTGCCAAAGGGGCGATGCGTGGGTTTGGCACGCGCTCGCACTTGCCAGCATTGACCCAACGCCGACTTTCGCACATGACAGTCATGTGGCGATAGAGAAGGCGATCTAGAGTTCGTAATGCGTTCGGGCAGGTTCCTCTCTGCATGCGCCGTTACGGCCGCGGCGCTGATTCTGCCCGGCCTCTATCTGCTGCACTATCAGCGCCAGTTCGGCCTCGATCCGACGATCGTTGTATTCGGGCACGCGGTCATTCTGCTGGCCGTGGCCCTGTTCGGGCTCGCGGTCGTCGGCGTCAGTGTTATCCGCGCGCGATCCGGGCGGCCGCTGCCGGCGTGGCTTTTCGGGATCGCGGCTGGACTGATGTCCGCGATGGTCGCGTTCATTTTCGCCGGCACGCGCATCTCGAACATCGTGTGGGGCGATACGCTGAACTATCAGCTCGTGCTCACGTTCGGCGCCCACCTCGGCGCAGTGCTCGACTTTCTGCCTGCGACCGCGTTCCAGAAGCACACGTTGCTGGCGATGTTGCTCGCAGCCGCCGCGGCGTACTTGCTGACAGCCTTCCTGGTCGTCGGCGCAGCCGCCTGGTCGTTGTCCGCGCATGCCGACAAGTGGCTTCGCGAACGGCCCGGCCGGCGCGCGCGGGTCGCTGGTGGGCTCGGCGCGCTGCTTGTCTTGACCGCGGGAGTTTGCGTCACGCTTGCGGTATTCAACCCGCGTTCGCTCCAAGGCGAGCCGCTCAGCGGGTTTTTCCAGCTCTTCCCGGCCTCGAAGCTGCACGAGCTCGACAACGCACGCCTGGCGGCGGCGGTTGAGGATCGCGCGAACCATGCGGCCTATCCAAAGCCCGCGTCCTTCAAGCGCAAGAATGTCGTGCTGGTGATGATGGACTCCTTGCGCGCGGATCACACCGGACCGTATGGCTACCATCGCGACACAACACCCTTCCTGTCGGAACTTTACCGCAAGAAGCAGTTGCATCGTGTCGATATGGCATTGTCGACCTGTTCGGAATCCTATTGCGGCATTGCCTCGACGCTCGGGCGCAGCCATTTCATCAGCTCTCGGTGCATAATTTCAAGCTGCACACGCTGCTGCGCGATCAAGGATATCGCGTCAATTTCTTTCTTGGTGGCGATCATCGTCAGCTGGAACTATCTGTTCGACTACTATGGCTCCGACATCGATGCGTTGCACAACGCGTTCTCTTAAGGAGTAACCCCGAGAAGTCGGCGATCAACGATGATAGCGTTCTGTCGACGCGATTGACGCGATCGATCCGGCAGGTAAACAGCCAAATTCTTCTACATTTCCTCAGTCGACGCACACGGGGGCCTGAAGCTGCCGGAATATGAGCGCTATAAGCCTGCCTTGTCGGAATCGATCCGGGTGATGTCGTTCTGGGGCGCGCTCGCGCACAAGGTCGAGCAAGGAAAGGAGAACGAGGCGCGCGCGCGAGATTGAGGCACTCACGAACCGCTACGACAATGGCATCGTGCAAGGGGACGCCTATCTGGCGCAAATCTTCGAACGCTTCGGCGCAAGGGGTACCTGCGCGACAGCATCGTGGTGATCGCCGGCGATCATGGTAAATCGCTGGGCGAAAAAGGGCACGTCGGGCACACCCGCTTCCTCTATCAGGAGGACATCCGCGTACACTGCTGTTACGACGCGGGCGGCGCACGGGGAAGGCAGCGGGCCGTACCTGAACGATGGTTCGGCACGCTGATCGATGTGGCGCCGACGATCGTGGATCGATTGGGATTGCCGATTCCGGCAGGCTGGCAGGGTCGCTCGTTGCTGCGGCCGCCATCGGATCGCGTGACAGTCCACCAGACGCGGCGCGGCAGTGCCGTGCGCGGCGGTTGTCGAACGATCCAGCACTTCTGATGAAGTATATGCGTTGCGGTGACGGCGTGACCAAGCAAAAAGATGTTCGATCTCATCCGATCCGCAGGAGCACAACGGATCGATTCGCGCGTCTCGCGAAGAACGCGCGCGCTATCGCGACATGATCGAAAGCCGCCTCGGCCTCGTTGTGAACCGCTGCAACAATAATGAATGCCAGAGTGACACGCGTCACACCCGCTCGATCGCCAGCGACACGCCCTGTCCGACGCCGACGCACATGGTGGCAAGCGCGCGCCTGCCGCCGATCTTTTCGAGCTGATGCGCGGCCGTCATGGCGAGGCGCGCGCCGGACATGCCGAGCGGATGGCCGAGCGCAATCGCGCCGCCGTTCGGGTTGACGTGCTCGGCGTCGTCCGGCAGCCCAAGCTGGCGCATGACCGCGAGCCCCTGCGAGGCGAACGCCTCGTTGAGTTCGATCACGTCGAAGTCGCCGATCCGCAAGCCCAGCCGCTCCATCAGTTTGCGGGTGGACGGCACCGGCCCGATCCCCATGATGCGCGGCGGCACGCCGGCCGACGCCATGCCGGTGATGCGAGCGCGCGGCGTCAGACCATGCTGTTTCACGGCCGCTTCCGACGCGATGATCATGGCGGCCGCGCCGTCATTGACGCCGGACGCGTTGCCGGCCGTCACGGTGCCGGGATCGCGGAACGGCGTCTTGAGCTTGGCCAGTCCCTCAAGCGTCGTTTCGGGACGCGGGTGCTCATCGGCCTCGACACGCACCGGCACCTTGCCGGCGATCTCCACCGGCACGATCTCCTCGGCGAAATAGCCTGCCGCGATCGCCTTGCCGGCGCGCTGCTGCGAGCGCCACGCGAACTCGTCCTGATCCGCGCGCGTGACCTGGAATTCCTCCGCGACGTTCTCGCCGGTCTCCGGCATCGCGTCGACGCCGTACTGCTTCTTCATCAGCGGATTGATGAAGCGCCAGCCGATGGTGGTGTCGTAGATCTCCGCCGAGCGCGAGAAGGCTTCGCTGGCCTTGCCCTGCACGAACGGCGCGCGGGTCATCGACTCGACCCCGCCCGCGATGGCGAAATCGATATCGCCCGAACGGATCGCCTGCGCGGCCGCGCCGACCGCATTGAGGCCGGAGGCGCACAGGCGGTTGAGCGTCACGCCCGGCACGTTATCGGGCAGGCCCGCCAGCAGCAGCGCCATGCGGGCGACGTTGCGGTTGTCCTCGCCGGCCTGGTTGGCGCAGCCGAAATAGACCTCGTCGAGCTTCGTCCAGTCGACCCTGGGATTACGCGCCATCAGGGCTTTCAGCGGCACCGCCGCCAGATCGTCGGTGCGCACCTTGGCGAGCGCGCCCGCGTAACGGCCGATCGGCGTGCGCACGGCGTCGCAAATGAAAGCTTCGGGCATGGCGCGCGCTCCTCGATAAGATTTCGCGATGGTGAAGGTTTCGTGGCGTTTATCGCACAATCCCGGGCCTTGGCCAGTAGGCCTCGGGACCGATTGCACTTGCTTTGCGAAAGTCGGAAACTCTCGTCCGACCGGGCCCCATCCCGCCGCGCCAGTCGTTCGCCGAGGCTCAGGCCATGACGGTGTGACGCGGAAACAAGGGGCCGCGGCGTCAGGGAGGATTCAGATGACATTCCGGCTATCGACCCGCCGAGCGCTGCTGCTTGCCGGCACGCTTGGCACCCTTGCAATCGCGTATCCGGCCGGCGCCCAGGCTCCGGCGCCCGTCCTGCTCCGAGCGCCGCGCCGGCAGCGAGCGCGGCACCCCTTAACCCCCACCCCTTGCCGCCCGGCTCGCCGCTGATCGGCCGCCCGAGCACGGAAGGCGCCATGAAGCTCGCGCCGATCGCCCCGCCGCCGATCCCGACCGCGGCCGACAAGCTTCCTGTCGACAAGCTTGTGGTGCCGAAGGGCTTCAAAGTCGAGGTCTGGGCGTCCGGCATCTTCAATGCGCGCACGATGCGGCTGGGCGACAAGGGCACGGTGTTCGTTTCCGGCCGGCTGAACGACAAGGTTCACGCTGTCACCGACAAGGGCGGCAAGCGCGAGGTCAAGGTTATTGCCTCGGGCATGCACCGTCCGAACGGTCTCGCCTACAAGGACGGCACGCTCTATGTCGCGGAGATTTCGAAGGTCACGAAGTTCGAGAAGATCGAGGACAACCTCGACAATCCGCCGAAAGGAACGGTGATCTACGACGACCTGCCGAAAGACGAGGCGCACGGCTGGAAGTTCATCGGCATCGGGCCGGACAACAAGCTCTATATCCCGGTCGGTTTGCCCTGCAACAGCTGCCCGGCGCCCGATACGCACGCGCAGATGCGCCGCATCAATCTCGACGGCAGCGGCGCGGAAGTCATCGCGCGCGGCATTCGCAACACGGTCGGCTTCGACTGGCATCCGGTGTCGAAGCAGCTCTACTTCACCGACAACGGCCGCGACTGGGTCTCCGAGGACTTCCCCGAGGACGAGCTCAATCGCATCACCAAGGTCGGTGAGCATTTCGGCAACCCGTTCTGCCATCAGGGTGACTTCCTCGATCCGGAACTCGGCTGGGGCCGCTCGTGCGACGAGTTCGTGAAGCCGATCGCCAAGATGGGCCCGCACACGGCCTCGCTCGGCATGCGGTTCTATACCGGCAAGATGTTCCCGGCCGAGTATCGCAACCAAATATTCGTCGCGCGGCGCGGCTCGTGGAACCGGACCAAGAAGGCCGGCGGCGATGTCGTGGTCGTCAAGCTGAATGCCGATGGCACGGTCAAGTCGATCACGCCGTTCATGACCGGCTTCCTGCAGAACAACAACTACGTGGCCCGTCCGGTCGACGTGATGGTCATGACGGACGGCTCGCTGCTCGTCTCGGATGACTATAACGGCGCGATCTATCGCGTGAGCCACGGCAGCGCGAAAACTGCCGCGACGAAGTAAGTCGCAATGCCGGAGGCGGCTTCGTGCCGCCTCTGGTTTCCCTTTGCCTGAAAACCGGCCGGAATGAGAGAACATGCGCAGAGCGATCGCTGCGTTGGCGTTGACGTGCGCGCTGGTCTGCCCCGGCGCTGGCGCAGCCGTTCGAGGAGCGGCTGGCCGCGTGTCTCGCCTGCCATGGCGAGAAGGGCGTGTCGGAGACCCCCGAGGTCCCTTCGCTCGCCGGAATGCCGGAGAAATTCACACTGATCCAGCTGTATTTGTTCCGCGAGAGGATGCGCAAGATCGAGATCATGAACGACGTTGCGAAGGGGATGACGGACGACGATCTGCGCAAGTTCTCCGACTATTTCGCCAAGCTGGCGCCGCCGAAAGCGTCAGGCGATCCGCCCGATACCGCGATCGCGGCGCGCGCGCAGGCCGTGATCGTCAAGAACCATTGCGCTTCCTGCCACAACCCGGATTTCTCCGGGCGCGAGCAGATGCCACGGCTCGCCGCGCAGCGCGAGGACTATCTTTTGAAATCGCTGCGCGACTACAAGGCGGCGCAACGGCCCGGCTACGACGCCACGATGGACGAGGTGATCCGGCCCATCACCGATGCCGACATCGTCGATCTGTCGCACTATCTGGCGCGGCTGCGCTGAGCAAAGCGCGGTCGTCATCCTGAGGTGCGAGCGCAGCGAGACGCCGCCTTGGCGCCTGTACTACTCCGCGGCCTCGCGCACCGGCTCGACCCGCTCTACCTTGGCGGCGCAAAATTTGAACTCGGGGATTTTCCCGAACGGGTCGAGCTTCGGGTTGGTGAGCAGGTTCGCGGCTGCCTCCACGTAAGCGAACGGGATGAACACAACGCCGTCCGGCACCGCATCGTCCTGGCGCGCGCTCAATTCCACCACACCGCGCCGGGTTGCGACGCGCACCGGATCGCCCGGCGCGACGCCGAGCTTGGCCAGGGTGCCGCGCGAAAGCCCAGCGACCGGGCCCGGCTCCAGCGCATCGAGCACGCTCGCACGCCGCGTCATCGCGCCGGTGTGCCAGTGTTCGAGCTGGCGGCCGGTGGTGAGGATGAACGGGTATTCGGCGTCCGGCATCTCGTCCGGCGCGGTGTATTTCGTGGCGACCAGCTTCGCCAATCCGTTCGGGCGCGGGATTCCCTTGTCGAACACCACGTCGCGGCCGGGCACGTCCGGGCCGTCGACCGGATAGGTGACGTGATCCTCGCGCGCAACACGCTCCCACGTGATGTTGTCGAGCGCCGGCATCAGGCGCGCCATCTCGGTGAACACTTCCGAGACGTGCTTGTAGCTCCACTTCTCGCCCATGCGCTGCGCGAGATCCTGGATGATCCAGAGATCCTGCCGCGTATCGCCCGGCAGCGGCAGCGCCGCACGGCCCATCTGCACCTGACGATTGGTATTGGTGACGGTGCCGTCCTTCTCGGGCCAGGCTGACGCGGGCAGTACGACGTCCGCATAGGAGCAGGTCTCGGTGAGGAAGATGTCCTGCACCACGAGATGTTGCAGATGCGCGAGCGCGCCGCGCGCGTGGTTGAGGTCCGGGTCGGACATCGCGGGATTTTCGCCCATGATGTACATGCCCTTGATCTCGTCGGTATGCACGGCGTCCATGATCTCGACCACGGTCTTGCCGCGCTTGGGATGGATCGTCCTGCCCCACACCGCTTCGAACTTGGCGCGGACCGCCGGGTCCTCGACCGATTTGTAATCGGGCAGGAACATCGGGATCAGGCCCGCATCCGAGGCGCCCTGTACATTGTTCTGGCCGCGCAGCGGATGCAGCCCGGTGCCGGGGCGGCCGACCTGGCCGCAGATCAGCGACAGCGCGATCAGGCAGCGCGCATTGTCGGTGCCGTGGGTGTGCTGCGACACGCCCATGCCCCAGAAGATGATCGCCGACTCGGCGCGCGCGAAGGTGCGCGCGACGTTGCGCAGCACGTCCGGCTCGATGCCGCAGATCGGCGACATCTCCTCGGGCGTGAACGGCTTCACGCTTTCGGCGAGCTTGTCGAAGTCTTCGGTGTAGGTCTGGACGTACTGCTGGTCGTAAAGCTTCTCGCCGATGATGACGTTGAGGATTCCGTTGAGCATCGCCACGTCGGTGCCGTTCCGGAACTGCATCATCTGCCAGGCGTGGCGCTTCAGGGCCTGCCCGCGCGGATCCATCACGATCAGCTTGGCGCCGCGCTTGGCCGCCTGCTTGAAGAAGGTCGCGGCGACCGGGTGGTTCTCGGTCGGGTTCGCGCCGATCACGATGATGACGTCAGAGTTCTTGCACTCGTTGAAGGTCGCCGTGACGGCGGCCGAGCCGACGCCTTCGAGCAGCGCCGCCACCGACGAGGCGTGGCAGAGGCGGGTGCAGTGATCGACATTGTTGGTACCGAAGCCGGTGCGCACCAGCTTCTGGAACAGGTAGGCCTCTTCGTTCGAGCCCTTCGCGGAGCCGAAGCCGGCGAGCGCCTGCGGGCCGTCGCGGTCGCGGATTTTCACGAGACCCGAAGCGGCGCGCTCCATCGCCTCGTCCCAGGTGGCGGGGCGGAAATGCGTCCACGGGTTCGCGGGATCGACCAGATCGTCGGCGCGCTTGGCGACGCCGTCCCGGCGTACCATCGGCTGGGTCAGGCGCTGCGGGTTGCTCACATAGTCGAACCCGAAACGGCCCTTCACGCACAGCCGGTTCTGGTTCGCCGGGCCGTCCTTGCCGGTGACGTAAAGCAGCTTGTCGTCCTTGATGTTGTAGGTGAGCTGGCAGCCGACGCCGCAATACGGGCACACGCTGTGCACCTGCCGGTCGGGGAAATGCTCAGGCGTGCGGACGTTGTCCTCGGTGACGAGCGTCGCCGGCATCAGCGCGCCGGTCGGGCACGCCTGCACGCATTCGCCGCAGGCAACGCAGGTCGAGGCGCCCATCGGGTCGTCGAAGTCGAACACGATCTTCTCATTGTGCCCGCGCCCCGCCATCCCGATCACGTCGTTGACCTGCACCTCGCGGCATGCGCGGACGCACAGATTGCACTGGATGCAGGCATCGAGATTCACCGCCATCGCGACGTGGCTGCGGTCCGGTGCGGGATCGCGCTCGCGCGCGGGCAGGCGGCTCGATGCGATGTCGATCCGGTCGGCCCAATTCCAGAATTTCGACGCCGGGTCGTGCGCCTGCGTGTTGCGGTCGGGCTGGTCCGCGATCAAAAGCTCGAACACCATCTTGCGCGCCGCCTTGGCGCGGTCCGAGGCCGACTTCACCTTCATGCCGGCGGTCGGCGTGCGAATGCAGGATGCGGCAAGCACGCGCTCGCCGTCGATTTCGACCATGCAGGCGCGGCAGTTGCCGTCCGGCCGGTAGCCCGGCTCGGGCGTATAGCAGAGATGCGGGATGTCGGTGCCCTGGCGCTTGGCCACCTGCCAGATGGTCTCGCCCGGTTTCGCCTCGACTTCGTGGCCGTCGAGCGTGAAGGTGATCGGCTTGGTCATCACCATGTCCCCAGCGGCTTGGTCAGGTCGTCGCGGAAATACTTGAACACGCAGGTCAGCGGGTTCGGCGCGGCCTGCCCAAGTCCGCAGATCGAGGCATCGCGCATCGCGGTTGAGAGCTCGGTCAACAACGCCTCATCCCACGGCCCGGTTGCCATCAGCTTGACGGCCTTCTCGGTGCCGGCGCGGCAGGGTGTGCACTGGCCGCAGCTTTCGTCCTCGAAGAAGCGCATCAGGTTGAGCGCCACGGCCTTCATGTCGTCCTTGTCGGACAAAATCACGACCGCGTGCGAGCCGACGAAGCAGCCGTATTTTTCCAGCGTGCCGAAGTCCAAAGGCTCGTCCGCCATCGAGGCGGGCAGGATGCCGCCCGAAGCGCCGCCCGGCAAATAGCCCTTGAACGCATGGCCGTCGGTCATGCCGCCGCAGTACTCCTCGATGAGTTCTCGCGCCGTGACGCCCGCAGGTGCCAGCACCACGCCCGGCTTCTTCACGCGGCCCGACACCGAGAACGAACGGAAACCCTTGCGCTCGCGCCGCCCTTGCGACGTGGCCCACTCCGCACCCTTCTCGACAATGTCCCTGACCCAATAGAGCGTCTCGACGTTCTGTTCGAGCGTCGGACGGCCGAACAGGCCGACCTGCGCCACATACGGCGGGCGGTGGCGCGGCAGGCCGCGCTTGCCCTCGATTGATTCGATCATCGCGGACTCTTCGCCGCAGATATAGGCGCCCGCGCCGCGGCGCACATGAATGGTCGCATGCTTTGCGAGGCCCGCCTGCTGGATGCGGGAAAATTCCTCCGCGAGCATCATGATCAGCTCAGGATATTCGTCGCGCATGTAGACGTAGATGTCGGCCGCCTCGACCACCCAGGCGGCGAGCAGCATGCCCTCGATGAAGCGGTGCGGATCGAGGCCGAGGTAATAGCGGTCCTTGAACGTGCCGGGCTCGCCTTCGTCGCCGTTTACCGCCATCAGGCGCGGCGCGGGCTCCGCGCGCACCAGCGACCACTTGCGGCCGGTGGGAAATCCCGCGCCGCCAAGACCGCGCAGCCCCGCATCGCTGACGATCTTGATGATGTCGTCGCGCGTGCGCTTGCCCGAGAGGCAATCGCCGAGCAGCGCGTAGCCGCCCGCTGCGCGATACGCCGCGAAATCGATCTGCGGCTTGTGCGCGTGCGCGTGGACATGCCGCGCGACCGCGTCGCCGACCGACCGCTCGCCCGCTTCCATCACCTGCACGTGGCCGACCGCACACACCGGCGCACGATCGCACGCACCCATGCATGGCGCGCGCACGACGCGCACGCCGGGGCCAAGGTTAGCGGGAAGCGCCGCAAGCAATTTTTCCGCGCCCGCCATCGCACAAGACAGCGAGTCGCAGACGCGCACCGTGACGGGAGGCGGTGGCGTCTCGTCCTCCTTCACGACATCGAAGTGCGCGTAGAAGGTCGCGACCTCGTACACCTCGGTGAGCGCGAGCTTCATCTCGGCGGCGAGCGCCGCGAGATGCGCGGCCGCCAGATAGCCGTAGCGGTCCTGAATGAGATGCAGGTGCTCGATCAGGAGATCGCGCCGGCGCGGTTTGTCGCCCAGCAACGCGCGGACCTGATCGAGCGCCGCCAGGTCAATCTGGCGGCCCTTCGGTGTTTTCTGCGGGCGGCGCTTGCGGCCGGCGCCGTTGGTCCCGGGCGGAATAACAGGCGCGTTCATTGAAATTCCTTGGCTTTCAGCTTGGAACAAGACTAAATCGGTCGATCAAAAACAATCCCCCAATCACCATCGATTGATTGGAATTCTCTATCGCACTATGGCCTGATATTACGCCGTAACGGCGACGTTCGCAAAGGCTAACGCTTTGATCGACAAGCTCGAATTCCTGCTGGCGCTGGCGCGCGAACACCATTTCGGCCGCGCCGCCGAGGCCTGCGGCGTGACCCAGCCGACGCTCTCGGCCGGCGTGAAGCAGATCGAGGAGCAGATGGGCGTGCTGCTGGTCAATCGCGGCTCGCGCTTCCAGAGCTTCACGCCGGAGGGCGAGAAGGTGCTGGAGTGGGCGCGCCGGATCGTCGGCGACACGCGCGCCATGCGCGCGGAAGTCAACGCGTTGCGCCATGGTCTCACCGGCCGCCTGCGCATCGCCGCGATTCCGACCGCGCTCGCTATGATCGCGAGCCTGACCACGCCGTTCCGCCAGCGCCATCCGAACGTGCGGTTCACGATTCAGTCGCGCACGTCGATCGAGGTGCTGGAGCAGATCGACAATCTCGAAATCGACGCGGGTGTGACCTATCTCGACAACGAACCGCTCGGGCGCGTCACCGCGATTCCGCTCTATCGCGAGCGCTACCGCCTGATCACGTCGTCGGACGCGCCGCTCGGCGATCGCGACAGCGTCACATGGGCGGAAGTCGCGCAGGTGCCGCTTTGCCTGCTGACGCCGAACATGCAGAACCGCCGCATCATCGAAGGGCTGCTGCGCGGCGCGGGCGGCAATCCGCAGCCGACGCTGGAATCCAATTCGATGATCGTGCTGTTCGCCCATGTGCGCACCGGAAGCTGGGCGAGCGTGATGCCTGCCAAGCTCGCCGAGACGCTGGGGCTGACCGAGACGATCCGCGCAATCCCGATCACCGAGCCCGAAGCGGTGCACACCATCGGCCTGGTGGTGCCCTCGCGCGAGCCGATGACGCCGCTCAATGCCGCGCTGGTGGCAGAGGCGAAGCGGCTTGCGAAGACGCTGGATGAGACTTTGACGAAACAGTGAGTGCGGCCGCTGAACCGTCGGCACGCTGCGAGGTTATTCAAACGATTTACAGCGCAGTCTCGTGGAAGCTTTCCTGCCGTCATTGACAACCTCGGCTTGTCATTTCGACTGCATTCGTTTCAAACTGATGGCTTGTGTGGGCATAGGGAGTTCAGGGGACACGATGAGCGATACCAACGATCAATTCGAGAACGGCGTTGAGATCGCCGTCACGACGGTGCTCAGCAAGGTGCCGTATATCGGCGAATTCATCAGTGCCCTGATCGAGATATTCTGGCCGAACAACCAGCCCGACATCTGGTCGCAGGTGAAAGACAAGGTCGAACAGCTTGTCGATCAGAAGATCGCGGCGGCGCAATACGCTCAGGTCCAGGCGATGATTGGCGACCCGAGCCAAGGCTCCGGATTGATCGGCGTGCTCGCCGATTACGTGGGGTCGGTCGCCCAAACGAATGGGAATGGTCAGAATCCCAAAGCAACATGGACGGCCGCACACACCTACTTCATCGGCCAGTCCGCGGCCTTTCAACAGCAGGGCATCGAAGTACTGCTGCTGCCGCTGTATGCCCAGATGGCGAACCTTCACCTGGCGCTGCTAAAGGACGGCGTGTCGCACAAGTTTTGCAATGACACCGAACTGACAATGTATCTCTCGATTTACGAGAATTACGCCGGCAAGTGGGCCACGCAGGCGATCAATGATGCAAAGGCCAGGACTGGAGCCACCTGGACCAGCATCAATCAGGTCACCCGGTTCATGCAGATCAACGTGCTGAATTACCTCACGCTGTGGCCCTATTTCGATCCCATCAAATATCCGCCTCCGATTACGGCGGACATCAGGTCGACCGTCGAAATCTTCTACACGTACAAGGAGGCCGTCGCGAACCTGCAATGGCCCTACAGCAAAACGAACTTCGGCTCAGTCTTGCCCGCCACGCCTCAAAGCAGCATCAGCGAACTGACTATCTACTGCGATTGGAATACGAACGATGGATATTGCCTCCTGGTTGCCTCGCAGGTGGCCTATGCGAACGGCGTGTCCACGCCCTATTCGGGATTTTTGAGTAACAACGGCCAACCGCTGCAGAATCTGCCTCAGGGTCGGCCAACCTCAAACCCGCAAGGATACTACGATCTCTTCTACACACATCCGGTTCCTGTGACCGCGACCAATCCCATTACATCGGTTCAGGGCGTGTATGAGAGCACCGACGGGATTTATTGTATTGATTTTGGTTTCAAGGACGGCACATCGACCGGAAACTTGCCTAACCAGGCAGGCATGAACCAGGAATACCCGAACAAGGTGAGCATCATCCCACCGACCGGCTACATGCTGAGCAGCTTCTATACGCCGCCCGGCGGCTGGTACTATTCGGCTGGCGATGTCGTCGTCGGCTTCCGCATGAGGTATTGAGCGGAGGATCATCGAAGGGCTGCTGCGCGGTGCCGGCGGCAATCCGCAGCCGACGCTGGAATCCAACTCGAGCTGGTGGCTGAAGCGAAGCGGCTTGCGCGCACGCTCGATCCGACACTGACTGCGGAATGAGAACATGCTGCTCGTCCCGACGCGGATAGGCCCAAGCAGGATCCACGGCATCGGCGTGTTTGCGCTCGCGTCGATCGCGAAGGGCTCGGCGGTGTGGCGCTTTGCCAAGGGACTCGACATGGAGTTCAGCCCGGACGTCGTGCCGACGCTGCCCGCGCATGTGCAGGAGTTTTTCTCACACTACGGCTATCTCGACCGCAACGTGAAGCGGATCGTCCTGTGCTTCGACGATGCGCGCTTCGTCAATCACTCCGATACGCCGAACGTCGCGACGGATTATGCGCAGGACCCGTATGGATTCGACGTCGCGCTGCGCGACATTGCGGCAGGCGAGGAACTGACGATGGATTATGCGGGGTTTGAGGACTCTCGCTTTACCTCCCCTTGAAAAGGGGAGGTCGCCCGCCGGAGGCGGGCGGGTGGGGATCATCGGACCCCCACCCCAACCCTCCCCCTTTCAGGGGGAGGGAGATGAGAGAGCGGAGCGCGTCGCCTACGCCACCTTCACCTTGAGATGCGGGAACATGGCGTACTTCGCCTCGTCGTCCATCTCGGTCTTGAACTTGTGCTTGTCCTTGAGGGCGACCGCTCGCGCGGCGGCGGGGCGGGCGCTGATCTCGTCGGTCAGGCGCTTCAGGTTCGGGAATTTCTCCCAACCCTTTTCGCCTAGCACGTTCGGGATCAGCCGCGCCCAGCCCCACACGTTCATATCGACCACCGTGTAGGTGTCGCCGAGCATGTACTTGTTGCTGGCCAGACGGTCGTTGATGATTCCGAAGTGGCGCTGCGCCTCGAACGCGTAACGGTTGATCGCGTATTCGATCTTCTCCGGCGCGTAGACGCGGAAGTGGACCGATTGGCCCGAGTAAGGCCCAACGCCCGACGCCACGAAGAACATCCACGACAGAAGGTCGCCGCGCCCCTTGTCGGTCTTTGCCGGCATGAACTTGCCGGTCTTTTCGGCGAGATAAAGCAGGATGGCGCTCGAATCGAACACGGTCGCGTCGCCATCGACGATCGCCGGAACCTTCGCGTTCGGATTGATGGCCATGAACTCCGGCTTGTGCTGCTCGCCCTTGCGGGTGTCGACCGGGATCGGCTCATAGGGCAGGCCGGTCTCTTCGAGCATCAGCGCGACCTTGGTCGGATTGGGCGCGCCTGAGTAGTAGAATTTCAACATCGTTTTGCTTCCTTGTGGTTATCAGAACAGTCCAACGATTCTTCCATCCGCGCCGACATTGATCGAGTCGGCGGAGGGCACCTTGGGCAAGCCCGGCATGGTCATGATCTCACCGCAGATCGCCACGATGAATTCCGCGCCGGCCGAGAGCCGCACTTCGCGCACCGGGATATTGAAGCCGGTCGGCGCGCCCTTGGCGTCCGGATTGGTCGAGAACGAGTACTGCGTCTTGGCGATGCACACCGGAAGCTTGCCGAAGCCCATCTCTTCCCAGGTCTTGAGCTGGTCTTTCACCGCCTTGTCGGCGGTCGCATCGTCGGCGCGATAGATTTCCTTCGCGATGGTGCGGATCTTCTCGAACAGCGGCATCTCGTCCGGATAGAGCAGCTTCAGGTCCGCCTTGCCGTCGTCGCAGATCTTCACGACCGCCTTGGCGACGTCCGCGGCGCCTGCCCCGCCTTCTGCCCAATGGTCGGCCATCAGCGCCTCGACGCCGAGCGCCTTGCAATTCTCCTTGACCAGCGCGATCTCGGCATCGGTGTCGGCTGAGAAACGGTTGATCGAGACGACGGCCGGCAGGTTGAACTTCTTGATATTCTCAAGGTGGCGCTGGAGATTGCTCATGCCGGCCTCGAGCGCCTTGAGGTCTTCCTTCTTCAGGTCGGCCTTGGCGACGCCGCCATGCATCTTGAGCGCGCGGATGGTCGCGACGACGACCACACAGGAGGGCTTCAGCCCGGCCTTGCGGCACTTGATGTCAAGGAACTTCTCGGCGCCGAGGTCGGCGCCGAAACCGGCTTCGGTCACGACGTAATCGGCGAGCTTCAGCCCGGCGGTGGTCGCCGACACCGAGTTGCAGCCATGCGCGATGTTGGCGAACGGACCGCCGTGGATGAAGGCGGGTGTGCCTTCCAGAGTCTGCACCAGGTTGGGTGCGATCGCGTCCTTGAGCAGCGCCGCCATCGCGCCATTGGCGTTCAGTTCCCTGGCGCGCACGGGTTTGCGCTCGCGCGTATAGCCGACGATGATATTGCCGAGGCGCTCTTTCAGGTCTTCCAGGTCCTTGGCGAGGCAGAAGATCGCCATCACTTCGCTGGCGACCGTGATGTCGAAGCCGGCTTCGCGCGGATAGCCGTTGGCGACGCCGCCGAGCGAGCACACAATTTCGCGCAGCGCGCGATCGTTCATGTCCATGACGCGGCGCCACACCACGCGGCGTGAATCGATGCCGAGCGCGTTGCCCCAGTAGATGTGATTGTCGACCAGCGCCGAGAGCAGGTTGTGCGCCGACGTGATGGCGTGGAAGTCGCCGGTGAAATGGAGGTTGATGTCCTCCATCGGGATGACTTGCGCGTAGCCGCCGCCGGCCGCTCCCCCTTTCACGCCGAAGCAGGGGCCGAGCGAGGGCTCGCGCAGCGCGCACATCGCTTTCTTGCCGATGTGGTTGAGCGCGTCGGTGAGGCCGACCGTCGTGGTCGTCTTCCCTTCGCCCGCGGGCGTCGGCGAGATCGCCGTCACCAGGATCAGCTTGCCGTCTTTCTTGCCGGCGAGCGACTTGATGAAGTCCATCGACACCTTGGCCTTGTAGTGGCCGTACGGCTCGAGGTTTTCCAGCGCGATGCCGAGCTTGTCCTTCGCAACATCCGCGATGCGCTTGGGCTTTGCGGCCTGCGAGATTTCAATGTCGGATTTCGGTGACTGATGCTGCGAGGCGGGCATGGTTGTTGATCCGTCAGGAGAGAAGCGATGAGTTCAATGGCGTAGAAATCGGCGGGTGTGAAGCGTCAGGTAAAGCGTGCGCCCGCCACGATGGCGGCAGACTTGGCCCACTCGCCCGCGCCCACCTTCGGCCCATCGGCCTGCACGCGCGTAACCTTGAAGCGCCCGTCGGCGCACACGACCGTGAGGCTGTCGCTGTCGATCGCGACGATCTCGCCGAGCTTGCCGGCGATGCCCTTCGGGCTCGTGGCGGGGAGGGGCTTGGCGTCGAAGATCTTGATCGTCTTGCCGTCGAGCGTGGTCCAGGCGGCGGGCGCCGGATTGCAGCCGCGGATCAGGCGGTCGATCTGTTCCCACGGCTTGCCCCAGTCGATCTTGGCATTGCCGGGGCCGCAGCGGCCTTCGTAAGTCGCCTTGCTCTCATCCTGCTTGATGCGCGGCGCCTTGCCGGCCTTCACGCAGATCGACCGACTCCATCATGGCATCGACACCCATCGGGAACAGGCGGTCGAAGTAGACCGTGCCGAGCGTGTCGGTACCGGAAATAGGCGTTTTCTTCTGAATGAGAACGTCGCCGGTATCGAGGCCATTGTCGGGCCAGAAAATCGAGAGGCCGGTTTCGGTCTCGCCCTTGATGATCGGCCAGTTGATCGCGCTCGCGCCGCGATAGGCCGGCAGCAAGGACGGATGATACTGGATCGAGCCGTGGGTCGGGATGTTGAGGAAGTCCTCCGGCACGAACAGCGTGACGAAAGCCATCACCTGCAGGTCGGGCTTGAGCGCGCGGAATTCCTCCCACACCTCGGGCTTCTTGTAGGACTCGGGCTGATAGACCGGCAGGCCCGCGGCGAGCGCGGCTTCCATCAGCGGGTCGGGCTTCTGCCCCGGCTTCTGCGGCGCCACGTAGACGGCGACGACGTTCTCGCCGCGCTTGATCAGTGCTTCGAGCACCGCCTTGCCGAACGCCTGCTGGCCGTGGACGACGATACGCATTTCTGAATTCCTTCTCCCACACTCCGCTCATGCCCGCGAACGCGGGCATCCAGTTCTTTGGCTCTGGGTCCCCGCTTTCGCGGGGACGAGCGGCTTCAATGCTTACGCCGCTTCCGCCGCGCGCGCCCTTTTCGGCCGGCGTGATCGCGCCCGACGTCTTGATCTCCGCGACCTCGCTCGCCGAATAACCCAGCACCTTGCCGAGGATTTCCTCGGTGTGCTCGCCGAGCAGCGGCGAGCGCTCAACCTCGCAAGGGCTGATCCGACAGCTTGATCGGGTTGCCGACCGTCAGATACTTGCCGCGCGTCGGATGATCGACCTCGACCACCGTGCCGGTCTGGCGCAGCGAGGGCTCCTCGGCGATCTCCTTCATCGACAGGATCGGCCCGACCGGAATGTCGACCGCGTTGCACAGGTCCATCACCTCGAACTTGGTCTTGGTCATGGTCCATTGCTCGATGGTGCCGAAGATCGCCTTGAGCCGCGGCAGCCGCGCGTTCGGCGTCGCGTAGTCCGGATCGGTCTTCCACTCGGGCTTGCCGATCAGGTCGCAGATCGCGCCCCACACCGGCGCCTGCGTGATGAAGTAGATGTAGGCGTCGGGATCGTCCTCCCAGCCCTTGCACTTGAGAATCCAGCCGGGCTGACCGCCGCCTGAATCGTTGCCGGCGCGCGGCACCGCCTTGCCGAACGGCACGCCTTCGCCGAACTGGCTGTATTCCTTCAGCGGGCCGTGCGCGAGGCGCTGCTGGTCGCGCAGTTTCACGCGCGCCAGGTTGAGCACGCCGTCCTGCATTGCGCACAGCACCTTCTGCCCGCGCCCGGTACGGATGCGCTGATAGAGCGCCGACACGATGCCGAGCGCGAGATGCAGGCCTGTCCCCGAGTCGCCGATCTGCGCGCCGGTGACGAGCGGCGGGCCCTCGCGAAAGCCGGTGGTGGAGGCCGAGCCGCCGGCGCATTGCGCGACGTTCTCGTACACCTTGCAGTCTTCGTACGGGCCGGGGCCGAAGCCCTTCACCGAAGCGACGATCATGCGCGGGTTGAGCTTGTGGATGTGCTCCCATGTGAGCCCCATGCGGTCGAGCGCGCCGGGCGCGAAATTCTCCACCAGCACGTCACACTGCTTGATCAGGCGATCGAGGATCTCGCGGCCCTTGGGATGCTTGCTGTCGATCGTGATCGAACGCTTGTTGCCATTGAGCATCGTGAAATAGAGCGAGTCCGCGTTCGGCACGTCGCGCAACTGTCCGCGCGTGATGTCGCCGACGCCCGGCCGCTCCACCTTGATCACGTCCGCCCCCATGTAGGCGAGGAGCTGTGTGCAGGTCGGGCCCGACTGCACGTGCGTGAAGTCGAGGATGCGCACGCCGTCGAGCGCCTTGCCGGCCTGGCCTTGCGGTTTGTTCAAGGGCTTCGGCAGGCCGTTGCCGTTCGTCGCGGCGGCAGCGGGCGCCCGCTTCGCGGTTTTAACGCTCCGCTTCTCGGCCTTGCGCGCCGCGTTCTTGGCGGTGCGAGCCGCGCGCGTCTCGGCGGCCAGCATGCTCTGCTTGTTGGCGAGCGCCTTCTTCGGCGCGCGAACGCGCTGGGCGGAGGGCTTCGCGGTACCGGCGGCGCCCCGCGCCTTGGCTTGCGCGGTAGCGCGCCGTGCGACCGCCGCCTTGTTGGTCACGCGCGCAGCGGCGCGTTTTGCCTTCTTGGCCATCTTCAATTCCTCCAGAAAGAACTTCGCTCTTGTGCGATCCCAGATCGCGGCTGCGCCGCGTCCGGGATGACACTTCGTGTCACTTTTTCTTTTTGAGTGCGCTTTGCGGGTTGAGATTGCCGATGCGGCCGCTCTCGCTGCCGGCGGCCGGATCGAGCACGGCGTTGATCAGCGTCGGCTGCCCCGAGTCCATCGCGGCGTTGACGGCGCGCCTCAGTTCGTCGGGGCTCGTCGCGTTGACGCCAATGCCGCCGAACGCCTCCATCATCTTGTCGTAGCGCGCGCCCTTCACGAACACGGTCGGCGCTGGGTCATCGCTCACGGTGTTGACGTCGGTGCCGCGATAGATGCCGTCATTGTTGAAGATGACGATGCAAACGGGGAGCTTGTAGCGGCAGATCGTCTCGACCTCCATGCCGGAGAAGCCGAATGCCGAGTCGCCTTCGACGCAAAGCACCGGCTTTCCGGTCTCGATCGCGGCCGCGATCGCGTAACCCATGCCGATGCCCATGATGCCCCAGGTGCCGACGTCGATACGCTTGCGCGGCTGGTAGATGTCGATAATGCCGCGCGCGAGATCGAGCGTGTTGGCGCCTTCGTTGACCAGGATCGCGTCGGGCCGCTCCTTGACGATGGTGCGCAACACGCCAAGCGCGCCGTGATAGTCCATCGGCACGTTGTTGTTCATCAGCCGCGGCGCCATCTTGGCGACGTTCTCGTCGCGTTTGTCGGTCACCGTCTTCACCCAGTCGGCAACTTTCAGCGGGAAAGGGTCCTCGCCCGCCTTAAGCAGCGCCGAGACGCACGAGCCGATGTCGCCGACGACCGGCGCCACGATCTCGACGTTCGAGTCCATTTCCTTCGGCTCGATGTCGATCTGGATGAATTTCTTCGGCTCGGTGCCCCAGGCCTTGCCCTTGCCGTGCGACAGAAGCCAGTTGAGCCGCGCGCCGATCAGCATCACCACGTCGGACTGCGCCAGCACGGTCGAGCGCGCCGCGCCCGCGCATTGCGGATGCGTGTCGGGGAGCAGGCCCTTGGCCATGCTCATCGGCAGGAACGGGATGCCGCTCTTCTCCACGAGCTGGCGGATTGCATCGTCGGCCTGCGCATAAGCGGCGCCCTTACCCAGAATAATGAGCGGGCGCTTCGCGCTCTTGAGCACGTCGAGCGCGCGCTTGATCGAGTCGGGCGCGGGGATTTGAGCGGGCGCTGCGTCGATCACCTTCACCAGCGACTTCTTGCCGGCCTCCGCATCCATTACCTGGCCGAACAGCTTGGCCGGCAGGTCGAGATAGACGCCGCCCGGACGGCCCGACACCGCCGCACGGATCGCACGCGCGATGCCGATGCCGATGTCCGCCGCGTGAAGGACGCGGAAGGCGGCCTTGCACAGTGGCTTGGCGATCGCGAGCTGATCCATCTCCTCGTAGTCGCCCTGCTGCAGGTCGACGATCTCGCGCTCCGACGAGCCGGAGATCAGGATCATCGGGAAGCAATTGGTCGTTGCGTGGGCGAGAGCCGTGAGGCCGTTGAGGAAGCCCGGCGCAGACACGGTAAGGCAGACGCCTGGCTTCTTGGTGAGGAAGCCCGCGATCGAGGCCGCATAGCCTGCGTTCTGCTCGTGGCGGAACGAGAGGACACGGATGCCCGCCGCCTGCGCCATGCGGCCGAAATCCGTGATCGGGATGCCGGGCACGCCGTAGATCGTGGTGAGGCCATTGAGCTTGAGCGCATCGATGATGAGGTTGAAACCGTCGGTCAGCTCGCGCTCTGCCTCCGCGCCGGCCTCGGGTTTTTCCTTCAGTGCGGCTTCCGCCATGGGTCCCTCCAATATTTCATCATGCCGCCTCGCTTCTCGCGAGTGCGACGGATCAATCCAGATAGTCGGCGTATTTCGCCACATGCTCGGCGAGGCCGAGCGCGTGGTTGCGCACGAGGTCCTCGGCGCGCTCGGTGTCGCGCGCCTCGAGTGCCTCGATGATGTTCATATGGTCGCGGATCGAGCGGTCGACGCGATCCTGCTCGCCGATAGTCTTGCGGCGGATCATGCGCATGTGGGTGAACAGGTTCTCGGCCAGATCGATCAGCACGCCGTTCTTGCTCAGGCGGATGATGGTCTGGTGAAACTCGATGTTCACCTCGGAATATTCGTCGAGATGCGCGCGCGCTTCGCCGTTCTCGAAGGTGGCGAACATGCGCCGCAAAGACGCGATCTCGTCCGTGGTGGCGTTCTGCGTGATCAGCCGCGCCGCCATGCTTTCGAGCGCCGCCCAGGCGGTGATCATCTCGATCACCTCCTGCTTGGACTTGCGCACCACATAGATGCCGCGGCGCGGCACGGAGCGCACGAAGCCCTCACGCTCCAGCTGCGCCATTGCTTCGCGCACCGGCGTGCGTGAGATGCCGAGATCGCTCGCAAGCTGGCGCTCGTCGAGCCGCACTTCGCCCGGCTGCTCGTAGACGTTGAGCGAAACGATGGTGCCCTTCAGCGCCGTGTAGGCGCGGTCCGCGAAGGTCGAGGTATCGCCGAGCGGCGCCAGCACGATGCGCGCGGGCGTCTCAGGCCGTCCGGGAGGCGTGACGTCGCTCATGACGCCCTCCGGTTTGGAGGCATCGCGCTGCTTGCGGGCGCTGGTATACATAATTCCATACAGCACTTTCCGACGGTAAAATCAATCCGCTCAAGCTGCGGTGGCGAGGCGCATCCGGGTCAACAGGCGCGAGATCAGCGGCCAGAACAGCGCGATAAAGCCAAGCGCCATGATAGTACCGACCAGGCCATTGGAGAAGAAAACGCCCAGAGCCCTTGGGAGCCGAGCAGAGACTGGCGGAAGGCTTCCTCGGCCTTGTCGCCCAGCACGATGGCGAGAACCAGCGGCGCCAGCGGGTAGTTGCACTTCTTCAACAGGTATCCGATCACGCCGAACACCAGCATCATCACCACATCGAAGGTGGAATTGTGGACGGTGTAGGCGCCGATCGCGCACATCACCAAAATGATCGGCGCGATGATCGAGAATGGGATGCGCAGGACCGCGGCGAACAGCGGCACGCAGGTCAGCACTACGATCAGGCCGACGATGTTGCCGAGATACATGCTGGCGATCAGGCCCCAGACGAATTCCTTCTGCTCGACGAACAGCAACGGCCCGGGCTGCAGCCCCCAGATCAGCAAACCACCGAGCAGCACCGCGGCGGTCGGCGAACCCGGCACGCCAAGCGAGAGCATGGGCAGCAGCGCTGCGGTGCCGGCGGCGTGCGCGGCGGTTTCTGGCGCGATCACGCCCTCGATCTGACCGGTGCCGAACTTGTCGCCGTTCTTCGAGGTGCGCTTGGCGATGCCATAGCTCATGAACGAGGCGGGCGTGGCACCGGCGGGCGAGATGCCCATCCAGCAGCCGATGATGCAGGAGCGCAGCGACGTCATCCAGTAGCGCGGCAGCTCCTTCCAGGTTTCCCAAACGACGCGCGGATTGATGCCGGCGGCCTTGCCCTTGAAGGCGAGGCCTTCCTCCATGGTGAGCAGGATTTCGCCAATGCCGAACAGGCCGATCACCGCGATGAGGAAGTCGAAGCCGGTGAGCATTTCGGTGAAGCCGAAGGTGAGGCGGAGCTGTCCGGTCATGCTGTCGAGCCCGACGGCGGCGAGCGCGAAGCCGATCATCATCGCCGCCACGGTCTTGAACGGTGGCTCCTTGCCCATGCCGATGAATGAACAGAACGCGAGGAAGAATACGGCGAACTTTTCCGCCGGTCCGAACTGCAGCGCGAATTTCGCGACCAGCGGCGCGACCAGCGTGATCATGATGACGGCGAACAGCGCGCCGACGAACGACGACGTAAACGCCGCGGTCAGCGCCTCGCCCGCCTTGCCCTGCTGCGCCATCGGATGGCCGTCGAAGGTGGTGGCGACCGACCACGGTTCGCCCGGAATGTTGAAAAGGATCGACGTGATGGCACCGCCGAACAGTGCACCCCAGTAGATGCAGGACAGCATGATGATCGCCGAGGTCGGCGACATGCCGAAGGTGAGCGGCAGCAGGATCGCAACGCCATTGGCTCCGCCGAGGCCGGGCAGCGTGCCGATCAGAACGCCAAGCAGGATGCCGATGAACATCAGCATGATGTTGTAGGGCTGCAGCACCACGGTGAAGCCGTGAAACAGATTAGTCAGCTCTTCCATGGGGCTTTTCTTTCCCGAACCCTTGCGCGGATGCGCCCGCCTTCAAGCCAGTGTCAGAGGTTGAAGAAGTTTTCGATCGGTCCCTTCGGCAGAGGCACGAGGAACCATTTCTCGAACATGAAGTAGACTGAGACGACCGTGCCGATCGAAATCGCAGCGGACACAGCGACGCTGTAACGGCCGAGCCACATCATGAACACGGCGATCAGCACGAGCGATGCCACATAGATGCCGGTATACGGCACGGCCACCACGTAGATCGTGGTCGGGATCACCACCGAGAGAACCGGACCGCAGCTGCGACCAGTCCGCGAAAACCTTGCGCGGATCCTGCGTGGTGGCAGCCAGCAGGTTCACCAAACTGGCCACGATGATCACGACGCCGAGATAGAATGGGAAGAATCCGGCTTTCGGTCCCTCCGGTCCCCAGCCGATGCCGACTTGCAGGCTGCCCGTGATCACAATCGCGCCGAACACGATCATGGCGATCGCCACGCCGATCTCGACGCCCCGGTGGGACGGCCCGCTTCCGGCGTGCGTTGTGTCGCTCATATGATCCTCGTCAGGCGGATTTCGTCAGATCGGGCGTGACCGGCGCGCGGGGGCATCGCCGGCGGATCGCCCCGCCGGCCATGCTGCGTCGACTTGGATTCAGTTCGTCGCGAGGAAGCCCGCTTCCTTCATCAGGTCGCGGTGGCGGATCTCTTCCTGCTCGACCCACTTGGCGTATTCGGCGCCGCTCATGAAGGTCTGATTGAAAGCTCCGTCGTTCATCAACTGCTTCCACTCCGGCGTCTCGCGCACCTTCTTGAGCAGGTCGACGTAGAACGCGACCTGATCCGGCGTTGCGCCCGGGGTCGTGAACACGCCGCGCAACATCAGGTACTCGATGTCGAGCCCTTGCGACTTGCAGGTCGCGATATCGCCCCACGCCACGTCGCCGGCGATCTTGTCCTTATAGGGAAGCGCCTTGCCGTCGAACACGCAGAGCGGCTTGAGCTGTCCGGCGCGCCATTGCGCCACAGCCTCGATTGGATTGTTGACCGTGGAGTTGACGTGCTTGCCGACGAGTTGCACGGCGACTTCGCCGCCGCCCCTGTAAGGAATGTAGGTAAACTTCGCGCCGGTCGCCTTTTCGATCGCAACCGTGATGATCTGATCTTCCTGCTTCGATCCGGTGCCGCCCATCTTCATCGTGCCGGGCGCAGCCTTGGCGGCGGCGATGTAATCCTGCGCGGTCTTGTAAGGCGTGTCGGTCGGGACCCAGAGGATGAACTCGTCGAGCGCCATCATGGCGACCGGCGTGAGGTCCTTCCACGAGAACGGAATGCCGGTGCCGAGCGGCGTGGTGAACAGGTTGGACAGCGTGATGACCAGCTTGTGCGGATTGCCGCGCGAGCTTTTCACGTCGAGAAAGCCTTCGCCGCCGGCGCCACCCGATTTGTTGATGACCAACATGGGCTGCTTCATCAGGGCGTGTTTGCCCACGATGCCCTGGATGACGCGCGCCATCTGGTCGGCGCCGCCGCCGGTGCCGGCCGGCACGATGAATTCCACCGGCCGCGTCGGCTCCCAGGCCGCCGCTGCCGGTACCGCGATTGCTGCGGCTGCCGCCGCTATTCCAAAAGTCGCAATGCTCCTGAGATTGGCTGGGCGTTTCATGCGCACACTCCCCAAAAGGTTTTGTCGTCCCCGCCGGACTGATGCCGGCTTGGGCGAGGTCAGCGGGACTTGCGTCCCGATGGGCCAGCGCCCGTTCCCGAACAGATAATAAAGTATGCCAAAGGGCAAGTAGAATCCGACTGCAAATAGTAATGATGCGATGCACAATTATAGTGGCGTAACGTAAGGTTTCGTTGTTATCTGACTGGTCGTTTTATTATCCGCACGTGGTTGAGCGCCCCGGAATCATTAATTCGGATGAGCAGGATAACGGTTATGCGCCGCCCGCGGGCCACGCAATACCTCGCACGATTCAGGTGGTGCTCAGTGCCTCCAACAGGTCATGGCGCAACCGTGCTGCGACAATGCGCGTACGATAAAACTCTCCGTACGCACGTGCCATGACCGGAACCGACCGTGCGCAGATAGCTCAGCTTGCGACAGGCAAGCCCGCGACGCTTGAGATAACCGATCTCCTCTGGTCCAAATCGGAGGCCAGCCCGGGAAGGCCGGCGAGACGCGCGGAGGTGTTGTGCAATTTCATCTGAACGGATTCGAGCCTGGCGATCCGGAGATCGCCGACCCGGCGCAGCGATATCCCGCGTCGGGAGCAGCCGGCGCCGTTCCGGAGGAAGTCGACATTCTCATCGTCGGCTGCGGGCCGGCGGGTTTGACATTGGCGGCCCAACTGTCCGCCTTTGCCGGCATCAAGACGGCAATCGTCGAGCAGAAGCCGGGGCCTTTGCTGCGCGGCCAGGCCGACGGCATCGCCTGCCGCACGATGGAGATGTTCGAGGCTTACGGCTTCGCCGAGCGGGTGATGAAGGAGGCCTGCTGGATCAACGAGACGACGTTCTGGAAGCCTGACGACAAGCAGCGCGAGAACATCGTGCGCAGCGGACGCGTGCAGGACGTCGAGGACGGGCTGTCGGAATTTCCCCATGTCGTGCTGAACCAGGCGCGCGTGCACGATTTCTACCTCGACGTCATGCGCAAATCCCCGGCACGGCTTGAGCCGTATTACGCGCGGCGCCTGATCGATCTTGAGATCGGCGAGGCGGCCTCGGGCGACAATGCCTATCCGTACCAGGTGACCGCGCGGCTCGAGCGCCTCGACCCTGCGCACGAAGGTCAAACCGAAACCGTGAAGGCCCGCTATGTGGTGGGCTGCGACGGGGCGCGCAGTGCGGTGCGCAAGTCGATCGGGCGCACGCTCTCCGGCGATAGCGCCAATCACGCCTGGGGCGTGATGGATGTGCTGGCCGTCACCGACTTCCCCGATGTCCGCTTCAAGTGCCTGATCCAGTCCGCCAACGACGGCAGCATGATCATCATTCCGCGCGAGGGCGGCTACCTGTTTCGCCTCTACATCGAGATGGACAAGCTCGGTGCCGGCGAGCGCGTGTCGGATCGCAACATCACGGCCGACGATCTGATCGCGGCGGCGCGGCGGATTCTCAATCCGCATACGCTCGACGTGAAAGAGGTTGCGTGGTGGTCGGTCTACGAGATCGGCCAGCGCCTGTGCGACAAGTTCGACGACGTGCCGCAAGAGGACGACGAGCGCCTGCCGCGCGTGTTCATTGCGGGCGATGCCTGCCACACCCACAGCCCGAAAGCCGGGCAGGGCATGAACGTCTCGATGCAGGACGGCTTCAATCTCGGCTGGAAGCTGGCGGCGGTGCTGCGCGGGCGGTGCGCACCGTACCTGCTGCACACCTACTCGGCTGAACGCCAGGCCATCGCGAAGGAACTGATCGACTTCGACCGCGAGTGGGCCGCGATGCTGGCGTCAAGCAAAGGGTTCGACGCGGCCGAGACGCAGAACTATTTCGTCAGGCACGGGCGTTATACGGCCGGGACCGCGGCCCGCTATCGGCCCGCGCTCCTCACCGGCGAGGCGACCTGGCAGACACTGGCCGCCGGTCTCACGATCGGCATGCGGTTTCATTCCGCGCCGGTCATTCGTGTCGCTGACGCCAAGCCCGTCCACCTCGGACACACAATCAAGGCGGACGGCCGCTGGCGCATTTTTGCTTTTGCCGGTGCGGGGGATGATCCCGCCGCGCCGAACTCAGGCATCCGGGCGCTGTGCGATTTTCTTGGCCAGGCCGAGGAGTCTCCGGTCAAGAGATACACACCTGCGGGCGAGGACATCGACGCGGTGATCGATGTCCGTGCGGTTTTCCAGCAGAGCCATGCCGAGGTTGCCATCGAGACCATGCCGGCCCTGCTGCTGCCGCCGAAAGGGCGCTACGGACTGCGCGACTACGAGAAAATTTTCTGCCCCGACCTCAAGAGCGGCAATGACATCTTCACGATGCGCGGCATCGACCGCGACCGGGGCTGCATGGTGATCGTGCGGCCGGACCAATACGTCGCGCACGTTCTGCCGCTCGATGCGCATGCGCAGCTCGCGGCATTTTTCGATGGGTTTATGATGCGAGCTGACTCGCGGAGGTCATTCCGGCGCGCTAAGAGCGGGCCGAATCCATAATCAATGGGTGAGCAATGCGCCGCGGTCCCCGACTTTCCAGTCTGGCTATGGATTCGAGCTCGCGCTGGCGGCGCCGAATGACAGCGCTTACGCCGCCTTCAGTCTCACGGTCTCCGGCACCGGCAGCGGCTTGTTGGCCGAGCCCTCGATCGACTCGACCGTCATGAAAATCATGTCTTCGTCGCCGAGGTTTTCCAGATCGTGCACCTTGAACTCGCCCGCGCCGTAGGTCTCGTGGCGCGTCTCGCCCGGAAAGTACGAATATTCCACCGTCGTGCCGTCCATCAGGTGCTGGCGTCCGCGCCCGCCGTTCACGGCGGTCCAGAAATAATTCAGCACGTGGCGATGGAAGCCAATGCGCTCACCGGGTTTGAGCCGGATGGTCCACACGCGCAGCTTGTCGGTCTCGGACAGAAGCTCGGAGCCGACGCAGCCGTTCGGCTTCTCGGCCTCACGCGCGAATTCGGTTTTCAGCGCCGCCGGCCACTCGGTCTTGACGTGCGTGTTGGCGGATTTCTCCTTCATGGACATCGCCATGGCATTCTCCCTTTGAATATGCCCAACCTATAGCAAGTTTCTTCGGCCGGAGGAATGCGTTTGGCCAGGGTTAAGCGCGCGATGGTGATCGGGGGCTCGATGAGCGGGCTGCTCGCGGCGCTCGCGCTGAAACAGCACGGCTGGCAGGCGGATGTGTACGAGCGCGTCGCCGAGCCGCTCGCCGGCCGCGGCGCCGGCATCGTGGCGCAACCGGAGCTTAAAGCGATCCTGCGCACGCTGGGGCTCGAGGCCGACCGCGATCTCGGCATCGAGGTTTCGACGCGCGTGATGCTCGCGCGCGACGGCCGCGTGACGCACCGCGTGCCTGTCGCGCAGACCATGACGGCATGGGACCGGGTGTTCTTTCTGCTCAAGGCCGCGCTGCCCGAGGCGAACTATCATCGCGCCAGGGAGTTGCGCCGCGTCGAGCAGCACAAGCAGGGCGTGGTGGCGCATTTTGCCGACGGCACGGCGGCCGAGGGCGATGTGCTGGTCGGCGCCGACGGCATCCGCTCGACCGTGCGCCAGCAATACCTTCCCGAGGTCACGCCGCTCTATGCGGGCTACACGGCATGGCGCGGGTTGATCGCCGAAAGCGCGTTTCCGCAAGCGCTGCATGCCGCGCTGTTCGAGGACTTCTCGTTCTGCCTGCCCGACAACGAGCAGATGCTCGGCTATCCGGTGGCGGGGCCCGACAACGATCTGCGGCCGGGACACCGACGCTACAATTTCGTCTGGTATCGCCCGGCGAGCGAGCGCGAGGAACTGCCGCGCCTGCTGACCGACGATTTAGGCCGCACGCACGTGTTGTCGATCCCGCCGCCGCTGATTGCGCGCGAGGTTGTGGCGGCGATGCGCGCGGATGCCGAACGGGTATTGGCGCCGCAGTTCAACGCGATGGTCGATCTGTGCGACATGCCGTTCCTGCAGCCGATCTACGATCTGGAAGTGCCGCACATGGCGTTCGGCCGCGTGGCGATCCTCGGCGACGCGGCGTTCGTGGCGCGCCCGCATGTCGGCGCGGGTGTCGCGAAGGCCGCCGAAGATGCGCTGGCACTCGCCGAGGCGCTCGATGGGAGCGCCGGCACCGAAGCCGCATTAGAGCAATATGAGCAGGCGCGCATTCCCGCCGGCGAACGCATCATCGCGCGCGCGCGTCATCTCGGCGCCTATGTGCAGGCGGACCTGAAGACGGAAGCCGAGCGCGAATACGCCGCGCGCCACCGCACGCCGGAGGCGGTGCTGGCGGAGACCGCGATGATGGATTTTTAAGCCGCAATGTTTCCGTTCGGCGATGTCACACGCAAACTGGTCGCGCAGCGGTGCGCGGCCTTTTCGCGCCTGCCAGGCGACGCGTCGCCCACGCTCAAACACGCCGCCGTTGCAATCACGCTGGTCGATACCGATGACGGCGCGGGCGAGACGGCGTTGATCCTTACCGGCCGCGTCTCCGGCCTGCGCTCGCATGGCGGACAATGGGCGATGCCGGGTGGGCGTATCGATCCGGGCGAAACGCCGGTTGCCGCCGCGCTGCGCGAACTTGCCGAGGAGATAGGGCTTGTGCTGATGCCGGGCGATGTTCTCGGTATGCTCGACGACTATCCGACGCGGTCCGGCTATCTCATTACGCCGATCGTGGTGTGGGGCGGGCAGCATCCGCCGCTGCGGCTCAACCCGCAGGAGGTTGCCTCCATCCGCCGCATTGCGCTTGCCGACATCGCGCGCGAGGACGCGATCGAATTCGACAGCATCGCGGAGAGCGAGCGGCGCGTCGTGCGGCTGAACGTGAAGGGCCGTACCATCCACGCACCGACCGCCGCGATGATCTATCAGTTTCGCGAAGTGCTGGCGGGACGAGACACGCGCGTCGCCGATCTGGAGCAGCCGGTATTTGCCTGGCGGTGAGCGGACGTCGTCAAATCCCCAACAGCTTCTTCGCATTCCCGCCGCAGATCGCCGCGACGGTTTTCGCGTCGAGCGATTCCGTGTTCACCACATGCCCGACCGGATCGTAGTCGGCCATGTCGAACGGATAGTCCGTGCCCATCAGGATGTGATCCGCGCCGAACACCTTGATGAGATATTCGAGCTGGTGCTCGGTGAACACGACCGTGTCGAAGTAGATCTTCTTGAGATACTCGGTCGGAGGCTTGGGCAGATTGTTCGCCACGTCCGTGCGCGCGCCCCATGCGTGATCGATGCGGCCGGAGTAGCCGCCGAGATAACCGCCGCCGTGCACGGCGAGGATTTTCAGGTTCGGATGCCGCTCCAGCACGCCGTCGAAGATCAGGTAATGCAGCGCGACCGTGGTATCGAGCGGATTGCCGATCACGTTGGAAAAATAGAGGCGGCTGAAACGCTCGCCGCCGGTGAAGCCGTTCGGATGGATCACCACCAGCGCGCCGAGCTCTTCGGCTTTGGCCCAGAATGGCGCGAACTCCGGATCGGACAGCTCCTTGCCGGCCACGTTGGTCAGTACCTGGCAGCCCTTGAAGCCGAGCTGCTTCATCGAGCGCTCGAGCTCCTTGGCGGCTTCCTTGCCGTCCTGCAGCGGCACGCCGCCCAGCGCGACAAAACGGTCGGGCTTGCGCTCGCGATACGCGGCGATGCCGTCGTTGAGCACTTGCGTCGCCTTCACGCCGATCTCGACCGGCACCGAGTAGTAGCACTGGGGCGGCGGCGGCATGATGAGCTGCATGTCGAGGCCCATCGCGTCCATGTCGCGCAGGCGCTCGTCGAAGCCGTTGTCGATTGCCGGTGATGACGCCGCGGCGGTCGGCCTCCTGCTTGGCGTTGAGCGCCTTCACGTTGTCGGTCGCGAAATGCGCGAGCGGCACATCGCGCAGATTGACGTGCGGCCCGGCGATTGCGCCCGCTGCCGGCACGGCAACATGCGAATGGATGTCGATCGTGGTCGACTTCGGCCGTCCCTCGCGTCCGGGCTTTCCTTGTTTGCGCGCGGCGGTCGGGCCGTATCGGTTGGTGTCGGGCATGTTTCTTCTCCTCTGCTATCGAGCTCACCTGAGGAGCTCGAAGCACGCGTCTCTAGTGGCGGCAATGGTGCTTGTGGCTATCCTTCGAGCCGCTCTCGCTCCTCGGATGAACGAGCTAAAACACCCCCAGATGCTGCGCGATCACCTTGTCGTTCGTCCTTGTCTCCGCGGCGGTGCCGGAAAACACCACCGCGCCGGTATTCACGATCACCACCTCGTCGGCAAGGTCGAGGGTGAGCTTGATGTTCTGCTCGACCAGCACGATGGAAAGCCCCTCGGCCTTGAGCTGCGCGATGGTGCGGCCGACCTCGTGCACGATCTGCGGCGCGAGTCCCTCGGAGGGCTCGTCCATCAACAGCACGCGCGGATTGCCCATCAAGGCACGGCCGATGGCGAGCATCTGCTGCTCGCCGCCCGACAGCGAACCCGCGTCCTGTGCGTGCCGTTCCTTCAACCGGGGAAACAGCGCGAACACCCGATCGGCGGACCACGCACTGCCCTCGCGCTTTTGCGCCGCCACATCCAGGTTCTCGCGCACCGTGAGCGAGCGGAACACGCGCCGCCCCTGCGGCACGAGACAGATGCCCTTGCGGGCGATCGCCTCCGGCACGAGTCCCGCGACGTTCTCGCCGAACAGCGCGATCGTGCCGCGTCGCGGGCGCAGGAAACCCATGATGGTCGCCATGCAGGTGGTCTTGCCGGCGCCGTTGCGGCCGAGCAGGCCGAGCAGGCGGCCGGCCTGCAGCGCAAAGCCGACGCCGTGCAGCACATGGCTGTCGCCGTAATACGTATCGACGTCGCGGATGCTGAGCGCCTCACTCGCCAAGGTACACCTCCTTGGTGCGCGGGTCGGCGACGACTTCCGCGCGGGTCCCTTCCACGATGACTTCGCCGTAATGCAGCAGCGTGATGCGCTCCGCGAAGGCGAGCGCGGAATCCATGTCGTGCTCGATCATCACGATGGTGACGTCGCGCGGCACCTTGGCGAGCAATTCGCGCACCTGGCTGCGCTCCTCCTGCGAAAGGCCCGCGAGCGGTTCGTCGAGCAGGAGCACCTTCGGCTTCTGCGCCAGCGCCATCGCCATTTCGAGCCGGCGCCGCTCGCCGTAGGACGTCTCGCGCGACGGCGCGGTCGGCGCTGGCGCCAAGGCCGACCATCGCGAGCGCTTCGCGCGCCGCGTCGTAGAGGTGGCGCTGGCCGGAGAGGAACGCCCAGGGATTCCAGCGCAATTTGTCGAGGCCGAGCAGGCCGAGCACCACGTTGTGGACCAGCGTTTCCTTCGGGAACAGCGTGAGGATCTGATAAGTGCGTGCCAGCCCGAGATGCACGCGCTGCTGTGTCGGCAGCTTGAGCAATTCCTGCCCGAACAGCTTGACCGAGCCGGTGTCCGGCGTGAGATCGCCGGTGATCAGGTTGAACAGCGTCGTCTTGCCGGCGCCGTTCGGCCCGATGATCAACCGCCGCTCGCCCGGCAGCACCGAGAGCGAGACCTGCCGGGTCGCCGGCAGGCCGCCGAAGCGCTTGTTCAGGTTCACGACTTCGAGCGCGGGCGTCACGGCGCGCCCCCGATCTTCCTCGTGGGTCGCCAACGCGCCCACAGTTGCCGCACACCCGGCACGAGGCCGTAGGGCATGAACAGGATCACGATGACGAAGATCGCGCCGAGCAGCGTGTTCCAGCGGTCCACGTAGGATGACACCAGGTTCTTCACCAGCGTGATGATGACCGCGCCGACGACCGGGCCGGTGAGCGTCGAGGCGCCGCCGAGGATCGCCATCAGCAACACCTCGGCGGACTGCTGCAGCGAGATCGCGTGCGGTGAGATGAACAGGTTGTAGTAGACGTAGAGCAGGCCCGCGACCGAGCCCCAGAACGAGGCGAGCACGAAGGCGAGCCACTGGATCATCCACACATTGTGGCCAAGCATGCGCATGCGGCGCGGCTGGTCGCGCGCACCCTGCAGGGCGGCGCCAAACGGCGAGCGCGTCACGCGCCAGATGAAGAACAGCGCGATCGCGAACACGATCAGGGTGAACCAGTAGAAGCTCGGCGCGCTGTTGATGTCGATGCCGAACGGCTGCGGGCGCGCCGGGAAGCGCAAGCCGTTGTCGCCGTCGGTCAGCGTGTTGGCGCGGTACGCGATGCCCCACACGATCTGCCCGAGCGCGAGCGTGATCATCAGGAAGCCGATGCCGGAGGCGCGCAGCGCCAGCACGCCGAACAGCGCGCCGCAAAGGGTCGAGAAAATGACACCGGCCACGGCCGCCCAAAAGTGCCCGGCGCCCCAGAGGAGGAACAGCGTCGTGGCGTAGGCGGCGAGCCCGAGGAACGAGGCGTGGCCGAGCGAAACCATGCCGCCATAGCCCAGCAGCAGGTTCACGCTCACGGCGAGCAGCGCGTAGATCAGGATCTGGCTCGCCAGGTTGATGTAGAACTCGTTTTTGATGACGAGCGGCACCGCGATCAGCACCACGGCGCAGATGCAGAGCAAAGCGCGGATCGCCTCACGTCTGCACCCGGCCGAACAGGCCCTGCGGCATGAATACCAGCACCAGCACCATCGGCAGGAACAGGATGAAGTAGGCGAGGTCGGGAAACAGCGCGATCCCGAAGTTGTAAAGAAACCCGACCACGAAGCTGCCGACGAAGGCGCCGAGCAGGCTTCCGGCGCCGCCGAGAATGACGACGATGAGCGCGAGCGGCAGCATGTCGGTGTCGAGGCCCGGATAGGCGTTGAGCATCGGGGCGCCGAGCGTGCCGCCGAGGCCCGCCAGCACCGCGCCGAGCGCGAACACGATGGTGAACAGCAGCGAGACCGGAATGCCGACGCCGCGCGCCATCTCCATGTCGTCGACGCCGGCGCGGATCATCGCGCCGAGCCGCGTGCGATCCATCAGGAAGTAGAGCGCAACCGCAACCACCAGCGCGATGCCGAGTACGACGAGGCGGAAGGTCGGGAACGCAAAGCCGCCAAGCCGGATCGGCGCGCGGAGTTCGGCTGGCGCCGGAACGGTCCAGGGATCGCCGGTCCAGATCAGCAGGCAGAGATCGGCGATGATGAAGGAGACGCCGAGCGTGACGAGCACCTGGCCCTGCACGTTGCCGGCGAGCCGGCGCAGGATCAGCCGCTCGAACAGGATGCCGATCACGCCGACGCCAAGGCCGGCGCCGAGCACCGCGACCCAGAAGTTTCCGCCGAGATACGTGATGGTCGCGCCGAAATAGGCGCCGAGCATGAAGAAGCCGCCATGCGCGAGGTTTGGAATGCGCATCAGGCCGAAGGCGAGCGAGAAGCCGGAGGAGAGCAGGAACAGCAGGCCGCCGAAGGCGATGCTGTTCAGGGTCTGGATGATCCAGAATTGCGGGGGTTTGGAGGCGAAGAAATTAATTATGTCATAGAGCATCGCAGAGCTACCGCGCGCTTTCCCCTCGCCCCGCGAAGCGGGGAGAGGGTGCCGAACGAGCGCAGCGAAGTGAGGCGGGTGAGGGGCTCTTCATGTTGCGCGGTAGCCCCTCACCCGGCTCGTGCTTCGCACCTCGCCACCCTCTCCCCGCAAGCGGGGAGAGGGATCAGTGGAGAGGCCGTCGCGCGGTTCACGCTCGCTCCGCTACTCCAAATTCTTCGCCGGCGGGTAGTCGCGCGAGTACACCGGGTTCTTCAAAAACTCGTCCTTGCCATACGTCCAGAACTGGCTGACGTTCGGATAGGTCTTCACGACCGTGTTGACGAACTTGCCGTCCTTCTTCTCGACCTTGCGGATATAGATGTTGCTGACCACATTGCCGAGCTCGTCGAAGCTGAGCGGCCCGCTGATCGTAGCCGGCACCTTGGCTTCCCGCAGCGCCTTCATGAACACGTCCTTGTCCTCGATCTTGCCGCCGATCTGCTTCAGGGCATGGTCGAGCACTTCGCCGCACAGATACGTCTCCGCCGCATAGACGCCGGGGTCGACCTTGTAGTCACGCTGGATGGTGGCGACGAAGTTCTTGTTGATCGGATTGTCGAGCGCGGCCGAATACCAGCAGCCTGAATAGCAGCCGACACCGTCCTCGCCCATCTGCTGCAACACCGACTCGTCGATCGGCGTGAAGCCACCAACGATGGTGAACTTGCCCTTCAGGCCGTATTCGGAGAGTTGGCGGATCAGCTTCAGCCCGTTCGAGCCCGCGTGTCCGGTGTAGAGGCAGTCGACGTTCTTGAACTGCGAGACGTAGGTGCCGTAGTCCGGCGCGTTGAGCGGCGTGAACAGTTTCTGCACCACCTTGCCGCCCGCGTCCTCGAAGGCGCGCTGGAAGCCCGCGGCGTTCTCGTGACCGTAGGCGAAGTCGTCCGCGATGGTGATGGCGCGCTTGAGCTTCAAATCCTTCGCCGCGTAATCGCCCATCGGATGGCTCGGCTGCGCCGACGTGGAGCTCGGCCGTACCAGCCATGGGTTCGGCTTGCGCTGTGTCATGTCCTCGGCGCCGGCGACGGTCAGGATCGGGGTCTTGGACGAGCGGATGTAGTCGTCGATCGCCAGCGCCTCGAATGCGGCGAGCGGACCGATCAGCACATGCACGTTGAAGCGCTCGACCAGCTCCTGCGTCTTGGTGCGGGCCTGCGCCGGGTTGCCGCCGGTGTCGGCGGTTTGCAGCTCGACCGGGCGGCCGGCGAGCATGTTGTTGCGTTCCTTGAAGAACGTCAGCATGCCCTGTTCCATCTGCAAGCCGCCCGAAGCGAGCGGGCCGGTTTTGATGGTGAGGAAGCCGACTTTGATCGGGCCAGCCTGCGCGACCGCGGCCGGGACTTTCAGCGCGGACGTCGCGACGCCCGCCGCCAGCGCGCCTTTCAGGACGTGACGCCTGTTCATGCTCATGCTGTTTCCTCCGCTTGGTTTCTTGTCGGGCGCATGCTCTTGCAAGTTGGCGGCTCGCGCAACGGGCAAATTGGCGCCCCGGCGCGACATCATTTCGGCGGCACCACCGGCAGCAGCAGAAACGCCTGCCTGTCCGCGCCAAAATGCAGCGTGGTCTGCCCACCGAAGATTTCCTTCGGCCGGTCGACCGGATCGTCGTGCAGGAACGGGCCGCAGCCCATCAATTCGTTCTTGAAATTCGATAGCTTGCCGCCGGAGCCGCCGCCGTATTCGTAGTCCTTGCCGCGCACCGTGAGTGCGACGCGGTAGCCGGCCGGCACCGCGATCGAGGTGGGCCACAGCTCGATGTCGAGTTCGACCGGTGTGCCGGGGGTGAGCGGCTGTTTCTCGTCATGGGTGTGATACGGCCGCCAGGGCAAAGTGAGTGTCGCGTCGAGCTTGCGGTGCGAGGCGCGCAGCCAGCCTTGCGCGATTGGCGTGTGCGGATCGATCGCGCCCTGGAACACGATCTCCTTCATGTCGGCGGAGAAGACGCGCAGGATCAGAAAGAGGTCGGCGTCGGTGGTGGATGACGACACGAACAGTTTCGCCGCGACCGGGCCGGTGATCTCGGTTTCGGCATGCAGCGGCGGGGTCATGAACGTCACGCCCTCGCCGAGCGCGTCGAAGGTGACGCGTACTTCACCCGTCAGCGATGTTTCGCCAAGCGAAAAGTCCGCCGGATCGAGATAAAGCTTCGTCCATTTCGTCCGCGCGATGGGCCATTGATCTTCAGCGCGCTCGACGAACCTTTCGCCCGGATGGCGCACCTGCAGCAGCACGCGCGGCTGCCGGCCCCAGCCGGTGTCCTCGCCCTTCAGAAAGAAATCGAAGAACTTGCGCTGCAGCTCGCGCCCGTAATCCGTATAGAAATGCGTCCAGTGCTCGATGCCGTGCGCCTCTAGCCACTTCTCTTTCGAGGCGGAGCGCGCGAAGCCTTCGAAATTCCCGCGCGGATGCAGGCCCTGTCCGCCCCAGTTCGCCGCCGAGAACAGCGGCGCGGTGATCTTGTCCCACTGCGGCGAGCGCGCCTTGTGGTACGCGTCGTCGAGCGGATGCGCGCGGATGTCGGCGCCGAAATCGCAGCGGTTTTTGGCGAGTTGCTCCTCGCTTAACGTCTCCGGCCCGCACACCAGTTCGCCGTGTACGCGTGAGCGCTTGCCGCGCTCGCCCGCGCCGTATTGCACGGTCTTGACCTGCATGTCGTACCAGTTGGCCCAGAAGGTCGAGAGCATGCCGCCGTGATGCGTCATGTCGCGATACCAGTCGGCAGCGCCCTCCCACACGCACATCGCGGCGAGGTGCGGCGGCTGCAACGACGCGACATGCCACGCGTTGATGCCGTAGTACGAAATGCCGTTCAGCCCGACCTTGCCGTTCGACCACGGCTGCACGCCGGCCCATTCGATGCAGTCGTAGAAGTCCTTGGTCTCTCGCGGAGAGAAATGATCGATGAAGCCGGGCGAGCATCCGGCGCCGCGCGAGTCCACGCGCACGCACGCATAGCCCGCCGGCACCCATTTCTCCGGATCGACCACTTCCCAGCTTTGATAGAGATTGCTGGAGCCCGCCGCGACGTCGGGATGCTTCTCCACCATGCGCTGCCACGCGCTCGGATAACCGTCCTGGAACGCGAGGCCTTTCGCATAAGGGCCGTAGGTGAGGATAACCGGATATTTGCCTTCCTTGATCGGGCGGAAAACATCCGCGCGCAGCACCAAGCCATCGTCCATCGTGATCGGCACGTCCCAGTCGATGCGCATCCCGTCGCGGGTTTCGCTGCGTTGGGTCATCGCTTGATGCCCGCCATTGCCTCCAGCACCGCGCACACGCTGCCGGTGTCCTCATCCGCGTGCCCGGTGGAGAGCGCCGCGCGGTAGATCGGCTCGGTCGCCGAGAACAGCGGCGTCGGGCAGCCGACGCTTGCCGCGTATTCGCCGATCACCTTCATGTCCTTCTGCCAGGTCGAGACCCGCATGGTGAGGTTCTCGCCCGCGTAATTGTCCTGCACCATCATCGGCGCGCGCAGCTCGAACACGCGCGAGTTGCCTGCGCCGGCCGTGATCAGCTTGAAGATCTGCGCGGGATCGAGCCCGGCCTTCATGCCGAGCACCATCGCCTCGGCGCTTGCGACGTTGTGGATCGCGACCAGCAGGTTGGCGACGAACTTCATCTTCATGCCGTTGCCGAAGCCGCCGAGATCATGCGCTGCGCGCGAGAAATCCGCGAACACCGGCATCATCGACTTGATCGCCGCGCGCTCGCCGCTCGCGTACACGACAAGGTCCTTCGTCCGCGCCTGCGCGCCGGTGCCGGACAGCGGGCAATCGAGCATCGTGTGGCCGGCGGCGCGCAGCGCGGCCTCGGCCTGCGTCTTGTCATCCAGTGAAAATGTCGAAAGCTCGGCGATCACGCGGCGCGGCAGTTTCGCTTCCGCGATCGCCTCGCACGGTCGCCATCAGGGCTTCGGGCTTCGGCAGGCTGACGAGAATGTTCGTGGCCTTCGCGGCGACCGCCGCGGCGCTTCCCCGCGATCTCGGCACCAGCCGCCTTCGCGTCGTCGCAGCGCTCTTTCGCGATGTCGAAACCGATCACCTGCCAGCCGGCCGCGCTCAAGTTTTTCGCGATGGCGCCGCCCATGATGCCGAGGCCGATGATGCCGACGGTCTTGGTATCTTGCCCCTTGGCCGTGGCTGCGCTCATGATGTCTCCTCAGGTGCGCGTCTTCGCGCGCGTGCCGGCAAGTCGAACACAGCGAGGGGCGCTCATGCAAATCGGAATTGCCGGGCTCGGCCGCATGGGCGCCGCGGTGGCGGCGCGGCTGATGGAAGTGGGGCACACCGTCACGGTGTGGAATCGCACACCCGGCAAGGCGAAGCCGCTGACCGATGCGGGCGCCAAACAGGTCGACACGCCGGAGGACCTCGCCGAGCACAGCGACGTCATCATCACGATGCTGACCGACGCCGACGCGATCGACCACGTCTACAATGGCGAGCACGGGCTGCTTAGCGGAGACGCGCACGACCGGCTGTTCATCGAGATGAGCACCGTGCGGCCCGAAATCGAGATCGCGCTGGCCAAGGTGGTGCGCGCGAGCGGCGGGCGTTTCGTCGAGTGCCCGGTCGGTGGCACCACGGGTCCGGCGCGGCAGGGCAAGCTGTTCGGCTTCATGGGCGCGGAGGCGGGCGATGCGGAGCTGGCCAAGCCGATCCTCGATCAACTCTGCCGGCGGCTTGAGCATGTCGGGCCGGTCGGCAACGGCGCGCTCGCCAAGTTCACCATCAACATGCCGCTGATGATCTATTACCAGGCGCTCGGCGAAGCGCTGTCGATGGCGCGCGGCATGGGGCTCGAGCCGGAGCGGCTGATGGACATCCTTGCGGATACTTCCGGCGCGCCCACCATGATGAAGGCGCGCGCGCCGACGGTCGCGAAGATGATGAGGGGCGAGGAGAACCCGGTGACGTTCGATCTTGCGGGCTGCATCAAGGACCTGCAATCGATGCAGGCCGAGGGCAAGGCGCGCGGTCTCTCGCTGCCGCTGGTGCAGCTCACGCTCGCCTGCATGGAAGAGTCCGCGTCGAAGGGCCTTGGCGCGAAGGAAGCCTCGATGCATTCGGTGTATTGGTCGAAGAAATAGGAGCTCTCATGTCCGTCACGCTGGCGCAGGCTTCAACCATCGTCGATGTCGCGCTGAAAAAAGGCCGCGAGACCAATTGCGCGCCGCTGACCGTCGCGGTGCTCGATGCCGGCGGGCATCTCGTGGCGTTCAAGCGCGAGGACCGCTCGGGAATCCTGCGCTTCGATATCGCCTACGGCAAAGCCTGGGGCGCGCTCGGCATGGGTTTTGGCTCGCGCGAGCTTGCCGAGCGCGCGGCCAAGATGCCGGTGTTCATCACGGCGCTGACCACGATCAGCGGCGGCCGGCTGGTGCCGGTGCCGGGTGGCGTGTTGATCAAGGACGCGGACGGCGCCGTCCTCGGCGCGGCCGGGATCTCGGGCGACACGTCGGACAAGGACGAAACGTGCGCCGTCGCCGGCATCGAGGCGGCGGGGCTGAAGGCGGCGGTGGGGGCGTAACGCTTCACCAACCTCCACTCATGCCCGCGAAAGCGGGCATCCAGAGCCAAAGAACTGGGTCCCCGCTTTCGCGGGGACGAGCGGTCATTCCCTCAGCTACTTAGTATCGAACGGCACCTTCTCCCCCTCCGGCAGCGGCATCTCGAACGCGTTCAGCGTCACCGAGACGAGGCTGTAGTAACCGATGATGCCGACCATATCGATCACGCTCGTCAAACCCAACTCCTTCTTCGCACGCTCGAAGGTCGCGCTGCTCACGCGCTTGTTGCGCACCAGTTCGCTCGCGAAATCGTAGATCGCCTGCTCGTCCGATTTTGTCAGCGTCGGCGTGGCGCCGGTGCGGATCGCCTCGATGGCGGCGGGATCGATGCCGGCCTTGATGGCGAGCGGCGCGTGCGCGTACCACTCGTAGTTCGCCTTCCAGAACGCGCCGGTGACGCAGATCGCAAGCTCCGAGAGCCGCGGCGGCAGGCTCGAATTGAAGCGCGCATAGGCGCCGAGCGCCTGCGCGTGCTCGGCGAGGCCGGGATTGTTGAGCCACACCTTGAGCGGCCCGACCACCTTGCCGCGCGGCCCGGCGAGGATCGCGTCGTGCACCTTCTTTTGCTCTGGCGAAAATTTTGTGGGGTCGAGTTCGGGCAGGCGGGCCATGGCGTTTTCCTTGTTGTTCGCATCGTCATTGCCCGCTTGCGGAGCGAATGACAAGAGGCCGCGCACCACCTATGCTCCCGCGAAATTTTCAGGGAGGCCACTTTGAAATTCTATTCCTTCTGGCGTTCGCTCGCCGCGTTCCGCGTCCGCATCGCGATGAACATCAAGCAGATCGTGCCGGACGAGGTTATCAACGTCGACCTGATCAAGGGCGAGCAGCGCGAGGGCGCCTACCGCCAAGTCAATCCGCAGATGCTGCTGCCCGCGCTGGTCGACGGCGAGGGGCCGATCCTGTTCCAGTCGATCGCCATCATGGAATATCTCGAGGAGATTCACCCGCAGCCACCGATCCTGCCGCGCGATCCGCGTGGGCGCGCCCGCGTGCGCGCGCTCGCGCTGATCAACGCGGCGGACTCGCATCCGCTGATGGTGCCGCGCGTGCGCAACTTCATGGAGCATGAGCTCAAGCTCGACGAGCCGACGCGCGAGAAATGGATCCGCCACTGGATCGGCGAGGGGCTCGCCGCGATGGAGGGGCACCTCGCACGCGACAAGGAGACCGGCAAGTACGCGCACGGCGATGTCGTCACGATGGCGGACATCTGCGTGTGTGCGCAGGTGACGGGCGCAGGATTCTTCAAGGTCGATGTTTCGCCGTTTCCGACGGTGATGCGCATCGCGACGAGCTGCATGGAGATGCCGGCGTTCGCGAAGGCGCATCCCTTGAGGCAGCCCGGCGCGCCGGCCTAGAGCGATGCTCAACACCGCGATGATCGGCCTCGGCTGGTGGGGCAAGGAACTCGTCCGCTCCGTGCGCGATAGCAAGCTGATGCGTTTCACGCGCGGCGTGACCCTCGAGCCCGAGACGGTGCAGGATTTCGCCGAGGAGATGAACCTCGCGATCGGCACGTCGTACGAGGACGTGCTGGCCGATAAATCGATCGATGCCGTGGTGCTGGCGACGCCGCACACGCGTCACCGCGCGCAGGTCGAGGCGGCGGCGGCGGCCGGCAAGCACGTGTTCTGCGAAAAGCCGTTCGCGCTGACGATCGAAGACGCGAAGGCCGCGATCGCGGCGTGCCGCAAGGCCGGCGTCGCGCTCGGCGTCGGGCATAATCGTCGGCTCTGGCCCTCGATGATGAAGCTGAAGGAGGTCGTTGGCTCAAAAGAGTTCGGCACCGTGATGTTTGCGGAAGGCAACTACAGCCACGACATTCTGGCGAACACGCCGCTCGACAACTGGCGTTCCGCCCCGCAGGAGACCAAGGCCGGGGGCATGACCGGCATGGGCATTCATCTGCTCGACGGGTTCAGCTTTCTGATCGGCCCGATGGCGCGCGTGAGCGCGCTTTCGACCAAGCGCATCCTGCCGTTCGAGTCGGGCGACACCACGCAGGCGATGCTGGCCTTCCGGAACGGCGCGACCGCGACCATCGCGACGTCGCTGAAGACGCCCGGCTTTGTGTGGCGGCTCGCGGTTTACGGCTCGGAGATGTGGGCGGAGTCGCTGTCCGAAACCAGGGTCACGATCTGCCGCCGGGACGGCAAGCCCGACACGTTCGACGTGCCGCAGGCGAACCACATCGGCGCGAACCTCGACTCGTTCGCCGCCGCCGCGCTCGGGACGGCCAAGTTCCAGATCGACGATGCGGGAATCATCCATACCGTCGCCGCGCTGGAGGCGGTGTTCGAGTCCGCCGAGCGCAACGGCGCGTGGCGCGATATTGCATGATGTGAAAACGCGCACGCGGCGCAAGAACGCAAGTCATGTGCCTGCGTTTTGCGTTATGATCCCGCGACGGTGCGACGTACGGAGATGTTTCGATGAACCTCGGCTTCTTCACCATGCCGATCCATCCGCTGGAGAAGGACTGGCGGGTCTCGCTGCGCGAGGACCGCGAGGCGTTCATCCTCGCCGACGAGCTCGGCTATACCGAGGGTTACGTCGGCGAGCACCACACCGACCGCGCCGAGAACATCACGTCAAGCATGATGTTCATCTGCACGCTGATCGAGGCGACGAAGCGCATCAAGCTCGGCACCGGCACGCTCAACATGCCGAACAATCATCCGGCGGCGGTCGCCGCCAACGTCGCGATGCTCGACCACATGCTCGACGGCCGCTTCATCCTCGGCATCTCGCCGGGCGGGCTGCTCTCGGACGCGGAAGTGTTCGGCAATCTCGATGCCGACCGAAACGCGATGTTTCTCGAATGCATCAACCAGGTGCTGGAAATCTGGCAGAGTGAGCCGCCCTACAACATCAAGGGCAAATACTGGAATTGCGTAATCGACCGCCAGCTGATGCTCGATCTCGGTCAGGGCTATCTGCCCAAGCCCTTGCAGCAGCCCCACCCGCCGATCGTCGTCACGGCGGTCGCGCCATTTTCCAAGGGCGTGACGGAGGCGGCCGCGCGCGGCTGGGATCCGATCTCGGCGAACTTTTTGATGCCGCAGTGGGTGAAGACGCACTGGCCGAAATATGCCGAGGGCTGCGAGCGCGCCGGGCGTCCCGCGGACCCGGCGAACTGGCGCGTCGCGAAAAGCATTTTCGTTGCCGACGATGATGCGACCGCGAAGCGCTACGCCACCGATCCGAACGGGCCGTATCGCTATTACTACAGCCAGCTTCTCAAGAAGCTTCAACGCGGCAAACGGGCGATCGCGTTCAAGACCAATCCCGACCAGCCGGACGACGAGGTCTCGCTCGATGCGGTGTGCGAGAAGTTGGTGTTCTGGGGTTCGCCCAATCGCGTCGTGGACCAGATCCTCGCATTCCGCGAGGAGGTCGGCGATTTCGGCACGCTGCTGCTCGCCGGCAAGGACTGGAAGGACCGCGACCTCGGCCGCCGCAACATGCAATTGCTCGCCGAGAAGGTACTGCCGCAGGTGAACGCCGCGATCGGGAAGAGCAAGGTGGCGGCGGAGTGACCTTCCTCAATCCCTCCCCCGAAGGGGGAGGGTGGCTGCGAGCGATTAGCGAGCAGTCGGGTGGGGTCACTTCATGCACGCGGTCCCCACCCGGCCGCGCTTCGCGCGTCCACCCTCCCCGCTGCGCGGGGAGGGATAAGAAAGCTACTCCGCCGTCCAGCCGCCATCGACGATCAGCGCCGATCCGGTCATCAGCCGCGATGCATCGCTTGCGAGGAACACGATCGCGCCGGTGAGTTCGTCCATCTGCCCGATGCGGCCGAGCTTGATCTTGCTCAGCACTTCGCGGCGGAACGCCTCGTTCTCGAAGAACGGTTTGGTCAGCGGCGTCTCGATGAACGTCGGCCCGAGCGAGTTCACGCGGATGTCATGCGGCGCCAATTCAATTGCCATCGCCTTGGTGAAGCCCTCCATCGCGTGCTTCGACGCACAATAAACCGTGCGGCGCGCCGCGCCGACATGGCCCATCTGCGACGAGATATTTACGATCGATCCGGATTGCTTCGCCTCGATCAGCCGCCGCGCGACCGCCTGCGCGACGAAATAAGCCGCGCGCACATTCAGCTCCATGATGGCGTCGTAGTCCTCGATGGTGACGTCCATCAGCGGCTTCGGCCGGTTGGTGCCGGCGTTGTTGATCAGGATGTTGAACGGCTCCGCGGCTCCGATAGCCTTCTGCATCGCCACGAGGTCGGTCACGTCGAGCACGAGCGTATCGGCGTTCTGCCCGCGTGCGCGGATCGCCGCCGCGGCTTCCTCGATCTCTGTCGCGGTGCGTGAGAGCAGCGTTACGTGCGCACCCGCATCCGCCAGCGCGGACGCCGCCGCCAGCCCGATACCGCGCCCCGCGCCGGACACCAGCGCGCGCTTGCCGTCGAGGCGGAAGGAGGGGGCGGTGTGGAGCTGGATTGCCATCAGACCCACCTCGCGCCGCGAACGCAAATCTGTTCCCTCCCCCTTGAGGGGGAGGGTTAGGGAGGGGGGTCGAAGTTGTCGCGCACCATCGTGCCCCCCACCCCCAACCCCTCCCCGCAAGGGGGAGGGGAGCCGCCTGAGCTTGCCGCACCATCATCACTCCGCAGCCTGCGCATAGGGCACATTGCGCCCGCCATAGCGGCGCACGCGCACGTTCGCCTGCTCGGCGTGGCCGGTGAAGCCTTCAAGCATGCAGAGCCGCGAGCAGTATTCGCCGATCATCGCGCTCGCCTCGTCGGTCAGCACCTTCTGGTAGGTGCAGGTCTTGAGAAATTTGCCGACCCACAGGCCGCCGGTGTAGCGCGCAGCTTTCTTCGTGGGCAGCGTGTGGTTGGTGCCGATCACCTTGTCGCCATAGGCGACGTTGGTGCGCGGCCCGAGGAACAGCGAGCCGTAGTTTTTCATCCCGTTGAGAAATACGTCCGGGTCGCGCGTCATCACCTGCACGTGCTCGGATGCGATGCGATCCGCTTCGGCGATCATCTCGGCTTCGTCCGCGCACACGATCACCTCGCCGAAATCCCCCCACGCCTTGCCGGCGAGATCGGCGCTGGGGAGAATTTTCAGCAGCCGCTCGACCTCCGCCATCGTGTCGCGCGCGAGTTTCTCGGAGTTGGTGATCAGCACAGCGGGCGAGGTCGGGCCGTGCTCGGCCTGGCCGAGCAGATCGGTTGCGCAGATTTCGCCGTCGACCGTCTCATCCGCGATGATCAGCGTTTCGGTCGGGCCCGCGAGCAGGTCGATGCCGACGCGGCCGAACAATTGCCGCTTCGCCTCCGCCACATAGGCGTTGCCGGGACCGACGATCATGTCGACGGCTTGAATGGTGCCGGTGCCGAGCGCCATCGCGGCGACCGCCTGCACGCCGCCGAGCACATAGATCTCATCCGCGCCGCCGAAGTGCATCGCGGCGACGATCGCGGGATGCGGCCCGCCCTTGAACGGAGGCGCGCACGCGATGATGCGCTTCACGCCCGCGACGCGCGCGGTGACGATCGACATGTGCGCGGAGGCGACCATCGGATAGCGCCCGCCCGGTACGTAGCAGCCGATCGAGTTCACCGGGATGTGGCGGTGGCCGAGGATGATGCCGGGCAAGGTCTCGACCTCGATATCCTTCATGCTGTCGCGCTGCTTCTGCGCGAAGCCGCGCACTTGTGCTTGGGCAAACTTGATGTCGTCGAGGTCGCGTTTGGAAACCTGTCCGATCGCTTTTTCGATGTCCTGCGCGCACAGCTTGAAGTTCTCCGGCGACCACTTGTCGAATTTCTCCGACAGTTCGCGCACCGCCGCGTCACCGCGCTACTTGATCTGGTCGAGGATGCCCTCGACCGTCGCGCGCACCTTCGCGTCGGCCTCCTCGATTGCGCCGGCGTCCATTCCGCGTTTGAGGAACGTGGGCATGGGGTTCTCCTCTTTACTTATCCCTCCCCGCGAAGCGGGGAGGGTCGCTACGAGCGCAAGCGAGCAGTCGGGTGGGGCTTTTCATTGGCACGACCCCACCCGGCCGCGCTTCGCGCGTCCACCCTCCCCCTTCGGGGGAGGGATAAAGCAAGATTATTTTATCGCCTGCGGATTGATCGGGCTCCCCGTGCCGCCCGTGATGATCAGCGGCGGGCCGCAGAAGAAGAACTCGTAGACCTTGTCCTTGGCGCAGTCCTCGGCGAGCTCCTTGAGATAGAAGATCTCGCCCATGCACAGGCCCATCGCCGGGATCACGACCCAGTGCCACGGCTGGTTTGCGTCCTTGGTCTCGTTCGGGCGCACCTCGCAGCCCCAGGTGTCGGTGATCAGCGCCGCGATCTCCTTCTCGTGGCACCAATAGCAGTTCTCGAACTTCACGCCCGGCGCGTCGCCGCCCGCGTAGCCGCCCCATTCCTTCTCGGCGAGGCAGCGCTCCATCTGTCCGGTGCGGATGATGACGAAATCGGCGCGGCCGATCTTCACACCCTGCGCCTTCGCGCAGGCGTCGAGTTCGTCGTTGCCGATGCCTTCGCCGTCCTTGAGCCACGGCACGCCGCGAAAGCGCGCAATGTCGAGCAGCACGCCGCGCCCGTTCATCTTGTCCTTGGAGTGCTCGATGCCGAGCACGCTAAGCCCGCGCGAGTCGATCAGCTTGGGCGAATGGCCGTTGTAAGCCTTGTCCTCGTAGAAGATGTGCCCGAGCGAATCCCAGTGCGTCGCGCCCTGCACGCACAGCATCAGCGTGTCGTCGGCGTAGCGCAGCTTGTTCCAGTCCTGCTGGCCGGCGAGCGCATCGGTGCCGGTCGCGAGCATCTGGTGGATCGGGTTGAAGCGCCCGCCGAACAGGCCGCTCTGCGGGCCGGTGCGGTCGAGCGGAATCCCGAGCGCGAACGACTTGCCCTTCTTGATCAGCTTTCCGGCTTCGACGATGTGGTGCGGCTCGACGTAGTTGAGCGTGCCGCTCATGTCGTCCTTGCCCCAGCTTGCCCCAGTTGGAGAGCTTTTCGGATGCCTCCCGGATGGCGGCGGCGTTGACGGTGATGTTCATTCGATCGGTGCTCCCTCTCTCCTTCCTATCCCTCCCCTGAAAGGGGAGGGTCGGCGCGTAGCGCCGGGGTGGGGTCATTGCGAGAGGCGGCCCCACCCGGCCGCGCTTCGCGCGTCCACCCTCCCCGCTGCGCGGGGAGGGATGAAGATCAGAAATTCACCTTGTCGCCGCCCTTGAGCGACAGGATCTCGCGTGCATCGTCCGGCGTCGCGATCTCCAGCCCGAGCCCTTCGAGGATCTGGCGCACCTTGGTGACCTGCTGCGGCGTTCGACTCGGCGAGCTTGCCGGGGCCGATCCAGAGCGAGTCCTCAAGCCCGACGCGCACGTTGCCGCCCATCGCGGCCGCCTGCGCGGCGACGCGCATCTGGTTCGCGCCCGCGCCGAGCACGGACCAGTGATAATTCTCGCGCCCGATCAGGCGATCCGCGGTGCGGCGCATATGCATCACGTCTTCCGGGTGAGCGCCGATGCCGCCGAGAATGCCGAACACGGACTGCACGAACACCGGCGGCTTCACGACGCCCCGCTCGAGGAAGTGTTGCAGCGTGTATAAATGCCCGATGTCGTAGCACTCGATCTCGAAGCGCGTGCCATTCTCGGCGCAACTCGTGAGGATGTTTTCGATGTCCGCGAAGGTATTCTTGAAAATGCGGTCGCGTGAGCCTTCCAGATACGGCTCCTCCCACGCGTGCTTCAGCTTGCCCTTGAAGCGGTTGAGCATCGGATAGAGCCCGAAATTCATCGAACCCATGTTCAGGGACGCCACCTCCGGCTTGAAGGTCGCAGCGGGCTTCAAGCGCTCCTCGATCGACATCGTCGGCGCGCCGCCGGTGGTGATGTTGATCACGGCCTTGCAGCGCTGCTTGATCACCTGCAGGAATGGCGAGAACGCCGCGGTCGACTGATCCGGCCGCCCATCCTTCGGGTCGCGTGCATGCAGATGCACGATCGCGGCGCCGGCTTCGGCCGCGCCAATCGCCGCGTCGGCGATCTCACTCGCCGAGACCGGAATTGCAGGCGACATCGACGGCGTGTGGATCGAGCCGGTGACCGCGCAGGTGATAATGACTTTCTGGCTCTTGGCCATCGTGCCTCCCTGTTTCTCTTTGTCTATTGTGCGGCTGAATGTAGACGGCCGGGCGCGCGTGTGAAAAGCCCCGAAAAGCGAGGAGGCGATGCAATGGCCACGGCCGCGGATTTGCGCCGCGCGGCGCTGGCGCTGGAAGGGACGACCGAGACACCCGCATTTCGACCGTGCGGCCTTCAAGGCGGTGCGCATCTACGTGACGCTGGCGCCGGACGGCAGAACCGCGAACTTCAAGTTCACGCCCGAGGAACAGGAGTTCAAATGCATGCTGGCGCCGGAGGCATTCACGGCGATCCCGAACGCCTGGGGACGGCAGGGCTGGACGACGGCGACGCTCTCGAAGCTCGGCAAGGCAGAGTTGCAGGACGCTCTGAAAATCGCGTGGGCTCACGGAGCGGCGAAGAAGGGCCGCAAGTAGTCAGGCCAGCCCGAGGCGGCCTACGGCGGCGAGGTGATGCTGGGCCGAGTCCGGCGAGAAGCAGCAGAACACCACGCGGGTGAGCGAGCGCGGTGCGGCGGACAATTCCGACGCAACGGTGCCAACCGCAATGCGCGCGGCGCGGTCCGCCGGGAACGCATAGATGCCGGTGGAGATCGCCGGGAAGGCGATCGAGGCGAGCTTGTTCGACGCCGCGAGGTCAAGCGCTATGCGGTAGCAGGAGGCGAGCAATTCGTCCTCGTTGGAGCCGCCGCCCTGCCACACCGGCCCGACCGCGTGGATGACGTGCCGTGCGGGCAGCCGATAGCCGCGCGTGATTTTCGCCGAACCGGTCTCGCACCCGCCGAGCGTACGGCATTCGGCAAGCAGTTCAGGCCCCGCCGCGCGATGGATGGCGCCGTCCACGCCGCCACCGCCGGTGAGCGAGCGGTTCGCCGCGTTCACGATCGCATCCACGGCAGCGTCGTGATGTCGGCGACGAGGATGTCGCAGGTCGCGGGGCCGACCGCGAAAGTGAGGAGGGGAGGGGGCATGCTCTATCCGCGTCATTCCGGGGCGCCGCGCAGCGGCGAGCCCGGAATCCATAACCACGAAACGTTCGATTGTGCACTGTTCGTGCGAAAGCCCCTAGGCTCGAGGTTTTGGATCCCGGGCTGCGCGCCATGGCGCGTCGCAGACGCGCGTAAACGCGCTTTAGGCGCGCTCCCGGGATGACAGCGGCGCTACGCCCACTCGGCCTTCGCTTCCGCGGCCAGATCCACCGTGCTGCGCTTGCCGATATCTGCGAAATGCGCGTCCAAGAACTCCCGCGCCGCCGTCTGTCCGCCCTTCTGCAGCATCTCGAAGAAATCGAAATCCGAATCGAGCTTGCTATCCGCGGTGAGGTTCTTGAACGTCGAGTCGAGTGCGATGCGGTGCACGTTGATGCGGCGGTATTCGCCCTTGCCCGTGCCGCGCGGCAGGCGGCCCTGATCGATCAGGCGCGTGACGAAATCGATCGCGCGGAATTCGGCGAGCAGCGAGGAGTTGAACGTGATTTCGTTGATGCGGTTCATGATCTCGGATTGCGTCGCCGGCGTCGAGGCGCGCTCCACCGGATTGATCTGCACCACCAGCACGTCCTCGGTGAGCGTCGCGCCGAAGAACGGAAAGAGTCGCCGGATTGCCCATGTAGCCGCCGTCCCAATAGGGCACGCCGTCGATCTCGACCGCGCGAAACAGCGTCGGCAGGCAGGCCGACGCCATCACGACATCGACGGTGATCTTGTCCTGCGGAAACACGCGCAGGCGGCCGGTGTGCACATTGGTGGCCGAAATGAACAGGCTGATGTCCCGGCACGCGCGCACCGCGTCGAAATCGACGAAGCGCTCGATCAGGTCGCGCAGCGGATTGATGTTGAGCGGATTGAGATCGTAGGGCGACATGTAGCGCGCGACCGCGTTGAACCAGGCCTGCGCGGGCGAGCCCTCGTAGGGCGTGAACGAGAACAGCCGGTCGACGACGCCGCGCTGGAGCGCCGGGAGATTGCCGTCGAGGCTCGCGGCGCGCCAGAATTCCGCGAGCCGCTTGCGCGCTTCCTCTCGCGCCGCCGCGCGCGAACCCGTCGGCCAGCATCACGGCGTTGATCGCGCCCGCGGAGGTGCCGGAAATGCCCTCGATGTCGAGCCGCTCGTCGGACAGGAGATGATCGAGCACGCCCCAGGTGAACGCGCCGTGTGCGCCGCCGCCCTGGAGGGCGAGGTTGATTTTCTTTTTGTGCATCTGGCTTCCTTTCCCCTCGCCCCGTCCTTTCTTTTCCCTCTCCCCGTGAAACGGGGAGAGGGTGGCGAGCGAAGCGAGCCGGGTGAGGGGCTTCTGCGAATTGCGCAACTGCCCCTCACCCGCCTCAGACCTTCGGTCTTCGGCACCCTCTCCCCGCTGAAGCGGGGAGAGGGAAAGGAAGGCGAGGCCGACGCGCTATTGCGCGGTCCAGCCGCCGTCGATCGAGTAGGCGGAGCCCGTGATGGTCGCGGCGGCATCGCCGGCCAGAAACACCGCGAGGGCGCCGATATTCTCGGGCGTCGTGTATTGCAGCATCGGCTGCTTCTCGGCGACGAGGATGCGCTTGGCCTCCTCGAACGTCTGACCCGCCGCCTTGGCGCGTGCCTCGATCTGCTGCGCCACGAGAGGCGTCAGCACCCAGCCGGGGCAGATCGCGTTGCAGGTGATGCCGTCGTTCGCGGCCTCGATCGCCACCACTTTGGTCAGGCCGACGATGCCGTGTTTCGCCGCGACGTAAGCCGCCTTCTCGCCGCTCGCCACAAGCCCATGCGCCGACGCGATGTTGATGATGCGGCCCCACTTGCGCGCCTTCATGCCGGGGATGGCGACGCGCGTCGTGTGGAACGCGGCCGAGAGGTTGGTCGCGATCACGGCGTCCCATTTCTCGATGGGGAAATCTTCCACCTTGGCGACGAACTGGATGCCGGCGTTGTTGACCAGCACGTCGACCGCGCCGAAGGTCTTCTCGGTCGTGGCGATCATCGCGGCGATCTCGGCCGGTTTGGTCACGTCGGCGCCCGAGTAGATCGCCTTCACGCCAAACTCCTTCTCGAGCGCCGCGCGCTCCTTCTCGATCGCCCCCGCATCGCCGAAGCCGTTGATGGTGAGGTTCGCGCCCTCCTTGGCGAAGGCGCGCGCGATGGCGAGCCCGATGCCGGAGGTGGAACCGGTGACGACGACGGATTTGCCTTTGAGCATGGCGTGACCTTTCGGGATTGGCCCTTATATCGGATATCGGGACAGCATTGCTGCGCCGCAACATAAAGGTCAATGTACGGCTTCACGATTGCGCGACCCGCGCAGGCTCAGAATCGTCTAAAAGGACCGCATGGCTGCCGTTTTTCCCGCCCCCGACCACGATCACGACCGCTGCGCGGCTGACGCGCTGGCGCATGCCGAAGCCGTGTGCGTGAAGCGCGGCGAGCGGCTGACCCCGATGCGCCGCCATGTGCTCGAAGTGCTCAGCGGCAGCCACAAGCCGCTCGGCGCCTACGAGATCATTGATCTGGTCGCGGCGCGGAGCGCGCGGCCCGCGCCGATTACGATCTACCGCGCGCTCGACTTCCTCACCGCGCAGGGACTGGTGCACCGGATCGAAAGCCGCAACGCGTTTCTCGCCTGCATCAACAACCATGCGTCCGGTGCGCCCGTGGTGTTCTTGATCTGCGAACATTGCGGCGCGGTCGGCGAGGCGGCGTCAGGCGCGGTCGCCGACAGCTTGAATGCAGCGGCGAAAAGCGCTGGCTTCACGCCCAAGAGCCCGGTGATCGAGATCAGCGGCGTGTGCAAGCATTGCTCTTCTTGATACCTCCCCCTGAAAGGGGGAGGTCGACGCGCGTAGCGCGTCGGGTGGGGGTCCGCGAATTCGTGTAGGAATGTGACCCCACCCCGCCGCCTTCGGCGGCGACCCTCCCCTTTCAGGGGAGGGAGGAAGCAAGAATGAATCAATCCACCTCCCGCCCGCTCGACGCCGTTGCGGCGCTGATCATGCTCGCGCTCACGCTGTCGTGGGGCTTCAATCAAGTCTCGGTGAAGCTGGCGCTGCCCGAGATCCCGCCGCTGATTCAGGCCACGGTGCGTTCCATCGGCGCGCTTGGCGCAATGCTGTTGTGGGCGCGTTGGCGTGGCATCCCGCTCACGTTGCGCGACGGCACGCTCGGGCCCGGCATCGCGGCGGGCGTCCTGTTCGGGCTGGAGTTCGCGCTGCTGTTTCCGGCGCTGCAGTTGACCGCCGCGAGCCGGGCGACCTTGTTCATCAACACCGCGCCGTTCTTCGTCGCGCTCGGCTCGATGGTCCTGCTCGGCGAGCGGCTACGTGCCGTGCAGTGGGCCGGGCTCGCGCTGTCCTTCGGCGGACTGATTGTGGCGTTCGGCGTACCCGATCCGACGGCGGGCGGCGGACAGTTCCTGGGCGACCTCATCGTCGTTGTCGCCGCCGCCGCATGGGCCGCGACCACGCTCATCATCAAGGGCACGTCGCTGCGCACCGCGGCCCCTGAGAAAGTGTTCGTCTACCAGATCGGCGGCTCGATCCCGGTGCTGGCCCTCGGCGTGCTGCTCATGGGCGAGCGCATGACAGCGATGCCGTCCGCGTGGGCGCTCGGCTGGCTCGCCTACAACACGTTCTGGGTGGTCACCGTGACGTTCATGATCTGGTTCGTGATGATCCAGCGCTATTCGCCGAGCCGCCTCTCGGCGTTCACGTTCCTGACGCCCCTGTTTGGGGTCGCGGCGGGCCATTTGGTGCTCGGGGAACCCGTCTCGGCCACGTTCGGCGTGGCGGTGGCGCTCGTTCTGGCCGGTCTGGTGCTGGTGAACCGGCCGAATTAACGGTTCCGAGCCCTCGCAAGGGCCCGAAAGGCCTATTAAATTGACGAAAACAACCCGGTCTGGCACTCATCCGCCGACCCAGGAGCTATCGATGACCCAATCCGCTGCGCCCCTTGAGCGGCGCACGTCCATTCCGGTGAACGTCGGCCATGTGAAGGTCGGCGGCGGCGCGCCCGTGGTGGTGCAGTCGATGACCAACACCGACACCGCCGACATCGCCGGAACCGTCGCGCAGGTCGCCGCACTCGCGCGCGCGGGCTCGGAAATCGTGCGCATCACGGTCGATCGCGACGAGGCGGCCGCCGCCGTTCCGCACATCAAGGAAAAGCTCCTCAAGATGGGGATGGATGTCCCCCTCGTCGGCGACTTCCATTACATCGGCCACACGCTGCTCGCGAATTATCCGGGGTGCGCCGAGGCGCTCGACAAGTACCGCATCAATCCGGGCAACGTCGGCTTCGGCAAGAAGAAGGACACGCAGTTCTCCTCCATCGTCGAGATGGCGATCAAGCACAACAAGCCGGTGCGCATCGGCGCGAACTGGGGCTCGCTCGATCAGGAGCTGCTCACGCAGCCTGATGGACGAGAACGTCAAGTCGCGCGGACCCGAAGGACGCGCGCGCGGTGACGCGCGAGGCGATGGTGCAGTCCGCGCTGCTCTCGGCCGAGCGCGCGGAAGAAATCGGACTGCCGCGCGAAAAAATCATCCTGTCGGCGAAGGTCTCGGCCGTGCAGGATCTGATCGCGGTCTACATGGAGCTTGGCCGCCGCTCGAACTACGCGATCCATCTGGGGCTGACCGAAGCCGGCATGGGCTCGAAGGGCATCGTCGCGTCATCGGCGGCGCTCGGCATCCTGATGCAGCAAGGCATCGGCGACACCATCCGCATCTCGCTCACGCCCGAGCCCGGCGGCGACCGCACCGTGGAAGTGAAGGTCGCGCAGGAATTGCTGCAGACCATGGGCTTCCGCGTATTCGTGCCGCTGGTCGCCGCATGCCCCGGCTGCGGGCGCACCACCTCGACCACGTTCCAGGAGCTTGCGCGCGACATTCAAAACTTCATCCACACCTCGATGCCGGTCTGGAAGACGCAGTATCCGGGCGTGGAAGCGCTCAACGTCGCGGTGATGGGCTGCATCGTGAACGGGCCCGGCGAAAGCAAGCACGCCGACATCGGCATCTCGCTGCCCGGCACCGGCGAGACGCCCGCCGCGCCCGTGTTCATCGACGGCAAGAAAGCCGTGACCCTGCGCGGCCCGACGGTGGCGGCGGATTTCAAGAAGATGGTGATTGAGTATATCGAGAAGCGGTACGGGGCGGCGAGCGCCGGCACGAGGACGGCGGCGGAGTAGGCGACTGTAGTTGGTAATTGCCTGATTTGAGGGCCGTCCTTGAGACGGCCCTTTTTCTTTCTTTTTGCTCTCAGGCTACGTGTAATACACGTTCGACCTAGAATAATCAAAAATTTACACAGCGGGGAGAACCCAAGGTGAGCGTATGGCGTGGAACGACGGTCTAGTTGGATCGGCACTGAGTATTGCTGCTACGCCGAACACTCCGCTTCGTGTTATGGCAGGGCCCGGTACCGGCAAGTCCTTCGCCATGAAGCGACGTGTCGCCCGTCTTCTCAGAGTTGGGCGCCGATGCAGGTAAAATCCTGGCTGTAACATTTACCAGAACGGCGGCAGCAGGCTTGGTGGAAGACCTGCTCAACCTCCATGTTCCAAATTGCTGTTAAGACGTCAAGTCCGGTACGCTGTCACGCGTTTTGCTTTTCATTGTTGAATAGCGGGGCGGTGTTCGAGTATTTGGGCCGAACTCCTTGACCCGTAGTCACGTTTACGACCTACGGCATTTTGCGGTTTGAAGGCCACGCTCTGATTAAGGACTTAGCTATTGCAGGGGCATTCGGGCAGACTTCTGCGAATGCACTAAGCGAATTCGAGCATTTGAAGCTGCTTGGGCGAGATTGCAATCGGATGAGCCTGGTTGGCCTCAGGATGCCGTGGACCAGCAATTTCAGGCGGCACTTTTAAGTTGGCTACGGTTTCACAAAGCCATGCTAATTGGCGAACTGGTGCCAGAAGCGCTTCGCTTTCTACGCAACAATCCAAATTCAGATATGCGCGCGGCGTTCGACCACGTCATTGTCGATGAGTATCAAGATCTAAATCGAGCAGAACAAGATTTGTTACAATTACTGGCAGGTGCTGGAGCAATCGCTATCGTCGGAGACGTTGACCAATCAATTTACAGTTTTCGCCATGCAAATCCCGAGGGAATTGCTGACTACCGAACTCGCTACCCTGCAACTCATGACGAGGTCTTGAACGAATGCCGAAGATGTCCTCAGTCAGTTGTCGCTATTGCTGCGCACTTAATTGCCAACAATCATCCTCCGGGCCCCGCCCGACTTTTACCTCTAGCGGCCAACCCAGTGGGCACTGCTCAAATCGTCCAGTGGAACAACGTCAATTCTGAGGCTCAGGGCGTCGCTAATTATGTTCGCGCTCTTATCAATAGTAACCGTGGAATAATCGCAAAAGATATTCTTATTCTCACACCTAGGCGGCTTCTTGGCTACAAGATACGTGACCGCGTAAGCGCCCATGGCATAGAGGTTCATAGCTTCTATCACGAAGAAGCATTAGAAGGAAAGTCGGCCCAGCGGGCATTTGCATTGCTGTCGCTGTTTAACAGACATCAACGACCGAGTATCGCTAAGATGGTAGCTCGGTCATGGTAGTTCATCCGCTCGTGTAAACGCCTACCAACGTCTACGACGGCATTGTGAGCAATCCGGGCAATCTCCAAAGGAAGCGCTTGACTCGCTGGTCGCTGGAGACCTCACTCTTGCCCAAGTAACTGACTTGGTCATCAAATACCGGGAGCTGACCGAGATACTCGGGAAGCTAAGAACGCTTAGCTTGCAGCAAATTATCGATGAACTGCTGCCTGCCAATGACGAAGACTGCGGGGTCTTACGTGAATTCGGCCCTATTGGCGCTTCCCGATCTTTTGGACGCAGCATCCCTCTTCGAACACGTCAGGACTTCATGCAACTCAGCCTGAGGTCCCTGAGCAGGCAGACTACGTCCGCGTTATAAGTCTTCACAAATCGAAGGGGTTAACGAGCAAAGCAGTAATCGTGACGGGTTGCAGTCATGGTTTGATCCCGTTCTTTAATTCAGAGGAATCGCCCGATGAACAAGAGGCCACATTATGTGAACAGCGGCGACTATTCTATGTGGCGATTACTCGCTGCACCGAAATCTTGGTGGTGTCCTCCGTTAGTAGCATGGAGAGGAAGCTTGCTTATAAGCTTGGCGCGAGACTTGTTTTTGGGCGTAGCGCAACCGGCCGCACAATTGCAAGTCGATTTCTAGATGAACTAGGGCCACAAGCGCCAACGGCTGTACGAGGGCAGAATTGGGAGGCCACAGGCTTTGGCCTGTAAACAACGGCGGCGAAGTTAAATCTGTTCAGGCGGTTTCGTTTCAGCAAGCGTAGCCCGGATCGCCTTAGGCTAACCCGGGCACATCGCCTCAGCACGCCATCACACTCACATTTCCCGTCTCGCCATACGCCAGCATCTCGCGGTCCGCGTCACCAGCGTCGCGGCAAGTTCACGCGCGGTCGCGATCAGGATACGGTCCATTGGATCGCGCGGCGGCGTGCCGGGCAGAGAGCGAACTTGCGATCAACGTTTCGGATTGAGCTTCGGATCGTCGAGCCACCACGCGTTCGCTTCGAGCCAAACCTTCTCCCAGTCCGGAAAAGCCGGCTCGGTGAGATCGACGCCGGGCGGAATGTCGGATCATGCCTTTGAGCGCACCCCAAGCCGGATGGCGGCCGTCCTTGGTGGCATAGGACTTCGTTACCGCTGCACGGTGGCGCGGGCGCTTTGCGTTCTTCGTAAGTTGGCCGGCTCCTTTGCTGCGGCCGGATATCCGCTTCTGGGTCATGACAATCTCATACCACATTTTCACGTCCTGGCTTAAGTTCCTTTGATCATCAATTTACTCCTTGACTAGGATCGCTGTATCCGTTAGCCTCCATCTCACCCTGTTCCGCTCGGGCTGCCTTCCGGAGGCATCCAGAGGGCAGAGCAGGGGGCGCGGCACCGACAACGTGCCGCGGTGGAGCGCCGGGAGGCGCAGCGGTTCGGTGGCGAGGCCTCGCAAGCCTTGAGATCACCGCCCGCGCGCGCCTCGGGATGGGATTCGCAATCCCGTCCTTGCAAGGCGCGCTGGGGTGTCCGGCGTAACGCACCGGCGCCCCGTTTGGGCGCCGTAGCGCAGCGCCCTGGCGCCTCCCGGCGCTCCATTTTCCTCCTTGGAGGAAAAGGAAAACGGGACAGGGCAACCCGCGCCCTCACTAAAACGGGCGGCGCAGCTTGGCTTACCGCGCCACAGCCCGCGTGCGGACGACCGGCGCCATCGGCATGCGCTGCACCGAGGCCGTCGGCACCGTGTAGGTCGTCGGCAGGGTCTTCCGCCACGGCGAGCCCGAGAGGCCCTGTTGGTAGCCGTACTGATAGAGCTGCTGCATGTAGCCGCGGTCGAAGCCCATCGAGGTCGTGGTCGGATAATCGGCGTCGATCGAGGCGAGGTTGAAGTCCCATTTGTTGCGGCGCGCGAAATCGTAAGTCGCGATCAGCGTGTTCTGGGTGTTCGCCTTCACGGCGGTGGTGAACGAGCGCGACACGATGGTGAGCGCCTTGCCTTCGACGATCTCGAAATCCTGCTCCAGCTTGTTGTTCATCACGATATAGACGCGCGGCTGCACGCCCGAGGCGGGCGGCGGAATGCTGGAGAGCAGCAGCGATTCCGGCACGACCAGCAGGTTGGCGCGCACGCCGCCATCGACATGCATCTCCTCGAAGCGGCGGCCTTCGCCTTCCACATTGATCAGCACCGGCGAATAGACGCCGGGCACGCTCGCGGACGCCACCAGCACATCGCGAAACAGGTTGAGCGCTTCGGGTGCGCCGCTCGACGCGATCGCGCCCATGTCCCACACGGCGGTGCGCTGCGCGTCGAGATTGGTGGTGACGACGAGGAGCCTTCGGCCTTTCTTGTATTCGGCGCTGATGCGCTCGAGCAGCGCGTCATCGACATAGCGCGCGATCAGGCGCTTGAGTGGTTCGGTCTTGAACGCGCCCGCGCCGAAGATCGCCGAGAGCCCATCGAACTGGAGCAGCTCCTCGCCGATCCCCTCGGAGAACAGGTTCTTGAGCACGGGATCATAGGCTGGGCCGAGGAATGCGAACGGCGCGATCAGCGCGCCTGCACTCGCGCCGGTCACGACCGTGAATTCGGGCCTGCCGCCGCGTTCGGACCAGCCGGCGAGCAGGCCCGCGCCATAGGCGCCGTTCGAGCCGCCGCCGGAGATCGCCAGCACATTCACGGTGCGGGCGCGGTCGGCCAGGATTTCGGAGCGCGGCGCGTGCCAGCAGCGCGTCGGCGCGGTCGTCCGACCACACGCGCGCGTTCGGAATGCCGGGAATCGTGGCGACCGATTGCTGCTCCTTGGTGAAGGGAACTCGTGGGAGTGAAGCGCAGCCGGCAAGCGTCAGAAGCGCCAGCACGAGCAGAGATGTCGCGTCATTGTCCGCCGTTGCATCAAGACGCCGTCGATCGGCACGCCCGCCCTGCTTTGACCACAACATTCATCGGTTCAGGCTTGCCATGTCGATGCTTTCCGGAGTGGAAGCCTTCTTGGCTGCCTCATTTGCTGACAATAAGGCGGGGAGCTTTCATTCGGGTTACGCTGGCCGCTCATTTGGGGGTACGGCGACCCAATTTCCCCGGTTCCACATTCGCGCTACCCTGTTGCCACCAGAAGCAAGAACCCGTCCCAAGAACCTGCCCAAGGACCCGACATGGCAACATTTACGTACGACCATATCCATATCCGCAGCCGCGATCCGGAAAAGACCGCCGCGTACTACGAGCGCATGTTCGACGCGCAGATCATCCGCACGCCGCAGGAAGGGGGCACGCGCATCGACATGAAGATCGGCGGGCAAGATGTGTTCATTGCGCCGGTCCCGGAGAAGAGCAACGTCAATCCGCCGCCGGTCACGCCCTATCAGGGGCTCGATCATTTCGGCCTGCGCGTGACGAACATCGACAAGGTGGTGGCGGACCTCAAGGCCAAGGGCGCGGAGTTCACCATGGAACTCAATTCGCCGCGGCCGGGCATCAAGATCTGCTTCGTGCGCGGGCCGGAAGGCGTCTCGATCGAGGTGCTGGAGCGCGGCATCAAATGATGCGGCTTCTCGCGCTTGCCTTGGCGCTGACCTTCGCGGCGCCAGCTGCCGCGGAGTATCCGGACCGTCCGGTGCGGCTGATCATTCCGTTCCCGCCCGGCGGCAGCAATGACGTGGTGGGGCGGCTGGTGGCGAACCAGCTGTCGGAAAAGCTCGGCCATAAAGTGTTCGTCGACAATCGCGGCGGCGCCGGCGGCGTGCTCGGCACCGAAGCGGCGGCAGCGGCAACGCCTGACGGCTACACGCTGCTGATCATTTCGATCGCGCATGCGGTCAATCCGGCGCTCTACAAGCTCAACTACGATCCGATCAAATCCTTCACGCCGATCTCCATTCTGGCGACCGGGCCGAACGTGCTGGTGGTCAACCCGAAGCTTCCCGTGAAGACCGTCGCCGAGCTGCTCGCGCTTGCGAAGGAGAAGCCCGGCGCGCTCGACTATGCGTCGGCGGGTGTCGGAAGTTTCCAGCATCTCGGCGGCGAGCTGTTCAAGCTCATCGCGGGCGTGAACCTGCAGCACGTGCCTTACAAGGGCGGCGGACCCGCGATGGCCGACGTGATCGCCGGGCATGTGACGGTGATGTTCTCCTCGCTGGTGCAGACGACGCCGTTCATCCAGTCCGGGCAGTTGCGCGCGCTCGGCACCGGCGGCGCGAAGCGCAATCCGGTGCTGCCCGACGTGCCGACCATTCAGGAGGCGGGCGTGCCCGGTTACGTGGCGGACAACTGGTGGGGGATCATGGCGCCCGCCGGCACGCCGCAGCCGATCGTCGACCGGCTCTACCGCGACGTCCAGGCGGTGCTCACGTCACCGGAGCTCAAGGCGGCGTTCGACCGCGAAGGCGCGTCGGCCGTCACCATGACCACGGCGGAGTTTTCGAAATACATCGAAAACGAAATCGTGAAGTGGGGGCGCGTCGTGAAGGAAGGCAACATCAAGGGGCAGTGATTACATGAGCCGGGCGAGAAGAGGAGCCGAGCAATGGACGTGAAAACCTATCCCGTCACCCACACCGACGCCGAATGGCGGAAAATCCTCACCCCCGAGCAATTCCACATCATGCGCGAGCACGGCACCGAGCGGCCGGGAAGCTGCGCGCTGAATTTCGAGAAGCGCGCCGGCACGTTCACCTGCGCGGGCTGCGGCCAGCCGCTGTTCCGGTCGAAGAAGAAATTCGAGAGCGGCACCGGCTGGCCGAGCTTCAACGACCCGGAGCCCGGCGCGGTCGAGGAATCGCATGACCGCAGCTACGGCATGGTGCGCACCGAATGCCATTGCGGCCGTTGCGGCAGCCACCTCGGCCACGTCTTCCCGGATGGCCCCCCGCCTACGGGATTGCGCTACTGCATCAACGGGGTGGCGATGAATTTCCAGCCGGATTGAGTTGGGGCGCCGCAGCCCAGCATTGCGTTTACCCCGGATTGACCTAGCGGCCGCTTTGCCCGAACTTACGCGCGAATCCCGAAGGAGGGCGAGCATGCTGCAGGAAGCGATTGGGAAGGGCGTCGACCTCGAAACCGCGCGCTGGCAGGCGCGTGTCGATCTGGCAGCCGCGCACCGGATGTGCGTGATGCACGGGTTCAACGAGGGCATCTTCAATCACCTGACCTTCCGGGTGCCGGGCACGGACGACCGCTACTATCAAATTCCGTTCGGCCTCTACTGGTCCGAAGTGACGGCGAGCTGCTTCATGGAAGTCAGCTATGACGGCGAGCGGCTCTCCGGCGAAGGCGACGTCGAGCGCTCCTGTTACTGCATCCACGCGCCGATCCATAAGCTGGCGCAGCATGCCGGTGCGGTGTTCCACACCCATATGCCGTATGCGAGCGCGCTGACGCGGCTGAAGGACCAGCGCATCCTGCCGATCGGCCAGACCGAAATCGGCATCGGCATGCACACCGCCTATGACAACAGCTATGGCGGCCCGGCGTTCGATCCGAAGGAAGGCGAGCGGCTCGCCGGCCTCCTCGGCGAGAAGAAGATCCTGATGATGGCGAGCCACGGCGTCGCGACCATCACGCCGACGGTCTCGGAAGCCTTCGATCTGCTCTATTACACCGAGCGCGCCTGCCAGCAGCAGATTCTGGCCATGCAGACCGGGCGCGAGCTCAACATCCTGCCGCAGCACGTGATCGACGATGCGATCAGGGAGTTCAAGACCGCGCCGCAGTACGGCAACAAGAAGCCGCACGTGTGGCACTTCGAGGCGATGAAGCGCATCCTCGACAAGAAAGAGCCGGACTACAAGAATTGACGCGCCATCAGCGGCGCGCAAGGCATCCATCAGCAGAATTCGTTGGATGTCGTGCGGCTCAGGGTTTCAAGCTCCCGCGTCGCCTGACGCGGGAGCTTTTTCATGATCCTCATCGGACAATACGACTCGCCCTTCGTGCGCCGCGTCGGTATCGCGATGACGCTCTACGGGATGCCGTTCGAGCACAGACCGTGGTCGACCTTCGGCGAGGCCGAGAAAATCCGGCCGTACAATCCGCTCACCCGCGTGCCGACGCTGGTGCTCGATGACGGCGACGTGCTGATCGACAGCACGGTCATCCTCGATTATCTCGACGGCCTGGTGCCGGCCGGGAAACGCATGTTTCCAGCCGTGGAGCCTGCGCGCCGCCGCGCGTTGAAGGTTGCGACGCTTGGGGTGCACACGGCCGAGAAGGCGGTGAGCCTGTTCTACGAAAAAGTGCTGCACAAGGAGGCGTCCGATGTGTGGACGAACCGCTGCCGCACGCAGATTTCCGGCGCGCTTGCCGCGCTGGAGCCGGATCGCGCGGCGCGCAAGACCGACTACTGGTTCGGCGATACGATCGGGCATGCCGACATCGCGGTCGCGGCGGCGCTGCGCTTCATCGGCGACGCGCATCCCGGCGTCGTCTCGATGGCGGACTACCCGGCGCTGAGCGCGCACTTTCAGCGCTGCGAGGCGCTGCCGGTGTTTCAGAGCATCAGCCAAGAGTTCATTCCGCCCGCGTGACCGCGCCGCGGCGAAGCATCAGGCGCGACCGAGCGATGTCGCGACCCCCGCGAATGCGCTCGCGAACCGCTCGATGACGTTCAGGTCGACCACGTCCGGTCCGCGATCGTCCGGATTGTGGAACAGGTCGTTCTTCCCGATGATGGAGATGAACCGCCCGCCGCCGCGGTGGACGTTCGCGGCTTCGCCGAGCGGCACCGCGCCGCGCGGAAGGCGCCGGTCAATGCGAAGCGCGGCTTTGGTCATGGCCTCGGCCATCATCGATTCCATCTCGTCGTCGGATGCCTGCAGGATATTGCCCGGCCCCTGAGCCGCGCCGATATTGGCGCCGAGATGAATCCACGCCTTTGCTCCGGGCACGAGCCCGCCCCGGCGCTCGATAAAGGTATCGAGGCCGATATGACCGAGTTCGTGGCCGCTGGAAGCAACGAACAGAACGTCCCTCACGGGCTTCACGTCCCGCGCCGCGCGCATGATCTCGAGCCAGCAGGCAAGACCTCCGCCACGCTCGCTCGCGCATGACCACCAGCCGCTGCGCGGTGTCATCACGACAAGGGGCGGCGCACTCGTGTCGGTTCCCGGAACTGTCGTGACGACGTTGAAGGCCTGCGCTGGTGTGCGTTCGGCATGCGCCGTCAGCACGGCCAGCGCGCCTTGGCGCGCGCAATCGGCAAGGAACGGCGCTTCGTCGCTGCCAACCTGCAGCACCGGAGGACCGAAGGGAGCGAGAAAGCTGTCCGCATTGCTCGGACAAAATCCGGAGCGCGCCCCGCGGGTGATGACAACGATCGCCTGATGCCGGCTTTGCCGGCGCGCGTCGCCGAGTGCGCCGGCCTCCGCGCCGTTCGGGGGGATTTCGGCAAGCCCGATGGATGCGTCGCTATTGAGATTGCCGAGAGTCCCCGCGACGCCTGCCGCACCCGTGAAGCTGCCGTCAAACAGCGGCAGCCCCTCGATCGTGCGGCCGTTCACCACGAGCGACGCGCGAACAGGATCGACGCGGCTCAGCGAGAATTCCTCAAGCACGGGTTCGAGGCCGATCTGGCGCACCTCGTTCGCCAGCCAGTCTGCGGATATTCTGTCGACGTCGGTCCCGGTGCGATGGAATCCCTGGGTCTCGTAGGCGCCGATAACCCTGCCGATGCGTTGCTGCACGCTCCACTCCAGTTGGCGCGACGTTGCGAGTCCGAAAGTCACTCCACCTTGATCCTGGCGGCGCGGATGACCTTGGCCCATTTCTCGGTTTCATCCCGGATGAGCTTGCTGAAGTCGTCCGGCGAGCCCGGAAGCACCGTGCCGCCGAGGTCGGCGAACCGCGCCCTTATGCCGGGATCGGCGAGGGCCGCGTTGATCGCGGCGTTGAGCTTCTCGATGATCGCCGGCGGTGTGTCCTTGGGGGCGACGAGCCCGACCCACTGGCTCGCCTCGAACCCCGGAATGAACTCGCTGAGCGTCGGAACGTCCGGCAGCGCCTCGGTCCGTGCGGTGGTCGTCACCGCAAGCGCCCGCAGACTGCCGGACTTCACATGCCCGAGCGAGGTCGCCAATTCGGTGAACGCCACCTGGATTTGTCCGCCCAACAGATCGGTCACCGCGGGGGCGGCGCCACGATAGGGGACGTGCGTGAGATCGGTGCCGGTCACCAGCTTGAAGTATTCGCCGATGACATGCGCCGGCGAGCCGTTGCCGCCGGAGCCCATCGCGATCTTGCCGGGATTCGCTTTCGCATAGGCGATGAACTCGGGAACGGTTTTCGCGGGCACCGACGGGTTCACCTGCATGAGCTGCGGCACGCGGACAATGCTGCCGATCGGCGCGGTGTCGCGGAGAAAATTGAAGTTGAGATTCTGAAACAAAGTCGGATTGATCGCCGCGTTGCTGCCCGCAATGAGCAACGTGTAGCCGTCGGCCGGCGCACGGATGACCGCCTCGGTGCCGATATTGGTGCCGGCGCCGGGACGGTTCTCGACGAAGAACTGCTGGCCGAGGCGCTCCGAAAGCCATTGGCTGATCAGGCGCGCGGTGACGTCGTTCGCTCCGCCCGCCGCAACCGGGACGACGACACGCACCGCGCGCGCCGGATAGGCCTGCGCCCAGGCTGTTTGTTGCGCGGCCGAGAATGTGACGGTCGATGCCGCCAGTTGCAGAAATCTGCGGCGCGGAAGTTTCATGCGTCTCTCCCAGGAGCTGTTCGCGGATGCCGGCGTGGTTTCCTCCGCTCATGCGGGACGAGCGGTTCGAGGTGCAGCGTCAAAACTTCCCGAACTTCAGATACGCCTCCTGCGGATCCATGCCGGAAAGGATCGCGGTGCGGATCTGGTTCTCGGTGCCCATCGCTACGCCAGCCGCCTGCACGATTTCGGCGGCGCGGGCGCGCGGCAGCACGACGATGCCGTCGCGGTCGGCGAGCAGGTAGTCGTGCGGCGCAATCGTCACCGTGCCGATCTTGATCGGCACGTCCATGGCGTCGGCCGTCCAGTAGCCGACGATGTCGCGCGGCGTCGCGTAGCGCGCGTACACGGCAAACCCCATCTCGATCAGGAATTCGACATCGCGGCAGCCGCCGTCGATCACGACGCCGGGCACGCCCTTGCGCATCAGCGTCTCGCCCGAAAGTTCGCCCATGTGGGCGACCTCGTTGTCGTTCGCCTCGATCACCACGATATGGCCGGACTTCGCCTTGGAGAGAAAGCCGGTCCAGGCGAGCAGCGTCTCGTGCGGATCGGCCTTCGGCGTCACCTTGCCGCGCAGCGTGAACACCGGACCCGCGATCGTCCGCGCGACCGTCACGGGATGCAGCGTGTGCGGCAGCGTGAAATCCCGCAAGCCCATGGCGCGCATCACGTCGTGCACCACGCCGGTGTAGAGCTTCGACAAGCGTGGAGTCAGATCTTCGGTCGCGCCGCGCAGCAGATCGGCCGCACCGCGCGCGTCTGCCGTGGCTGCGCGTGCCTGTTCGAGCGGAGATTTTTTCGGCATGTCTTCCTCCCGTCCGCTTATGTGCGGCGATGCTCAGAACGCGGCGGCTGCCATGTTCACCGTCAGCGCGATCAGCGCCGTGTTGAACAGGAACGACACCATCCCGTGCGCCGCAACCAGCCGGCGGATTGCCTTGTTGGTCACCTGGACGTCCGAGACCTGGAACGTCATCCCGATGACGAACGAGAAGTAGATGAAATCCCAGTAGTCGGGGCGGTCGTCCTCGGGAAACGCGAGCCCCTTGGCGCGTTCACCCTTGCCGTAGAAATCATACGCATAGTGTAGCGCGAAGATCGTGTGTGTGAATGTCCACGACAGCAGAACCGTGCCGATCGCGAGTGCGACATGCTGGCCGTAGGACACGTTGCCCGATTTGGCCTGCGCAAGCTCCACGAAGATCGCCCCGAGGCTCGCGGCCGCCGCCGTGATCGTCAGAATCAGGATCGCGACCGCGCCTTCGTCCTCGGCGGTTGCGGCGCGTTCCTCCAGCCCCGTGTCCGAGGTGCGCGCCATCATCACGGCGACGGCCGCGAGATAGCAAACCATCCCGGCATTCCAGCCGAGCAGCATGCGGGTCACGCGCGACCAGTCGCCGGGCAGCAACGCATAGGCGACGACGCCAAGGATGATCGCGGCCACGAGCCGGATGTGAAAATGCAGAAACCGCACGATGCCGGGATGGCGTTTTTCGGGAGATGCCTTTCGTGCCTTTCTGACCATGCGGGGAGTCGACGGTCATTCGGGGCTATCGTCAAGCGTGCATGCGGCGGTTCGTTCCAGTCGATTCTCGGGCCCGCCATGCTTAGCTTGCCCGCATGAGCACATCGCCGCGCAGACATTGGCTCTTCCGCCTCGTCAGGGCAGCACTCATCGCCCTCGTGGCGATATTGCTCGTCCCCTATCTGCTGACGCCGCTCTACCACGCGGTCAATCCGGTCTCGACCCTGATGCTGTGGCGCTGGGCGACCGGCGCGCGCGTCGAACGGGCCTGGACGCCGCTGGCCGCAATCGCGCCCGCGCTGCCGCGCACCGTGATCGCGTCCGAGGACGCGCGCTACTGCGTTCATCGCGGGGTCGATTTCGGCGAGTTGCGTGCCGCCATCGAGGACGCCGACGATCTCTCCGAGATGCGCGGCGGCTCGACCATCGCGCAGCAGACCGCGAAAAACCTGTTCCTCTGGCAGGGACGTTCGGTGGTGCGCAAGGCGTTGGAATTTCCGCTCGCGCTGTGGCTCGACCTCGTGCTTGGCAAACGGCGCCTGCTGGAGATTTATCTCAATATCGCCGAATGGGGGCCGAACGGCGCGTTCGGCGCGGAGGCGGGGGCGCGGCATGCCTTCAACAAGTCCGCCCGCGATCTGTCGGCCCGCGAGGCCGCATTGCTGGCCGCGATCCTCCCCAATCCGCACCGCCGCAGCGCGGCTCGGCCGGGGCCGGGCGTGCGCCGGCTCGCTGGCATCCACGAGGCCCGCGCCGCCAGATCGGCCACCGCAGACTGCATCCGGCGCTGAGCCCGGACTAGCCTTGGCGGGACCGATCCTCTATAAGCGCGCCTTCCCGATCAATTTGGGCGACCGGCAACGCGCACGGGCGCCGATTTCAGGAGAGTTTTCAATGGCCGTTCCGAAACGAAAAACCTCGCCCTCGCGCCGCGGCATGCGCCGCTCGGCCGACGCGTTGAAGAAGCCGACCTACGTCGAGGACAAGGATTCGGGCGAACTGCGCCGCCCGCACCACATCGACCTCAAGACCGGCATGTATCGCGGCCGGCAGGTGCTCAAGGTCAAGACCGAAGCCTGAGCCCCGCTTTTAGCCTATGGTTGACGCGCGCCGGGGAGTCCGACCGGCGCGCGATATTTTTGCCTTAGTGGGCCGATAGCCAAGATATATTCGAATGCCGGAACTCGGGAGGCCCGTGTGATCGGATTTCCGCTGCTGATCGTCCCGTTCACGATCTACAACATGATCGCGTTCCTCACTCCGTTTGCCTGGAGCACGAAACTCTTTGAGTTCCGGTTACCGTCCGGCCTGACCTGGGAGCCGACCGCCAGCGACGCGTTCATCCTGTTCTCGCTGCTGATGCTGCTGCTCGAGTTCATCAAGGCGACCAAGCACGGCAAGTCCTTTGTCGAGCATTTCCTCTCGCTTCTGTTGGTAGGCGGTGCCGGCGCCGAATTCGCAATGGTCAACCCGAACGCCATCATGGGCCAGCTCACCTCGCCGCCGCAGATGGGCAATTCGACCTTCATGCTGTTCGTGGCGATTTGCGCGGTCGATCTGTTCGCCGGATTCGCGGCGGCGCTGCGCCGGGCGCGGCGCGCGGTCGTCGTCGAACAGACGCCGGTTGTGCTGGCGCCCGCACCTGCGCCGGCGCCGGTGGTTCGCCCGGAGCCCGCGCGGATCGTCGAGCCGGTGACGCGCGTCGAGCCGGGGCCGTCGCCGTCGCCGTTTACGCCGCGGCCGGAGCCGGTGGTGAAAGCGGACCCCGTGCAAAAGATCGAGCCGTAGGCTAGGAGTAACGCTCCCTCCTCGGCGTGACCACTCCCATGACAATCCGTGACTTCCATTTGCCCGGCCGTTCGCCCGTTTATGCGCGCGAGGGAATGGCCGCGACCTCTCATCCGCTCGCCAGCCTCGCGGCGATCGACACGCTGAAAGCCGGCGGTACCGCTGCCGACGCTGCTGTCGCTGCTGTTGCGGTGCTCTGCGTCGTCGAACCCGCGATGACCGGCATCGGCGGCGATTGTTTCTGTCTCGTCGCAAAGCCGGACCGGCCGGTGTGGGGCTATAACGGCTCGGGCCGCGCCGCCGCGGCGGTCACGACCGAGAAGCTGCTGGCGCAGAAGATGCCGCGCAAGATTCCCGCGACCTCAGCCCATGCCATCACGGTGCCGGGCGCGATGGAAGCCTGGGAGGCGATCCTCAAGAGCCACGGTCGTTTCGGTCTCGACCGCGTGCTGCAACACGCCATTGGCCACGCCGAAAACGGCTTCGTGATCGCGCCGCGCGTCGGCGCCGACTGGGCCGAGCAGGTCGACAAGCTTTCGCCGCATGCCGGTTCGGCGAAATACTATCTGCCGAACGGCAGCGCACCGGCGATCGGCAGCACCGTCACGCTGCCCGCGCTCGCCGCGACCATGAAGGCGATCGCGGCGGGCGGCGCGAAGGCGTTCTACGAGGGTGCTATTGCGGCCGATATCGCGGCGACCGTGCAGTCGAAGGGCGGCCTGCTCGGGACGGAAGACCTCGCACGCCACCGCGGCGATGTCGTCACGCCGATCAGCACCAACTATCGCGGACTCGACGTGGTCGAACTACCGCCGAACACGCAAGGGCTGACCGCGCTGGTGCTGCTGAACATCATCGAGCAGTTCGATGTCGGCAAGCTCGATCCGTCGGGGCCGGAACGGCTGCATCTCGCGCTGGAAGCCGCGCGGCTCGCCTTCGCGGTGCGCGACACGCATATCGCGGACCCCGCCACGATGCGCGAGCCGGTGGGAGGACTGATCGCAAAAGGTTTCGCGAAGAAACTCGCGGGGCTGCTCGATCCGGACAAGCGGATCGCAATTCCGAACGCGCTTCCGCCCACCAGCGACACGATCTATCTGACCGTGGTCGATCGCGATCGCACGGCGGTCTCGCTGATCAATTCGCTCTACAGCGCATTCGGTACCGGCATCTGCACCGAAAAGACCGGCATCATGCTGCACAACCGCGGCAGCGGCTTTGTGGTCGAGCCGGATCACCCGAACACGATCGCGCCCGGCAAGCGGCCAATGCACACCATCATCCCGGCGCTGGCGATGCGGAACGGCCGCTGCGAGATGCCGTTCGGCGTGATGGGCGCGGACTATCAGCCGATGGGGCACACCCACCTCATCACCAACATGGTGGACTACGGCATGGATGTGCAGGCCGCGATCGACCACCCGCGCATGTTCTACGAAGGAGAGACGACGCTGGTCGAGCGGGGCGTTCCGGCAGCCACCGTCGCGGGCCTCTCGGCGCGCGGCCACCAGGTGATGCTGCGCGGCTCCCCGTGGGGCGGCGGACAGGCGATTGTCATCGATTGGGAGCGCGGCACGCTGATCGGCGGCTCCGACCCGCGCAAGGATGGCTGCGCGCTGGGGTATTAGGCGCCAGATTAGCCCTCCGAATGCTCAGAAATGGTCGGGCCAGCGGCGGGCGCCGTGATAGACGCGCAGAATCTGGATTGTTTGCCCTCGCAGCCGATATGGCACGATGAAGGGCGTCCTCGTGATGACCAGTTCGCGCGTTCCCGGAACGCGGCCAGGACGACCCATTTCCGGGCTCTCAGCCAACAGGGTCTCAACAACGTGGATGATCCGAAGGACAACTCGCTGCGCGGCCGCCGGATCCTGTTCGGCAATAAAGGCTCGCAGAGATGCGAGGTCATCGATAGCGGCTGGCGTCCAGACCGGCGTCATCGTCTCGTGGGCTTAGGCAATTCGTTACCGCTGTCCCATGAGTCGACCCACGCCTTGACCCGATCGTGAGCGATAAGTTCGCCACGATCCGCTAACTCAATTGCACGCTTGATCCCGGCCACTTGCCACTCGTTGACGCCGAGATACTCGTTGATAGCTTCGGCAGCGAGGAAGGACCGACTTCGACCGGTACTCTTGGCCAACTTTTCCAGGCGTCTTTTTACGTTCGTGTCCACGCGCACCGTGAATGTTCCGGATGACATGTCGTCGCTTTCGTGCTCGTTTGTGTACAAACTAGCACAAGACCGTTGGACGGCAAAGATGCTTACGAGCGATTCGATGGGGCCGCTGCTTCACGCTTCGCGTCGGAACCTTTGCGAAACCGGCTTGGTCATCGACCGGTAGACCGCCGTCGCCTCCTCGGGCTCCGCGCGGCGGCGGGCGCGCGTCTGCGGCGCCTGCATCTGCGTGGCGATCAACTGCGCCAGAAAGCCGGCACTCGGGTGACGCGTCACGCGCGGGGTGCGCTCGCTCGCAGCCGGTGCCTCGATGGCGATCAACGCGCGGGACTCAGTTTCGGGCGCGTCCGGCGCGTGCGCCTCATCCTTGCGCCGTGAAGCCGAAGCGTTGGTGGTGGGTCCGCTGGCGCCGATACGCATGGCAGCCTCCTGTCTCAAAACGGGACACACTTCCCGCTTCCAGACCCAAGGTCGCAATCCGTGTGCCGGATCATGTGTTCCGTCACGCGAGCGGAATTCCGGCGGGCTATTTGCCAAATCCTTAAGAATTTCAAGAGAGATTGGCGGGGAATTCGCCAGCAAGGCGGCCCTGCGCCTTCCCAGAACAGGATTTTCCGTGACGCGCGACGCCCGGACTCCCTTGGATCACGTGAACCGCGCGGCCGACCCGAACGGCATCCTCGCCTCGATCGGGCTCGTCCCCTACGAATGGCGCATCGATACCGACACGCTGACCTGGGGCGCGAATGCCGCCGAGGTGCTGCAGGTGGCCGATCCCACGCAGATCGCGACCGGACGCGGCTATGCGGGCTTCCTCGATCCGAAGAATACCTCCACGCGCTATGACGCCGTAATGCAGGGCGGTGGGCGCGATTCCGGCACCGGCGTTCCCTACCAGACCGAGTATTGCCTGCAGGCCGGCCAGGACGGCGCAACGCCCCTGTGGGTCGAGGACAATGGCCGCTGGTTTGCTGGCGCCGACGGACGGCCGGCACGCGCGCATGGCGTGGTGCGTGCCATCACGGAGCGCCACGACAACAATGAGCGCCTTGCCTATCTGTCACGTTTCGACCGGCTCACCGGCGAGATGAATCGCAATGCGTTGACCGAGACGCTGACCGCCTCACTCGACGAGGCACTGAAGTATCGCGGCTCGTGCGGCTTCATGCTGATCGCGGTGGACAATCTTGCGCGCATCAACGAGGCCTACGGCTTCGGCGTCGCCGACGAGGTGATCGCCTCGGTCGGGCGGCGGCTGCGCAGCCGCATGCGCGGCGGCGACGTGCTGGGACGTTTCTCTTCGAACAAGTTCGGCGTGGTGCTCAACACCTGCACGCCCGACGATCTTGCAATGGCTGCGGATCGTTTTCTCGCGGCGGTGCGCGAGGACGTGGTGCAGACCAACAACGGCCCGGTGGCGGCGACGGTCACCATCGGCGGCGTGGCGGCTCCGCGGCATGCCCGCACGGTTGCGGAGATTCTGGCCCACGCACAGGAATCGCTCGACTCCGCCAAGGCCAAACGGCGCGGCTCGTTCGTCGCCTACCGGCCGAACATCGAGCGCGAGGCGGTCCGCAAGGAAAATGTCCGCTCGACCGACAAGATCGTGGCGGCATTGAACGAGCGGCGCATCCTGCTCGCCTTCGAACCGCTGGTGCGCACCTCGACGCGCGAGCTTGCCTTCTACGAATGCCTGATGCGGATCCAGCGCGCCGACGGCAGCGTCGTGCCGGCGAGCGCGGTCATTCCGGTCGCCGAGGAACTGGGACTGGTGCGCCTGATCGATCATCGCGTGATCGAACTGGTGACCGCGGAACTCAGCGCCGCGCCCGGCCTGACGGCGAGCGTGAACGTATCTCCCGATTCCATCACCGATCCGGACTGGTGGTCGGCGCTCGGCGCGCAATTGCGCGCGCGGCCCGGCGTCGGGCAGCGCATGATCCTGGAAATCACCGAAACCGCCGCGATCCAGAACATCGACGAAACCGCGGGCTTCGTTACGCGCGCGAAGGATCTCGGCTGCCGCATCGCGATCGACGACTTCGGCGCCGGCTATACGTCGTTCCGCAACCTGCGCCGGCTTGGCGTCGACATGATCAAGATCGACGGCGCGTTCGTGCAGAACCTGACGCGCTCGGAAGACGACCGCGTGTTCGTGCGCACGCTGATCGAGCTTGGCCGCTCGCTCGGGATCGAGACGGTTGCCGAGTGGGTGCAGGACGAGCAGGCCGCTGCGGTTCTCGCCGGCTGGGGCTGCGACTATCTGCAGGGCGATCTGGTCGGCCGCGCCTCGCTTGAGCGCGCGTGGGCGGATGCTGCGCCGCCGCCCGAAAGTGCGGCGCGCTAAACCCTATTTGTCGCCCTTGCTCAAGCGCTCGACCTTCTTGCTCATCTCTTCGAGCTGACGCTTGAGCTCATCGAGGTCGCCCGCCGAGGACGCCGCCGGCTTCTCGGCTCCCGCTTGTTCCTCGTCGTGCCGCGCAAACGGCGTGAACATCGAGAAGCGTCTGCTTAAACATGTCCATGTTGCGCCTGACCTGATCCTCGACCAGCGGCCCGAACGGAGTCGCGCCGAACGCCTGCGTGACTCTGCTGGCGGAACTTTTCCTGCTCGCGTGTGAACGACTCGAGCGAGACTTCCAGATAGGACGGCACGAACTTCTGCATCGAGCCGCCATAGAAGCCGATGAGCTGGCGCAGGAACTTGACCGGCAGCAGGTTGTCCGTGCCTTCCTTGTTCTCCTGCTCGGAGATGATCTGGACGAGCACCGAACGCGTGATGTCCTCGCCGGTCTTGGCGTCGGACACCGTGAAGTCCTCGCCGTTCTTCACCATGGTGGCGAGGTCTTCGAGCGTGACGTAGGTGCTGGTGCCGGTGTTGTAGAGCCGCCGATTGGCGTACTTCTTGATCGCGACCGGACCTTCGGATTTGGCCGTGCTGCTCATTGGTCGCGTGCCTTGGACCAGGAGGGAAGGGATTTTTGTGCGCGGTAACTCGCGTCAGCATAAGCACTTTTGGGTGAACCGGGCTACCGTTTTGTGCGGGGCGGCATACTTGTCGAGAAATGCCCGTGGCGCCTTGATCAAGATCATGGTGCCCCGCAACAGGGGCATGCACGGTTGGTCTTATTGACAGTCCTCGAACGGGCTATCAAGGATGGCCGCAACGGGTCGCGGCGAGGCCGCCGCAGGTAACCGGATAGGAGTTTTCCATGAAGGACGGCGTTGTCATCGTCGGCGCGGCGCGGACGCCGGTCGGGTCATTCAACGGCGCGTTCGGCAGCTTGCCGGCGCATGAACTGGGCAAGATCGCGATCTCCGAGGCGCTCAAGCGTGCGGGCGTCGAGGGCGGACGGGTCTCCGAAGTGATCATGGGCCAGATCCTGACCGCCGCGCAGGGCCAGAACCCGGCCCGGCAGGCCTCGATCGCGGCCGGCATTCCGGTGGAGAGCCCGGCGTGGGGCGTCAACCAGCTGTGCGGCTCCGGCCTGCGGGCGGTCGCGCTCGGCTATCAGGCGATCCTCAACGGCGACAGCGAGATCGTGGTCGCGGGCGGGCAGGAGTCCATGAGCATGGCGCCGCACGCCGCCTACCTGCGCGCGGGCCAGAAGATGGGCTCGCTCGAGATGGTCGACACCATGATCAAGGACGGGCTGTGGGATGCCTTCAACGGCTACCACATGGGCACGACCGCCGAGAACGTCGCCAAGCAGTACCAGATCACGCGCGGCCAGCAGGACGAGTTCGCGGTTGCTTCCCAGAACAAGGCCGAAGCCGCGCAGAAGGCCGGCAAGTTCAAGGACGAAATCGTTGCCGTGACCATCAAGTCGCGCAAGGGCGACATCGTGGTCGACACCGACGAGTATCCCAAGCACGGCACGACGCTGGACTCGATCTCCAAGTTGCGCCCGGCGTTCGACAAGGAAGGCGGCGTGACGGCCGCGAATGCGTCGGGTCTCAACGACGGCGCCGCCGCCATCGTGCTGATGAGCGCCGCCCAGGCCGCCAAGGAAGGCAAGACGCCGCTCGCGCGCATCGTGTCGTGGGCGCATGCCGGCGTCGATCCGAAGATCATGGGCACCGGCCCGATCCCGGCTTCGCGCGCCGCGCTCAAGAAGGCCGGCTGGAACATCGGCGACCTCGATCTCATCGAGGCGAACGAGGCGTTCGCCGCGCAAGCCTGCGCGGTCAACAAGGACCTCGGCTGGGATACCACCAAGGTCAACGTGAACGGCGGCGCAATCGCGCTCGGCCATCCGATCGGCGCATCCGGCGCGCGCGTGCTCACCACGCTGCTGTTCGAGATGCAGAAGCGCGACGCCAAGAAGGGCCTCGCCACGCTCTGCATCGGGGGCGGCATGGGCATCGCGATGTGCATCGAGCGGTAAGAGCAACCCAATAATCAGACCAATGTGACGTGGTGGCCGGGCTTGTCCCGGCCATCAACGTCTCTAAGGTGTGGCAAACGAGCGTGGATGCGCGGGCGTTGAAGCCCGGCATGACGACAACAAGCGGGGAGGAATGAGATGGCCCGAGTAGCAGTGGTGACCGGCGGTACGCGCGGAATTGGCGCCGCGATTTCGAAGGCCTTGAAGGCCGCAGGCTACAATGTTGCGGCCAATTACGGCGGCAACGACGAGGCCGCGAACAAGTTCAAGGCCGAGACCGGCATCAACGTCTACAAGTGGGACGTGTCGTCGTTTGACGCGTGCGCGGCGGGCCTCAAGAAGGTCGAGGCCGATCTCGGTCCGGTCGAGGTGCTGGTCAACAATGCCGGCATCACGCGCGACGCACCGTTCCACCGCATGACGCCGGACCAATGGAATCAGGTCATCAACACGAACCTGAATTCGCTGTTCAACATGAGCCGCCCGGTCTGGGAAGGCATGCGCACGCGCAAGTTCGGCCGCATCGTCAACATCTCGTCGATCAACGGGCAAAAGGGCCAGTTCGGACAGGCAAACTATTCGGCTGCGAAGGCCGGCGATCTCGGCTTCACCAAGGCGCTGGCGCTGGAAGGCGCGCGCGCCGGCATCACGGTGAACGCGATCTGCCCGGGCTACATCGCGACCGAGATGGTGATGGCGGTGCCGAAGGACGTGCTGGAGAAGAACATCCTGCCGCTGATCCCGGCGGGCCGGCTCGGCGAGCCCGACGAAATCGCGCGCTGCGTCGTGTTCCTCGCCTCCGACGATGCCGGCTTCATCACCGGCTCGACGCTCTCCGCCAATGGCGGGCAGGTGATGATCTAATCAAGCCCCCGCGCGCCGCTCCGCTTCGGCTTTGAGATCGGCGAGATCGCTTTCGAGCTGGCGGCGCAACAAGCCCATGAACAAGAAGCCGATGACGCTGAATAGCCTGGCGGTCAGCGTCACCGGCGTTCCCTTGAACGAGAAAACAAGACGCGAGCCGCCGGGCGCGGGCTCGATCGTGTGGGTCGTCAGATAGCGCGCTCCGTGGCTTTCGGCCGTGGTCACGAGACGGCGCGGCGGATCGACCACCGTGACCGTCATCTCCTCAGAGGCACTGCGGCCGAACATGGTACGGGTTTCGCGAAAGCTCGTGCCGACCCGCATCGGGCCTTCGGTCAGCAGTTCGATCTTTTCGATCGCGCGGACGATCTGCGGCCAGCGCGCAATGTCTGTCATGACGGCGAACACCGTCTCCGGCGGCGCCGCGATGGCGGTCGCGACCTCGAGCTTCATGGCGGTGTCTCCTTCTGCGTGCCGAACGATAGCGCGGCATTGCATCCCGCGCGGCGTCCGATAATCGCATGATCATTGCAGCCATGCCGTCATCCAGCACCGCCACTCTCATCGGCTTCTCGGCGATCCTGATGTGGTCGCTGCTCTCGCTGCTCACGGTTGCATCCGGCACGGTGCCGCCGTTTCAACTGGCCGCGATGACGTTCGCGATCGGCGGGGGAATCGGCGCCGCCACATGGCCGTTCCGCCCCGGTGCCGCCGCTGCGCTCAAACAGCCACCGGAAGTATGGGCGCTCGGCGTCGGCGGACTGTTCGGCTATCACGCGCTGTTCTTTCTGGCGCTGCGGCTTGCGCCGCCAGCCGAAGCGCAGCTTGTCAGTTATCTCTGGCCGGTTCTCATCGTGCTGCTCTCGGCGTTTCTGCCCGGCGAGCGCTTGAAAATGCATCATGTCGCGGGTGCGCTGATTGCGTTCGCCGGCACGGCGCTGCTGTTCGCCACGCGCGGCATCACGTTCGCGCAGGATTATCTGCCGGGCTTTGCGGCGGCCTTCGTGGCGGCCTTCGTGTGGTCGTCTTATTCGGTGCTCTCGCGCCGCTTCGCCGCGGTGCCGACGGATGCGGTTGCGGGATTTTGTCTCGCGACTTCGGCGCTGGCGGCCGTTTTCCACCTGCTGTTCGAGCAAACGCAATGGCCGCAGGACCTCGGCCAATGGCTCGCAGTCGCGGCGCTCGGCGTCGCCCCGGTGGGTGCGGCGTTTTACGCATGGGACATTGGCGTGAAGCGCGGCGACATCCGCGTGCTCGGCGTCGCGTCCTACGTGGCGCCGCTGCTCTCGACCTTCTTTCTCGTGCTGGCCGGCTATGCGGCGGCGACCGCCACGCTGGTGCTCGCCGCGATCCTTGTCGCGGGCGGTGGCGTGCTCGCCGCGAAGGACATGCTTTGGAAGCGCTAGCATTCGCCAGCGCCACCATACTAGACTTGCATCACTCATTCGCGGAGTTCACCAATGAACGTGCGAATTGCTCTGGCGGCCGCGTGCGCGCTGTTGATCTCAACGGCCGTTCGCGCCGACGAGATCAAGGTATTGGCCTCCGGCGCGTTGCACGACATTGGCGACGCCCTGATTCCGCAGTTTGAAAATCCTCCGGCCACAAGGTCACGGTGACTTGGACGGGCACGGTGAGGATCAAGGAGCGGATCGAGGCGGGCGAGGCCTTCGATCTCGTGATCGTTGGCGCGCCAGAGGTGGACAAGTACATCGCCGAGGGAAAGTTTGTGGCGGGCAGCCGGGTCGATCTTGCAAAGTCCGGCGTCGGTGTTGCGGTGAAGGCAGGCGCACCCAAGCCCGACATCAGCTCCGGCGAGGCCGTCAAAAAAGCCATTCTGGCCGCAAAGTCTGTCGGCTATTCGAGCGGACCCAGCGGCGTCTATGTGCAGGCCCTGATCCAGAAACTCGGAATTGCCGACGAGGTGAAAACAAAGGCGAGGCAAACGGCCCCCGGCTCGCGCGTCGGCCAGCTTCTTGCTCGTGGCGAGGCTGAGCTCGGTTTCCAGCAGATCAGCGAACTCATTCACGAGGCTGGTGTCGACTACGTCGGTCCGCTGCCGCCCGACATCCAGAATTTCACCAACTACTCGAGCGGCGTAGGCAGCGCTTCGAAGTCGCAAGCGGCGGCCAAGGCGTTGCAGGCATTCCTGAGCGCGCCTGCGGCCGCTGAGGCGATCAGGAAAAATGGGATGGAGCCGAACCGTTAGCCGGGCTGCCAGTCATTCGGCGCGATTTCGAACGCGCTGAACTCAAACCCCGGCGCGACCGTGCAGCCCACCAGCGTCCAGTCGCCGAGACTTTCTGCCGCCTGCCAGCGACCGGCCGGCACCACGCCCTGCGGCCGCTCGCCCATCGCGATATCCGGCCCGAGCTTCATGCGCCGAACGGGCCCGTTCTCCTCGGCCATCTCCAGCACCAGCGGTGCGCCAGCGTAATAGTGCCAGACCTCGACGGCATCCACGCGGTGCCAGTGCGAGCGCTCGCCGCGCGCGAGCAGGAAATAGATCGCCGTCGAGGCCGCGCGTCCGTCGCCGACCGTGCGGGGATCGCGAAACGTCTCGCGGAAATGCCCGCCCTCCGGATGCGGCTTCAAGTCCAGCAGGCGGATCACGCCGGCGGCGGTGAGGGCATGCATCGGGGCGCTAGAACCGGTCCTTCCGCCCGCGGATCGCCGCGAACACCTGCGCGCGGGCTCGCGTCCTTCATCCCGATGCCGGCCGCGACCGAAGGAATATCCGCGCGCAGGAACGGATTGTAGGATTTCTCCTCGCGCATCGTGGTCGGGATCGTCGGCTTGCCCTGCCCGATGAGGTTCGTGACCTCGGCGGCGCGCGCGCGCAGCGCCGCATTGTCCGGCTCGATGGTGAGCGCGAAGCGCACATTCGCGGCGGTGTATTCGTGCCCGCAATAAAGCCGCGTGTCGTCCGGCAGGCCGCGCAGCTTCGCCAGCGAATTCCACATCATGTCGGCGTTGCCTTCGATGACGCGGCCGCAGCCGACCGAGAACAGCGTGTCGGCAACGAATGCGATCTTGTCCTGCTCGAACCAGTACGAGATGTGGTCGAGCGTATGGCCGGGGGTCTCGAACACGCGCGCGGTGAGCGCGCCGACCTTCACGGTACCGCCTTCGCCGACGGTCGCGTCGACGGCGGGGATCTTGGCCTTCTGCTCGCGCGGGGCGGTGACGCGGCAGGAATGCTTCGCCTTCAGCGCCTCGATGCCGCCGGTATGATCGGCGTGATGATGCGTCACCAGAATGTCGGTGAGGCGCCAGCCCGTTGCGGCGAGCGCAGCTTCGACCGCGGCAGCCTCCGGCGCGTCGATCGCGGCGGTAGCGCCGGTCGCCGGATCATGGATCAGGACGCCGTAGTTGTCCTTCAGGCAGAGGAACAGGTGGGTCTCGGCGGGCATGGAAATTTGCTACTCCTGCGTGGAGGGGCCAAGTTACCACGGTTGAACGCCGGAATGTGAGCCCGTCCGAATGTCGCTTGATGTCGTCGACCTGCGCAATTTCTACGCCCAGCCGCTGGGAACCGTGGCGCGCCGCTTCGTGAGCCGCGGTATCCGCATGCGCTGGGCCGACACGCGGTCGCAGCGCATCGCCGGCATCGGGTACGCGACGCCCTATCTCGGGCTGTTTCGCGAGGAGGCGGAACGGTGTTTGGCCTTCATGCCGGCCGCGCAAGGCGTGGTGAAGTGGCCATCCGCGCGTCCGACGCTCACCGCGCTGGTCGAGGAACTCGATCTGCCGCTCAGCGATGCGGCCGTCGACCGCGTGCTGCTCGTCCACGCGCTGGAAATGTCGCACGACGCCGAGGCGATGCTGCGCGAGGCGTGGCGCGTTCTCGCGGCGGGCGGGCGCCTGCTTGCCGTAATCCCGAACCGGCGCGGCGTGTGGGCGCGCACCGACACGACGCCATTCGGCCACGGCCGGCCCTATTCGCGCTCGCAGATCACCACGCTGTTGCGCGAGACCTGGTTTACGCCGACCGGCTGGGGCGAAGCGCTCTACGTGCCGCCGATCGCGCGCAACTGGTTCTTGCGTTCGGCGGGCGCGTGGGAACGCACCGGCGCGACATTATCGGCGCCGTTTGCGGGCGTGCATATCGTAGAGGCGACCAAGCAGGTTTATCGCGCGATTCCCGCGCGGCGCGAGCGGCGCCGTCTGGTTCCGGCGCTTGAGCCGGTGCTCGCGCCGTCCGGCGGAGCAGCGCGCAGCAGTTAAGTCCCGCCTGAATCGTCCGGGCGGTCGCCGCCTTGCGGGGCGGCCGGATCGCGCGGGCCGCGATGGCGCCGGCGGCGGCGATGCAGCGGAAAGCGATCCGGCTGCCCGCCATTCTCGTAACCGTTTGGACCCTGCGGTGGCTGGGGTTGCGGCGCACCGCCGGTGATGAACGCCGGGAGGCCGGTATCCACGTTGCCCGGCTCTGGCTGCGGCACGCGCGGCTGGTGGCGCACCTCGGGCGGCTGTGCGTCGCGCATCTCGCGTGGTTGATAGGGCTGACTGTCGCGCGGCACGAACGGCTGCGCATTCGGCGGAATGTAGGGCTGCGGCTGCTCGCGCGCAGCGAAAGCCTGATCGGGGGCGAAGGGCTGCCCGTCGTCGCCGCCATCCTCGAACTCTTCGGCGCGCGGCTGGAATTGCTGGTCGTTGCCGTTGCCGCCGCCTTCCTGCCGTTGCGGCTGGAAATTCGGATTCTGCTGGCGGAACTGCTCGTTCGCCGTCGCGATCAGACGGAAATAGTGCTCGGCATGCTGGAAGTAGTTTTCGGCCGAAACCGGATCGCCGGAGGACTGGCTATCACGCGCAAGCTGGAGATATTTCTCCGCCACATGGTGCGCGTTGCCGCGAATCTTCACGTCGGGGCCGTTGGACTCATACACCCGTGTCAGCGGGTTGTGGCTGCGGCGGTTGTTATTGTTGTTGTTATTATTGTTGTTGTTGTTGCGCCCGCGCATGCGCTTGTTGTTGTGATGATGCTGCTGACCGTTTCTCATGGCTTGTTGTTCAACAACTCCTGATTTGCCGCGGCTCTGACCCGTCGGCGTCTGACCCAGCCCAAATCCGGCGTTTGGCGCCGGCAGAAATCCATATCGCCATCACCTATGGCGCCGTGGCCAAGCCACGCGTCATGCGCCGTCAGGCGACGATCCTTGTCGTGTCTGAACATCCTTCGTCCGCCGCGGTCCTGCCGCAGCCTGGCTCACCCTTTGGCATGCGCGCGGCGGGCTTGAAGCCCGGCATGCGCTCAACCGGTGAAAGCTTTCGAATCCCGATGCAGCGAAGCGTCGTTTCCCTGAAGTGGAAATGTCCTCATTCGCCCTATCCGCACCGCCGCCTCACGGAGCCTCGCTCCGGGCCTTTTGAGGCAGTGCGCTACCCAATCTGGGATCGATTCCGTGACCCGACCCTAATCGGTCTTTTGCGACATTCCAAGCGGTTTTTTGGCCTTCTGATACCGCGGTGGAACTTGTCCGTATTGTCACGAATGCGCTGCAATCAGCCCTTCTTGGCGGCGATGGCACGCGCGATACCGGAAAGGTCGTGGCGCGTCCCGGCGATTGCAAGTCCTGCGGCTGCAAACAATTCGCTGACCTGACGCTCCTGCCCGGCGCCGATCTCAACCACCAGATGGCCGGCGGGCTTAAGCAGCCGCGGCGCGTCAGCCGCGATAGCGCGATAAGCCGCAAGCCCATCCGCACCGCCATCGAGTGCCTGGCGCGGATCGTGGTCGCGTACCTCCCGCGCCAGCCCAGCGATGTCGGCGCTCGCCACGTAGGGCGGATTGGAGACGACGAGGTCGAAGCGGCCTTCGAGTGCTGCGGCGTAATCGGAGATTATGAATTCCGCGCGCCCGCCAGGTCCGAGTTGCCGCGCGTTCGCACGCGCGACGTCAAGCGCACTCGCATCGATATCGGTTCCGATACCCTGCGCGTTCGGAAGCTCCGACAGAAGCGCCAGCAGGATCGCGCCCGACCCGGTTCCGAGATCCGCAATGCGTAGCGCGCGCGTGCGTTCGCCACCCTGGTCAAGCAACGCAAGCGCCAGTTCGACGACTGTTTCGGTTTCGGGTCGCGGGACCAGCACGGCAGGTGTGACGGCGAGCGGCAGGCTCCAGAATTCCTTCTTGCCGACGATGCGTGCAACCGGCTCTCCGGACAGGCGGCGCGCCGCAAACCGCTCGATGTCAGACGCCGCCGGGTCCGGGAGCTGCTGCGTACCGGCTGCCGCGAGACCCGCATGATCGAGCCCCAGCGCGTGACCGGCCAGAACCCTCGCGTCGAGCTCCGGCGACTCGATGCCCGCTGCGCGAAATTGCTCCGCCAGGGCGCGGCGCGCCTGCGCGATCGATGCGCCATAGAAAGCCGCGATCACGCGTCTTCCGCGGCGAGCAATTCGGCCTGATGCTCCTGCACCAGCGCGTCGATGATCTCGCCCAGCGCCTCGCCTTCGAGAATCTGCGGCAGCTTGTAGAGCGTGAGATTGATGCGATGATCGCTCACGCGCGCCTGTGGGAAATTGTAGGTGCGGATGCGCTCCGAACGATCGCCCGCTGCCGACTTGGCCGCGGCGCGCCGCGGCGCGTTCTGAATCGAGCTTCTGCTTCTCGGCGTCGTAAAGCCGTGCGCGCAACATGGCCATCGCCTTGGCGCGGTTCTTGTGCTGTGAGCGCTCCGCCTGCACGACGATTGCGATGCCGCTCGGCAGATGCGTGATGCGGATGGCGGATTCCGTCTTGTTGACGTGCTGACCTCCCGCACCGCCGGAGCGCATGGTGTCGATCTTGAGATCGCTCGGGTTGATCTTGATGTCGACTTCTTCGACCTCCGGCAGCACCGCGACCGTGGCGGCCGAGGTGTGGATGCGGCCTTGCGTCTCGGTGTTGGGCACGCGCTGCACGCGATGCACGCCGGACTCGAACTTGAGCTTGGCGAACGCGCCGCGACCCATCACTTCAGCAATGATTTCCTTGTAACCGCCGACAGCGCCCTCACTCGCCGAGACGATCTCGACCTTCCAGCCGTTCCTGGCGGCGAAGCGCTCGTACATGCGGAACAGGTCGCCGGCGAACAACGAGGCCTCGTCGCCGCCGGTGCCGGCGCGGATTTCCAGGATCACGTTGCGCTCGTCCATCGCGTCCTTGGGGACGAGCGCGATGCGGATCTTGTGCGCGAGCACCTCGCGGCGCGCCTGCAGCGCGGGCTTCTCTGTCTCGGCGAGCGCGCGCATGTCGGCGTCGGTCGACGCATCGGCCAGCATCGCGTCGAGATCGGCGATCTCGGTCTCGACCCCCTGATAAGCCTTGATCGATTTCGACCAGAGGGTTGAGTTCGGAGAACTCGCGCGACAGCTTCACATAGCTGTCGCGGTCCGGGCCGCCCGCGAGGTCGGCCTCGACCGTGTGCAAGCGCGATACCAGCGCGTCGAGCTTGGATTGGGGAAGCGTGATCATGCGTCTATCAGCCGGGTCGGCGAGCCGGAAAGCATTATCCGGAATTCGGCGCAATCCGCCAAAGACGATTGTTGGGAGAGGCAGCCCACGCACGGCTCGACCCGAGCCGTCAGAGGCGGAGCTAGGCCTCCGCCTTGCGCCGTGGCAACGGGTAGGCGTCGCTCTCGTAGAGCCGTTGGATGCCATGCCGGTCGAACCGCTGCTCGCGCACCTCCAGATAGGCGCCGGCCAGCGCCTCCGAGGGAAGCTGCTCGATGGCAAAGCGGATCGCTTCCGCAGCCTTGGAAAACCGCCGGTAGCCGAAGGCCGCGCGCTTGTATTTGCGGTTATTGGTCGGGAATAGCTCGGCTTCGCCGAGATAATCGAACCCGCCGGGCTGGCGCGCGACCGGAGCGGCGCGAGGCGCTTCGACGGGCGAATTCACGACAGGCTTTTTTGCGGCGGCACTACGCATGATGACATCTTCGGCTAAGGGTGATGGTTAATTTGAATGACGGTCATTCAACTGATGCACCACTATATATGCTTTGACCGCCGGATTGCCACCCCCAAGCGGGATACGCGGTTACCCGGGGGTATGCTATCGAATAGCTAAAGCTGCAGCCCTTCGGTCCCCGCGAAGGCTTCGAGCTTCTCCCGCACGGTTCCCTTGTGCGTGGTTCCCTCGAGGAGCGGAGCCATCAGCGCGGTGGCCTTGGCGGCATCGAGATCGAGCACCATCGCCTTGACGGGTCCAACCGACGACGCCGACACCGACATCGAACGGTAGCCGATCGCGATCAACGCCAGCGCGCCGATCGGCTGCGAGGCGAGTTCGCCGCACAGCGTCACGGGCTTTGCGGCGGCGCGCGCCTTGTCGACGATGAATTTCAGCGCGCGCAGGAAGGGCGGCGAAAGCGGGTCGAAGCGGTTAGTGAGATGCACATTGCTGCGGTCGGCCGCGAACATGAACTGCGCGAGGTCGTTCGAACCGATCGACAGGAAGTCGACGCGCGCGAGCAGTTCGTCGAGCTGATAGAGCAGCGCCGGCACCTCGACCATGACGCCGACATGCACCCGCTCGGGAAGCGTGTGGCCATGGCGGCGCAAGTGCGTGAGCTCGCGCTCGACGTAGCCCTTGGCCTGGTCGAACTCGTCGACCGTCGTGACCATCGGAAACATGATGCGCAACTCGCGCCCCGAGGCGGCGTCGAGCAGCGCGCGGATCTGGCTGCGCAACAGGCCCGGCCGGTCGAGGCCAAGGCGGATCGCGCGGTAGCCGAGCGCCGGATTCTCCTCTTCCTCGAAGCGCATGTAGGGCAGGACCTTGTCGCCGCCGATGTCGAGCGTACGGAACGTGACGGGCCGATCCTCCGCGGCGTCGAGCACCTGGCGGTAGAGTGCGAGTTGCTCATTCATGCGCGGCAGCGAAGCCGCCACCATGAACTGCAGTTCGGTGCGGAACAGCCCGATGCCGCTCGCCCCGGTCTCGGCGATGTGCGGCAGGTCGACCAGCAGCCCGGCGTTGAGCAGCAGCGAGATTTTCTCGCCGTCCTTCGTGACGGTGGGCCGCTCCCGCAACGCCGCATACTGCGCCTGCCGGCGCGCACGCAGGCGCACGCGGTCGGCATAGTTCTTTTCCACGTCCGGCGTCGGGCGCACATAGACGTGGCCCATGGCGCCGTCGACGATGATCGGGTCGCCCGGATCGACGAGGCCGGTGGCATTCGCGATCTGGCCGACTGCCGCGATGCCGAGCGCACGCGCCACGATCGAAACGTGCGAGGTCGGCCCCCCTTCCTCCAACACCAGCGCGCGCAGTTTCTTGCGGTCGTAGTCGAGCAGCGCTGCCGGGCCCATCGCGCGCGCCACCAGGATGGCGTTGTCGGGAAGCTGCTCGCGCGACGGCGCGTGATCGCGGCCGACAAGCTGGCGCATCAGCCGGTTCGCCAGATCGTCGAGATCGTGCAGGCGCTCGCGCAGATACGGGTCGGTCTGGCGCATCATGCGGGCGCGGTTATCCGACTGCACGCGTTCGACGGCCGCCTCGGCGGTCAGTCCGGTCTGCACCGCCTCGTGCATCTTGTGCATCCAGCCGCGATCGTGGGCGAACATGCGATAGGCTTCGAGCACCTCGCGGTGTTCGCCGCCGTCGGCGACATCGCGCCGCTCCAGCATCACGTCGAGGTCGGCGCGCAGCGTATTGAGCGCGGCATCGAGGCGCTGCAATTCCTTTTGCGGATCGTCGGCGATCAGCTTGGTGACGACCACGCGCGGCTCGTGCAGCACCACATGGCCGAGCCCGATGCCGTCGGAGATCGAGAGGCCTTCGAGCTGCAACGGCCGGTGCGCGGCGGGTTCGAGGCCGGGCTTGGCGAGCGCGGACAGTTCTCCCGACGCAATTGTCTCGGCGAGCACCATCGCGGTCGTCTGCAGCGCCTCTTCCTCATCCTCCGAATACGAGCGCGAGGCGCGGTTCTGCACCACCAGCACGCCGAGCGTATTGCCGGCGCGCAGGATCGGGACGCCGAGGAACGAGTGGTAGATTTCTTCGCCGGTCTCCGGGCGGAACGAGAAGGCCGGATGGTGCTGGGCGTCGGAGAGGTTGAGCGACTTCGCCTCGCTCGCCACCAGGCCGACGAGGCCTTCGTCCTGGCGCAGCACGGTGACGTGGACGGCTTCGGCGTTCAGGCCTTCCGAGGCGTACAATTCGAGCGTGCCGTCGACGCGCAGCACATAGACGGAGCAGACCTCCGCAACCATGTTGGCGGCGATCAGCACCACGATCTTGTTGAGGCGTTCCTGCGCGCTGACCGGTTCCGCCATCACCTCGCGGAGCCGGCGCAACAGCACGCGCGGACCGCCAAGCGCGCCACGCATCGCTTCAGTCCTTGCGTCGTCTTTGAACCGGGGCCCGGCAGGACGCCCCCGGATCGGCATCGAGAATAATCGCGGGAAGTGTCCGGCCCGCGAACTATTCAGCGCCGTATAACGAATGGCACATGTCGGGGGCAAGACAAAGCGGCGTCACCACGCATAGCTGGCCGCGATACGGCCGCAGGATGCGCGGAATGCATCAGAATCGATGATCTGCCGATAAATGTCGCGAATGGTTTGTCCTGTTGGCGCCGTCTGTTGCGGCGCGGGAGAAGCCAACACGCGCGCCGCGACGGCGGCGACATCTGAAGCGTTTGCGGGCCGGTCGAGGTCGGCGAGGCCTGCGGTCAGCATGTCAAATAGGGTGGTGCGCTCCATCAGCGGTAGTTTTGCCATCTCGGCGCCGGCGAGCAGCCGCGCCAGGTGATGATCCGGGTGCGACGGATCGTCGGCCGCCGGCTTGAAGTTTCCGATCTGCGGGCCGTCGGCGTACCACTTCGGCCCTTCGGCCAGGCGCGGCGTGAGCGCGCGAGCCTCTTCGGCGACGTAATAACGGTTGAGCTCGTCGTCCCAGACGTAAGCGTAGCCGTGCCGCGCGAGCTGCGGCTCCCATTCGTCCCAGGCCGGCGCCAGCGAGAGCGGCTTGATCGCCTCGATGACGATCACCTTGGGACGAAAGCGCGCAAAGTCCGCGCCGCGCAGCACGTCTGCCTCGGCGCCTTCGACGTCGACCTTGAGAAATTCGAATGCCGGCGGTGCGTGCGCTTCGCACAACGCCGCGAGCGTTGTCATCGGCAAGGTCACCGCCTCGGCGGTGCGGCCGGTTTCCTTTTCGGCGCCGCGCGCGTGCTCCGCGATCGTCGTCGAGAGGCCGTGGAATTCGCGCTGCAGGTAGAGCGTCGCCTCGCCGGCGGCGGCGCCGCACAGGCCCTCGAACAGCCGGTCGCGCGGGCGCACGGCGCGGCCGAGTTCGGCGAGCGCCGGGTTGGGCTCGACCGTGATGCCGCGCCAGCCCGCCAGATAGAACGCGAACGACACGTTGTCGTAGACCGGATGCCCCGCGCCGACGTCGATGTAGAAGCCGTTCGGGATATCGCCGAGCGCACGCCAGAGATGGAAGTCCTCGAAACGCTGCGCGTAGGAGAGGGGAGGCAGCACCTATTTGTCCAACCCATAGAGCGAGTGCAGCGTGCGCACCGCAAGCTCCGTATAGGCCGCATCGATCAGCAGCGAGAACTTGATCTCCGAGGTCGTGATGGCCCGGATGTTGATCTGCCGGCCCGCGAGCGCCTTGAAGGCTTGCGCCGCGACGCCGGCATGGCTGCGCATCCCGATGCCGATCACCGACACCTTGGCGACATCGGTCGAGCCGTCGAGGTGATCGTAGCCGATCGCCTCGCGCGACTTCACCAGCACCGCATTGGCCCGATCGTAATCCGATGCCGGCACCGTGAAGGTGAGATCGGTCGTCGCGCCGTCCGGCCGAGACGTTCTGCACGATCATGTCGACGTTGATGTTGGCTTCCGCCAGCGGTCCAAAGATTGCGGCAGCGACGCCCGGCTTGTCGGGCACATGGCGGATCGAGATTTGCGCCTCGTCCTTGGAGAACGCGATGCCGGTAACGACCTGCTGTTCCATGATCTCACTCTCGTCGCAAATCAGCGTGCCAGGCGGATGGTTGGACATCGGGTCGATGTCCTCCGGCTTTTCGAAACTGGAGCGCACGAACACACGCACATTGTGCACCATCGCAAGCTCGATCGAACGCACCTGCATGACCTTGGCGCCGAGCGACGCCATCTCGAGCATTTCCTCGAACGCGATCTTCTCCATGCGCGCCGCGCGCGGCACGACGCGCGGGTCGGTCGTGTAGACGCCGTCGACGTCGGTGTAGATGTCGCAGCGGTCGGCCTGAATGGCGGCCGCCACGGCGACCGCGGACGTGTCCGAGCCGCCGCGCCCGAGCGTGGTGATGCGGCCGGTCTCCTTGTGCATCCCCTGGAAGCCCGCGATGACGGCGACTTCCTTGCGCTCACGGAAGCGCTTGATCAGCTCCGCGCCGTTGATGTCCTCGATGCGCGCCGACGCATGCGCATGCGAGGTGAGGATCGGCAACTGCCAGCCCTGCCAGGAGCGTGCGTTCACGCCCATTCCTTCCAGGACGAGCGCGAGCAGCCCGGCGGTGACCTGCTCGCCCGAGGCGACCACCGCATCGTATTCGCGCGCGTCATGCAGGGGCGCTGCCTCGCGCGCCCAGGCGACGAGTTGATTGGTCGTGCCCGCCATGGCGGAGACGACGACGGCGACCTCGTGGCCGGCATCGACCTCGCGCTTGACGTGGCGCGCCACATTGCGGATGCGGTCGATATCGGCGACCGACGTTCCGCCAAATTTCATCACAAGGCGGGACATAGGCCTGGAGTTTCCCGGGGAAGAAGCGGCTATTCCATAGCGGCGAGGTTTGCGGAGGGCAACCGCCGCTATTCCGGTTTTGTTCTTGATAGGCGACGCACTCTAGCGCGGGCTACAAGGGGCGCGCGCAGCAAGGCGTAAAGTTCCATCGGGCAAGAACAAATGGAATACCGCAATCTCGGGCGTAGCGGCGTGAAGGTGTCGCCGCTCTGCCTCGGCACCATGAATTTCGGCGGGCCGACCGACGAGGCGACGGCCGGGCGCATCATCGCCAAGGCGCGCGAGCAGGGCGTCAATTTCATCGACTCGGCCGATGCCTATCAGGGCGGCAAGTCGGAAGAAATCACCGGCCGCGCGATCGGCAACCAGCGTCACGACTGGGTGGTGGCGACCAAGCTCGCCAATCAGATCGGCGAGGGTGCCAACCGCGGCGGGCTGTCGCGCAAATGGGTGATGCAGGCCGCGGAGGAGAGTCTGCGCCGGCTCGGCACCGACTACATCGACATCTATTACCTGCACAAGGAAGACCACGGCACGCCGTTTGCCGAAACGGTGCGGGCGATCGGCGACCTGCAGCGGGCGGGCAAGATCCGCTATTTCGGCGTGTCGAACTACAAGTCCTGGCGCATCGCCGAAATCTGCAATCTGTGCGACCGGATGGGCATCGACCGCCCGATCGTGAGCCAGCCGTACTATCACGCGCTCTATCGCGTGGCCGAAGTCGAGCACCTGCCGGCGTGCGCGAGCTATGGTTTGGGTGTCGTGAGCTACTCGCCGCTCGCGCGCGGCGTGCTCACCGGCAAGTATCAGCCGGGCGCCGATGCGCCGAAGGACACGCGCGCCGGCCGCGCCGACAAGCGCATGATGCAAACCGAGTTTCGTCCCGAGACGCTTGCCGCGGCGCAGAAGTTCAAGGCTTATGCGGACAAGCGCGGCGTCGCGCCGAACCATCTGGCGGTCGCGTGGGTGCTCAACAACAAGCTCATCAGTGGCGTGGTGGCTGGTCCGCGCACCGAGACGCAGTGGGACGATTACGTGAAGGCGCTCGAGGTCAAGTTCACGAAGGAAGACGAAGCGTTCGTGAACGGTCTCGTCGTCACCGGCCACGCGGCCGCGCCGGGCTATAACGATCCGGCCTATCCGATCGAGGGGCGCTTGGTGCGAGCATGATTTCGGGCAGCACCATCGACGAAGCCGAAGTTGCCCGCTTCTCGGCGCTGGCCGACGAGTGGTGGGATCCGCGCGGCAAGATGGCTGTGCTGCACAAATTCAATCCGGTGCGGCTTGCCTATATTCGCGACGCCGCGTGCCGGCGGTTCGAGCGCAATCCCAAGCAGCTCGATTGCCTGAAGGGCTTGCGCATCCTCGACATCGGCTGCGGCGGCGGAATTCTATGCGAGCCGCTGGCGCGGCTTGGCGCGAATGTGCTCGGCGCGGACCCGGCGGAGAAAAATATCGTGGCCGCGAAACTGCACGCGGAGAGTAGCGAGCTTGCGATCGACTATCGTGCCACGACCGCGGAAGCGCTGGCGGATGCTGGCGAGCGCTTCGACATCGTGCTGGCGATGGAAGTGGTCGAGCACGTCGCCGACGTGAAGCTGTTCGTTACGCGCTGCGCCGAGATGGTGCGGCCCGGCGGATTAATGGTCGCCGCCACCATCAATCGCACGCTCAAGAGCTTCGCGCTGGCGATCGTCGGCGCCGAATACGTGCTGCGCTGGCTGCCGCGCGGCACGCATCAGTGGGACAAGTTCGTGACGCCGGACGAGCTGGAAATCGCCATGGAGCTTAGCGGCCTGAGCACCACCGACGAGCGCGGCGTGATCTACAATCTCATCGCCGACCGCTGGGAGCTCTCGACCGACGCCGACGTGAACTACATGGTGCTGGCGGAGAAGGCGGCGTAATCCCTCCCCTTTCGGGGAGGGACGGGGCGCGCGGCACCTATGCCGTCCCGCACATTGACCATCTCGCGTAGTCACGGCACTAACCATCCATGACCGAACTCCCCTGGCTCTGGATCGTCTTCACGCTGCTCGCCGCGGGCGGACAGACCGTGCGCAACGCGATGCAGCGCGAATTGACCACGAGCCTCGGCACCGTCGGCGCGACGCATGTGCGTTTCCTGTTCGGATTTCCCTTCGCGCTTCTTTCTCTCCTCGGGGTAGCGCTGATCACCGGCGTCGCGCTGCCGCGGCCGAACCTGAGTTACTGGCCCTGGCTCCTCGTCGGCGCGCTTGCGCAGATCGCCGCGACCGCGCTGATGCTCGCCGCGATGGGCGGGCGTTCATTCGTCGTCGTCGTTGCGTACATCAAGACCGAGCCGATCCAGGTCGCGATCTTCGGGCTGATCTTCCTCGGCGATGCGGTCAGCCTGCCGATGATGATTGCGATCGTGATTGCGACCGCCGGTGTCCTCGTCATGTCGTACAAGCCCGGCGGCATGACCGGCGGCATCAAACCAACCGCTGATCGGCCTTGCGTCCGGCGCGATGTTCGCGATCTCGGCCATCGGCTATCGCGGCGCGATCCTCAATGTCAGTGCCGGCCACTTCGTGATGGCGGCGACCTTCACGCTCGCCTGCGGCCTTGTGCTGCAGGCCGCATGCTGACCGCCTATCTGGCGCTGCGCGACCGCGCGGTGCTCGTCGCCATTGCCGGCGCAGTGGCGCCGCTCGCTGTTCGCCGGCTTCATGGGCGCGTTTGCATCGCAGTTCTGGTTCCTCGCCTTCGCGATCGCGACCGCCGCGAGCGTGCGCACGCTCGCGCTGGTCGAGGTGCTGTTCGCGCAGGCGATCTCGGCGTTCATTTTCAAGCAGGCGACGAGCCCGCGCGAAGGCTGTCGGCATGGCGATGATTGTCGTCGGCGTCATCGTGCTGATCTGGTCGCACCCGACCTAAGTTGGGCGCTGTCAGCATGAGGAGTGGAGTGAGGGTTAATTCCGCTCGTCCGGCAGCACGGGAGCGGATGAAACTCGATGCCTTCCTCGTGCAATTCCTTGGCGTCCTGCGGAGACGCTTCGCCAAAGATCGAGCGGTGCTCGGTCTCGCCGTAATGCATCTTGCGCGCTTCCTCGGGGAATTTTTTGCCGACGTTGTCGGCGTTCGCGGTGAGGTGATCGCGCAACTCCTTGAGCTTGGCGCGGAATTCCTTCTCCTGCGGCGAGATCATCGCGACCGGAGTCGCTGCCTCCGAGGAGGGCGCGCTCTCCTTCGACCGGCGCAACGATCGACGTGCTCTTGTCCTTGCGGGCAAGCCGCGGCGCCATGATGGCTTTCTCGACCTTGGCGGAGCCGCACAGCGGGCATGAAACCAGCCCGCGCTTGACCTGCTTGTCGTAAGCGGCGGAGCTGGCAAACCAGCTCTCGAAATCGTGGCCCTTGTGGCAGACGAGCGAATAATGAATCACGCGTCCGCTCCAACCACGTGCAGATGCGTCGGCTCCGCCATTGGCTCGAGGATCTCGAAGCGCCGGCCATGCTGCAGCGATGGAATGCGGCTCCGCGCGGCGGATACTTCGGCCGGATCGATGTCGGCGAACACCACGCCGGGTTCGGTGCCGCCCTCGGCGAGAATGCGGCCCCACGGGTCGACGACCAGCGAATGGCCGAACGTCGAACGTCCGTTCTCATGCTCGCCGCCCTGCGCGGCAGCGATCACGAACGAGCCATTCTCGATCGCGCGCGCGCGCATCAGCACATGCCAGTGCGCCTCGCCGGTCTGCTTGGTGAAAGCTGACGGGATCGCCAGGAACGTCGCGCCCGCCTCGGCAAGCGCGCGGTAGAGCGCCGGAAAACGCAGATCGTAGCAGATGGTCAGCCCGAGCCGGCCCCATGGCAGATCGCTGAGAACCGCAAGGTCGCCCGGCCGGTAGCTGCGCGACTCGCGATAGCTCTCGCCGCCTTTGAGATCGACGTCGAACATGTGGATCTTGTCGTAGCGCGCGACGATCTCGCCGCGGCGGTCGATCAGGAACGAGCGGTTCACCGCCTTGTCGGCCGAAGCCTTGATGGCAAGCGAGCCGACATGGATGTAGATGCCGAGAGCGCGCGCGAGTTCGCGGAAAGTCGCAAGCGAGGCATCCTGTTCTTCCGGAACGATCGCGGCGAACAGCCGCTCGCGCGAGCTTTCCAGGATGTTTGTCATCTCCGGCGTCTGCACGTAGTCGGCGCCGCCGGTCTTGGCTTCGCCGATCAACCGCGTTGCCATATCGAGGTTAACATGCGGCGCTACCCCAGAGCGCATCTGGATAAGGCCGACGCGGAATTTTCCGCTGTTCATGCGGGAGTCCTTTCAGGACGCAAGCAGTGCATCGAGCTTGCCGTCTTCCTCGAGCGCATAAAGCTCATCGCAACCGCCCACATGGATCTCGCCGATGAAAATTTGCGGGAACGTGCTGCCGCCATTCGAGCGCTCGATCATTTCCTGCCGCAACTCGCGCTTGCCGGTGGCGTTGATGTCCTTGAATGCCACACCCTTGCGGGTGAGCAGCTCCCGGGCCGCATCCGAGTAATAGCAGAAATCCCGCGTATAGATCACAACCTCAGCCATCTTACGCCTGATGAATCCTTAATGCCGGAAGCGACTATATGGGCGTCCTTGCGGCGTCAACAACCCGGGCGAACACCAGAACGTCGACCTGGGCGGCGCCGGCGCGCAGCAGCGCGCGTGCGCAGGCGTCCGACGTGGCGCCGGAGGTCAACACATCGTCGATGACGATCAGCCGGCGCCCGGCGACCTCGGCCTTGGCGGCGGCATCGACCTTGAAAGCACCCTGCACGTTGGTGGCGCGCTCGGCCCGCGACAGTCCGACCTGCTGCTCGGTCGCCTTGACGCGGCGGAGCGGCGCATGCGCAACCGGGATGCCGCATTCGCGCGAGATCGCCGTCGCGAGCGCCGCCGACTGGTTGAAGCGGCGTGCCCACAATCTGCGCCAATGCAGCGGCACCGGCACGAGCGCGTCGGCGCCCTCGAACAGCTCACGGCCCGCGCGCGTCATCCAGCGGCCGAGCAGGGGGCCAAGGTCGAGCCGGTCGCCGTACTTGAACGCATGCACCAGCTTGGCGGCGACATCGTCATAGCGGACTGCCGCGCGGGCTCGGCTGTAGGCGGGCGGAGCCGCGATCGCCTGCATCGACAGGATGCCGGGGCCCGGATCGTAGGCGAACGGAATGCCAAGCCGCGGGCAGTAAGGCGGCGCGATGAAGGCGAGCTTGCTCCAGCAGGCCGGGCAGAGCCCGTTGTCGGTCACGAGATCCCGGCACGCCGGACAAAGCGGCGGCAGCGCCACGTCGAGACCAAGCCGCAGGCTCGCCCGCAGGCCTTGGCCGAAGCGTGCGAGGCGCGAGGGCTGCACTGTCGCGGTGCTTTCCATGGCGATACGGTATCTCATCGCTCGTCCCCGCGAAAGCGGGGACCCAGGGCCAAGAACTGGATGCCCGCTTTCGCGGGCATGAGCGGAGATCGTGGATAGCGATGCCGATTAACCCGCTCGTGTTCGACCGCGCGCTGCTGCGACGCCGCAGGGAGCGGGCGCGCGCGCTCGGACCGGAGACATTCCTGATCGACCGCGTCGCCGCCGATCTCGCCGATCGGCTCGGCGCGGTGCTGCGGCAGTTCGATGTGGCGGTCGATCTCGGGACGCCGGGCGACGCGGTGCGTGACGCGCTTGCCGGCAATGCGGCGATCGGCAGGCTGATCGCCGCCAGCCCGTTGCCGGACGGCGACCTCGTCGCCGACGAGGAAGCGTTGCCGTTCCGCGAGGGATCGCTCGATCTGGTCGTGTCGGCGCTCGCGCTGCAGTTCGTCAACGATCTGCCCGGTGCGCTCATTCAGATCCGCCGCGCACTCAAGCCCGATGGGCTTTTTCTCGCCGCGCTGCTTGGCGGAGACACGCTCACCGAACTGCGCCAGTCATTCGCGGAGGCTGAAGCCGAGATCGAAGGCGGTGTCTCGCCGCGTGTGGCGCCGTTCGCCGACGTGCGCGAGATGGGCGCGCTGTTGCAGCGCGCGGGGTTCGCGCTGCCGGTGACCGACGTCGAGCGGCTCACGGTGCGCTATTCCTCGCCGCTCATCCTGATGGGCGAATTGCGCCGCATGGGCGCGACCAATGTGCTCACCGAGCGCCGCCGCACGCCGCTCCGGCGTGCGACGCTCAAGCGCACGGCCGAGATTTACGCCCGGCGCTTCGCCGATCCGGACGGGAAAGTTCGCGCGACCTTCGAGATCGTCTGGCTCTCCGGCTGGGCGCCGCACGAGAGCCAGCAGAAGCCGCTGCGCCCGGGCTCCGCGCAGGCGCGGCTCGCGGACGTACTCGGGACGCGGGAGATCGGGGCGGGGGAGAAGGCGGGAGGCGAGGGGGAATGAACAGTGCTCCGGATTTGAGCCATGCATCGCGCGCGAACATCTTTCAGTCCGAAGCACGCTGGCGCCTTGGCGCCGATGCGCTCGTGCGCGATGGCGGCGAACCCGCGAATGCGCCGTGGTGGGCGCACGCACTTCGCATCTTCCTGCGCGTGATCTGGCCCTGGACCGGCATCAGAATCGAAAAAGGCGGTGCGGCGCGCTTCCCTTATGCGGAGATCGCCGAGTTGCGCCTCTCATATGATCCGACGCGGTTCGACACCCGGCGCCATCGCTGCGACGTTCGTCTTGCCAACGGCGAGCGCGGCACGCTCTGGTCAACGCATTTCGCTGGTGTGGCGGAATTCGAGGATCGCGCCGCGACCTATACGTCGTTCGTGCGTGCGCTCGTCGCGCGTGTCGCCGCCGCCAACCCGAAGTGCTCGTTTCGCGCCGGCACGCGACCGCTTGCCTACTGGTCGGGACAGCTCTTCCTGCTGTCGATGGCGATCGCGGCGGTTTGGGTGCTGGCGCTGGTCGGCGGCTCGGCACTCAGCGAAGTGACGTGGACGAAGCTTTTCATCGTCATCGGACTGATCCCGCTCGCGCTCGCCTATGCGCGCAAGAATCGCCCGCGCATCTTCCAGCCCACCGCGATCCCTCCCGACATACTGCCCGGCTGAGTCTTACTGCGGCTCGATTCCGGCGTCCTTGATCAACCGGCCCCAGTTCACCAGTTCGGTCTGCACGAAAGTGGCGAGGCTTTCCGGCGGGCCGGAGAACGCATCGAAACCCGTCACCGCGATGCGCGACTTTGCCTCGGGGTTCGCGATGATCTTCTGCACTTCGGCGTTGAGCTTTTCGACGATCTCCTTCGGCGTGCCGGCCGGCGCGAACAGCGCCGCGTATGAGGTGACGTCGTAGCCCGGAATGCCCGCCTCGGCGAGCGAGGGCAGGTCGGGCAGTAGCGCGCTGCGCTCCCGCGTGGTCACGGCAAGCGGCCGCATCGTCCCGGCGCGCACGTGCTGCAGCCCCGGCGCGAGATCGATGAACATCATCGAGACGCGCCCGCCGAGCACGTCGTTGATGGCGGGCGGCGTGCTCTTGTACGGGATGTGCAGGACATCGATGCCGGCTTTGCTCTTCAGCGTCTCGCCCGCCACGATCCCGGTCGTGTTGCCGCTCGCATAGGTGAGCTTGCCGGGATTGGCCTTGGCGTACGCGACAAGCTCGCCCAGCGTCTTGGCCGGAACATCCGGGTTCACCACCAGCATGAACACGTAGGAGCCGGCGCGCGCGACCGGCGCGAAATCCTTCACGGGATCGTAGCCGAGCGACTTGAATAAATGCGGGTTGGCTGAGTGCGTGGAATTCGTCGCCATCAGCAGCGTGTAGCCATCCGGCGCCGCACGCGCGACGTAAGTCGCCGCGAGCACACCGCTCGCGCCGACCTTGTTCTCGATCACCACGCTCTGGTTCAGCGCGGTCTGGAGATATTGCCCGATGATGCGTGTGATCGAATCGGTGCCGCTGCCGGCCGCGAACGGCACCACGATGGTGATCGGCTTGCCGGGATAGGGCTGCGCGCCCGCGGCGCTCGCCGCAATCGCCAGACACGCCACGACGAGACAGCGAAACAGGCCGCGCATGGATCCTCCGTTGGGTATCTTTCCTTGGGTATCTTTGGCTGGAGCTTAACACCGAACCGGCCCTGCGCGGCCGCTGTGCGAATCCACGGACGGCGCACCGATTGAGGCTTGACTCTTGGCCGCCACGGAGTCCGTCCGGTGCTTAATCCTTCGCGCAGCTTCGGACGTCCGCGCGCGCCGTGCCTCTACCCTATCTTGTGCTGTTTGAAGGACATCGGCCCGAGCCGTTGAGCGCGAATCGCCGAGTCGCCGATTCGGGCGCGATTCGTTCCAGACTCGTTCCAATCGTTACGCGAAGTGTGGATTCGACGGGCATTTGTACGCTGTTCGTCACGTTCTGGAGCAACCTGCCAGCGCCGCGCTTAGCTCGGAATTAAGGTCTCTCCGTCGCGAATCGCCGGGAGCCGATTCGGGCGCGCTTCGTTCCGGGCCCGTTCGTATCGTTACGCGGGCTTGCACGTATTTCGTGCGCCCGTTGCGTTTTGGGACGGAGGGGCAGACATCAAGGACATGCGGCCGCCCTATAGCTACCGCGCAGACCCCGCCGTGCCGCCATTCGCGGACGGCAAGCCGATCATCATTTTCGACGGCTATTGCGCATTGTGCTCGGGATGGGCGGCATTCGTGCTGCGCCACGACCACGAGGGCAAATACCGTTTGCTCTCCGCGCAGTCGCCGCTCGGTCATGCGCTTTATGTGCATTACAGTCTCGATCCGCAGGACTACGAGACCAACATCCTGATCGAAGACGGCGTCGCATCGTTCAAGTCGGAAAGCTCGATCCGCATGGCAGAGGGGCTTGGCTTTCCGTGGACGCTCGCCGCGATCTTCCGCATCCTGCCGCTGACTTGGCGCGACCGGCTCTATGAGACGATCGCGCGCAATCGCCTCAAGTGGTTCGGCAAGCGCGTGACCTGCTACCTTCCCGATCCGAAATTCGCCGACAGATTCATCGCATGAAGATTCTGATTCTTGGCGGCTACGGCACGTTCGGCGGGCGGCTCGCGCGCCTGCTCGCCGACGAGGAGCGGTTGACGATCGTCGTGGCGGGACGGTCGCTCGCCCAAGCGGAAGCATTTTGCGCCGCGCTGTCCGCGCGCGCGACGCTGACGCCCGCGGCGTTCGATCGCGAAGGCGAGGTCGACGCGCAGCTTGGCCGTCTTGCGCCGGACATCGTCGTGGACGCGAGCGGTCCGTTCCAGGGCTATGCCGATCCCTACGCGCTCGTGCGCGCCGGATTGGCACACGGCATCCACTATCTCGATCTCGCGGACGGGTCGGATTTCGTCAAAGGCATCGCGCAATTCGACTTGGGTGCGCGCGAGCGCGGCGTGTTCGTGCTCTCCGGCGTGTCGAGTTTTCCGGTGCTCACCGCGGCCGTCACGCGCCGGCTCAGCCAGGGTCTGTCGCGCGTCGACTCGATCACCGGCGGCATCGCGCCGTCGCCCTATGCGGGCGTCGGACAGAATGTCATCCGGGCAATCGCCGGCTATGCGGGCAAGCCGGTGAAGCTCATCCGCGACGGCAAACCGGCCGAGGGCTACGGGCTCGCGGAATCGCTGCGCTACACCGTCGCGCCGCCCGGCCGCGTGCCGTTGCGCAACATCCGGTTCTCGCTGGTCGATGTGCCGGACCTGCAACTGCTGCCGGATCTGTGGCCCGGCTTGCGTTCGATCTGGATGGGCGCCGGCCCGGTGCCGGAGATACTGCATCGGCTGTTGAACGCCTGCGCGTTCGCGGTGCGGCTGAAACTGGTTCCTTCGCTGTCGCCGCTCGCAGGCCTGATGTATCGCGTCATCAATGTGCTGCGCTGGGGCGAACATCGCGGCGGCATGTTCGTTGCGGTTAAAGGAACGATCCAGGGCGCGGACACCGAGGGCGCGCGCATCGAGCGCTCGTGGCACCTGCTGGCCGAAGGCGACGATGGCCCGCTGATCCCCTCGATGGCGTGCGAGGCGATCGTTCGCAAATGTCTCGACGGCAACGCGCCGCCTGCCGGTGCGCGCGCCGCAACGAACGACCTCGAACTGGAAGATTACGAAAAACTGTTCGCCAGGCGAACGATCCACACCGGTTCGCGCGAAGTGACGCCCACAACCGGCACGTTGCCGCTCTATCGCCGCCTGCTCGGCGATGCGTTTGACGCACTTCCGCCGCCGCTGCAGACGATGCACGACATGAGCGGCGAGATGGCCGCCGAAGGATTAGCGACGGTCACGCGCGGCAAAGGCTTGCTGGCGCGTATCATGGCGGCCGTCATCGGATTTCCGCACGCGGGCGAAAATGTGCCGGTGCGTGTCGCGTTCAAGGTGGAGCGCGGGCGCGAGCGGTGGACGCGCACATTCGCGGGGCGCTCGTTTCAAAGCACGCAGGAACAGGGACGCGGGCGTTTCGAATGGCTGCTGTGCGAACGCTTTGGCCCGGTCAATGCCGGCATGGCGTTGGTGCTGGACAACGGAAAGCTGCGGCTGATCGTCCGGCGTTGGAGCGTGTTCGGGATCCCGCTTCCCGTGACGCTCGCGCCGCGCGGCGATTCATACGAATACGCCGAGGACGGCCGCTTTCATTTTCATGTCGAGATCGGCCATCCATTCGCGGGGCTGATCGTGAGTTATCGCGGGTGGCTGGTGCCTGCTGCGCGCTGAACGGTGGACAATGGTGCCGTTTTGCTGTTGGAACTGTCCGGGCGCTGGACAATTGCCGTCCGTCACGCAATCGCCGCCATGGGAGCGTCCGATCCTGAACACTTCACAATGACCATCCCAATCATCACCTGATCGTTGCAACGGCTTTCGGATTCTTGATGCCTATTTCGTTTTCTTCTCACTCGTCCCGCGACACGCGTGCCCGTGGTGCCGGCGTGACCGCGGTGCTGGGGCCGACCAACACTGGCAAGACGCATCTGGCGATCGAACGGATGCTCGCGCATTCGAGCGGCATGATCGGCTTGCCGCTGCGCCTTCTGGCGCGCGAGGTCTACAACAAGTGCGTCGAGCGGGTCGGCCCGGAGCAGGTCGCGCTCGTCACCGGCGAAGAAAAGATCAAGCCGAACAATCCGCGCTTCTGGGTTTCCACCCTGGAGGCGATGCCGCGCGATCTCGATGTGTCGTTCGTGGCGATCGACGAGATTCAGCTGGCCGCCGATCTGGAGCGCGGCCACGTGTTCACCGACCGCATGCTCAACCGGCGCGGCCGCGACGAGACCCTGATCCTCGGCGCCGCCACCATGCGGGCGATGGTGGAGAAGCTGCTTCCCGGCGCGAATATTCTGTCGCGCCCGCGCCTCTCGACGTTGCACTTCGCCGGCGAGAAAAAACTGACGCGCCTGCCGCGTCGCACCGCGATCGTCGCCTTCTCGGCCGCGGAGGTCTACGAGATCGCGGAGTTGATCCGCCGCCAGCGCGGCGGCGCCGCCGTGGTGCTCGGCTCGCTCTCGCCGCGAACGCGCAACGCGCAGGTCGCGCTCTATCAGTCGGGCGATGTCGACTATCTGGTTGCCACCGATGCGATCGGCATGGGGCTCAACCTCGACGTCGATCATGTGGCGTTCGCGGCCGACCGCAAGTTCGACGGCTACCAATTTCGTAAACTCAATCCCTCCGAACTCGGTCAAATCGCCGGCCGCGCGGGCCGCGCGATGCGCGACGGAACCTTCGGCACCACCGGGCGCTGCCCGCCGTTCGAGCCCGATCTGGTGCAGGCGCTGGAGAGCCACACCTTCGATTCCGTGAAGGTGCTGCAATGGCGCAACAGTACGCTCGACTTCGCGTCCATCGGCGCGCTGACGGCTTCGCTCAGCCACACGCCGGCCGAACAGGGGCTCACACGCGCGCCGGTCGCCGAAGATATCCAAGTGCTGGAACACCTTTCGCGCGACGACGAGGTGCGCGCCTTTGCCGCAACGCGCTCCGCGATCGAGCGCCTGTGGGAGGTCTGCCAGGTCCCCGACTATCGCAAGGTCTCGCCGGCCGCGCACGCCGAGATGGCCGCCACCCTCTATGGTTTCCTCATGCGGGAGGGTACAGTTCCGCCCGAATGGTTCTCCGCGCAGGTGGCGCAGGCGGACCGCACCGACGGCGATATCGATACGCTTGCGAACCGGATCGCCCACATCAGGACCTGGACTTTTGCGGCAAACCGTCCGGACTGGCTCGCCGATCCCGAGCACTGGCAAGGCGTCACGCGCGGCGTGGAGGACCGTTTGTCCGACGCGCTGCACGAGCGTCTGGCCGAGCGCTTCGTCGACCGCCGCACCAGCGTGTTGATGCGGCGGCTGCGCGAGAACACAATGCTCGAAACCGAAATCACGAAAACAGGCGAAGTCGTCGTCGAGGGCCACCCGATCGGGCGGCTCGCGGGCTTCCAGTTCGCGGCGGACTCAGCGTCCGCAGGCCCCGAGGGCAAGGCGCTGCGCGCCGCCGCCCAGAAGGCGCTCGCCGGCGAGATCGACGCGCGCGCCGCGAAACTCGGCCATGCGCCGGACGAACAATTCGTGCTCGCCTCCGACGGCGGCATCCGCTGGCTCGGCGAGCCGGTCGGCAAGCTGACGGCGGGCGATCAGCTGCTGTACCCGCGCGTGCGGATTCTCTCCGACGACCATCTCACCGGGGCATCGCGCGACGCCGTGCAGGCGCGGCTCGATCTCTGGCTCAAGGCGCATCTGGAAAAGCTGCTCGGGCCGCTGTTCGCGCTCGCCTCGGCCGAGGACATCACCGGCATCGCGCGCGGCGTCGCATTCCAGCTCACCGAGGCGCTCGGCGTGCTGGAGCGTCACCGTGTCGCCGAGGAGGTCAAAGGCCTCGACCAGGCCTCGCGCGCGACGCTGCGCAAATACGGCGTGCGGTTCGGCGCCTATCATCTTTATCTGCCGAACCTGCTCAAGCCCGCCGTGCGTGCGCTTGCGGTACAGCTCTGGGCGCTCAAGGAAGCAACGCCCGACACCAAGGGCCTCGACGACGTGCCGCATCTCGCGGCCTCTGGGCGCACTTCGTTTCCGGCCGATAAGGACGTGCCGAAGGCGCTCTATCGCGTCGTCGGCTACCGGGTGTGCGGCGAGCGCGCGGTGCGCGTCGATATCCTGGAACGTCTCGCCGATCTGATCCGTCCGGCGATCGCGTGGCGGCCCGGCTCGCCGGCCGCGAAGCCGCCCGGTGCGGTCGAGGGCGGCGGGTTCACCGTCACGGTGAACATGACGTCGCTCACCGGCTCGTCGGGCGAGGACTTCGCCTCGGTGCTGCGCTCGCTCGGCTATCGCATGGAGAAGAAGCCGAAGCCCGTTGAGGCGCCGCCTGCGGCTGCGGCGGTGGAAGCATCGGCCGCGCCCACAGAAGCGAGCGCGCAGGCCGAAGCCGCGCCGCCCGATACACCGGTCGAGGCAGGTATTGCGCCTGTCGCCGAGACTGTGCCGGAACCGAGCGCCGCGCCGGTGGATGCTGTTGTTGCCGCCGAGGCGGCGGAAACGCCGCTCGCTGTTGCGACCGCACCGGTCGTCCCGGAAGGCGAAGTGGCGCCGGAAACCGCTGCTGTCTTGGTTGAAGACGCAAAGCCTGCGGAAGAAGCCGCCGAGGCAAAACCCGCCGAGCCCGAGACGATCGAGGTGTGGCGGCCGGGCCGTCCGCCCGAGGAGCGCCGGACGCGTCCGCCGCGCCCGCAGGGCGAACGCCGCGAGCGGCCGGATCGCCGGCCGCGTCCGCAAGCCGCGACGCCGGCACCGGCCGAAGCGGCCGTCGCCACCGAGGCCGCCGCTATTCCGGCCGCGCCGGAAGCCGGCGATGCGAAGCCCGTGCAGCGCGACGATCGTCCGCGGCATCGGCGCGATCGCCCGGGCATCGGAACGCACGGCCACGGTCATGACAAGGGCGAGCGCCAGGGCCGTCCGCCACAGCGCGAGAAGCGCGAGAGCGGCGCGCGCCCGGATCGTGGCGATCGTCCGGATCGCGGGCCGCGCCGCGAGAAGCGCGACTTCAAGGATCGCGGCGGCAACGAGCCGCGCGAGTGGATCGACCCGAAGGAGCGCCGCGGCGGGCAGGCCGATCCCAACTCGCCGTTCGCCAAGCTGGCCGCGCTGAAGGAACAGCTCGAGGCGAACAAGGATCGGTAACGCGCATGATCCCGAAAAGCATGTCCTCGGCCCCGATTGGGGATGGATACAGGCTTTCGGACAACATCATGCGCCGATGACTGAATCCCGCCAGCGCATCGACAAATGGCTGTGGCATGCGCGCGTGGTGCGCACGCGCACCGCGGCGTCCGCGCTCGCGAACGCCGGCAATGTCCGCCTCAATGGCGAGCGCGTCACCGCCGCGAGCCGGCCCGTGAAGGCAGGCGACGTTGTCACCATCGCGCTCGACCGCACGGTGCGCATCATGAAGGTGACGGGCTTTGCCGAGCGGCGCGGCGACGCGGATGCGGCCCGGTTGCTCTATGAGGACCTGACACCCATCTCACCGGTAGCGGCCAAGGAGCCGGCCGCGGCGCAGCGCGATGCGGGCAGCGGGCGGCCGACCAAACAGGAGCGCCGCGCCATCGATCGGCTGCTGGGCCGTGACTGAGCGCGAAAACTTGCATGGCTGGGACCGTTGCGCTAGCAAACGCGTGCTTCTCGGCCGGAGTTCGAATGACCTACATCGTCAACGACAGCTGCATTAAGTGCAAGCTGATGGATTGCGTCTCGGTTTGCCCCGTGGACTGCTTCTACGAGGGCGAGAACATGCTCGTCATCCATCCGGACGAATGCATCGATTGCGGCGTGTGCGAGCCGGAATGCCCGGTTGAGGCGATCAAGCCGGACACCGAGCCGGGCGCGGAGCAATGGCTCAAGCTGAACGCCGACTACGCCAAGACCTGGCCGAACATCACGATCAAGCGTGACCCCCCTCCCGACCACAAGGAATGGGAGGGCAAGCCGGACAAACTCCAGTATTTCTCGCCGAATCCGGGTACTGGAGACTAGTTCGCGCGAAAGTCGCCGACGTTAACGATTTCGGCGAAAATGGCTGCCAAACCCGTCATTTTTGCCCCTTTGCCTTGCTCCAAGGCATTGATTTTCGCGAGAAATGTGGTATATTAACGCCACAGTGAGCAAAAACCCGAAACCGCTCCCCCAGGGGAGCTTATTTTTTCGGGAATTCATCGAGGAACGGGGTCAGGGAGCGTGAGTTCCACGCGAAAGCAGTGGCTGGAAAAACGCGTCAACGCTTGAAAAAGAGCGTCAAAAAAGCCTCCGCCGGCTCGCGCCGGAGGGCTTCTTCGTCTCGCAGCGCCGTTCGCGGCGCCGCTAAACAAAAGCCGGTTCGCAAATCGAGCCGACAAGGAGCATCCCGCCGTATGACCTCTAAGAAGACTGCACCCCGTCCCGTTGCCGCTGCCCCGCGCACTCCCGCTATCGCGGTTGTGGAGCAGCGTCCGGCCGTCAAGGCCACCCAACGTCACGGGTTCAAGACCAACGAGTACATCGTGTACCCGGCCCACGGCGTCGGCCAGATCCTCTCGATCGAGGAGCAGGAAGTCGCCGGCTACAAGCTGGAACTGTTCGTCATCAACTTCATCAAGGACAAGATGACGCTGCGCGTTCCGGTGAGCAAGGTCGCCACCGTCGGCATGCGCAAGCTGTCCGAGGGCGGGCTGGTCAAGCGCGCGCTCGAGACCCTGAAGGGCCGCGCCCGCGTCAAGCGCACCATGTGGTCGCGCCGCGCGCAGGAATACGAGGCCAAGATCAACTCGGGCGACATCGTGGCGATCGCGGAGGTCGTGCGCGACCTGTTCCGCTCCGACACGCAGCCGGAGCAGAGCTATTCGGAGCGCCAGCTTTACGAAGCGGCTCTCGACCGGCTCAGCCGAGAAATCTCGGCGGTGCAGCGCTGCACCGAAACCGAGGCCGTGAAGGAAATCGAAGCGGCACTCGCCAAGGGCCCGCGCCGTGGTCCGAAGCCTGCCGACGAGGTCGAAGAGGCCGTGGTCGAGGACGAGGCGGCGTAACGCCCAGTCAAATCGAGAAATATCGAAGGCCCGGTCGCAAGACCGGGCCTTTTGATTCTCAGCCCAATCAGTGCGCGTCGAACTGCTGCGACGGCATCGCGCCAGCATTCATCGTCAGATCGAGCGTGTCGATTCCGCGCTCGACCGCGCCGGACAGCTGGTAGCGTGCATTGGCGCCGCTGTGGCTCAACGTCCAGGTCGAAGCCGCGCCCGCGACGAAAGCCAGGATGGCGATAGTGATGGATTTGCGCATTCGAGCCTCCTGAGAGGCCCCCCAAACCACTCGGTTGGTCGCCGCCCGCGGCGGCCGGGTTCGGTCACGAACCATTTCATGTGTATCGCGATGGAACTTAGGTTTGCTCACTCCGTCACGATCTTCACCTTCTCGCCCGGCTTGAGCGCATCGCCCTGATTGAGCCCGTTCAAAATCAGAAACCGTTCGAGCGGGCGATCGACCAGCGGCATGCGTGCCGTGAGCCGCTCCGCCGTGTCGCCGGGCGTCACCGTCACGACGCGCAGGCGCAACGGTCGCGCGGAATCGATCTCGCTTTGCGTCATGCGGCGGAACGTGCCGACCGAATAGCGGAATGCTCGGTCGGCCTCAGACGTCAACTGCTTCGCCGCGAAGATGAAACGGTAGACCTCGCCGCCGAAGCGGATGGCATAGAGCCGGAACGTCCACTGATCGCCCTTGGCGAGCGCGGTCGCGGTCGGCAGGCCGTTGATGTCGAACTCCTCGATCGATTTGTCGTCGACGTTCTCGATCCAGCCGGACGCGAGATATTGCGCCAGCGTCTGCTCGGCCGGCACGCGCACCACGTCGAGGCGCAGCGCGAGATTGGCGCTGTCGCGCACGCCGAGCACCGCCTGCGCGGTGTTCTCGAGCGTGAAGCGGTCGGGCGCCGTGAACGTGAACGCGAGACGCGGATGCAGGAAGCGGCGGCCGCGCACATAGCCTTCGCTGGGGTCTTCGCCGTAAGGCAGGCCGTCCATCGAGGTGAGATAGCTGTCCTTGTCGCGCGCAATGTCGCCCGGCGCGTTGTATTGGCGCGCGTTGACGCGCACGATCTTAAGCCGGTCGGGCGTGCCGGGGTGCGACGAGAGGAAGTCGAGGAAGCGCGCGTCGACGCCATTGTTGGCGGGCTGGCGCAATTCGGCATTGCGGCCCATCGCGGTGAGGAAGCGCACCGCGCCGTACGGATCGAAGCCCGCGCGCGTTGAAATGCCGACGCCGACGCCGTCGGCTTCCAGCTCTTGCTGGCGCGAGAAGCTCGCCATCTGGATCTTCGAACGTGCGAGCGCCATTGCGCCCATCTGCGGATCGTTGAACACGTCGGAGGCAACGCGGCCCACCAATGCGGCCTGGCGCGCCTGGTCCTCGCGGATCGCGGCGTGGCGTGCGATCACGTGCGCCATTTCGTGTGCGAGCACGGACGCCAGTTCGGATGTGTCATTGGCAAGCGCAAGCAGTCCGCGCGTGACGTAGAGCTGGCCGTTGGGCAGCGCGAAGGCGTTGATCGCCGGCGAATTGAGAATCGTGACCTTGTATTTCAGGTTCGGCCGCTCGGACGCCGCGACGAGCTTGTCCACCGTCTGGGTGATCAGCCCTTCGAGCCGCATGTCCTGATAGGCGCCGCCATAAGCGGCGAGGATGCGATTGTGCTCGCGCAGCGCCGGGGTCGCGATGTCGGAGGCCCTCGGCGACTCGGGCAAGCTCGCCTGCGTCACGCCGAGGCGCGCGAAGTCGGTGCAACTCGCGAGCAACAACGCCAGCAGCGCCGGCGCGATCAGCCGGCGTGCCACGATGAGCCCGTTGCGCATGTCCCCGTTCACGACTCCGCCCTTAATTTCCCAACACCTCGATCTGCTCGGGACGGCTCGCCTCCACCCAGGGGCCGCCCCGCTCCTCGATCCACCCGCGAATTCGTACGCGCCGCCCGCTCAGGGATTTCGGCACGACCCCTGCGGCGGAAAACATGCGCTCGTTGCGCTTGGCGATGGTGACGGTGAAGTCCTCCGACCAGCGCCGCCCGAAATTGACATAGATCGTGCCGCCGCTTTCGCGCACCGACAGCACCTTGCCCTCGACCAGCGCCAGCCGGCCCCGGCTCGTCAGGACCCCAGCCGGGTCCTCCGCCTTGCCGATGACATAAACCGGTTCGTCCCACAGGCCAAGCTTGGCGGCACGGGCAGTTTGCTCGCGCGCATGCAATAATCGCGCGCAAACGGGGTCGCCGACCCGCGAGGAGACCCGCGCGAGGCCGCGGCCCACCAAATCGGCCTGAAGCCAGCGTTCGGTGCCGCTTTCGCCGATGAAAACATGGGCATTCAGGTGGCCGTAGCGGTCGGTCTCTGGAACCGCCGGGAGGCGTTTGAGCGTGAGCGCAGTTCCGGCGCCCAGCTCGGCCGTGTTCGCGAGTTCGACCCCGGCGAGGCGCACGGTGCGCCCATCATCCAGTGTGATGCCGGCTTCGGAGATCGTGCGCACGGTTGCGGTGCCGATTGTGACGAAGCGGCACGCCTCGTCGGCGCGCGCCGAATCCGTGAGTGCAAAGATCAGCGCCGCGAAACCTAAGGTTCGCGCCACATCACGAAATTGCCGGATAGCGGACACGCCCGCCCCCAAAGAGTGACCCGGCTCAAGCGAAACGCCCCAATGCGGCAGCACTGCGGCGCGAATCGTGCCGCAGCGTCGCGCCCCTCAACTCCGTGTGACGGCGAGACTTTTTCGTTTCGGCAGCGGCAGCCAGGACATGCCACGCAGGCGGTGGTGCTGCTGCTTCAGGAAAGCGCGGCTACGGGCGGCCGCCGCGGCGAGCGCGAAATTGGCCGACTTGTGCCCGCCGACATCGGCCAGCACGTCGATCGTCGTGCGCCGCCCGGTCCAGAGCTGCTCCATGAAGCTGCCCTCGGGCGAACACGACTCGATCTGCGTGACGCCTGCCGCAAACAGCGTGTCGGTGATCTTGTCGATCAGCAATGCGCCCGGCGAGTACTTGGCGAACTCGGCGTCGAACGCCGTCTTCCACGTGTAAGCCATCGTGCCGCTATAGAGCAGCACCTGCGCGGCGATCGGCCGGCCTTCGACGCGCAGCAGAGCGACCGAGGCGTTACCGTGGTTCGCCAAATCTCCAATCAGCCGGCGCGCGAACGCCGCGTCGTCTTCGTCCGAGAGCAGCGCGGTGCCATTCTGGCCCTTCCAGCTGTGCGCCTCCAGCTCAAGGAAGATTTCGAATGCGCCGCGCACGTCGTTTGCCGCGCGCTCGTTTGCGATATCGACCGCGCCCAGCGCCGACAACCGATTCCAGTCCTGACGCAACTTCTTGCCCGTGGAGCCGGAGCGCTTGCGATCGGCCTCACCGCCAAGGAACGGGCGCGAGCGCTCGGAGAGTTTCAACATCTGCCCGTGGCGGGCATTGAGCGCCGCCATCATCGGCGCGAACGTCGCGGCGTCGCCATCGATCAGCTTGAGCTGGATCACATTCGGCAGCGCGGGCTCGCGCGCGATCGCATCGAAGAATGCCGGCAGCACGTCGTAAGCCGGATCGATCACCGGGCTGGACACGAACGAATAATCATACGGCGGCGCGACCAGGAACGCGGGCAAGAACGGGGCGGCGCGGCGCTCGCGCAGCGCCCACAGCCCGACGAGCAACTCGCCGTCCCAGGCGAGCAGCATGTGGATCCTGGCGAATCCGGCCATCGCGGCGGCGAAAAGGGCGGCCGGGTGCATGAACACGTTCGGACTCGCGCGCCGCACGAGCTCGTCCCAATACGGCACGATCGCAAGGTTGGGCGCGCGGATTTCGACCGAAATCATACAGATGTCCCAGTTGCAGTGGACTCGAGCCGCAATTGTCCTCTCGCCGCCTTGCGGTTCGGTTAAAAGCGTCGATTGTGGCGGGCAAATTCCCAAGCAAAATCAATGGTAAAGCTTGTGTGATCGGCGGCATTCGGCAAACGTCCTTAAAGCTCCGTTCAGCCTTTTCGCGGCATGCATGTTGCTCAGGGACAGGGCATGCGTCAGATCGACATTGTCATTGCGGGCGGTGGCCTGGCCGGATCGGCGGCCGCCGCCATGCTCGGCCGCGCCGGCTATGGCGTTGTGCTGGTCGATCCCCACGCCGCCTACCCGCCGGACTTCCGTGCCGAGAAAATCGACGGCACGCAGGCCGCAGTGCTGCGCAAGACCGGGCTCGCCGACGCTGTGCTGCGTGCCGCGACCCTCGACGGCGAAAGCTGGGTGGCGCGCTTCGGCCGGCTGATCGAGAAACGCCCCGGCGACCAGCACGGCATTCTCTACGACACGATGGTCAACACGGTGCGTGGCGAAATTCCGCCGAATGTCGATGTCATCCACGCCAAGGTGGTGGACGTGGCAGTGAGCGCGGAGCGCCAGACCGTCACGCTTTCGACCGGCGAAGAGATTTCCGCGCGCCTCGTGGTCGTTGCAAACGGGCTGAACCTCGGGCTGCTGCACAAGCTCGGCATGGCGCGCCACGACATCAGCAAGACTCACTCGATCATGCTCGGCTTCGATCTGGTGCCGGCCGGCAGCTTCTCGTTTCCGGCGCTCACCTATTACGGCGAGCGCATCGCCGACCGTACCGCCTACATCACGCTGTTTCCGATCGGCGCCACGATGCGCGCGAACCTTTGCGTCTATCGCCACATGGACGACCCGTGGCTGAGACAATTCCGCGAGGCGCCGCGCGAGACGTTGGCCGCGCTGATGCCGGGTCTTTCGAAGATCACCGGCGCGTTCGATGTGGCGGGCTTCGTGAAGATCCGCCCGGCGGACCTCTATGTGACGACCGGCGTGAACCGGCCCGGCGTCGTTCTCATCGGCGATGCGTTCGCGACTTCATGCCCGGCCGCCGGCACGGGCACCGGCAAGGTATTCACCGACGTCGAGCGCCTCTGCAACGTCCATATTCCGAACTGGTTTGCGACGCCCGGCATGGACGCGGACAAGATCGCGGCGTTCTATGAGGACCCGGTCAAGCGCGCCTATGATGCGCATTCGGCCCACAAGGCGTTTTTCCTGCGCGCGTTGACGATCGATCCGGGCCTTGTGTGGAGCGCGCGGCGCTGGGCGCGGTTTGCCGTCGGACTGGCGCGACATGCGCTGCGAACCGTGCCCGGTCGCTTCGTAGCCCGGATGAAGCGAAGCGCAATCCGGGAAGCCAATCATCCGCCGCGGGTATTTCCCGGATTTCGCTGACGCTCCATCCGCCTAAGCCCGGCCGCGCGCCCGCTTCAACGGCTCGAAGCTGATCTTGAGCCGATGCCCGGTCGCCTTGGCGAAGCGACCGAGCGTGCGCGTGGAGGGCAGGCCGCGCCCGCTTTCGAGCCGCGCGATCGTGCTCTGCGTCGTCTTCATCCGCTTGGCGAGTTCGGCCTGGCTCAGCCCGGCACGGCGGCGCGCTTTCGCGACTTCGAGGATGAGCGCGAACTCCTCCTCCAGCGCGTCGTATTCGCGGCGCACCTCGGGGTCTTTCAGTAGCATGGCCTTGAGGTCTTTCAGTTTGGTCATGTGATCTCCTTGGCACGATTGCGGGCGAGTTCGAGCTCGCGCGGTGGCGTCGTCTGCGTTTTCTTCACGAACACCCGCACTACAATCACGCGGCGGCCGCTCGCCGTGACGTAGATGGCGCGCGAAATTCCGTCTCGCCCCGTCATGCGGAGCTCCCAGAGTTTGCCCTCAAGGTGCTTGACGGCATCGCGCGGCAGGCCTTCGAACCCCACTTGCGTGATGATATCGGCGAAGCGCAAGAATCGCGCCTGCATGTCGGCAGGCAGGCTCTTGATCTCAGCGTCGACAACCATGTTGAGGGTCTGAAAGGCCCAGCGCATCGACTTCTTTATATCGCAAAAAAGAGATTAAGTCCACCTACGGTTCAAGGCTCTTGGGCCGCCGGTCTGTCGTGCTATGTATCGCCCGCCGGTCCCGTAGCTCAGCCGGATAGAGCAGCGGTTTCCTAAACCGAAGGTCGGGGGTTCGACTCCCTCCGGGACCGCCATTAAAACTCACGCGATGAAATTGTTTCTCAGCGCCCTCATCGTCGCACTCGCGAGCGTTCCCGCGCACGCGCAGTTGCGCGGCCATGGCGGGCCGGTGCGTACGGTCGCGGTATCGGCGGACGGCGCGACCGCGCTTTCGGGCAGCTTCGATAGTTCGGCGATCCGCTGGTCGCTGGCGCGCAACGCGGCGAGCCAGGTGCTGCGCTTTCACGACGACGCCGTGAACGCGGTCGCGCTGTTGCGCGATGGCCGGGCCGTTACGGCGGGCGCCGACGGGCGCATCGCGCTCTGGCGCGAAGGGAGCGCGCGGCCCGACACGGTGCTGGAAGGGCACACGGCGCCGATCGTCGCGCTTAGCGTTTCGCCCGACGGCGCGTGGCTCGCGTCGGCCGCGTGGGATCACACGGTGCGGCTGTGGCCGCTCGGCGGCGGGAGCCCACGCGTGCTCGAAGGGCACAATCAGAACGTCAACGGCGTCGCGTTCACGCCAGACGGCAAGGCGGTGGTGAGCGCCGCGTATGACCTCACGCTGCGCATCTGGCCGCTTGATGGCGCGGCGCCGACCATCGTGACATTGCCGGCGCCGCTTTCGGCGGTCGCGGTCGCCCACGATGGCGAGATCGTTGCGGCGGGCGCGAACGGCGTCGTTTATTTCCTGGACGTGGCCGGGCAGCAGAAAGGCGAGGTGCAGGCCTCGCCGACGCCGGTGATAGCGCTTTCGGTTTCGGGCGACGGCAAGTTCGTCGCGGCCGCGGGCATCCGCGGTTCGGTCGCGGTGATCGAGCGCGCGCCGCGCACGCTCGCGCGCACGCTGGTCGGGCCCGGCCTGCCGGTGTGGTCGGTCGCGTTTCTGCCGGACAACCGCACCATGCTCACCGGCGGCGCCGACCGCATGGTGCGCCGCTGGGACGCCGTCACCGGCGATCACATCGGCGCGGTCGCGCTCGCGCCGTCGGAGGATCCGCTGGCGGCTTACACCGGCGACCCCGGCGCCGAGGTGTTCCGCGCGTGCGTCGCGTGCCACACGCTCTCGCCCGACGAGGGCAACCGCGCCGGGCCGACGCTGGCGGGGATTTTCGGGCGCAGGATCGCGAGCCTGCCGGGCTATAATTTTTCCGATGCGCTCAAGAAGCTCGACATCGTGTGGACGCCCGAGACGGTGGCGAAACTGTTCGAGGTCGGGCCGATGGCATACACCCCGGGAACGAAAATGCCGGAGCAGCGCATCGGCTCCGAGCAGGATCGCAAGGCGCTCACGGATTTCCTGGCGAAGGCGGCGAAATAATCAACCCTCGCCCTTCGCCTCCCGCTCGCGCAGGTAATCCTCGGTGGTGCGCGGGGCGGGGCGCGCGGGCGCGCCGAACGGATCGAACTTTTCCTCGGTCATCGCGATCACGCGGCAGTCGGCGCACATCTTGATCACGTCGAGGCGCTTGGCGGAATTCTGGAACATCCAGTGCTTGCCTTCGAGCTTGGCGGCGACGCGCTCGACCGAGCTTTTCACGCCGAACGGCTTGTCGCAGCGGATGCAGCAGAACGGCTCTTCTTCCTTGAGCACGCGCGCGGGCGCCACCGCGGCGCGGAAGTCCAGCTGCGGCTTGAGCGTGATGACCTTCTCGGGGCAGGTCGCCTGGCAGAGCCCGCATTGCACGCAGGCATCCTCGGCGAAGCGCAGAACGGGGCGTTCCTGGTCGTCCGATAGCGCGCCGGTCGGGCAGGCGGAGACACAAGAGAGACACAGCGTGCAGCCCTCGACGTTGAGTACGACCGTGCCGAACGGTGCGCCTTGCGGCAGCGGAACGATATCGACCGGCGCGGGCGCCGCATGATGCAGTTCGCGCAGCGCGAGGCGCAGCACGTCGCGCTTCGCGCCTACGGCCGTGAACGCGGCCGGGCGCGGCGTGCCGTCGGCGGGCGCGATCGCGCGCAGCGTGTCGCCGAGCGCGAACGGATCGTCGGATTCGATGGTGGCAACGCGGCCCGCTCCGAAGCCGAGGCCGGCAAGGATCGGCTCGGCGAGCGCGATGGTCTTGGTGAGGCCGGCGATGTCGTGGCGCGGCTTTGCGCGAATGAGAAAGCGCAGCGCGGACGCGCCGTAGGCGAACGCGGCTGCCACTGCCTCCAACCCGACCTGCGTCACCTCGTTGACGGCGAGCGGCAGCACGTTCGCCGGCAACCCATCGCCATGACGCGCCAGCGCGTCGATCAGCGGGGCACCGTGCGGCTCGTCATGCAGCAGAATGATCGCGCGCGAGCCGCCTGCCTCGCGGTAAGTGGTGAGCATCGCGCGCAGCTTGCGCAGCAGCGTGTCGGCTGGCGGGAGCGCGTAAGCGGCCGCGCCGGTCGGGCATACGGCCGCGCACTGGCCGCAGCCCGCGCAGATGTTCGGATCGATCGCCACGTGATTGCCGGCCGGCGCAATCGCGCCGGTCGGGCAGAGGTCGAGGCAGCGGCGGCAGCCGACGATTTTCGAGCGCGAATGCGCGCAAAGCTCTTCGGTGAAATTGATATAGCGCGGCTTGTCGAAGCCGCCGACGAGGTCGCGCGCCTTGAGCACGGCCGTGAGCACCGCGGCGGGATCGGCCGGATCGGCGCGCAAATATCCGTCGCGCAGGTCGTGCGCGGGAAACAGCGGCGCTCCGCCCGAGAGATCGACCACAAGATCGCAGCGCGACACCGCACCTTGCCGCGTTGGCCCAAAGGCCATCGCCCCGCGCGAGGAGGGCGCGGGCGCCGCGTAATCGTCGACGGTGAGCTCGAATGCGCCAAGGTGACCTTGCGCCGAGCGGATCGTGCCTTTGACAACGGGAAATTCGGTGACGCGCGGGGGGCTAAGATCCTTCGGCTGCTTGATCAGCACCGTGACGTCGAGATGGTCGGCGAGCAGCGTGGCGGCTTCGATGGCGCGCTCGTCGCGGCCGTACACCAGCGTGACGCCTTCGCTCGTGAGACTCACCAAAGGATAGTCGGGCACCGGCTCGGCGGCGGCCGCGATCAATGCCGCCATTTTCGGGCCGCTCTTGGAACTTTGATCGGACCAGCCCGCGGTCTCGCGGATATTCACGAAGGTCAGGGCTGAGGACCTCTCCTGCTCGGCGGCGACCTCGGAAAACAGTGGCGCTTCCTGGGTGCAGCCGACGATGAGCGGCTCGCCCGCGGCGGCAAGGCTACGAAAGCGGTCGATCTCGGCCCGGCAAAGATGATGCGCGGTCGTCACTTGCGCGCCACTGCAGCCGCGCCGCACGGCCTCGGCGTCGAGCGGCATCGTGTCTTCGCACGAGCAGATCAGGATTTGCCGGCGGTCCGCCATCTGGTTTTCGGCCTGTTCAGCCTGTACTTATAACCAATCTAAAGAGAAAGTAAGCGCGGAGGATTTTTGGCCCTCGAAACCCGAAGCAAGTCGCGTGCGCCGTTCGCGCCGGAACTTTCGCTGCCGCCGCCGTTCACATTGGTGACCCTGCGCGAGGTCGGCGACGCATTCGCGCATGCGGTGGAAATCGCGCCGCAACAAGGCGCCGGGACGCTCGTGTATGTCGGGCGCTTCGACCTCGCCGAATTCGCCGTGGTGCTGGAGCCGGACGAGCCGCTGCGCACCGCGCGGCGCGCGATGTACATGGGCATGGTGGCCCTGATCGACGCGCTGCTGACCCATGCGCCGCCTGAAAAACCAATCGCGATCGACTGGCCTGATGCGATCCGGGTGGATGGCGGGCTGGTCGGCGGCGGCCGGCTGGCGTGGCCGCAAGGCGCAAGCGAAGACGAGCCGCCGGACTGGCTGGTGTTCGGCGCGATGATCCGCACGGTGTCGATGGGCGAGGGTGAGCCGGGACTCAATCCGCTGGTGGCGGCGCTCGACGAGGAAGGCTTCTCGAATTTCACCGCGGGCGCGCTGGTGGAAGGCTTCGCACGTCACCTGATGGTGCATACCGACGCCTGGCAGGAGCAGGGCTTCGGCGCGGTCGCGATGGAGTATCTCCAGCGGCTGCCGCGCGACCGGGGTCTGCGCCGCGATATAGACGAGAGCGGCGATCTGCTGTCGCGGCGCATGGGCAAGGTCGAGGTCGAGCGCAAGGCGCTAAAGCCAATGCTCGCGACGCCGTCATGGCTCGATCCGAAAACGCGCGGACCGAAATGAAGCTGATCCGCACCATCCGGCTCGACCCGTCGGATACGTTCGTGTTCGAGCGCGCGGCGGAGCCGGGCGAATGGGCGGTATCGGGTGCATTCGCGTTTTGGAACGCCGACGTGGCGAAACTGGAAGGCAAGGCGCGCTCGGCATTCCGCGGCGCGTTTCTTGGGCTGGAGTCGCTCGGCTGGTCGACACTGGTGCAGATCGTCGAGGCGAGCGCGGCGGACCGTGCGGCGATCGTCGAGCGACTGGCGCAGCAACTGGTCGCGCAGTTCGGCGCGCCGGATATCGCGGCGGCACGCGGCGCGGCCGAGGAAGAGGTCGCGTTCGCCGAGTCGCTGTGCAACCACCCGGCCGACACCCTGATCGCGGTGCACCGCAGCTTCGAGGACGGCGAGGTGCGCGAGGCGTTCCGCACGCTGCATCCGCGCGGCGACAAGAAGCCAATGCGGGCATTCTCGTTTCTCGAAGTGGAGGGCGAGGAAGAGCCGGCGGACGAGGTCGATCTGGTCGCGATGGCGACAAGCAAGAGCGAGCCGCGATGAAAGACTTCTGGCTCTCCTGCGGCCACCATCTGCTCGACCGCGACGCGGGCGGGGGGCTCGTGGTGACCGACGATTTTCTCAAGGTCTATCTGGCGCGACCCGAACTGACGCCTCCGCCGGAAGCCTGTGTTGTGGAGAAGACGCTGCATGCCGCGCTGATGGCCGATCCGCATCGCGCGGTTGCGCCGGATGAGATTGCCGCCATTGCGGACGCAGACGCGCGCGAAAACTGGCAGGTGATGATCGCGTTTCGCGATTTGCTTCTGCGCCACCGTACGCTCGAGGCTGCGTACCTCGACATCGTGCGCGGTGGCGCGAAAATCCCGCACATCTTCCTCAATCAACTCGTGCACGTGATCCTGCGCAACGCGCTCGACGGCTGCGAGGATCCGTTCGTGCTGCGCGCCGCCGAACTGTTCTTCCGCACCCAGCGCATGACCTTGCACGAAGGATCACTGGTTGCCGCCGACGAGGAGACGATTGGCGGCACATCGAACACCCCGACTTCGCCGCTGGTCTCGATGCTTGGCATTCCGCCCGAGGCCGAGATCGACATTATGTCGGACGACAACGCCGAGCATTACTTCGAGCACAGCGATCTGTTTCACGTGGCGCTCGACATGACGGCCGGGCGGCGCGGGCTATTCGCGCTCGCCGAGGCGATGCGGCGCTGGATCGCGCATGTGCTCAATGTCGAGGTGACGATCGAGCCGCTCACCGAGCTGCGCGATGCCAAATTCACCTGGTATGTCGGCCTCGACTCTGATGGCAGCCGGATCGGCGATCTGCTGTGGAACGGCGAAGAACTCGATGAGGGGACCGCCGCGCGCGTCGCCGGGTTGTTCAGCCTCACGTTCCATGATCCAAGCGTCGCGATGGAAAAAGTGCGGGGCGATCCGGTCTACCTGATCCTGGCGATGACCAGCGACAAGCTGCTGCGCTTCAAGCCGCAGAATCTCGTCACCGGCCTGCCGGTGCGCCATCTGGAGGCCGTCACATGAGTGCCGCGCTCGCGCGCATTCCGGTCGGCGTTGTGGTGGCGCGGCGCAAGGCTGCGTCGCAGTGGATCGACTTCACCTGGGCGCCGGTGTCGGTGCTGCATGGGGTGCCGGAGGCGCAGCCCTGGACGGTGCTGAGCAGCGAAGATGAATTGACAATGTTCTATGCGGGCAGCGCTGACGTCGAGCTGCACCGCTCGGAAACAACCTATTATCGCGACAACCTTGCGAGCGGTGCCCCGTCGCTCTGGGTCGTCATGGCGAGCACCGAGGACGACCCACCCTATCGCCTGTTCGCCGTGACCGCCGATCCGGCGGAAGGCGAGAGCTTTGCCGAGACCTCCGCCAATCTGGTCGAGCAGGTGCCGATGCCGCCGCCGATCCAGGAGATCGTCGCGGCGTTCGTCGCCGAGCACCATGTCGAGCGTCCGTTCTTCAAGCGTAAGCGCGATCGCCAGGATCCCGAGTCGCTGGCGCGGCGCACCGGCTATGGAGATCACGATGACTGAGGACGATTTCCTCAAGCGCTGGTCGCGCCGCAAGCGCGAGGTCGCGGAAGCCGAGAAGCCCAAGGCGGAAACGGCCGATGTCGTCTCAGGGCCGGCGAACAACGGTATCCCGGAAAAACCGCCGGCTGAATTCGATCCCGCCACCCTCCCGCCGGTCGAATCGATCACCGCGATATCGGACATCACGGCGTTTCTGCGCGCGGGCGTGCCGCCGGAGCTCACGCGTGCGGCGCTACGCCGCGTATGGGTGGCCGATCCGGCAATCAGGGACTTTGTCGGGCTCGCGGAGAATGCCTGGGACTTCACCGATCCGAACGCGATGCCGGGATTCGGACCGCTGGAATCGACCGACGAGGTCCGGCGCATGATTGCCCGGATCGTCGACAGCATTGGCGAGGCGGCGCGTCCGGAAGTTGCCGAGGCGCCCGCTCCGGGCATGGAAGTTCCGGAGAAATCGAATGCTTCCAATGTGGTAGGCGCCGCCGGACAGGAGGACGTGGCTTTGAACGACATCGCCTCCGAGGTGGATCACACCGCCGAATTGGCTGCCGAAAATCTAGGCAATCAAGTATTGCTGCATAGCAACAAAGATGATGATGCAGTGCAGCGCGACGTTACGGAAGACCTGAAGAAAGCGAAACAATTGTCTCATCGCATTCATGGAGCGGCACTGCCCCGATAACGAAAGATATAGCCTCTCACTATTGCTCAGCTATTGACCACGCGCCGTCGCAAGATTTAGCCTTTGGAATGCTTCTCAAGTGGGTGGGGCGACACCTCTGAGCAATCTTTCCGATGCGTGATCCGGGACTGAGCGCAGCGATCCAAGCCGTCGGCGGGGTTTCCGAGCTCGCGCGGCGCATCGGCATATCGCAGCCATCCGTTTCGAACTGGGACAAGATACCCGCCGAGCGCGTGCTCGCCGTCGAGGCCGCGACGGGAGTTGTGCGCATGCGGTTGCGGCCCGACCTCTATCGTGAGCCGGACGTCAGCCAAATTGATGAAGTCGATCAAGCCCGCGCTCAGGAATATGGCCTGCTCTCCGCGTTGCTCGTGCGTGCGCCGGACGCCGAACTGCTCGCGCGTCTTTCGCGTCTCGGCGGCGATGCAAGTCCGCTTGGGCTCGCGCATGTGGCGCTCGGCGAAGCGGCCTCGCGCGTCGCCGCGAACGCGATCGAACACGAGTACTTCAATCTCTTCATCGGGGTAGGGCGCGGCGAACTGCTCCCTTACGCGTCGTATTACCTGACCGGGTTTCTCAACGAGCGTCCGCTGGCGCGCTTGCGGGATGATCTTGCCGAGTTCGGTGTTGAACGTGTGGTGGGCAATTACGAGCCGGAGGATCACGCCGCGACCTTGTGCGAGATCATGGCTGGCTTTGCGAGCGGGCGTTTCCAGGCGCCGGAGGGCGCGGAGCGCCGGTTGTTCGAGAAGCACATGGCGCCGTGGATGGGGCGGCTCTTCGCCGACCTCGAACGCGCCGAAGCCGCTGACTTTTATCGCCACGTCGGCACGCTCGGCCGCGTGTTCATGGACATCGAAGCTGAAGCGTTTGTGCTGCCCGGATAACCGGGTCGCGCGAAATAAAGACGGAGGAGGGACAAGCGATGCAATCCAAGGGCAAGACGACGGTTGGCCGTCGTGAGTTCCTTCGTGCGCTGGGCGCCGGCGCGACCGCAGCGGCCGCCGTGCCGCTCGCAAGTGCGGCGAAAGCCGACAGCGAGACCAACGATGAGAAACGCAAGGCGCGCTACAAGGAAACCGATCACGTGAAGGCCTTCTATCGCGTCAACCGTTATCCGAGCTGAGGGAGGCACCTGTGCTGATCAAGAGAACCGAACGCCAGGCACGCCGCAATTCGCTCAGCTCCGCGCTGGCCGATCCAAATGGCCGCGGCCTCAACCGCCGCGCCTTCCTGCGCCGCTCCGGCGTCGTCGCCGGTTCGCTCGCGGCGCTCGGCGCGCTGCCGCTCGGCAGCGTGCGCAAGGCGGAAGCCGCGGTCGCGGCGAAAGGCGGCGCGGTCACGCTGCGCAAGAACATCTGCACGCATTGCTCGGTCGGCTGCACGCTGATCGCCGAAGTGCAGAACGGCGTGTGGACCGGCCAGGAGCCGGCCTGGGATTCGCCGATCACCCGCGGATCGCATTGCGCCAAGGGCGCGGCGACGCGCGAACTGGTGCATGGCGACCGCCGCCTGCGCTACCCGACCAAGATGGTGAACGGCCAGTGGACCCGGATCTCCTGGGACCAGGCCATCAGCGAAATCGGCGACAAGCTGACGGAGATTCGCGGGAAGTCCGGCGCAGATTCGGTCTATTGGCTCGGCTCGGCCAAGTTCACCAACGAAGGCTCATATCTGTTTCGCAAGCTCTCCGCTTTCATGGGAACCAACAACGTCGATCACCAGGCGCGTATCTGTCACTCCACAACGGTCGCCGGCGTAGCCAATACCTGGGGCTACGGTGCGATGACCAACAGCTACACGGACATCCGCAACGCCAAGACCATGGTCATCATGGGCGGCAACCCCGCCGAGGCGCATCCGGTGTCGCTCCAGCATCTGCTGGAGGGCAAGGAAATGCAGCGGGCGAACATGATCGTGATCGATCCGCGCATGACCCGCACCGCGGCGCATGCCACCGAATATGTCCGCATCCGCTCCGGCACCGACATTCCGGTGATCTACGGAATGTTGTGGCACATCTTCAAGAACGGCTGGGAAGACAAGGAGTTCATCGAACAGCGCGTCTACGGCATGGACGACATCCGCAAGGAAGCCGACAAATGGCCGCCGGATGAAGTCGAGCGCGTCACCGGCGTTCCGGGCGCGCAGCTCGAGCGCGTCGCCAAGCTGTTCGCGACCGAGAAGCCCTCGACGCTGATCTGGTGCATGGGCGCGACCCAGCACACGGTCGGCACCGCCAACGTGCGCGCGTTCTGCATCCTGCTGCTGGCGACCGGCAACGTCGGCAAGCCGGGCACCGGCGCCAACATCTTCCGCGGCCACACCAATGTGCAGGGCGCGACCGACCTCGGCCTCGATATCGTGACGCTGCCGCTCTACTACGGCCTGGTCGAAGGCGCGTGGCGGCATTGGTCGCGCGTCTGGGAAGTCCCGTACGACTGGTTCGTCGAGCGCTTCGACAAGAGTACCGCGGCGGACGGCAAAGTCACCAATACGATGAACACGCCGGGCATCCCGTCGACCCGGTGGTTCGACGCCACGCTCTACGACAAGAAGGAAGTTTCGCAGAAGGACAACATCAAGGCGATGATGGTGTTCGGTCACGGCGGCAACACCGTGACGCGCATGCCGGATGCCGTGAAAGGCATCGAGGCACTCGACCTGCTGGTGGTCGCCGATCCGCATCCGACCACCTGGGCGGCGCTCGCGCCCAATCGCAAGAACAACACCTACCTGCTGCCGATCGCGACCAGCTATGAGACCGACGGCTCGCGCACGTCGTCGAACCGCGCGATCCAGTGGGGCGAGCAAATCGTCAAGCCGATCTTCGAGTCCAAGGACGACAACGAGGTGATGTATCTCCTCGCCAAGAAGCTCGGTTTCGCCGACTCGATGTTCAAGAACATCAAGGTCGAGAACAATCTTCCCTCGCCCGAAGACATCCTGCGCGAGATCAATCGCGGCGGATGGTCGACCGGCTACTGCGGCCAGTCCCCGGAACGCCTGAAGTCCCACATGGCGAATCAGAAAGACTTCGACATGCTCACCCAGAAGGCCACGACGGGGCCGAACAAGGGTGATTATTACGGCCTGCCGTGGCCGTGCTGGGGCACGCCAGAGTTCAAGCATCCGGGCACGCCGCTACTCTACAACACCACGCTGTCGGTCAAGGAAGGCGGCGGAACATTCCGTCCGCGCTTCGGGCTGGAGCGCGAGGAGACGCTGCCCGACGGCAGCAAGCGCAAGGTCAGCCTGCTCGGCAACGGCTATTACTCCAAGGACAGCGAGATCAAGGACGGCTATCCGGAGTTCACCCTCGGCGTGCTGAAGAAGCTCGGCTGGGACAAGGATCTGACCGCCGCCGAACTCGCCGTGATCCAGCGGATCAATCCGACCACCCCGGACGCCGTGTCGTGGGCGATCGACCTGTCGGGCGGCATCCAGCGCGTCGCCATCGAGCATGGCTGCACGCCGTATGGAAACGGCAAGGCACGCGCCAACGCGTTCGGCTTGCCCGACGCCATCCCGACGCATCGCGAGCCGATCTACACGCCGCGTCCCGACCTCGTCGCCAAGTATCCGACGCTGCCGGACGCCCGCCAGTTCCGTGTGCCGAATATCGGGTTCACGGTGCAGAAGGCGGCGGTCGACAAGGGCATCGCCAAGCAGTTCCCGCTCATCCTCACTTCCGGCCGTCTGGTGGAGTACGAGGGCGGCGGCGAGGAGACGCGATCCAACAAGTGGCTCGCCGAACTGCAACAGGACATGTTCATCGAGGTCAATCCGGCGGACGCGGCGGAGCGGGGCATCAAGGACGGTGCGTGGGTCTGGGTCACGGGCGCCGAATTGGGCTCCAAGGCCCGGATGAAGGCGCTCGTCACGGAACGCGTCGGCAAGGGCGTGACCTGGTGTCCGTTCCACTTCGCGGGTTGGTTCCAGGGCGTCGATCAGCGCTCGAACTATCCGAAGGGCACCGATCCGATCGTGCTCGGCGAGAGCGTCAACGGATTGACGACCTACGGCTTCGATCCGGTGACCGGCATGCAAGAACCCAAGGCGACCCTCTGTCAGGTCAGAGCGGCATAAGGAGCAACGATCATGGCACGGATGAAATTTCTCTGCGACGCCGATCGTTGCATCGAGTGCAACGCTTGCGTCACCGCCTGCAAGAACGAGCACGAGGTTCCGTGGGGCATCAATCGCCGCCGCGTCGTCACCATCAATGACGGCAAGCCCGGCGAGCGCTCGATCTCGATGGCCTGCATGCACTGCACCGACGCACCCTGCGCGGCCGTGTGCCCGGTGAACTGCTTCTACACCACGGCCGACGCGGTGGTGCTGCACTCGAAGGATCTCTGCATCGGCTGCGGCTATTGCTTCTACGCCTGTCCGTTCGGCGCGCCGCAATATCCCAAGGTCGGAAACTTCGGTTCGCGCGGCAAGATGGACAAGTGCACCTTCTGCGCCGGCGGTCCGGAGGCGGACAGCTCGGAGGCGGAGCTTGCGAAGTACGGCACCAACCGGCTTGCCGAGGGCAAGCTGCCGCTGTGCGCCGAGATGTGCTCGACCAAGTCGTTGCTTGCCGGTGATGGTGAGATCATCGCGCAGATCTTCAAGGAACGCGTGACCAGGCGCGGCTACTCGTCGGGCGCCTGGGGCTGGCAGACGGCGTATCGCGAGACCATCGCGTCCTAAGGGGGCGGTGCCGGGGACAAGGTGCTGCCGTGGCCAACGCGGCGGCAGGGAAGTCAGGGAGGTTTGGCATGGCGGGGTTTCTCGCGCAGGCTCGTTGCATCATCGGCGCGTTCGTCGTTGCGCTGATCCTCGCGTTCGCGGTTCCGGCGGGGGCGCAGCAGCCGAGTTCGGTTAACCCAACCGCCTCGTCGGTGAAGGAGCAGCAGCTTCTCAATGCGCTGCAAGGCGGAACGATCGGCGGGCGCGTCAGCATCCCGGATCAGAAGTCCGGCACGCTGATCCAGCCGGGCGGGCGCGACTGGCGTCAGTTCCACGAGGTGACGCTGCGCTGGATCGGCGCGATCGCCATCCTCGGGATGCTTGTCCTCCTCGTCGTGTTCTATCTGGTGCGCGGCCAGGTGAAGCTCGAAAGCGGCTTTTCGGGCCGGCGCATCGTGCGCTTCAATACGTTCGAGCGCTTCGTGCACTGGATGACGGCGACGTGTTTCATCATCCTGGCGATCTCAGGCCTCAACATCACCTTCGGCAAGCCGCTTCTGATGCCGATCATCGGCGAACCGGCGTTCGCGGCGTGGTCGCAGTGGGCGAAGTACGCGCACAACTATCTGAGCTTCCCGTTCACCATCGGAGTGTTCTGCATTTTCCTGATGTGGATCGGCGGGAATATCCCGAACAAGGTCGACGTCGAGTGGGCCAAGCGCGGCGGCGGCATCGTCGGCCATGATCATCCGCCGGCGTACCGCTTCAACGGCGGCCAGAAGATGATCTACTGGATCGTTGTGATCGGCGGCACCGCGGTCGCGATCACCGGCTATCTGCTGATGTTCCCGTTCTACGCCACCGGTGTCCAGGGCATGCAGCTGGCCCAGACGGTGCACGCCATCATCGCGGTGCTGTTCGTTGCCGCCATGCTGGCGCACATCTATATCGGCACGATCGGCATGGAGGGCGCCTTCGAGGCGATGGGCGAGGGCACCGTCGACGTCAATTGGGCGAAGGAGCACCACGCGCTTTGGCTCGCGCAGGAAAACGCCCGCACGGGGCCGAACGAGTTGCAGCGTCAGCCGATGGCCACGCCGGCCGAGTAAGAGCTGAGTTGAGGAGAAAACGAACATGAAGTCCTTCGTGCTTGCCTGCGTTGCGGCGGTCGCAATCGCTACCGTCGCGGGATTCGCGCTCAACAGTGTGCAGAAGCCGGCCGATGAGGCCTTTTCGACGACGGGTGTGCGGCTGTAGTCCAGCCACGCACGCGGGAGATAGAGCGCCCGGCGATTGCCGGGCGTTTTGTTTTTGGGGTCCCAATATAGTGGCGCTACGGCAGCACCGTCTCGTTCGCCAGCCGGAGCGCTTGGTGCGCGATCCGCGCCGCGAACGCGTCGTCGTGCGTCACGAAGAGCGCGCCGTATCCCTGCGCGGTCAGGCGTCCGATCGCGTCCGCCAGCGCGGCGCGCGTCGGGCGATCCTGCCCGAGCGTCGGCTCGTCGAGCATGATCCACGGCATCGCGCCGGCGAGCGGCCACAGCCAGCTCAGCCGCTTGCGCGCGACCAGCGGCAGTTCGTAGAGGTGCTGATCCAGCGAGCGGATGCCGAGGCAGGAGGCGAGCGTCGCCAATTCCTCATCGGACGGCAGGCTGACCGAATGGCGCGCCAGTGCGGCGCGGCGGCGCGCGAGGTCCTCCGCAAGGGTCGCGCCGCACCATTGGTGATCCGGGTTCTGCGTCGCGAGCGCGAAGATGCGGTTGCCGCTGCGCCACGGCGCGTAAGGAGCCCCGTCAAGCGTCAGTGTGCCCGCCGTCGGACTGAGCACGCCCGCCAGCAGCTTGATCAACGTGGTCTTGCCGACGCCGTTCGGCCCGGTGAGGCGGTAGGCGCGGCCCGGCTCAAGCCTTAGGCCGACATCGCGGAAAATGTCGCGGCCGCCCGGATAGCGGAACGACAGGTCATGCACAGCGATCGCCGGCGCGGCGCGCGGCGTGGGGTGGATGGCGGCGAGATCGCAGGCGAATTCGGCGGTCGTGCCTGTGAGTTCGTGCGACGCCCAGCCGGGCGGACAGGCGAGCCGGTTGTCGATCAGCGCGGCGGTGAAGCCATACGCCGCACCTCGCGACAGATAGGTAAGCGCGCCGTCGCGGTTTCCCGGATCGAGCTGTTCGAGCGCGGTGTCGATGCCGATCGCCGCATAGTCCGAGAGCGAGAAGCAGTGCAGCGCGAGCAGCACCTGCTCGCCGCCGGACAGCGTCGGCGGCTTGCGCGCCGCATAGCCGGCAAAATCGAGCGGCGCGAAGGCCGGGTGGTTCGGCTTCGGCGCGCGATAGATCGCGACCTCGTCCGCGACCGTGCTGGAAAGCCCGGACAGTGCCGCCTCCGCATACGGCCCAATGAAGAATCCGGGCGCCATCTCGCGCAGCCGCGCCATCAAGGCCGCGCTGCGTCCGGAAAAATTCGCGCCCGCGATGAACTCCATTCAACGCATCCCCAACGCCATCGCGGCGCCCGCAATCGCAAGCGCCACCCAGCCGAAGTCCGCCACGCCGGGGCGGGGCGCCGCGCCGCCAAGAGTGCGGTCGAGCCGCGCCAGCGTGTCCTCGACCGGCCATTTGTCGCGCGTGCGGCCGATCGCGATCGTCACGACCGTGAGCCACACGGTCTGCACGAGAATCCAGCCGTGGCGCAGGTTCCGCCACGATTGCCGCCGCGTGATGATGCCGGCGGCGATCAGCGCGGTGCGCGCGCGGTCGACCGCCTGCAGGATCGTTTCGATCAGCGAGAGCGTGAGCACCAGCAGTTTCTTGGCGATCTTCGGCGCCGTGAGTCCGCCGACGAAACGCAACGGCGTCCATCCGGCGAAATGCAGGAAAGCCGCCTGGACCGAAAAGGCGATGATGAACAACCGCAGGCAAATGACCGCCGTATAGACTGCCGCAGCGGTGCGCGAGCCCTCAAGATTTGCCGCGATCTCATGCGGCGCGCGGCCGACGATGCCGATCCATACGAGCCCCATGAATGCCGCGAGCGGCAGCACGATGCCGGCGGACCACAACAGCGCGCCGAAAATCCGCCGCCTGCTGCCGAGCGCGAAAATCAGCGTGACTGCGAGAATAACCGCAAGGCTGACGAGATCACGCGCGACGAGCGCCCCGGCAATCACCACGAGCCCGAAGATGACCGCGCCGTTGGGAGTCATGTCGCCGAGGAGCGAACCGGCGGCGTCATCATGGCGATGAATTCGCGCGGCGTCGCCCGATACAGCAGCGCGGCGAGCAGCACCTGCAGGGTCTTGTCGATCGGCTCCGTGGTCAGCCCCGACAGCAATGCGGAGTTCAGGAGTTGCTGCCCGGTCTTGAGGAAGAACGCGACCACGAACGCGGTGCCGCTGCCGGTCACGCCGCCGAACAGATAGACCACGACCGGCGCGGACACGATCGCCGACACGATGCCGGTGATCACGCCGTAGAGGATCACTTTGCCTGCAAAGGCCGGAACGGGAAGCGGCCGCGCGCGGAATGTCTCGGCTGCACGCGCGGTCAGCAGCGCGGAGACAAGTGCGATGGCCAGCACCGTCAGGGTGAACCACGGCAGGAACGGATTGATCACCAGCCCGCTCAGGATCACGCCGATGAAGCCCGCGATGAACGCGCAGGCGATTGCCGCGAACAGATCCGGGAAGATCAGAAGGGCGCACAAAATGGTGCCGATCGAGTCGAGGTAGATCGGCAGCTTGACCAAATAGACGATGTTGCCGATCGCGAAATTGAGCGCCGCGCAGAGTGCGATCGCGACCAGACGTGGCGTCGTGAACATGCGGGCTCCCCCAACCGGCACCCAATTAGACCAATAAGCATCGGGCCGAACAAGCGAAATTGGCCTGCTTGACAGCGCCTGCCGCACCCTAAAGAACGCGCGAGAGCACCTTGAGGGGCCATGTCCCGATTCGCGACCACGCTGCGCGCCTTTCTGCTTGCGGTCGCATTTGCCGTGCTTGCTTCATTCGCCGCCGCCCAACAGGCGCCGCTGGTCGGCATCGATCCGATCCGTGCCGCGCTCGACCAGATCGAGGCCTCGGCCAGGAACAGTGGGCTGCGCAGCCGCGCGCTCACCGATCTGTCGCAGCGGTTGCCGCCGCTGCGCGAACAGTTGCGCGACAAGCTCTCCGATCTCGAGCCGCGCTTGGGCGATCTCGACGCGCGGCTGAAAGGTCTCGGCCCCGCGCCCGCGAAGGATGCCGCTCCGGAAGACGCCGGCATCGCGGCCGAGCGCGCGCGGCTGGAGCGCCAGCGCGCCGAAATCGATGCGGCGATCAAGCAGGTGCAACTGCTGCAGACGCGCACCGATCAGCTTTCCACCGCGCTCGCCGACCGGCGCCGTTCGGCCTACGCGGAGACGCTGTTCCGCCGTTCGCCGACCGTGCTCGACCCCTATTTCTGGCGCGACGTTGTGGCCGCCGCACCGGACTACGCCGACCGCATCGTCCAATTCGGCCAGAAATGGGTCGCCTATGCGCAAGAGAAAGGTGGGAGGCCGCGCATGGTCTCTGCGGCGCTGGCATTCGCGGGGCTGTCGGCGTTTGCGTTCGGCCTGATACGCTGGTGGCGCCGCACCGCCATGGTGGCACGGGTCGGTGCGCGCTACGGCAAAGCGGTTGCCGCGCTGCTGGTGTTCGTGCGCCGCGCGGTCTCGATGCCGCTGACCGTGTTCATCATTCTGGAGCTGCTCGACCAGTTCGAGCTTGTTCCGGACGACCTACGAGCGTTTCACCGCGAGCTTGATCATGGCTGTCGCCATTGCGGCGCTGGCACGCGCGGCGGCAAGCAGCGTGCTCGCGCCGGACGATCCGGCGCGCCGGCTCGTGTCCTTCGACGACGCGACTGCGAAATGGCTGTTCGAGCATCTCACCTGGGGCGCGCGGCTGTTCGGCGCGTTCATCGTGCTGCGCGCCCTGCATCGCGCGTCCGGCATGCCGCAGGTCGATGGACGATGCCTCGCGGATGCTGTTTGCGGCCGTCATCGCCGCATTGCTGGTCCACCTGCTGGTCGGGCGCCGCGAGCCCGAGGAGGACGAGACGGCGGCGCGCCACATTCCGGGCGTGCGCCTGCTCGCCTGGATCGTCGTCGCCGTCATCGCGGTCTCGCTGCTCGCCGGCTACGCCAGCTTCGCGTCCTTCGCTGCGGGCCGCGTCGTCTTCACCATCACGCTGATCGCGACGCTCTACCTGCTGCTGATCGTCACCGATGCGCTGATCAGCCGCACGCTCTCGGCGGACTCGCCCGGCGGCCGCAAGCTCGCGCGCCAGCTCGGCATCGAGCCGCGCCGGCTCGGCCTGATCGGCAAGCTGACATCCGGCATCGTCCGCGCCCTGTTCGTGCTGATCATTCTGGCACTCGCGGTCGGGCGCTGGGAGGTCGCGGCGGCGGACCTGTTCGAGGCGGTCAAGGGCGCCGCGTTTGGCATCCGCATCGGCGATTTCACCCTCTCCTTCGGCGCGGTGTTCGGCGCCATTGTGTTCTTCCTGATCGTCGTGGTGCTGACGCGCCTCATCCAGCGCTGGCTCGAAAAGGAGGTGTTGCCGCACACAGCGCTCGAGTCGAGCCTGCAGCTCTCGATCGTGACCATCCTGGGTTATGTCGGTTTCATCATCGCGATCGTCGTCGCGCTCGGCGAAATCGGCATCGATCCGCAGAAGATCGCGCTGGTTGCCGGCGCGCTGTCGGTCGGCATCGGCTTCGGGCTGCAGTCGATCGTGTCGAATTTCGTATCCGGGCTGATCCTGCTGGCCGAACGGCCGATCCGCGTCGGCGACCAGATCGTGGTCAAGGGCGACGAGGGCATCGTGCGCCGCATCAGCGTGCGGGCGACCGAAATCGAGACCTTCGACAAGGCGAGCGTCATCATCCCGAATTCGGAACTGATCACCGGCGTGGTGAAGAACTGGACGCACGCCAACACGCTGGGCCGCCTCAACATCAAGCTCTCGGTGTCCTACGACTGCGATCCCGACAAGGTGATCGACGATCGCTCAACGCCTGTGTGGCGCGGCATCCGGGTGTGCTGCAGCAGCCGCCACCGGCCGTGCTGCTCTCCGAGTTCGGCGCCAGCTCGGTGGTGTTCGAGATCTTCTGCATCGTGCCGAATTTGGCCGAGCGCGGCAGGATCAAGAGCGAGATCCAGGTCGCGATCCTGCGCGAGTTCCGCACCGCCGGGATCGACATGACGCCGCCGCAGGATGTGCGGCTGGTTGGCGGCAGCCCCGTGCCGGACGGCAGATCAGCCTGATTCTCCGGCCAATCTTCGCCGCATTCATCTTTCAGTTACCATTTCACGGCGTTATCGCCGGTGGGGATTTCAACGGGGAACGCGGATGACCGGTGCGCTGATCGCCGAATGTGTGCTGCGCATCGCGACCGCGCTGGCGCTGCTGGGATTTTCCGGCTGCGCGAGCGAAGCGCCGCCGCCGATGTCCGGCCAGCCGAGCTTCTACCGCAATCTCGCGCAGGGCGGTCAGCTCGATCCGGCCGCCGCGCAATCGATGATTTCCGGCTACCGCGGCAACAACGGGCTCGGCGCCGTGACGATCGATCCGGACCTGATGCGGCTTGCCGAGGAGCATTCGCGCAACATGGCGTCGCGCGACAAGCTCGATCACGACGTCGGCAAGGCGTTCAACCAGCGCATCCGCGGCTCGCGCTTCGACGCCAAGGTGGCGGTGGAGAACATTTCCGCCGGCTATCACACGCTGGCCGAGGCGTTTTCGGGTTGGCGCGATTCACCGCCGCACCGCGCCAACATGCTCAACAAAGGCGTGACCCGCATGGGCATTGCGGCGATCTATTCGCCGAAGTCGAAGTACAAGGTGTTCTGGACTTTGATCCTCTGCGGCACCGGACGAGAAGCGCAGTTAGTCCGGCACCATCGCAAACATTTCCTTGCCGTACTTGTTCTGCGCATCCGCCCACAGCGGCTGCACGGCTTTCGAAAATGCCGAAAGCTCCTGCGCCGTCAGATCCGCGATTTCGCAGCCCTGATCGACAATCGCCTGGCGCGCGCTCTTGTCCTCCTCGATCGCAAGCCCGCGTTGATAGGCGACCGATGCCGCGACCGCCTCGCGCATCGCCTCCTGCAGGTCCTTGGGCCACGCGTCGAATGAGTCTCGATGCAGGAAGATCGGCCGTGAGATGTAGAAGTGGTTCGTCACGGAATGATACTGGTGAAACTTGTGTACGTGGTAGGTCACCGTGTTGGCGAACGGATTTTCCTGCGCGTCGATGGTGCCGGCCTTGATGGCGACGATCGCCTCGGTCAGGTCCCAGCGCAGCGGCACGGCTCCGAGCAACTCGAAGGTGCGCGCCTGCACTTCGCTCGGCAGAACGCGGATGCGCATGCCGGTGAGGTCGGCGGGGGTGCGCACCGTCCGCAGCCTGTTGGAGATCTGGCGGAAGCCGTTCTCGTACCAGCCGAGGATGCGGTAGTTCACCCGTTCCTCGATTTTCTGCGCCAGGAATGCCCCGAGCTTGCCGTCGACGCCCGCGCGCGCGGTCTCGTTGTCCGAGAACAGGAACGGCAGGTCGACGAAGCCGAGCTCTGGCACGCGATCGGTCAGATAGCTGGAGGACTGATAACCAAGCGTCAGCACGCCGCTCTCGACCAGCCAGAGAATGTCCTCGGCGCGGTAGCCGAAATCCATGACGTTCCAGAGGTATTTCACGTCGATCCGGTCGCCGAACTGCTGCGCCAGCCGGTCGCCGATGAATTTCAGCGACTTGGAAAAGCCCGTGGTGGCGGGCCCGTAGCCCCCCATGCGGATCTGGATCGGCCTTGCCATGCGCGTTTCGTCCCCCGTGTTGCGCGATGCTCATAGCCTCACTAGTTTCGCGACGCCAGCCGGGATTTTTCATGCTTCCAGCGATCCACGACTACGACAGGCTTTACGCCGAATTCCGCTGGCCGAAGCTCGCCCGCTACAACATCGGCGTCGATGTTTGCGACAAATGGGCCGCGCAGGACCCAGACCGGCTCGCGATCCTCAATGTGCGCGCCGACGGCAGCACCGAAAACATCACCTTTGGCTGGCTGCGCGAGACCTCGAACCGCCTCGCCAACACGCTTGCGGCGTTCGAGGTGAAGCGCGGCGACCGCGTCGCGATGCTGCTGCCGCAGACGCCGGAGGCCGCCGCCGGCCACATCGCGATCTACAAGCTCGGCGCGGTCGCTGTGCCGCTTGCCATCCTGTTCGGTGTCGATGCGCTGAGCTACCGGCTGGCGAATGCCGGCGTGAAGGCGGTCATCACCAACGCGCAGGGACTGGCGAAACTCAACCAGATCCGCGGCGAGTTGCCGGACCTCGCACTGGTTCTTTCGATCGATGGACCGGGCGAAGGCGCGCGCGGTTTCCATGAGACGGTTGCGCGCGGCCGCGGCAGTTTCACGGCCGCCGCCACCACGCCGGACGATCCCGCGCTGATGATCTTCACCTCCGGCACCACGGGCCAAGCGAAAGGCGCGCTGCACGGCCATCGCGTGCTGCTCGGGCATCTGCCCGGCATCGAGATGCCGCATGAGTTCTTTCCGCAAGCTGGCGACCGGTTCTGGACGCCGGCGGACTGGGCGTGGGCCGGCGGCCTGCTCGATTGCCTGCTGCCGAGCCTCCACCACGGCGTTGCCGTGGTGGCGCGCAAGTCCGAGAAATTCGACCCCGAGGAAGCCTTCGCGCTGCTCGCCAGGACGGGCGTGCGCAACGCCTTCATCCCGCCGACCGCGCTGCGCATGCTGCGCTCGGCGCGCTCGCCGAAGGGCCGCCACGACATCGCCCTGCGCACGCTCGGCTCGGGCGGCGAGTCGCTTGGCGCCGAGACCTACGAGTGGGGCCGCGAGGCGTTCGGGCTCACCATCAACGAGTTCTACGGCCAGACCGAATGCAATCTGGTGCTCTCCTCGTGCGCGATGATCGGCGTGTCGAAGCCGGGTGCGATCGGCAAGCCGGTGCCGGGCCATGACGTCGCGGTGATCCGCGCCGGACGGCTCGCGCGCGGACGCGGGCGAACTCGGCCAGATCGCCGTCAAGCGGCCGGACCCGGTGATGTTTCTCGAATACTGGGGACGGCCCGAGGCGACGGAGCAGAAATTCATCGGCGACTGGATGACGACCGGCGACCAGGGCAGCGTCGATGACGAGGGCTACATCACGTTCGTCGGACGCGACGACGATGTGATCACGTCCAGTGGCTACCGCATCGGGCCGGGCGAGATCGAGGATTGCCTGATCAAGCATCCGGCGGTCGCGCTCGCCGCCGTGGTCGGCAAGCCGGATCCGGTGCGCACCGAGATCGTGAAGGCGTTCATCGTGCTCAAATCCGGCTATGAAGGCTCGGACGCGCTGGCGGGCGAAGTGCGCGATTTTGTGAAGACGAAACTTTCGGCGCATGAATATCCGCGCGAGGTCGCCTTTATCAAGGAAATGCCGATGACGACGACCGGCAAGATCATCCGGCGGCTTCTGCGCGATCAGTAATTATCGCAATCTGTCGCGCACGCGCTTGGCCGCCGCGACGGCCGCGCGGCGCAGCGCTTCGAGATGGCGCGCGACATGGAACTGCATCAGCGACGCGCTGCCCGGCGCGATCAGCAAGTCCGTGAGCGCGAGGCGTTCGCGCCACAGATGGTCGATCATCGGGTGGTCGGCGGTGGCGCAGCTATCGACGCGCGCGAGGCTTCCGTCGGCGAGAAGCTGTTTCGTCAGATCGACCGACAACTGCACGCCGGGCGATGCGCGCGCCGCATCCTCGTCGTAGGCGATCTTCCAGAACCACGCGCAGTCGCCCGCGCGCAGCGTGATGGCGGCCGCGAGCGGCATGGCGCCGCGCGTCAGCCGGTCGATCCGCACGCGGTCTTCGGCGGAAAGCGCCGCGATCGCGCCCTGGATGAAATGCAGCACGTCGGCGCTCTGCCGTGCGGCGGTGCCGGCGCGGCCTTTCCAGCCCGATGCCTCAAGCATCAGGAAGTCGGCCAGCGCAGGCGCGAGCGCTGCTGCCTCGTGCGCCGAAACGAACGTCACCGCGCCCTTCTCGTCGAGCCGCCGCCTTTGCCGGCCCAGCTCCTTCAGCTTCTTGTGCGACACGTGGCCGAGATAGCCCGCGCGATCCGCGCCCGGCGCCAGCAGCGCGCGCGCATGATCGCCGAAGCCTTGAGCCTTGCCGCCATGGCGCGCGAGCACGCGGGCGAGCGCCGCCGCGAACGGTCCATCGCGCGCGATCAGGGGAAGCATCACAAGCTTCGGCAGCTTCGGCACCGCCTCGACATGATCGAGGAACGCCGCCGATGGCGGCATCCGCCTCGTCGCGGTCGATCAGCGGCACGCCGAGCGGCGCATAAGGATGCGTCCAGCCGGTGAGCGTCGAGATCACGCCGTAGCGCCGCTCGATCCGCAAGGGAAACAGCCCGATCAGTCGCGCCGGCATCGTGCGCGACCACACCAGCACGGCACCGACGCCCGCGCCGAACACGGGTGCTGCGGCGAGCGCAAAGGCCGGATCGTAGAACACGTTGGGCTCAAGCGCGCGGCGGCCAAGCTCGCGCCATTCGCCGCGCAACCCAACCAATGCGGCCAGCGGCTTCCATTCGGCGCGGCCGGTGACGCGGCGCGGGGCAGCGTCCGCGCGCTCTCGCGCCAGTCCAACCGGAGCGGCGCTGGCGGGCGTCATGGCTGCTTCTTCTTCGGCCGCCAGATGAACACGTGCAGGCCGAGGCGATGTTTCGTGACGGCGAACAGCAGCACGGATTCCAGAATCATCGCGCCCGAGATCGCGATCGCGCCGCCCGCGATGCCGAACCGCGGGATCAGCGCCACGCAGAGCGCGATATTCGCGGCGAACGCCGCCGCATAAACCATCGCGCAGGCGCGCTGCTCGCCGACCATGTTCAACAGCCGCTCGATCGGCCCGATGGTGGCGCGCGCGAGCGGGCCGATGGCGAGGATGAACATCAGATAGTAGCCCTCGACGAACTGCGGGCCGAACAGCCAGAGGAACGGCTTGCCGAGCGCGAGGATGATCACCGTCGCGGCGAGCGAGGGCCAGAAGGTCCAGCGGATCGAGTCGGCGAGAAACGTGGAGAGCTGCTCCTTGTTGCCGCTGATATGATATTCGGTGAACTTGTGCGCGACCGCGGCCGCGACCGAGAAATGCACGAAGGCGACCAGCGCCAGCGTCTTGGCGGCGGCGTAGTACACCGCCACTTCGTCGGGCGGGCGATACTGCTGCAGCACGATCACGTCCGCATAGGTGAGCAGCAGGTAGAAGCCGTCCACCATGAAGATCGGCACCGACACCGCGAGCCAGCCGCGCACAAGGTAGTTTTTCGGGCCGGGCTCGACGGTTTTCTTGAGCCTGCGGTTCATCACCAGCGTCTGGCCGAGCACCGTGACCCAGGTGGTGGCGACGGCGGCGAACATCGCGGTCGACGCATCGGTCGGAAGCTTGAGCCAATAGGCCGCGCCCATCGCGGCGATGAGCAGCACCGAGCGGATGATGTAGGGCGGCATCAGCGCGAGCTGCATCCAGCCATAGGAACGCGCGATGCCGTCCTGGATGTTGCCGAGCGTGAACAGCGGCAGCGCGAAGCACGCGATGTAGAGCGGGACCACCTCGTAGGAATGCACCAGGGAGCCGAACAGCCAGATGCCGAGCGCGGCGGCGCCCGCCCACACGGTGGCTAACGCGACCACGAGCCAGCGCGCGCCGGACAGGAATCCGCGCAGCAGTTCGAGCTTTCGCGTGCCGATGTATTCGGGAATGAATCGCTGCGCCGCGGAGCCGAGCCCGAGATCCACCACGCCGCCGAGCAGGAGCACCCAGGTCCACACATAGACGTAGACGCCGAACTCGAACGAGCCCATCCAGCGCGCGAGCAGCACCTGCGTGAGATAGACCAGCGCGGCCGAGACGACGCGGATCGCGAACGCGGTGCCGGCGGCGCGCTGCGCGCGCGAATTATCCGAATGATCGGCCAGCCAGGCGCGCACGGAATCGATCGCGCGCGTCAGCGACAGACGGCCCCGATCTGTGCTTTCGGTCAGCGCCACGCCCACACTCCGTATTCCGCGTTCCCCCGAGAGCCTTGGTAGCAAGCGCTGCTTAACGTCAGGTTCGCGGTTTTCAGGAAATTGGCGGAATGCGGCGCAGGCCGGAAAACTGTGTCTGAACAATCACTTGACGGAATGCGACAAAAGCCCGCCGCCTCCGCGCGGGAAGCCCCGCCGGAGTTTTGGCCATTTCGCGGCTCCCCGTAGCCGAGGGGAGCGGAGCGCCGGGAAACGCGGGGGCCGGCGTGAGCCCCCGGGGGCGGTCGGCGAAACCACCCAGGCACGCTTGCGAGGCGTGCCGCCCTCCCTTGCGATCGGGAAGGCGCGCCTCCCGGCGCTCCACCGCGGCTCTCGGCATCGCCTTGCGGCGATGCTTCAGCTCCGGGCCGCGCTTGCGTGTCCCGGCAGACTTTTGGTCCGCTGGGCCGTCAGCGAGCTCCTCGCACAGGGGCCGTAGTACCCACGCAGACAAGTTTACGCAGTCTGCGCAAGCTTGACTGCTATGGCGGTTCCCGAAGCCGCCCGGGAGCATGCTGGTGAGGCACACTCGCAGGCGCCGCCTCCATCCCATGTTCAAGACACCTCATGAAAATGCCCCTCGATGGATGGAATTTTGGGATTATAGGCTCGTCCTAGGAGAGTGTCAATAGTCCTAATTCGATCTTGAGCTTCGGATTCAGCATCGTAACGCACTTGTGCGGATGTAGTTCTCCCAGTTTGGAAACGTTGCCGGGTTTGCCCTGGCCAAATGACTGGTCCTAGCGCCTTCGGTTTTTCTTTCACGGATAATGTGCTTCTCGATGATGATGTCTTGATAGTTGTTCCAACGGCCTTCCTTTGTTGGTGCAGGATACCGTCCGGCCCAGACGATGATTTCGGCAAACTCCTCAAGCGTCGTCCGTTGGTGAGAACTCAACTTAACCTTCGCAGCACTACTTAATGCTGGCAAATCGTGGCCGCCGCCGCCTTCAGGAATTTCGAGTCCTTGCTGCGTAAGCAGGCACTTGATTATTTGTTCTAGCGAATATCCGGCATTCATCACGAATGGGCGAGAATCGTTAGGGACTTGATGATGCAGAAGCCTTGCGGCCGTGTGATAACTCTGGGCCAGCCGAAGCCAGGCAGCGGGACTCTTGTTTAGCTTTGCGCGGGTGTAGCCTACGATCTCGCGAATTCGCTTTCGGTCAGCCATGGCGTTCTCCTCTCTAGGAAACGCTACACTGCTTTGACTATCCAAGCGGAGCCAACGCACGCTCCACGTTGAAGCGCGAACACTCGGCCTTTTGACCGAGCGAGCGTAGCCCGGGTGAGCGAAGCGACACCCGGGGCCGTCTTTTCAATTTGCTTCACTGATCCCGGATGTTCGCTGCGCTTCATCCGGGCTACATCCTCGCGTGTCCCGCACGCGATGCAGCACGAAGTGATGCATCGCAGATGCGGGACCCCGGTTGCTTCGCGCGGGAAATTTAGAAACCGGGGTCCCGGGTCTGCAGCGCATCGTTCCACGCTGCGCTGCGCCCGGGACACGGGATACGGCCTCCGAACGCGCTACGCGGCGTTGTTTGGGCGGCTTATCACTTCGGCGCCGGCGTCGAATGCACCGCGATGCATGTCCAGCCGCCGTCATCGACCCACACGGCGAGCGCGACCGACTCGACGATCTTCGGCACGCCGCCGACCTTCACGTCGATGCGCAGGCGGCAATGCACCAGCGCGGCGCCGCCGTGGATCGACACCTTCGCGTCGTTCGCCTTGATGCTCTGATAGTCCCAGAGCTTTTCACGAACACCGCGGGTGTAGCTCTCCTTGCCGTCGACCGTGCCGCTCGAATGCGTGTAGGTGAGGCCGTTGTGCAGCAGCGCGCCGAGCGCGTCGGCATCGCCGTCGCACATCGCCTTGAAGCGGCGCTGCTCGAGTTCGAGGATTCCGTCCTTGGTCACGTGCGTCTCCCTGTGTGTTCTGCGCAACCGTAGCGCCGCCACGCGAAACGGTGGGCACGCGCCGCTCCGCGTCGCTTTGCCCACCCTACAGTATGTCAGCCCTCGCTACGCGGCGTTCGACTTCCGCCAGTCCTCAAGATACGCGAGCACGGTGGCAAGGTCGGAGACGTCGACATAGCGGCGGCCGATGTCGCGCAGATTGTCGCGGTGCGGCTGCTCCTCGATGTCGCCGACGCAGTCCTCGGGAACGATCGTGCGGTAGCGATAACTGAAGCTGTCGACGGCGCTGGCGCGGATGCAGCCGCTCGTGTTGCAGCCGGTGACGATGACCGTGTCGACGCGCTCCTTGTTGAAGTACTCGGCGACGCCGGTGTTGAAAAAGATCGACGGACCTTTCTTGCAGACGGTGAGGTCATAGGCGGGGTCGTGCACGCGCGGATCGATCGGCGCCGAGGGGTGATCGTGCAGGAACGTGTCGCGCACCGCGCTGATCTTCCAGTATGGCATCTCGCGCTCGTTCATATAGGCGGTGTTGCAGGATGCGACCGGCACGTTGTAGCGGCGCGCGACCTCCAGGAGCTTCACGGTGTTCTCGAACGCGCGCAGAACCAGCGGCGCGCCGCCGAGCGGATATTTCGGGTCGGTGAACGCCACCATGAAGTCGACGACCACGATCCCGGGCTTCGCGCCGAAGCCCACGGGCGTATCGCCGTAACTGCGCCGTTGGTAGTCGTCAGACATCTCACGCCTCGTTGTGCCGGTTGAATCAAACTTAGCTCAGCCCTTGAAGCCGCCGCCGTCGAGAAAGGCCTGCTCCTCCGGCGTGGTGGCGCGGCCGAGAATGGCGTTGCGATGCGGGAAGCGGCCGAAGCGGCGGATGATGTCGGCGTGGCGCTCGGCGTAGGTCAGGTTCTCGTCGCCGGCTTCGCGGTAGAGCGCGACGCAGCGCTGCTGGTCGGCCATGTCCTCCGAATGCATGAACGGCAGGTAGAAAAATCCGCGCTCGGCCGCCGGCACGTCCTCGTCGCAGCCGCGCTTGAGCGCCCGATGCGCGACCTCGCGTGCGAGCGGATCGGCCGCATAGCAGCGCGCAAGCCCGCGGAACATGTTGCGCGGGAACTGATCGAGCACGATCAGCAGCGCGAGCGTGCCTTCGGCGGTCCGCTCCCAGTCGCCGAGCTTGCCGGCCGCGGCCGCCTCATAGGTGGACAGGAACTTGTCGCGGATGTCGGCGTCGAACGCGTCGTCGCGCGTGAACCACTTGTCCGGCCCCGCCTCGCGCCAGAAGGCGAGGACGGTTTCGGGGGTGGCGATGGTGGCGACGGCCGAATGGTCGCTCATGTCCGCACCTTGCTCGGGGCTGCGGCCGGGGGTTTTGTCGATCCGGCCACGCCGTTTGATGAAACGCACGCCGTGGCACCTGCGGCGCGCCGGAACCTAAAATTTTGTCCACCATCTTGGCAGGTTCCTCAGGCTGCAACTAGATGTTCTCCATGCGATCGCATCGGCCCATGAACGGCTTGCTCCGCACGGCCTTGGCCGTGATCTTCGGATTCATGAGCCTGCTGCACGGGCCTGTGATGACGTTCGCCAAGGCCGGTCCGGCTCCAGCGCATGCCAGCCACCATGGCGCTCATCAGCACCACGGGGCGCCGTCCGAAAGCTCGCTCCCCGCAAAGCCGGACGCTGCACCGGTTTGTTACGCCTTCGGGTGCTTCATCGCGCTCGATGCCGTGGCGCTCAGGGCGCCCGCCGCGATCCTCAATCCGATCGGCGCAGTGACGCCCGCTCCCGTGGACGCTCTGCTCGCCGGCGACATCGAGCCTGCCGTTCCTCCTCCCCGACTCCGCGTCTGAACTGCCGAATAATCACAGTTGAACCCGGCATCGGCGCTGTCCAGGCGCGTGCCGAAACCCTTAGACGTGGAGAAATACCAATGAAGAAAGCAATCGTGATTGCGGTGGCCGGGCTCGCGCTCGCCTCCGCGGCGGCCTACGCCCAGATGCAGCACGGGCCGGGCGAGATGCGGCAAGGCGAGCACATGATGGGCGGAATGCCCGGCATGCGCGGCGCCATGATGCACGGCATGATGCAGGGCGGGTCGCACGGCGGCATGTCAGGCGGCCAGCACGGCATGTCGGCGCAGCCGAAGGGCGACACCGGACCGTCCAGCCTCGCGTTTCACGGCATCAACGCGAAGATGCACGGCGCGATGAACATCGCCTACACGGGCAACGCCGACGTCGACTTCGTGAAGGGCATGATCCCGCATCATGCCGGCGCGGTCGACATGGCGAAGACCGTGCTGGCGTTCGGCAAGGATCCCGAAGTGAGGAAGCTCGCCGAGGAGATCGTCAAGGCGCAGGAGAGCGAGATCGCGCTGATGCAAGGCTGGCTGAAGAAGAACGGTCAGTAACGCTGCAATGATCTGCCGGCGGGGCGGCGCGAGCTGCCCCGCCGGATTTCCATGCCTCAGCGCAAATGATCCGCGCCGCCGAACGGGGTGAGCGGATTGCCGGTGAGCGCGGCGCGATCGGGGCGGTCCGCCTGCGCGATGCCGAGGAAGGCATCGAACAGGTCCTTGATCACGCGCTCCTCGATGCCGTTGACGATGAACACGAGCCGCGTGCGGTGGTCCGCGTCGGGCCATGCCGCCAAGGTCGCTGGCGGATGGAACACGTGCTGCACGCCGTGGATCACCACCGGCCGGTCCGGCTGTTCGGCGAGCTTCACGATGCCCTTCACGCGCAGCAAATTCGGCCCGTGCATCGAGCGCACCAGATCGAGGAACATCTCGAACGCCGAGAACGGGATCGCCCGATCGGTCGCGAGCGTGAAGGCGCGGATGGTCTCGTCGTGGCGGTTCACGTCGTGATGATGGTGGTGATCGGGCGCGGCGTATGCTTCTTCCGCCAGCCAGCGCTTCACGTCGGGGATTTTGCGCTCCGCATCGTAGAGCCCGCAATCGATCAGTTGCGCGACGCTCGCGCCCGCGGCCTCGATCACCGGCGCGGCGGGGTTGAGCGCGGCGAGGCGCGAGAGCAGCGCGGCCTTGGCGCCGGATGAACCGAGAAGGTCGGTCTTGGTGAGCACGATGCGGTCGGCGACCGCGACCTGCTTCAAGGCCTCCATGTGCGCGTCGAGGGTCGCTGCGCCATTCACGGCATCGACCACCGTGACGACGCCATCGAGACGGAAGCGCATCACCAAATACGGATGCACCATCGCGGTGTGCAGCACCGGCGCCGGATCGGCGAGGCCCGTCGTCTCGATGATCACGCGGTTGAAATTCATGCGGCCGTTGTCGAGACCGCGCAGCAGCTTCTCCAGCGTGTTCACCAGGTCGCCGCGCACGGTGCAGCACAGGCAGCCGGTCGAGAGCAGCATCACGCCGTCCTCGACATGCTCGACGAGGAGATGATCGAGCCCGATCTCGCCGAACTCGTTGATGATGACGGCCGCTTGTGCGAGCGCCGGGTCGCGCAGCAGGCGGTTGAGCAGCGTGCTCTTGCCGGCGCCGAGAAAGCCGGTCAGCACCGTTAGGGGAATGGGCGGCGGCGGAACGCGGGACGGCGCGCCGTTCATTGCTTGGTGGATTTCGGCTCGGGCTTTTTCGCCGCCTGCTTTGCTGCCGGTTTCGCAGCGGTCTTCTTCGGCTTTGCGGCGGGCGCCGCTTCCTTCTTCGCGGGTGCGGCCTCAGGTGCGGGCGCTGGCTTGCTCTCGGCGGACGCGGGCGAGAAGCTCGAGGTGCCGAGCTTGTTCAGGAGCGGCGTCAGGCTGAACCCGGCGGAAGCATTCGCGGTCGCGGGCTTGGCTTCTTCCGGCTTGGCGGCGGCAGGCGACGGCACAGCGGCGATGGCGGTGTCGGGTTGCTTTTTCTTCTTGCCCTTGCGGTCTGCGGGGCGCGCCGCGATCTGCACGGCCGCGTCGGAGCCGGGCCTGGGCGCGCCGACATGCACCGGCATCGGCGGGGTCAGGATTGCGTACGGTCCGAGAATGGGGCCGCGCGCCACACGGCCGCGCATGTTCTGCATCGTCACCGCATAGGCCGAGCTTTGATCGACGTCGCTGTTGGCGACCGCTATATCGTCTTCGTCGGCTTCCTCGGCGGCGGGGCGCTTGCGGTGACGCCCGCACATCTCGTCGCGCAAATTCGGCGGCGCGGCGGCGATCGGCTGCAGCGCATCGACTGTGCCGAGCGCGGGCATCAGCCACGACAGGCCGCCCGAGTTGAAGCCTTTCTCGAACAGTTGCGCGGCCTTCTCGGAGCGCACCGCGCCGGAACGCGAGCCGAACACCACGACGATCAGCTTGCGGCCGTTGCGCGTCGCGCTCGCCACCACGTTGAAGCCCGATGCGCAGATGAAGCCGGTCTTCATGCCGTCGGCATCGGGGTAGCGGCCGATCAGCCCGTTGGTGTTGCGCATCGTGCGGCGGCCGAATTTGATCGCCGGGATTTGCCAGTAGATTTCGTATTCGGGTAGTTCACGAAAAATCGCGCGCGCCAGCATCGCCATGTCGCGCGCCGAGGTGATCTGCTCATCGGCCGGCAGCCCGTTCGGATTGACCCAGCTCGATTGCGTCATGCCGAGCCGCTTCGAGGCCGCATTCATGTCGTCGGCGAATTTCTCGATCGAGCCGGACACGCCCTCGGCGAGCACGACCGAGATGTCATTCGCGGACTTCACCATCATCATCTTGAGCGCGTTGTCGACCGTCACCGTGGTGCCGGCGCGGAAACCCATCTTGGAGGGCGCCTGCGCAACCGCGTTCGGCGACACGGTGAGCAGCGTGTCGAGCGCCAGGCGCTTGTCCTTCACGGCCTTGAGCGTGAGGTACATCGTCATCAGCTTGGTGGTGGAGGCCGGATACCACGGAAAGGTGGCTTGCTCGGCGTGCAGCACCTTCCCGCTATCCGCCTCGACGATCAGCGTGGCTTCCGCCGCGGCAGGGCGCGCGGCGATCAGGCTTGCTGTGAAGAGTGCGACCCCGAGGGCCACGGAACGAACAAGGATCGGGCTCGGCAAATGGGGCACGGGTCGCGGTCCGGGTTGTTTCGACGGGCCTCGGAAACAGTCAGGGTCCCAGGCGGTGACGGTTTTGCTATCTAGACTGATCGGACGGCGAACGCAAAGGCGGATTGACGCTATGCCCAGCCGTGCCCAGTTATGGTAACGGTCTGTTTCTACGAGGAAAGCGACCAAATTTCGGCAAAGGAGGCCGTCATGACCGGCTGCATCGTGGGATGGGCGCATACGCCGTTCGGAAAGTTCGATACCGAGACGGTGGAGAGCCTGATCGTACGTGTTGCGACCGATGCGCTGGCCGATGCCGGCATCGCGCCCGCCGACGTGGACGAGATCGTGCTCGGCCACTTCAACGCAGGGTTCTCGGCGCAGGATTTCACCGCCTCGCTGGTGCTGCAGGCCTCGCGACGATTTGCGCTTCAAGCGTGCGACGCGGGTGGAGAATGCCTGCGCGACCGGTTCCGCCGCCGTGCATCAGGGCCTGCGTGCGCTGGAAGCGAAGGCCGCGCGCATCGTGCTCGTCGTCGGCGTGGAGCAGATGACCACGACGCCGGGGCCCGAGATCGGCAAGAATTTGCTGAAAGCCTCCTATGTGAAGGACGAGGCGAACACCGAAGGCGGGTTCGCGGGCGTATTCGGCAAGATCGCGAACGCGTACTTCCAGAAATACGGCGATCAGTCCGACGCGCTCGCCATGATCGCGGCGAAGAACCACAAGAACGGCGTCGGCAATCCGTACGCGCAACTGCGCAAGGATCTCGGCTTCGAGTTCTGCCGCCGTGAGAGCGAGAAGAATCCGTTCGTGGCTGGTCCGCTCAAGCGCACCGACTGCTCGCTCGTCTCCGACGGCGCCGCCGCCGTGGTGCTCGCCGATGTCGAGACCGCGCTGCAGATGAAGAAGGCGATCGCGTTCCGCGCCGCCGCGCATGTGTCGGATTTCCTGCCGATGGCGAAGCGCGACATCCTCAAGTTCGAGGGCTGCACGCAGGCGTGGCAGCGCGCGCTGGCGCAGGCCGGCATCGCGCTCACCGATCTGTCGTTTGTCGAGACGCACGACTGCTTCACGGTCGCCGAGCTGATCGAGTACGAGGCGATGGGCCTCACGCCGGAAGGGCAGGGCGCGCGCGCCATACTGGAAGGCTGGACGCAGAAGGACGGCAAGCTGCCGGTCAATCCGTCCGGCGGGCTCAAGGCAAAAGGCCATCCGATCGGCGCGACCGGCGTGTCGATGCACGCGCTCACCGCGATGCAGCTTTGCGGCGTGGCGGGCGGCATCCAGGTCGAAGGCGCCAGGCTCGGCGGCATCTTCAACATGGGCGGCGCCGCGGTCGCGAACTACGTGAGTGTGCTGGAACGCATCAAGTGAGCGCTGCGCGAACTCCAACGCGCTGAGATCGCTCATGCTGTTCAACAGCTACGCCTTCCTGCTCGTCTTCCTGCCCGCCGCGATCATCGTCTACCGGTTCGCCGATCCCTATCCGCGCCTGCGGATGCCGGTGCTGATCGCACTGTCGCTGTTTTTCTACGGCTACTGGGATGTGCGGTTTGTGCCGCTGCTGGTCGGCTCGATCCTGCTGAACTGGCTGGCGGCGAAATACTACATCGCGACCAAGCGCGGCGGCGTCATCACGGCGGCGATCGCCGCCAACCTCGCGGCGCTCGCGTTTTTCAAGTACATGAACTTCTTCGCCGAGACGGTGACGTCACTGGGCGTGCCCATCGGGCCGTTTGCGATCGCGTTGCCGCTCGGCATTTCGTTCTTTACCTTCCACCACATCATGTATCTGGTCGATCTGCGCCGCGGGAAGGCGCCCGAATATCCGCTCGACCGCTACGCGCTCTATATCGCGTTCTTTCCGCAGGCGATCGCGGGACCGCTGGCGCGCTGGCATGAAGTGATGCACCAGTTCGGCCGGAAGGTTTACGCGCCCGGCTGGCAGCGCCAGTTCGCGCTCGGCGTTACGTTCATCGCGCTCGGCCTGATCCAGAAGACCATGCTGGGCGATCCGATCGGGCGGCTGATCGATCCGATCTACGCGCAGGCGAAGCTCGGGCCCGTGCCCGATGGGCAATCGTGGCTCGCGCTCGGCTTCGGGTTCCAGATCCTGTTCGACTTCGCCGGTTACTCCGACATCGCGATCGGCCTTGGGCTCCTGTTCGGCGTGCAGCTTCCCTTCAATTTCAATGCGCCCACTGCGTTCGAGCAGCATTCAGGATTTGTGGCAGCGCTGGCACATGACCCTGATGACGTTCCTGCGCGACTATCTGTTTCAACCGCTCGCCAATATGAAAGTCGGGCGCCGGCATCGGCTGTTGCAGCATTTTGCCGCGATGATTTTCACCATGGCGCTGTGCGGGCTGTGGCATGGGCCCAGCTGGACCTTCGTGCTGTGGGGCACGCTCCATGGCTGCGCGCTGGTGATCGTGTCGCTATGGCGGCGCTATGGCTGGAGAATGCCGTCGCTGCTCGGCTGGGCCATGACCGTGGCATTCGCCTTGCTCTCCTGCGTCATTTTCCGCGCCAGCAGCCTTGAGGCTGCGGGACGTATCTATCAGGGGCTCGCCATCCTGCCGGACCTTGGCAATGTGATCCGCGCCGCTCCGATCATCGTGGCGGCGCTGTGTGCGTTCCTGCTGCCGGCGAGCCAGGATATCGTCGCATGGCTCAATGAGCGGCCCCGCAAAGTCATCGCAGCCGCACTCGGGTTTGTGGTCCTTGCGGTTCTCGTCGAACTGGGCGACCGGGAGGCGTATGAGTTCGTCTATTTCCAGTTCTGATGTCGGAGGGGCGGAAAGCGCCGCGTGGGGAGGCTGGCTCGCCGCGTTCCTCGGCGCGCTCGCGCTCGGGGCTGCGCTCATCTTCGCGCTTGTGCTGGCCATCGATCCATACGATAGCGGACGCGTCGGCCTGCTCGGCATCGAGGGTGTGCGTGACGCAAGCCCCCGCACCGCGAATGCGAGCCGAGCGCGCGACCCGCAATTCGATTCGGCCGTGATCGGCAATTCCACCGGCCAGTTGATCAAGCCGGAGGAACTGTCGGGGCTGACGGGCCAGCGCTTCGTGCAACTGACCGTGCCCGGCACCGGCCCGCGCGAACAGCTCGCGATCATGGATTTCTTCCTGCGCCATCATCCAAGCCCCGGCGCGCTGGTGATTACTGCGGACGCAAGCTGGTGCGCGCGCGACCCGGCGCTGCCGCTGCAGCATCCGTTTCCGTTCTGGCTCTATGGCGAGAGCAAGCTCGACTACATCGGCAAGCTGTTTTCTTCGCGCGCGTTGCGCCTCGCCTGGCAACGCGTGCTGGTCGCCGCCGGGCTGCGCGCGCGCAGCGCGCCGGACGGCTATTGGGACTACGAGAAAGAAGGGCCGGCCGAATTCCAGCCGGTCATCGGACCGCGCGACGATGGCGGCCCGGCGCCGCAGCGCGTGAGCGAAGATTTTCCCGGCATCGCGTTGCTCGGCGCGGCGATCCGCAAGCTGCCTGCCGATGTACCGGTCGTTCTGTTCGTGCCCCCGGCGTTCTATACGATGATCCCGCGGCCGGGCAGCGCAGCAGCGGCCGAGGAAGATGCGTGCAAGAGCGCGCTCAAGCGCTTGTTGGCGGGACGGCCGCGTAGCAACTTCATCGATTACCGCGTCGACAATGCACTGACACGCAACCGCGCCCATTTCATGGATTTCGGCCACTACCGCGCGACAATCGCGCGGCGGATGGAGCAGGGCATTGCCGAGAGCATCCGACTCGGCGACAAGGCGACGATCAAGTTTTAGGCCGCGGACTCCGTCGTCAGGTAATCCAGCTTGTGCTCCAGCCACAGCTTGCGCGTCAGAGCGCGCTGCACCTTGCCGCTGGTGGTCTTCGGCAAGGTCTGCGGCCGGATCAGAACGATGTGGCGCGCGAAAATCTCGTGATCGTTGGTCACCGCTTCGCGGATGATACCGGCGATTTCCTGCGGATCGATCTTGTTGCGCGCAGTGCGCTCCACTTCCTGGACGATGACGAGCTGCTCCTCGCCACGCTCATCCGGCACCGCGAACGCCGCGCCGCCGTTCTGCCGCAGCGCCGGATGCGCGGCCTGTACGCTGCGCTCAATGTCCTGCGGATAATGATTCATGCCGCGGACGATGATCAATTCCTTGATGCGCCCGGTCACGTACAATTCGCCCGATGCATCGAGGAAACCGAGATCGCCGGTGCGCAGCCACACGCCATCCTCGCCCGGCAGCCGGGCCCGCAGGTCCGCCTCCGTGGCTTCGTCGTCTTGCCAATAAGCGCGTGCGATGGTGTCGCCGCTCACCCAGATCTCCCCGATCTGCTCCGCAGCTAGCCGTGCGCCCGTGCCGGGATCGACGATGGCAAGGCGCTCATCAAGCACGGTGCGCCCGCAGCCGACGATCTCGCTCGTATCGTTAAGATCGCGCGGCGCTTCAAGGCGGTTCGCCTGCAACGCGGAGCGGCTGAGCTTGCGGGTACCGTAACCCTCGCCGCGCGTGCGGCCTGTCGCCTGCAGCGTGGTCTCGGCCATTCCATAGCAGGGGTAGATGGCGTGGCTGTCGAAGCCATGCGGCGCAAAGGTTTCGGCGAAGCGGCGCAGGGTTTCGACCCGGATAGGCTCGGCACCGCAGCACGCCACTTTCCAGTTCGAAAGGTCGATGCCTTCCATCAGTTCCGGTTTGTAACGGCTCACGCAGAGGTCATAACCGAAGTTCGGGCCGGCGACCGCTTCGGCGCGATACTGGCTGATCGCGCGCAGCCACAGGTGCGGCCGCTGCATGAAGGCATTGGGCGACATCAGAACCGCCGTGCTGCCGAGGTAGAGCGGATGCAGCACGCCAAAGATGAGACCCATGTCGTGGAAATGCGGAATCCAGTTCACGCACGTCGAATGCTCGGAATTGCGCAAGGAGATGCGCATCATCTCCTCGTTCACCATCAGGTTCCGATGCGTAATCACGACGCCTTTCGGATCGGACGTGGAGCCAGAGGTATACTGGAGGAAGGCGATGTCGTCCGCTTGCGGCGCGGTGCTCGTCCAACCGGCATTGCTGCTTTCGCCATCGATCGTCATCCAGGCGAGCCCGGGGAAACGCTCAATCAAATCCTGCCGGGCCATCAGCGCCGCGCTGGTCAGCGCGAGCTTCGGTGCGCAGTTCGCCACGATGCTGACGCTTGAGTTGCGCGCGCTCTGCCGGCGCGGGACCATGATCGGCACGGCGATCACGCGCGCGAGGAAGCAGGCGAACAGTGCGACGACGAATTCGAGGCCGGAAGGGAAGACAAGGAGCGCGCGCTCGCCGGGCGGAGTGGTCGCCGCGAGGCGCGCAGCGAGCGCATTCGCGCGCGTCAGCAGCTCGGCGTAGGTCAGCGAAGCTTCCTCGGCGCCGTGATCGGTGAGGAAAATGTAAGCCCGATGATCCGGCTTGGCCGCAGCGCGATGCGCCAGGACATCGACGAGCGTTGCCGGTCCTGCCATGCCTTAGCCCGCGCGCTCGCTTGCCGCGCCCGCGCTGGCTTTCTGAGCCAGGTAAGCGGACAGCTCGGTAATCGTGGGATGGTCGGCAAGCATTTCGTGGTCGAGCTCGAGGCTAAGTTTGTCCTCCAGTTCCATGACCAGATAGATCGTCATGGCGGAATTGAGCCCGAGCCGGGTGAACTTCGTGTTGACGTCCACGCTCTCCTTCGGGACGCGCAGGATGTCGACCAGCTGGTCGATACAGAACGCCGCAATCTCGTCTTTGGTCATCTCGATGCACGTTTTGGAAAAACCGCGGGGGACAATAGGGGCGGGCGACCGATTGTCAAATCATTCGGCGGCGGGCGACATCGCGGGGACTTCTTCCGGCACCGGCTCCGGCGGCGCCATGAACTGCGCGCGCGCGAGCTCGGCGAAGCGGCCGTTGCGGGCGACCAGTTCGTCGAACGTGCCCTGTTCGATGACGCGCCCCTGATCGAACACGAGGATGCGGGTGGCGTTGCGCACGGTCGCGAGGCGATGTGCGATCACGAACGTGGTGCGGCCCCGCATCACCTCGTCGAGCGCGGCCTGCACCTTGCGTTCCGTGGTGGCGTCGAGCGCGCTGGTCGCCTCGTCGAGAATCAGGATTGGCGGATCCTTGAGCAGCGCGCGCGCAATCGAGATGCGCTGCCGCTCGCCGCCCGAGAGGGAGCGCCCGCGCTCGCCGACGGTGCCGTCCAGCCCGTCCGGATGCCGCTCGATCAGTTCGCTCGCCTGCGCGCGCTCGGCGGCCTCGAGCAATTGCTCGTCGGTGGCGTCCGGATTGCCGACGCGCAAATTCTCCGCGATCGAGCGGTTGAACAGCAGGGCTTCCTGATAGACCACGCCGATGTTGTGGCGCAGCCCCGCGAGCTTCACCGCCTTGATGTCCATGCCGTCGATCTTGATCACGCCGGACTGCGGGTCGAACGCGCGATGCAGCAGCGCGAGCGCGGTGGATTTGCCGGCGCCGGTCGAGCCGACCAGCGCGATGGTCTCGCCCGGCAGCGCCGTGAACGAGAGGTCCGCGATGGCCGGACGTTTGCCGTCATAGGAGAACGACACGTCGTTGAACTCGACCAGCCCGCGCATGCGGCCGGGATCGACCGCGTCGGCGCGGTCGCGCACCGCCGGCTCGGTATCGAGCACGTCGAAGAATTCCTTCAGCCGCGGCGCATCCAGCAGCACCTTGTTGGTGAAACCGACGACCTGTTCCATCCGGACGATCAGCAGCGCGGCGAAATTCATGAAGGTGACGATCTCGCCGATGGTCGCCTGGCCGTGCATGTTGAGCCAGATGCCGAGCAGGAAGATCGACAGTATGGTGATGGTCGTGGCCGAGCGTGTCAGCACCGCGATCATCGCCCACCAGGACAGCACCGGCATCTGCGCGGCGAGCAGGCGGTCGGCCTCGTTGCGCAGGCTCTTCACCTCGGCCTCGACGCGCGCAAAGCCCTGCACCAGCGCGATGTTGCTCAGCGCATCGGACGCCCGCTCGGCCATCGACGTGTAGTGCCCTTCGACCGCGCTCTGCAGTTTCTCGGTCTTGCGGATGACCAGCACGGTCAGGCCCGCGAAGACCACGCAGAGGATCAGCAGCAGCGAGGCGAGCCGCCAGTTGACGAACAGCGACAGCGGCAGGAGCACGAACAGCGCCACGAACGCCGCGAAATGCTCGCGGAAGAACGACAGCCAGAGCATCCACAGCGCATCGACGCCGGTGAGCATCACCTTCATCAGCCGTCCCGAATGCGAGCCGCCATGGAACGACAGCGGCAATTGCAGGACGTGCTCGAAATACATCGTGGTGATGGACTGCTTGCGCCGATGCGACAGCCGGTCGGCATGCAGGGCGACCAGCACGCTGCAGGCGATGGTGAACAGGCCGAAGGCGACCCAGGCGGCGAGCAGCGGCGTGAGCGCCTCAAACGTCGGTGTCGCGCCCGCGGTCTGCCCCTTCACGAGCGCATCGATGATGCGGCCGAACAGAACCGGCTCGGCGAATTGCGCCGTGGCCAGCGCGACGTTGGCGCCCGCCAGCAGCCACCCGAGCCGCGCCTCGGGCCCGAGCAAGGTGAGCACGCGCGTATAGAGCTTGATGAAGTTCATTCGGCCCAGGTTTGTTGCAGCGGCACTCTAGCGAAACCCCCGCCGACGGCAACGCTTGACCGGATTAACCGCGCAATCGGGGAAAAGTTGCAGGGCGTTCGCGAGGCTGTCGTTGCAGCGCTTCTGCGCAAACCGATTTATCCAGAAATATCAAATGATTGCGTGGCGGTCAGGCCTGCGCGAAGCCGGAGCGTTGCGCCCAGCCGGTCATGCGCGCCTCCAGCATCGCCATCAGGGCGTACATCACGATGCCCTCGACGGCGAGCGCGAGCAGCCCGGCGAAGATCAGCGGCACCTGAAACTGCGCCTGCGCCTGCAGCATCAGATTGCCGATGCCGACATTCGACGCCACGCTCTCGGAAATCACCGCGCCGACGAAGGCGAGCGTGATCGCGACCTTGAGCGAGCCGAAGAAATACGGCAGCGAGCGCGGGATGCCGACCTTGCGCATGATGTCGAGCTTGGAGGCGCCGAGCGCCTTGAGCACGTCCTCAAGCTCCGGCTCGATCGTGGCGAGCCCGGTCGCGACGTTCACGACGATCGGGAAGAACGAGATCAGGAACGCGGTCAGCACCGCCGGGATGAAGCCGATGCCGAACCACAGCACCAGGATCGGCACCACGGCGACCTTCGGGATCGCATTGAAGCCGATCATCAGCGGGTAGACGCCCGCATAGACGGCGCGCGACCAGCCGACCGCCAAGCCCAGCAGCAGGCCGAAACCGACCGCCAGCGCGAAGCCGACCAGCGTGGAGGACAGCGTGAACAGCGAATGCTTGTACAGCGCCGGCCAGTAGTCGATCACCGCCTTGAACACGAGCGAGGGCGGCGGCAGGAAGAACACCGGGATAGCGAAGATGCGGCACGCCGCTTCCCAGACAACGAACAGCGCGATGGTGGCGATCCAGGGCGCAAGGCGGATGGCGAGCGTGGTCTTCATTGCCGCGCCTTCACGATGTGCTCGCGCAACTCGTGCACGATGCCGGTGAATTGCGGCGTGAAGGTCACTTCGAGGTCGCGCGGGCGCGGGATGTCGACGACGCGCTCGGCGAGGATGCGGCCCGGCCGCGCCGACATCACGAAAATGCGGTCAGCGAGGAACACCGCCTCGCGCAGATCGTGCGTCACCAGCACGATGGTGATCTTGCGCGCCGCCTGCAGGTCGCGGATGACGCACCACAACTCCTCGCGGGTGAAGGCATCGAGTGCGCCGAACGGCTCGTCCAGCATCAACAGCTCGGGCTCGTGGATCAGCGCGCGGCAGAGCGAGGTGCGCTGCTGCATCCCGCCGGAAAGCTGCCAGGGGAACTTGTCGCCTTGTCCGGCGAGGCCGACGGAGGCGAGCAATGCTTCGGCGCGCGCCACATATTCGGCCTTGTGGCGGCGCATGCGGCTGCGGTGCGGCTCGACGATTTCAAGCGGCAGCAGCAGGTTTTCCAGCGTCGTGCGCCACGGCAGGAGCGTCGGCGCCTGGAACGCCATGCCGGCGATCTTGACCGGCTTGGCGCACGACCGCGCCGGCGACCTGCACGCTCCCCTTGAACGGGAATTGCAGGCCGGTCGCGAGCTTCATCAAGGTGGACTTGCCGCAGCCGGACGGGCCGACAACTGCGGCGAATTCGCCACGGTTCACATGGATGGAAAGGTCTTCGACCGCGAGCGTGCCGCCGGCTCCGCCGTAAACATGGCTGACCTTGTCGAGGGCGACGAAGGCGGTCACCTAAGTTTCCCTCCGCTCGTCCCCGCCGGATCGGGGTCCGGGTAAACTCCAGCGGGGACCCAGTTCTTTGGCCAATCACTGGATGCCCGCTTTCGCGGGCATGAGCGGGAGAGGGTTTGTAACGAAAGCGGCATCGCGCGTGTGTGTTAGTCCGCCTTGCGCAAAGCCGCGTCAGGCAAGAACGACGGGTCGAACACATCGGAGCCCTTCGGCTTGGCGGCCTTGAACTGGTAGGTCAGCGCGATCTGGTCGACCGACTTGTCGAGCCGCTCCATGTCGACGCCGCCAAAGCCGTTCTTCTTCACCTCGGGCGTGAGGATGTTGTCCTTGAGGGCGATCTGGAGGCGCTCGAGTTCGGTTTCCTTCTTGGCGACGTCGTTGCGCTTGAGCACCGACTCGACCGCTGTCGTGGGATTTTTCACCGTCTCTTGCAGCCCCTTGGTGAAGGCGCGCAGGAAGGCCTTCACGGCCTCGGGCTTCTCGGCGGCGAACTTCGGGTTCACCATGATGGTGTTGCCGTAGAGATTGACGCCGAAATCGGCCATCAGCAGCACGGTGATGTCGTTCGCCGGAACGCCGCGGTCCTTCAGGTTGATGTAGGAGGAGAACGAGAAGCCCGTGATGGCGTCGACCTCTCCGCTCGCCAGCATCGGCTCGCGCACCGGGAAGCCGACTGACACGATCGTCACCTTCGAGGCGTCGATGCTGTTCGCCTGCACGAAGATCGGCCATTGCGCGAAAGCGCCGTCCGGCGGCGGGGCGCCGAGCTTCTTGCCTTCGAGGTCCTTCGGCGCCGAGACGCCGCGGCTCTTGCGCCCGACGATCGAGAACGGCGGCTTGTTGTAGACCATGTACACGGCCTTGATCGGCGTGCCCGGGTTGGCGTCGCGGAACTTGATCAGCGAATTGATGTCGCCGAAGCCCATGTCGTAGGTGCCGGACGCCACGCGGTTGATCGGCTCGAGCGAGCCGCCCGCGGTGTCGATGGTGACGTCGAGGCCCTCGGCCTTGAAGTAGCCCTTGTCGATCGCGACCACGAAGGGCGCGGCGGGGCCTTCGAACTTGAAATCGAGCGAGAACTTGATCGGCGTTTGCGCCGAGGCGGTCGTAGCGACGGCGAGTGCCGAGGCGGCGAAAAGTCCGATCCGGCCGAGCCGGACGCAACCGAGGGCGATCATCCAAGTCCCTTTCTTCTTGAAGTTACGCCGGACCTGTCCGCACCCGCAGGACCTTTTGTGGCGATGCGATAAGTGACAGGTTTAGCAAAGAACATGCCGCCCTAAAGTGCAAGCACGGACCGGCGAAAGAGTGAACGCGTGCACAGAAGCGCGGCAGCGTGCCGCATCCGCGGGCGCTTGGGCAGGTGCGGGCGCAGCGGACGGCGGAATGCTTCCATAGAATGGCGCAACTGAGTCGCGGCCAGGGAGACCGGCGATGAGCCCGAACGCCGCGCGGCGGCCTGAGCGGAAAGATTTGGCCCCCTTCTCGGCGCCCTATGCGGCGTCGGACGAGGAGCTTGCGGCCGCGCTGCTCGATACGGCGCCGCGCGAGGCGGCCGCCGAGGCGCGCATCGACAAGCGCGCAACGCGGCTGGTCGAGGCGATCCGCCAGAAGTCCGGCGGGCTCGGCGGGATCGAGGACTTCCTGCGCGAGTATTCGCTCTCGACCCCCGAAGGCCTCGCCCTGATGGTGCTCGCCGAGGCGCTGCTGCGGGTGCCGGATTCGGCGACCGCGGACCGGCTGATCGAGGACAAGCTGTCGTCCGGCGACTGGACCCGCCACGAGGTGAAGTCGAGCGCGCTGCTGGTCTCGGCGTCGGCCTGGGCGCTCGGCATCTCGGCGCGCATCATCCAGCCGGGCGAGACGCCGGAGAACATTCTGGAAAGTCTGGGCAAACGGCTCGGGCTTCCGGCGGTGCGGACTGCGACCCGGCAGGCGATGCGGCTCCTGGGGTCGCACTTCGTGCTCGGGCAGGACATCGAGGAAGCGCTCGGGCGCGCCGCCGGGCACCGCGAGTTTCGCTATTCCTACGACATGCTAGGCGAGGGCGCGCGCACCGCCAGGGACGCCGAGCGCTATTTCCAGAGCTATGCGCGGGCGATCGAGGCGATCGGACGGACTGCCGGCAACGCGCGGCTGCCGGACCGGCCGGGCATCTCGGTCAAGCTCTCGGCGCTGCATCCGCGCTACGAGGCGATCTCGCGCGAGCGCGTTTTGCGCGAGTTGACGCCGCGGGTGCTCGAACTCGCGCGGCAAGCCAAACAGCATGATCTCAATTTCACCGTCGATGCCGAGGAGGCCGATCGGCTCGAACTGTCGCTCGATGTGATCGGCGCGGTGCTCGGCGATCCGTCGCTTGCGGACTGGGACGGGTTTGGGCTTGCGATCCAGGCCTATCAGAAGCGCGCCGGCGCGGTGATCGACTGGGCGCGCGATACGGCGGTCGCGCTTCAACCGCCGCCTGATGGTGCGGCTGGTGAAGGGCGCGTACTGGGACACCGAGGTGAAGCGCGCGCAGGAGCGCGGGCCTGCCGGACTATCCGGTGTTCACCCGCAAGGCGATGACGGATCTGTCCTACATGGACTGCGTGCGCAAACTGCTGGCGGCGCGGCCGCATCTCTACCCGCAGTTCGCCACGCACAATGCGCTCACCGTCGCGAGCGTGATCGAGCAGGCGGGCGGCGTCGAGGGTTATGAATTCCAGCGCCTGCACGGCATGGGCGAGGCGCTGTACGAGGCGCTGCTTGCGGACGAGCCCGCTGCTGCCTGCCGCGTCTATGCGCCGGTCGGCGGGCATCGCGACCTGCTCGCCTATCTGGTGCGGCGCCTGCTGGAGAACGGCGCGAACTCGTCGTTCGTGTCGGTCGCGGCCGATCCGTCGGTGCCGGTCGCGACGATATTGAAGCGCCCGCAGGACTGGATCGCGGACGCGGGCCACGCGCGGCATCCGCGCATTCCGTTGCCGCGCGATCTTTACGGGGCCGAGCGGAAGAACTCCGCCGGGGTCGAGTTCGGCGATCGCGCGAGCCTTGAGGCGCTGGTAAACGGCGTGCGCAATGCTGCGCCGTTGCGGCAGTCGAAGGGCGAAAACGTCGCGGATGCGTTGGCGGGTGCTGCCAAAGGATTTGCGGCGTGGAATGCAACGCCGGTCGATGACCGCGCCGCTGCGCTCGAACGCATCGCCGATCTTTACGAACAGAGCCGCGATGCGCTGATCGCGCTGTTGCAGACCGAAGGCGGCAAGACGCTCGACGATGCGCTGGCCGAAGTGCGCGAGGCGGTGGACTTCTGCCGCTACTACGCGGCGCGAGGCGCGGCGTTCGCTTGTTCCGGAACGCATGCGCGGGCCGACCGGCGAGACCAACGATCTTACCCATCGCGGGCGCGGCGTGTTCGTCTGCATCAGCCCGTGGAATTTCCCGCTCGCGATCTTCACCGGCCAGATCGTGGCGGCGCTGGTCGCGGGCAACTCCGCGATCGCCAAGCCCGCCGAGCAGACGCCGCAGACCGCCGCCGCGGCGGTCCAACTGATGCACGATGCGGGCGTGCCGAAATCCGCGCTGCATCTCGTCATCGGCGACGGCAAGGCCGGTGCGGCTCTGGTCGCGGACGCGCGCGTCGCGGGCGTTGCCTTCACGGGCTCGACCGAAGTCGCATGGCTGATCAACCGCGCACTCGCGGCGAAAGACGGACCCGATCGTGCCGCTGATCGCCGAGACCGGCGGGATCAATGCCATGATCGTGGACGCGACCGCGCTGCCCGAGCAGGTGACCGACGATGTCGTTACGTCGGCGTTCCGTTCGGCCGGGCAGCGCTGCTCGGCGCTGCGGCTCCTTTGCGTGCAGGAGGATGTGGCGGATCGGATCATCGAGATGATCGAAGGCGCGGCGCGCGCGCTCGTGGTGGGCGACCCGCGCGAGATCGCCACGCATGTCGGGCCGGTGATCGACCGGGAGGCAAAGGACAAGCTCGACAACTGGATCGCGACGCACACAGGGCCGCGTGATCTTCCGCTCACGACGGCGCGCCGGATGCCGGCACCTTCGTCGCCCCGACGATCATCGCGCTGACAGGCGCGCGCGACCTCACCGAGGAAGTGTTCGGCCCGGTGCTGCATGTGGTGCGCTGGCGCGCCGGCGAACTGGACCGGTTGCTCGACGACATCGCCGCCAGCGGCTATGGGCTGACGCTCGGCATCCATTCGCGCATCGACGATACCGCCGAGCACATCGTGAAGCGCCTCGCCAACGGCAATGTCTACGTCAACCGCAACATGATCGGCGCCGTGGTCGGCACGCAGCCGTTCGGCGGCAGCGGATTGTCCGGCACCGGCCCGAAAGCGGGCGGACCGAATTACCTGCGGCGTTTCGCCACTGAGCAGGTGGTGACGGTGAACACCGCGGCGGCGGGTGGCAACGCGAGTCTGCTGGCGGAGGGGGAGTAAAGCTCGTTCTCGCGCACGGCTATCCCGGGGAACGCGCGAATTCCTCCCGATAAACATTACGTTTTTGTCATTCATCAACCCGCGCGCCGCGTTCAATAACCATTCAATGGAACTCGCGCATCCTGCCGCACGTTACCCAAGCGAGCGACTTCTCCACCGTCCGGCGTCGCTCAGTCTGAAGCGCCGGAGCGGTAACCTGGGAGAACATCATGATCCTTAAATCCACGCTCATCGGCGCGACGGCGATTGCGATCGCGCTGACGAGCTTCGACCTGCGTCCGGCCGCGGCCGCGCCGGAAGGCGGCCCGGCGATCGCGAAGCAGAATGCGGTGCCGATGAGGTGAGCGCGCAGCGCAAGCAGCGCAGCCGGCGCGGTGTCAATCCGGCGTGTGCCGCTCGCGGCGTTCGGCGCGATCATCGGCACGATCGGCGCCGTCGCGGCGGCGAACAGCCGGCGTGATTACTATGAGCGCCGCACCTATGCGCCGGGCTACTACGAGGAACCCGCCTACGGGTATTACGGCGGTGGTCCGGCGTACGGCCATGCGGCGCCGCGCGCCTATCACTACCAGCAGGCGCCGGTGTACCAGCGTCACTATCGGGCGCCGGCGCATCAGGGTCGCGACTACTACAGCCGCTGCGGCGGCTCGGGCGGCCAGCCCGGCTATCGCGGCCCGAACGTGAACGTGCCGGGAGCGACCAACTACGGCAACGCAGCGGGCCAGAACGGTCAGGCGCCGCCGATTGTGGCCCCAGCGCCGACGAGTGGCGCCATGTAATCCCGTCTGACGGTTTTGGAGCGGCGGCCCTCGGGCCGCCGTTTCATTTTCGGGACCCGCCCGAAGGCTTGGCCAGATATTGCGTCACAAATTCACTTGTTAACAACTAATAGACCGACTTGCGCTATGGTCAGCGCATGGCTGATTCGGTCGAGCGCCTTATGACGGGGTGATTGCCGCAAAGCATGGCGATCCGGCGCGCTCGCGCACCGCGCGGCTGTTGCGTTCCGGGCGCGCCAAGATCGCCAAGAAGCTCGCCGAAGAGGCCGTGGAAGTCGTCATCGACGCCGTGAACGGCAACCGCGACGCGGTCGTCAAGGAAAGCGCCGACCTCATCTACAATCTCGTCGTGCTCTGGGTCGCCTCGGGTGTGCAGCCGAAGGAAGTCTGGAAGGAAATGGAGCGCCGCGAGCGCCTGTTCGGCATCGCCGAGAAACTGCTCAAGGAGCCGGCCGACGCCGATGCGCGCCGCAAGGTGGTGACGCTGGAAAGCCGCCGCGTCCGCAAGCGGCGCTGACGCGCTCGCGCGCGCATGGACTTTCTCGTACCGCGCCGCTAGACCCGCCCCGCCCCGGACTGCTATCCGGGGCATCGCTGTTTTCAGGGCTTCGGGCACGAGATGCTGAGACGCCTTTACGACTGGGCGCTGTCGCTCGCGGCGCGCAAGAGCGCCGAATGGTGGCTCGCCTTCATCGCGTTCGTCGAAAGCTCGGTGTTCGTCGATCCCGGCCGAAGTGCTGTTCGTGCCGATGGGGCTGGCGAAGCCCGAGCGGGTCTGGCGCTATGCGGTGATCGCGACGGTCACCTCGGTGCTCGGCGGCGTCGTTCGGCTGGTTCCTCGGGCACTACGCCTACGAGTACATCGCAAGGCCGGTGCTCGAGTTCTACGGCAGCCTCGCCAAGTTCGAGGAACTGCGCAGCCAGGCGAGCGGCAATTTCGAGTTTCTGGTGCTAATCCTCATCACCTCCAGCCTCGCGCATCTGCCGCCGATGAAGGTCGTGTCGATCGTCTCTGGCGCGCTGTCGGTGAACATCTGGCTGTTCATCGTATCGTGCATCGTGGCGCGCGGCGCGCGCTTCGCGCTGATGGCCTGGCTGCTGCGCCGCTACGGCGAGCCGATCCGCGAATTCATCGAGAAGCGGCTCGGACTGTTGGCGGCGATCGGCTGCACGGTGCTGATCGCGCTGTTCTTCGCCGTTAAGTACCTCAGATCGTGAGCATTCTGGCGTCGATGCTAGGCTCCTCATTTCTGCCACGCCGCGGGCGCACGACCTTGCCTTCAGCCATGATCGCAGCGATGCACGGATGTTCCTCCTGGCGCCAGCGCACTCGCGCTGGCGCGGCGTGGTCGTGCCTGCAGCCACGGCCGCAGTCTCGCGCAAAATGCGCCTGCACCTCCGCCGCCGGCCGATCCGCCGGCAGTGATCGTCGCGCCGCCGCCGCCTCCACCGCAGGCGGGGCTGCCGCCGCCACGTGAGGTGTTCGGCGCGATCGGCCGTTTCATCGATCAGTCGATCTCAAGTGTGGGTGCGGGCGTGAACGCCGGCGTGCGCGGCGCGGGCGAGACGCTCGGCGCCACCACCAACGCGGCGGGCGATCTCGCCAAGGGCGTGACCGATGCGGCCGGGACGGTCGCGCGGCTGCCGACAACGAACGTCGTCTCGGGTCACGAGCTTTGCACCGCCGCGCCGAACGGCGCGCCGGATTGCGGCGGCGCGAGCGTCGCGCTGTGCAAGTCCAAGGGCTTCGAGCGCGGCAACAGCCTCGACATCACCTCCGCCTTCAAGTGCCCCGCGCAGCTATGGCGCGAGGGCCGCGCGCCCAATCCGCAGGAGTGCCGCGACGAGTCGTTCGTCTCGCGCGCGCTTTGCCAATAAGGCGTTGTTCTCCGCCACCGATCCTGTCGATGTCGATTCCCGCGGAAAATAGTCGCGGAGGATACGCCACGTGAACCTTCATGCATTGCTGCTCGAACGGGAGGCCGCGGGCCGGCCCGTGACCGTCGGACTGATCGGCGCCGGCAAGTTCGGCACCATGTTCCTTGCGCAGGTGCGGCGCACGCGCGGCATGCATCTCGTCGGCATCGCGGACTCTTTCGGCCGAGCGCGCCGGAAAGGCGCTCGCCTCGTGCGGCTGGGATGAGCAGCAGTATCAGGCAAGCTCGCTCGGCGACGCGTTCAAGAGCGGCCGCACGCACATCACGCAGGACAGCGATGCACTGATCGCGTTTCCCGACATCGAGGTGATCGTCGAGGCGACCGGCGATCCCAAGGCCGGCATCCGCCATGCGCTCAAGATCATCGAGCACGGCAAGCATGTCGTGATGGTCAACGTGGAGGCCGACGTGGTGGCGGGGCCGCTGCTCGCCTCGCAAGGCGCGCGCGGCCGGCGTGATCTACAGCCTCGCGTGGGGCGATCAGCCGGCGCTGATCTGCGAGCATGTCGACTGGGCGCGCGCCTGCGGCTTCGAGGTCGTCTCGGCCGGCAAGGGCACGCGCTATCACCCGACCTTCCATCAATCGACGCCCGACACCGTGTGGGAGAATTTCGGGTTGCCGCTCGAAGTGGTCGCGAAGGGCGGCATGAATCCGAAGATGTTCAACTCGTTCATCGACGGCACCAAGTCCGGCATCGAGATGACGGCGGTGTGCAACGCCACCGGCCTGACGCCGCAGCCGGACGGGCTCTCGTTCCCGCCGTCGTCGGTCTACGACCTTGCGAAGGTGTGCAAGCCGAAGTCATCCGGCGGCAAGCTCGCGATCACCGGCACGACCGAGGTGGTCTCCTCGCTGCACCGCGACAAGACGGGCGTCGAGAACCATCTGCAGGTCGGCACCTACGTGGTGGTCAAGTGCGGGCACGAATACGTGCAGCGCTGCGCGCAGGAATACAACATCCTGCCCGACGAGACTTTCGAGCACATGGCGCTGTATCGCCCGACGCACATGATCGGGCTCGAGCTCGGCATCTCGGTCGCGATCTGCGGCGCTGCGCAAGGAAGCGACCGGCGCGCCGACCGGCTTCCGCTCCGACGTGGTCGCGACCGCGAAGAAGACCATGAAGGCGGGCGAAATGCTCGACGGCGAGGGCGGCTATTGCGTGTGGGGCAAGCAGACGCCGGCCGACCGCTCGCTCGACGAGGGGCTGCTGCCGCTCGGCCTCGCGCACAACGTCAAGCTCAAGCGCGATATCGCGACCGGCGAAGCGCTCAAATGGGCGGATGTGGAATACGACCCGAATGATTCCGCCGTGAAGGTGCGGCGCGAGATGGAGGCGGCGTTCGGGCGGCGGAATGTGTGACGCGCCATGTCCCGGGCGTCAATGAGCCGCGGAGTTGCGACGATGGAAATACGTTCAGGCGCCGTGCGTCCGAACAGATGCATGCGCGCAACGTTCAAGGCACTGATGCTCGGCGCCGCGATGGCGATGCTGCTCGCGCCGGCCAAGGCGCAGACCCAGCTCACCGTCATCGTCTTTCCAGGCGTGCAGAACCTGCCGATGTTCGCCGCGCAGGCGAAAGGCCTGTTCGCGAAGCGCGGCCTCGCGGTCGATCTGAAGTTCACGCCCACTTCCGATGAGCTGCGCAACGGGCTCGCCGAAGGCCGCTATCACATCGCGCATTCGGCGGTCGACAATGCGTTCGCGATGAAAGACAAGGCCAATGTCGATATCGCGGTGGTGCTCGGCGGCGACGACAGCTTCAATCGCCTTGTCGTCCAACCCGAAATCAATTCGCTCGCCGACCTCAAGGGCAAGACGGTCGCGGTCGATGCCGTGAATACCGCTTATGCGTTCCAGCTTTACGAGATGCTGCGCCAGAAGGGGCTCAACAAGGGCGACTACGAGGTGAAGCCGGTCGGCGGCACGTCTCAGCGCCTGGAGGCGATGACCAGGGACAAGACCTACGCGGCCGCGATGCTGAACCCGCCGTTCTCGATCCGCGCCGAGAAGGCCGGTCTCAAGACGATCGACACGGCAGCCAATGCGCTCGGGGCCTATCAGGGGTCGAGCGCCTTCGTGCTGCGCACTTGGGGCGCGGCGAATTCCGATACGCTGGTCAAATATGTGCAGGCCTACATCGAAGGCTTGCGCTGGATGCTTGAACCCAAGAACAAGGCGGAAGCGGTTGGCCTTCTGGTCGAGCGGCTGAAGTTGCCCGAGGATGTCGCCGCGCAGGCCTACGATGCGACGCTGAAGGGCTTCCACAAGGACGGCGCGCTGGACATGGACGGCGTGCGCAACGTGCTCAAGCTGCGCGCCCAGTTCGAAGGCGGCACGCCCGCGGCGCCCGAGAAGTACATCGATCTGAGCTATTACCAGAAGGCGCTGGCGGGGCTGTGACGATCGCGGTGCGTCGCGCGCCGGAGGTTCAGACGTGGCGGAGATCAAGCACCCGGGCGTATTCATCGAAGAGATACCTGCCGGTGTGCATCGGATTGACGGGCGTGCCGACATCGATCGCGGCCTTTGTCGGCCGCGCATGGCTTGGACCGCTCGACCAACCCATTCTCATCGAAAGCTTCCTGGAATTCGAACGCCAGTTCGGTGGCTTGTGGCAGAAAAGCACGCTGAGCTTCGCGGTCCGCCAGTTTTTCGAGAACGGCGGCAGGAAGACCTTCGTCGTGCGCGTTGCCACACGCTGCGGCGAGCAAGTTGCGAAGGCTGCGATCGTCACACTCGACAATGGTGAAACCTTCCGCGCTACGAGCCCCGGAAGCTGGGGGCTCAATCTCAAGATCGTCATCGACCACGCCGAGATCGACCAGACGGCGGACAACAGGCTCTTCAATCTGACCGTGTCGGACGACACCGCGAGCAAACGCGATTCAGAACAGCGCGGCGGCAGCGGGTTGACGGAGGCATTTCCAAAAGTGTCGGCCGATCCGGCGAGCCCGCGGTTTGTCGGTACGGTCTTGCAGGAATTCGCAACTGCTGCGGCTTGATTCCGGCCTGCGCACGACGTCGCCGGCGCGACCAGACGGCAATCGCGATCGACGGCTCCGGCACCGACGGCGCCGATATCGGCAGCGCGGAGGTCACCGCGCCGGAAAATCGCGCGCGCCACACCGGACTCTATGCGCTCGACAAGGTCGATCTGTTCAACCTGCTCTGCATTCCACCTTATGTGCCGAGCGCGGACAATGATGTCGCGAACGACTGGGCACCGGCCGCCGCGTATTGCCGCGAGCGCCGTGCGTTCCTCATCATCGATGCGCCGGCGTCCTGGACCGTCGACAATGCGGTGCAGAACGTGGCCGCGTTCCACGCGATTGCGCGCGAGAACGCCGCGCTTTATTTCCCGCGCGTGCTGGCGCCCAACCCGCTCGATGCCGACACGCTCATGGCGTTCGCGCCATGCGGCATGGTCGCCGGCATCATGAGCCGCACGGACGCGGAGCGGGCGGTGTGGAAAGCGCCGGCGGGCACGTGAAGCGACACTGTGGGGCGTCACCGGACTTTCGATCAGCGGCCAGCCTGGTTATCTCACAGATGAGGCGAATGGTCGTGCTCAACGCTGCCGGCATCAATTGCCTGCGCGTGTTCCCCAACTATGGGCCCGTCGTGTGGGGCGCCAGGACCCTCGCCGGCACGGATGCCGAGGCGTCGGAGTGGAAATACGTGCCGGTACGACGGTTCTTCCTGTTTCTCGAAGAGAGCATCGATCGCGGCACGCAGTGGGTCGTATTCGAGCCGAACGACGAGCGACTCTGGACGCGCGTGGTCGACACGGTGACGCTTTTCCTGCGTGCACAATGGCGCCAAGGGGCGTTGATGGGAAATTCGGAGAACCAGAGCTTTTTTGTCACCTGCGACCGCACCACGATGACGCAAGACGACATCCTGAATGGCCGGCTGATCGTGGAGATCGGCATCGCGCCGGTCCGCCCGGCGGAATTCGTCATCTTCCGGATCGGCCAATGGACCGCGTCACACAGTCATTGATCCGCCGTGCGAGCGGTCTGCCCCAACAGCCGATCCACCTCCGCCACACCCAGAAACAAGTGATACAGCACGCGCGCGGGCGTGACCGGCGCTACGGGTGAGCCGTCGCGCGCGAGCTGGTTGTGCCAGTTGGCGCCGTCGGGGCGCATGAATGATTTTGCGATCAGGGCGAGATGCGCATGAATGGCGCCGCGCGCCGCGTCGTCATTGAGCCATTCGGCGCGCGCCACGCAGGCCTTGAGGTACTCGGTCTGCGGCCAGAGCAGCTTGGTGCCGGCAACAACTGCGCCTGACGCATCGACGCCGTCCAACACGATACCGTCCTGATCGATCCCGTACCGGGTCCCGAACGCGAACAGCCGCTCGGCGTAAGGCGCGACACTGTCGTCGTGTGCGGCGCGGACGTATTCGTGCAGCAGCCAAACCCATTCGAATTGATGGCCGGGTTCGCGCAAGGCTCCCTCGGCACCCGGGGCCGGCGACCAGTCCTCGCCGAAGAACTCGATCAGCGCGCCGGTATCCGGATCGGTGAAGCGGCGCTTGAACAGATCGATGAGCGCGCCCGCGCGGCGCAGCCAGTTCTTCTCACCGGTCGCCACATGCAGCGCGAGCAGCGCCTCGAGCAGATGCATGTGCGGGTTCTGGCGGCGCGGCAGCTTTACTCCGGCGCGGCCCGGTACGATCTCCTCGAGAAAGCCGCCATAGCGCGGGTGCGCGAGGCGATGCTGCATGAACTCCCACGTGGCGTCGGCAAGCTGGATCGCGCTGACATCGCCGGTCGCGCGGAAATACCAGGCGAGCGCGAACAGCACGAAGGCGTGGTCGTAGGCATCGCGCGTGTTGTCGAGCGTCGCGCCGTCGACCGAAACCGTGCGAAACCAGCCGCCGTCCGGCGCGCGCGCGGCGCGCATCAGGAACGCAAGCCCGTGGCGGGCGGCTTCGCGGTAGGCAGGATCGTGGCTCAGGATATAGGCGTGGCTGAATACGTAGGTGAGGCGCGCCTGCGCCAATGTGCTGCGCCGCTGGTTGGCGACCGGCGATCCCAGCGCGTCGAGATTTTCGAAAAACCCGCCGGCCGGATCGTGAATGCGCGCGAGCCAGAAGCGGCAGACGTGATCGATGAGCCAGGGCCGCAGCGTGCCGGGATCGTCGGGGTCGAAAAGGACCATATGCGCCGCCTTGTCACGCCGCGTTCGCGCGGGCTAGCATGTTAGCCTGAAACAATACGGCGGAGCACAATCCGCGCATTCGAGGGAGGACTCTATGCGATTCGTGTCGAAAATCTTGGCGGTAACGGCTTTTGGCCTCGCCGCGGCGATCTCAACGCTTCCGGCGCAGGCCCAGCAGGTCATCACGCTCAATGGCGCGGTGCAGTTCAACGACGACCACGCCTTCAACAAGGCGCTGCTCAAGTTCGAGGAACTGGTCAAGAAATACTACGGCAAGCCGATCAATTTCGTGCTGCACCGCAACTCCTCGCTCGGGCTGGAGAAGCAGTATTTCGAGTACATGGCGCAGGGCAAGGCGGTCGATTACGCGATCGTGTCGCCGGCGCACATGTCGACCTTCTCCAAGGCGGCGCCGTTCATCGATGCGCCGTTCCTGTTCCGCGATCTCGCGCACTGGAACAAGGTGCTCGACGCCGACCTGCTCAAGCCGGTCGCCGATGAGATCAACGAGAAGGCCGAAGTGATGCTGATCGGCTACGCCGGCGGCGGCACGCGCAACATCTTCGTCAACAAGCCGGTGAAGAACCTCGCCGAGATCAAGGCGCTCAAGGTGCGCGTGCAGGGCGCGCCGATCTGGAGCCGCACGTTCCAGGCGGCCGGCATGGCGCCAACCGTGATCGCCTACAACGAAGTTTACAACGCGATCCAGAATAACGTGATCGCGGCGGGCGAGAACGAGGCGGCGGGCGTCGAGTCGATGAAGTTCTACGAAGTCGCGCCGCATCTCGCGATGACCGAGCATGCCATCACAATCCGGCCGATCTGCTTCTCGACCAAGATCTTCAAGACGCTGCCCGCCGATCTGCAGGCCGCGATCCTCAAGGCCGGCAAGGAAGCAGGCGCCTATGGGCGGCAGGTCGAGTTCCTCGGAAGATACCGCCAAGCTCGACGCGCTGGAAAAGGCCGGCAAGCTCAAGCGCGTTCCGTTCGCCGACCGCGACGCGATGAAGAAGCTGGTCGATCCCGTGATGGCGGCCTACGCCAAGGAGATCGGCGCGGACAAGATCTTCGCGGCCATCACCGACATGAAGTAGTCTGGCCCGATCAGGCTGACTGCTGTGCGGCCGGGAGCGTTTCCCGGCCGCTTCTTTACCCTCCCGGACTTCGCCATGACCTCGATCGATCAGACACCTCCTCCGAACCTGTGGCGGAGGTTCACGGCATTCTACGCGGAGGTGCTGTCTGCGCTGATGGCGATCACCGTCGGCCTGCTCATCATCCCGGTCTCGTTACAGATCTTCTCGCGCTACACCGAGTTGATCCCGTCCTACATCTGGACCGAGGAGATGGCTCGCTTCATGTTCATCTGGACGATCATGTTCGGCGCCATGGTCGGCGTGCGCGAATCGACGCATTTCGAAGTCGATCTGTGGCCGCAGCTTCCGCCGCGCGGCGAGGCGGTGGCGCGGCTGCTCGGCCGGCTCGGCGTGCTCGCGATGGCCTGTGTGTTCGTCTTCGCCGGCATCGAATTCACGCGCTTCGCATGGAAGCGCACCTCCGAACTCGCCGACCTGCCGCTCTGGCTCATCCACGTCGCCTGGCCGGTGACCGGAGTCACCTGGATCGTTTTTCTCGGCGAGCAGGTGCTCAACGACCTGCGGATCATTTCCGGGAGAACTTCGTGACCGGGTCGGTGTTGTCGCCCGGAATGGCGGCGCTGGTTCTTTTCGGCTGTTTCTTCTTCTTCATGTTCCTGCGCGTGCCGATCGCGTTTGCGCTCGCGCTTGCCTGCCTGCCAATACTAGCGATCGAGCCGCGCCTCGACACGATGAACTTGATGCAGGAGACGTTCAACGCCTACAACTCCTTCATCCTGCTGGCGGTGCCGTTCTTCCTGCTGACCGCCAACCTGATGAATGTCGGCGGCACCACCGACAGGTTGCTGAAACTGTCGCGGGCGATGGTGGGCCACTGGCCCGGCGGGCTCGCGCAGATCAACGTCGTGCTGTCGATGTTCTTCGCCGGCATCTCGGGCTCGTCGACGGCGGATGCGGCGAGCCAGTCGAAGATCTTCATCGAGGCGCAGACCAAGGAGGGCTACGATCTCTCCTTTTCGGTCGCCATCACGGCGGTCTCGGCGGTGCTCGCCGTTATCATCCCCCCGTCGATCTTGATGATCGTGTGGGGCGGCATCCTCACGGTGTCGATCGGCGCGCTGTTTCTTGCCGGTATTATTCCCGGCCTGCTGATCGGGCTCGCCCAGATGGCGACCGTGCACGCCTACGCCAAGGCACGCGGCTATCCGACCTATCCGCGCGACACGTGGCGCGCCCTGCTGTGCGCCTTATGGATCGCGGTCCCCGCCTTGATGACGCCGGGCATCATCATCGGCGGCAAGATCTTCGGCTGGTTCACGGCAACCGAATCCGCCTGCATCGCGGTGCTGTACGCGGGTGTGCTCTCGCTGTTCGTCTATCGCGAGATGGATCTGAAGGGGCTTTACGGCGCCTTGCTCGACACCGCCAAGCTCGCCGGCATCGCGCTGTTCTGCGTCGGTACCGCGAGCATGTTCGGGTGGCTGCTCGCCTACTACAAGATCCCCGAAGCGATCCTGACGGGCGTGAGCGCCTGGGGAATGGGCTTCGCGGCGACTGGCTTCTTCATCTCGTTCGTATTCCTGGTGGTCGGCTGCTTCCTCGACGCGATTCCGGCGATCATCATCTGCGCGCCGATCCTGGAGCCGCTCGCCAAGGGTGTAGTGATGGATCCGGTGCATTTCGCCATGATCGGCATCGTGTCGCTGGCGTTCGGGTTGGTGACGCCGCCTTACGGGCTGTGCCTGATGATCGCGTGCTCGATCGGAGGGATTCGTGTCCGCGACGCCCTCAAGGACACCGGCATCATGCTGGTGCCGATGTTCGTGGTGCTGGGGCTGGTGATCGTCTGGCCGAAGGTGTCGCTGTTCCTGCCGATGCTGATCTCGCCGGAATTCCTCAGGTAGTGGTTACGCCGCGGGTACTGGGCAAGCCACAACCTCAGGTGCATACTCGGGCCTCGGGCGCTTAGAGCGCGACTTTGAGGGCTGCACATGCCGAGGCCGGCCGGACACCCGTTAGGTCTTCCGCGCATCATCACAGCCGTGATGGGGCTTGGCGGAGGGGCACTCATCATCGCCGCCATCGTGATCGTCTGGAAGCTCGTGGCGCCGGGCGGCGTGTTCAGTCTGGCAAGGCTCATCTGGCTCCTCGTGATCCTGGCGGCAATCGGGCTCCTCGCCTGGCTGGTGTTCCGGTATCACCGCCTGCCGCTCTGGCTGATCGGTGTCTCGGACGCCCCCAACCTTCCGGCCGTGCCGATCCACCTCTCCGAATTGCCCGGCACGGTCCTGAAGCTGGGGCTGCGGCGCAGCCAGATGGGGCAGGCGGCAAACGCACTCTCCACGGTCTGGACGATCGGCAAGTACACCGAGCCCGCCTACACGTTCATGGGAATGGGCACGCCGGACGTTAAGTACACGCAGCTCGCGCTCGAGAAACCCGAGCAATACGCGATGTCGTGGACGACGCTTGGCGGCATCTACGAGACGGCATCGCGCGATCAGCTGCCGCAGTTCTCGGCGGCGCTGACCGATCCCGCGGAGGCGACGCGGCAGTTCTGGCCGACCATCGCGCGCTACGGGCTGCCGTTCAATCTCATCTTCCTGCAGCACGTCGGCCCGGACGACCAGAGCCACAAGGAGAAGCTCGGCGCCGCGTGGTCGCCGCGGATGGACGAGGCCCGGAACGCGGGGAACCTCTACGTCATCGACATGACGTTCTTCGCGCAGTTTCCCGCCGGTGTCGTCAGCGGGCAGCCGCCGCGCTTCACGCCCGGCACGATGACCTACCTGCAGCGTGATCCGGTGGCGCGGACCATCGCGCCGGTCGGGGTGTCGGTTTCCGATTCAAACGGCAACACGGTGTACTACGCCGAGGGCGATCCCGCGTGGCTCTATGCGCTGCAGGCCGCGAAGGTGTCGATGACCGTATGGGGCATCTGGATCGGCCATGTGTATCAATGGCACATCGTCACTGCCGCAATGCAGATGACGATGTTCCGGATTCTGCCGGCAGATCATCCGGTGCGCCAGGTGTTCGGGCGGCAGTCGGAATACCTGATCGCCTTCGACCAGTTCCTGCTGCTCGACTGGACCATCGCGCCGCCGACCTCGGTGACTTCGAACGCCCAGTTCATTACGCTGCTGGACGCGTTCGCCAAGGGCCGGAATTTCTTCGACGACGATCCCGACATGACGATCAAACGGCTTGGGCTGCGCGTGGAGGACTTCACCACCAAGTCCGACCTGGCCGGCAACGCGTGGAACGAATATCCGGCGCTGCGCTACCTGCTGATGCTGTTCGAGGCGACCGGCCGGTATGTCGGCACGGTGGTCGATGCGTTCTATCCCGACGATGCGCACGTCGCCGCCGACGCAGCGCTGCAAAACTGGATGACGCAGTCGGGATCGCCGGGCGGCGGCAATATCCGCGGGCTTCCGCCGATGACGACGCGAGCCGCGCTTAAGCAGGTCCTCACCAGCCTGATCTACCGCGTGACGGCGCACGGCTCCTCGCGCATCAACCAGGCGATCAATCCGGCCATGACGTACCTCGGCAACTATCCGCCTTGCCTGCAGAACACGACGCTCCCGCCGCGCGACACGCCGTTCGCCTTCAAGGCGACATCCGCCTCACCGCCCGGCACGCTGAGCCTTGCGGATTTCCTGCCGAATACGGGAACGATCGGCGAGCAGATCGCCTTCGGCTTCATGTTCATCTATACGCCGCCCTACACGCCGTTCATTCCGCTCGGCGGCATCGAGAGCGAATTGCCCTTCGGTTCGAGGGACGCGCGCGACCCGCGCAATCAGGCCCTGATCCAGTACCGGCTCGACCTGAAGAATTTTCTCACAGTGTTTGCCCACGAGGCCAAGGTGCCGGGGCCGCCCGCGCAGGTGACACAATGGGAACTGAGCATCGAGACGTGACGATGCGGTCCGAGCGGCCGGCTACTCGGACGGCTCTTTCGCCGCCGGCTCCGGCTTCTTGCGCAGCCCAGCCACCATGCTGCGCAGGCGCTGAACCGCATTCCACAGCGGTTCGGTTTTCTTGATGGCGCGCTTGATGCGCCGCCAGCCGAGCGAAACGGCGGCCGAGGGCCAGCCGCGGATCGTGACCGCGGCCGAATAATCATGCAGATGCTGCTCGGTATCGCACCATTCGCGCTTGTAGGGCTCGTCGCCGATGGTGAAGTCGAAGCGCTTGCACCCGCGTGCGATCGCAAAGCGCAGCAGCTCGCGCAAGTGCGCGGCGCCGGGCCCGAAGCGCGAGACCTCGCCGTCGTCATAGCTCGCGAGGACATGATAGTAGCAGTCGCGGAAGGTGAGCCCGAGATTGGTCGCCGCCCAGGTCTGCCCGACGTCGAGGCGGCTCAAGTGGACGAGCGAGCGCATGCGCGGCGCGGTCGCGAGCTCCTGGAAGAAGGCCGCGTAGCCGGGCCGTTCGAAGATGTTGGGCACGCCCATGCGGGCAAACGATTTGCTCTTCTGCCGGACCAGCGAGTCGAGTGTCAGCGCAAGCTCTGCGCTCGCATCCGGATTGACGAATTTGACCTCGCCCATTTCGCCGAGGCGCTTCACCTTGGTGCGGTCGCGGCGGCGCGTCGCCGAGGAGCGCTTTGCCGTATAGAACGGCTCCCAGTCGGCGCCGAGAACGGTCTCGTAGGCGCCGCTCGGATTGAGCCGGACATCGAGGGCGAGCAGCGGATTCGGCTGCGCGCCGACTGTTTCGGGCATTTTGGCGAGCGCGATGGTGTCGTGGCGCAGCGCCGGCGTCGCCTGGAGCGTCGCGCGAATGTCGCGCCACATCGCCGCGAAGCCGTCCGGTCCAACGACGCTCCCGAAATCCGGCGCGAGCAGCGGCGCGTTGTAGTCGCACAGGTCCTGCCCGAGGAATGTCAGTCGCCGCGCGAAACCTTGCTGCACGGCAAGCGGCAGCAGCATCGCGATGGCGCCGCCGCGCCGCGCGATCACGATCGCGGGCGTTACGCCATTGAGCGTGCCGACATGGCGCTGCCACGTGGAGAGCCAATCGAAGGTCTGGAACGGCGTGCAGTCGGCGGCTCTGCTCGAAGGCACGCCACTCCTGCTCGATCGCCGCGAGGTCGGTGTGCACCGATAGGATGATCTTGCCGGCATGCGGTGCGGAGTGCCCGCGCGTAGCGTTGGGGCGCGGCGCGGCGCTCGCGTGCGCCTCGTCGTGCAAGGGTTCGCGCGCATGAACGATGGATTTCGCCTGTCCCACGATCGGCCGCTCATATTGAGGTGAAGCGTTGATCCGCAGAATGCCCGACATCCCTCAATAAACCGTTGTGACGATCGACCAGTCCGGGACGAGAGCCAAGTCGTTGAAATAATTTAGCAAAATTGGCTGCGACGGAACGTCCGAATGGCAGGCGGAAAAAATCTTGAAGTGTCCTCCCGTGCCGGCCTACCAATTCGGGGCGGCAACTCGACGGTGTGCGCAATGAAGCTTGGATGCGTGTTCGCTTTGGTGCTGGCAATCGCAGCGGTCGCTCCCGTGCAGGCGGCACCGTTGGGCGAGGGCGCCTATCGCTCCGGCGATTATCTGCGCGCCGTCAAGCGGATCGGGCCTGCGGCCGAACGGGGCGATGCGCGCGCGCAAGCCTATCTGGGGTTCATGTACCAGTATGGGCGGGGCGTGCCGCAGAATTACGGGCTTGCGATCTACTGGTACCGGCGCGCCGCCGAGCAGGGCAACGCGATGGGGCAGCATCTGCTCGGCCTGATGTACGACAAGGGCATGGGCGTCGCGACCGATCACGTGGCGGCGCACATCTGGCTCAGCATCGCGGCCTCGCGCACCAAAGGCGCCGAGCACGAGGACAATGTGCGGCTGCGCGACGCGGTGGCATCCAAGATGAGTCTCGGCCAGCTCTCCGACGCACAGTATCTGGCGCGCGTCTGGGCGCCGAAGCCCGAACGCTAAGCATGATCCCAAAAAAGTAGGAGCCGGTTTTCGGATCGGATCACGCGCGAATAAAAATTAAAGTTCCGGCTCTTTGGTTCGCGGATTGATCGGTGCGCCCTGCGGCGCGCTTATCCCGGCCGGCGTCAAGGACGGTCCCCCCGGAACTGGCAGCACGAGCGTCGTGGTCAGCTTGTTTTTCTGGAGCGTTGCTTCGCGCCCTTTCACCGAACGCAGCACCCAGCCTTGGTGATCCTGTCCGGTCTTGAGCCGGATGACCGTATTGGTCGCCTGATCGAGAAACACCGCGTAGCCCTCGGTCTCGCTGGCGATCGCGCCGACCAGCACGAGCGGCGGCTGCTCCGGTTCGGCGGACGGCGCGGCCGGTGATGGCGCCACGGCGACCGGCGTGTTGGCGACCGCCGGTGCGGGTGCGCGGCGCGAGGGAAGAAACAGCGGCCGCTCGCGCGTCGCGGTCAGCGCAGAGAGCGGGATCGCCCATAGCGGATTGCCGCTCGGATCGCTGCGGTCGACGCGCGGTGCCGCACCGGGCGACATGTCCACCGGCGCCGGCATGACATTGCTCGGCGGCAGGTCCATCGCGCCGGGCGGATTGGCGCCGCGCGCCCCGGCGCTGATCAGCAGCGCGGCGGCAAGTCCCGCCCAGGGTGCAAGCCGTCTCATTTGTCACCCTGCCATCGGCCCGACACCGCAAGCAGCAAGCGCATGCGCCCGCCTTCCTGGGCGAAGCGGTCTGCGGCGATTGCGCCACGACCTGCTCGAGGAACAGAAATGGCATGCCGGCTTCGAGATCGTAGAGCAGGCGCTGCAACGCCGCATGATCGAGCTCGCAGCTCGCCAGCACGTTCACGAAACCGTCCTTCGCCTGCACGCCCTGCACGTCGACCTGCGAGGAGAGCACGTTGCCGCCGACTTTGGTCACGGCGTCGGCGACGCGTTGAAGCAGTGCCGCGCCCGCGACCGTCAGGGTCTGGCCTTCGAGGAATGGCGAGCCGGCCGGAACCTGCGCGGCCGCGCCGGTTGCCGCGAGCGGCGAGGGCTTGCGTCCTTCGAGTTGCGCCAGCAGGTCGGATGCGGTGGCGATCGCGTGACGGCGGTCGAGAATGTCGGCGACGCCGGACCACGCCATCGCGAGCAGCACCACGACGGCCGCCGCATAGGCGGCGACTGCCAGCATCGGGCGGAGCGACGACAGGCGTGAGGCTTTCTGGATGCTCATGAGCGATACGCGAAGACGGGTTCGATCTGCGCCTCGATGTGGAAGCGCTCGCCCGGATCGGAGGGCCCCCTTGTGGTCGGCGCGAAGAAGGTGGCGCGGGTGAAGTTGGGCGAGCGCTCGAGCAGGCGGATCAATTCGGGCGCATCGCGTGTGACCCCGGTCACGCGCACCTTGTCGCCCTCGATGCGCAACTCGGTCACGTAGGTGTGGTCGGGCAGGATCTGCGACAGCACTTCGAGCACGATCACGCTCGACGGGCTTTGATACTTGCGCCGCTCCAGCGCGCGCAGCGGCGTCGCGGCCTGCGGACCGTCGCGGCCTGCGCGGATCATGGCGCGGCGCTCGTTGATGCGGCGGGTCAACTCGTCCTGCTGGTTTCCATAACCGACGCCGACCACGGCGGCGGCGCTGAGCGAAATGCCGGCGAGCAGTCCGGTGGCGATCAGCAGCGCGACCAGTGCGCCGCGCACGCGGCCGAAGTCCAGCGCACCGCGCGCGTGATGATCGAGCACGACGATCGGCGCGGCATCCGGCGGCGTCGCCGTGACGGCGACAGCCTCGGCGCCTGCCGCGACCAGCGCATCGACCAGCGGCTGCACCAGCGCGCGCGCGGTCGCCGCGACCGTGACGACGATGCGGTCGGCACCCGCGACGACCGGATCGCTCCAGCCGAACGCCGCGTCATTCGCGGTCCATGGCGTCAGCCGGTCGATCTGCGCCCGCACCACGCCGCCGAGGAACTCGGTCGCGCGCAGCGGCAGTTCGAGCGGGCGGAACAGGACGCGCGCCGGGCGCAGCACCAGCTCGGCATGGCTGCCATCGAGCATCGCCGCGATATTGCCGGGACGGGACCCGACGAGTTGCCCATCGATAATCCGGACGCGCTCGCCGGGCGCGTTGCGGCCGGCGGCCTGAATCACGAACGAGCCTTCGCCCTCCTCGATCACCTGCACGGTCTTGCGTTTGCCGAGCGACGAGAACCCTGAAACGATCGCGCCCGCGGCGGCGTCGATCCAGCGCGAGAGCAGGGCGGTGATGTCGCTCAGGCCGGTCATCGCGCGGTCACCCGCGTGCCCGAGTCATCCATGTCGTCGCGCCAGGTGAGGACGCGATAGGGCTCCGGGCCGTTGTCGAGGATGAAGATCACGGCTTCGGTCGTCATACGCTGTCCACTGTCGAACGCGATGCGGGCGGTTACCCGCAGCGCCTTGTTGCTTTGCGTGTTCGCGAGGGTCTGGGCGGGACCGAGCATCGCCAGCAGCCCTTCGGCATTCTGCGGCCCTGCCTCCCGTAGCACAAGGAGCGCGTTCAGGCGCGCCGGGTCCATTCCGGGCAGTGCGGCAACCACCAGCGGCGCCGCATTGAAGATATTGATCTGCGGCTGCCCGCTATAAACGGTGAGGAACGGCAAGGCTTTTTCGACCATCAGATCCGGGATGCCGTGGACCAGCGCCGAGCTCGCCCGTGTGCGGGAACGATGCACCGCGCGGCCCGTAGGGCAGGCCGGCAGCGCGATACAGCCCGGCTTCGTCGGCGCGATTGCCTTCGGGGGGCGGCGCGCGCCAGCCGACGATGCGGTCGGCGTAGTAGTCCGCCGCTGCGCGCTGCGCGCCGATCGTTGCGAACAGTCCGGCGAGCAATTCCTTCGGCGCGGTATTGAGATCGATGCGCGCGGTCTCGGATTTGAACTCCGCGTTCACCTCGGCGTTGGCGATGCGGAAGCGGAACGTCCCGCGCGACGGCGGCGCCTGCGGGTTGACGGCCACCTGATAGACGGAAAGCTCGATCGCGGCGCGTGCCAGTGCCTCCGCCTGCAGCCGCTCATCATGCACCGCGAAGGCGATCGCCGTATTGATCACGTACACCGAGAAGATCGTCGCGAGTGTCGCGAGCGCAGCGAGGATCCACAGAACCGCCACGACGATGAAGCCGCGCTCGCCGCGTTGGCCGCCTGGTTGCCGTGCGCCAAGGTTCATCGGTCAGCCGGAATTGGGCGGTTGCTGTCCAGGCTGGACAGGGCGATCGAGGCAGTCGGCGATCACCTCGGCGAGAATGCAGTCCGCCGGCATGTCGGCATGAACCATGGTGGCGGTCGAAACCGAGAGCGTGCGGTCGGTCGACGCGTCGCGCAGCTGCACGCGGATCGCGGTCGGGAGTTGCCCTTCGCCGCGCCAGACGTTGCGCCACACCCGGTCCGGTCCCGCATAGGAGAACGTCACGCGGTAGGGCGGGCGCAGCAGTACCACCGGATTGGCGGGAGCGGGCTGCACGCTGACGCCGTCGCGGCCCATCGGCAGAAACGGCGCGCGCGTCCGCACCGTCATTAGCCCCTTGTCGCCGCCCATTTCCATGATGCGGACGAGTTCGAGGCCAGGCCGTGTGTTGGGCCCGAGCGCGCTGCGCAGGAACGTGACGGACAGCTCCGTGCCGTCGAACACCGGCTGGCGGATGTTCGCGCCGGCGGAGATGAATTCGGCGGCCGCGAGATCGGCGACGATCCGCTCCAGCCCGACGGCGAGGGTTTCGCTCGCCTGCACGCGGGCAAACCCGCGGTTCCAGTTGGGCAGCCATTGCGCGGTCACGGTTCCGATCGCGGCGAGGATCGCGCCCATCAGGGCGGTCGCGAGCAGGGCTTCCACCAGCGTGAAGCCCGCGATGCCGGCATGGCGCGCGCGCTTGCTCATTCGGCCGGCCTCCGGCGCAGCCGGACGGTATTCACCTGCAGGATCGGCCCGGACGGTGACTGCACCCGCACCACGACGGTTTCGGGTATCCAGACTGTCGCCGCCGGATCGACGAAGTTGGCCTGGAACGGCAGCACGTCGACGCGCCAGCGGTGGCCCGCGGCTTCGCCGGAGATGTTGCCGGGCAGCAGTTGGTCGCGCCCGGGCAGTCCGGTGACGATCGCGCGCGCGGTTTCCACCAGCGTCAGGTGCAGGCCGATCGAGCGCACGCCGCGCGTCGTCACGGCGATCAGCGAGCCGATCGCCGCGAGCGAGACGGAGACGACCGACAGCGCCACCAGGACTTCGATCAGCGTGAAGCCCGCGCTCGTTCGCCTGCTAGATGCGGTCGTGCGGGACAACCTCGACACCTCCGGTGAGCCAATTGACGCGGATCTCGTAGCCGACGCCGAGACGTGTCAGCGCGATCGCGCCGCCGCACGACATGCCGGACGCGAAGAATTGGATCGTCGGACCGGCCGCACGCTGGTTGCAGCGCGCCGCCAGCACCGCGTTGAACGCCACATCGTCCGGCACGCGGATGACGCGGCCGCTCGCGCCGGAGCGGACGGTGCGCAGCGGCGCGTCGACCTCGGTGACCACCTGCACGCGGTTGCGGATCGCGGCGTTGCGGTCGGCCTTGAGCATCGCGGCGGTCTCGATCGCGAAGGATTCAAGTCGCGCCCGCGAGGTGCCGCGCGGCAGCGCCGGCACCACGATGGCGGCGAGGATCGCGACGATCGCGATCACGCAGACGAGTTCGAGCAGCGTGAAGCCGTCGGTCCCGCTAGCGTTGCCAGCTCGTGATGTCTTGCGCAGCACCTGTTCCACCTTCTGTGCCATCGGCTCCGTAGGAGAGGATGTCGTAGGTTCCGTGCTGTCCGGGGGCGCGATAGATATAGCCGTTGCCCCATGGATCGGGCGGCACCTGACCGCCTTTGAGGTACGGCCCGTTCCACGAATTGATGTTGCCGGGTCGGCGCACCAGCGCGGTAAGGCCTTCCGAGCCGTTCGGGTAGCGGCCGGTATCGAGAAAGAACAGGTCGAGGGCGCTCGCGAAGCTCTCGATCTGGATCTTCGCGGCCTTGGCCTTGGATTCGGTCAGGTAGTTGAGCACGCGCGGGCCGACGATGCCCATGATCAGCGCGATGATCGTGATGACGACCAGCAGCTCCACCAGCGTGAAGCCGCGTTGCCCCTGCAACGCCGAGCGTTTGGCCGATAGCCGTTTGGCAAAGTTACGCATGCCTTACACTACACTCTCAGCCGACGATCTGGCTGACGGACAGAAGCGACGTCATCACCGATACGATCAGCCCGCCGACGATGATCGAGATGGTCACGATCGCGGCGGGCCCGACGATGCCCACCACGCGGTCGAGGCTGCGCTGAAGCTTGGCTTCGTAGAACTCCGCGACGCGTCCGGCGAGCATCGGCAACTGCCCCGTTTCCTCGCCCAAGCGTAACATCCGCACCGCCATGGGGGGAAGCGTGGCGGTATCGGTGAGCGCGTCCGACAGCTTGCCGCCATGGCGCACGCGCTCCACCATCTGCGTCCAGATCGCGCGGTCGCTCGTCGTCGCCATCATGTCCACCAGGATACGCAGTGTCGTCGTCAGCGGCACCGCGCTCGTCAGCAGGACGCCGAGATTGCGGCAAAACAAAGTGGTGCGGTGGTAGGTCAGCAACGGGTTGATCAGCGGCAGGCGCGACAGAAACGAGATCAGCGCGACACGCGTGTTCGGCCGGCGCAGCAGGAGCCAGGTGCCGGCGATGGCGAGCGCGATGGCGATGCCGAGCACGTCGCCATGAGCGCGCAAGAACTCCGAGATGCCGATGAACATCAGCACGATCGGATCGAGCTTGGCGTTGAAGTCGCGCAGGACGGCGGCGAACTGCGGCAGCACGAACAGCAGGAAGAACAGCAGCACCGCCATGGCGGCGAGCAGCACGAAGGCCGGATAGCGCAACGCGTCGCCGAGCTTGCGGCGCAGCGCCTCGGCACGCGCGCGTTCGGCGGCGAGCACTTCGAGAATTTCGGCGAGCGAGCCGGAGGCTTCGCCGACGCGCACCAGCGCCACATACATCGGCGGAAACAGGGACGGATGGCGCGCGAGCGCCTCGCCGAAACTCTCGCCCGACAGGATCGAGCCGCGCACTTTGGCGACGATCGGGCGCAAGCCGCCGACGTCGGTGTCGCCGGAGAGAAGCTCAAGCGCCGTCGTCGAGCCGCGCGCCCGCTTTCAGCAGCAGCGCGAGGTCGAGCGTGAACACCGTCACGTCCTCGGTCTTGGCGCGCTGCCCGAACGTGAAGAAGCTCTGCGCCTTCTCGGCGCGCTCCTCCGTGACGGTGTCGACCGGCACCAGGCCGAGATACTCGATGCGGCGCGCGACTTCGGTCGCGGTCGGCGCCGTGATCGAGCCGGTCACGATCTCGCCGGCTTGCGTCAGCGCCTTGTAGCGGAAATTGGGCAAGGGTCACCGCACCGTGGTGACGCGCAGCACTTCGGCCGCCGAGGTGATGCCCGCGCGGCACTTGGTGACCGCGTCCTCGATCATCGTGGTCATCCCGGCCTTGACCGCCGCCTCCTCGACCACGCCGGTATCGGTGTGCGAGCCGATCAGCTTGCGCACCGGCTCGCTCATCTCCAGGCATTCGAACACGCCGGAGCGGCCGCGATAGCCGGTGCCGCCGCAGCGCTCGCAGCCGGCGGGTTCGCATACCGTGTCGCCGGACACGAAGCCGAGCATGCCGTAGCGCGGATCGGCGGCGAGATCGGCGGGGGAAAGTTTCTTCTCCACGCGGCAGCGGTCGCACAGGATGCGCACGAGGCGCTGCGCGATCACGGCGCGCAAGGTCGATTTGAGCAGGAAGCCCTCGACGCCAAGATCGAGCAGGCGCGGCACGGCGGCGGCGGCGGTCTCGGTGTGCAGCGTGGTGAGCACCAGATGGCCGGTCAGCGCGGCGTGGATGGCGATATTGGCGGTTTCGGAGTCGCGGATTTCGCCGACCATGATGACGTCGGGGTCGTGACGCAAAAAAGAGCGCAGCGCGTTGGAGAAGGTGAGCCCGATCGAGGGCTTCACCTGGCTCTGGTTGACGCCCTGGATCTCGTACTCGACCGGGTCCTCGATGGTGAGGATCTTGCGCGTCGATTCATTCAGGATCGACATCATGGTGGCGAGCGTCGTGGTCTTGCCCGAGCCGGTCGGCCCGGTGACGACGATCATGCCGTGCGGCAGCATCAGCAGCTTGCGCAGCAGCGCCTCGTCATGCGCCAGCAGTCCGAGTTTGCCGATCTCGAGCAAGCCGCGGTCGCGCGGCAGCAGGCGGATGACGGCGGATTCGCCATGCTGCGTCGGCATGGTGGCGACGCGCACGTCGAACTCGGTGCGCGCGACGCGCACGCGCGCGGCGCCGTCCTGCGGCAGGCGGCGCTCCGCGATGTTCAGGCCAGCCAGAATCTTGATGCGCGAGATCAGCGCCGCCGGCAGCACGCCGGACGGCGTCGGCACGGCGCGCAGCAACCCGTCGACGCGCATGCGCACCACCAGGCCGTTGCGGAACGGCTCGATGTGGATGTCGGTCGCGCGCACTTCCATGGCGCGTTCGAGCAGGTCGTTGACGGCACGCACGACCGGCGCGCCGCTGGCGAGGTCGCGCAGGCTCTCGACGTCGTCGTCGGCGCGCGTCGAGGTCGCCTCGTCGCTGTCGGACGAGGCTTCGTCATCCTCGCCGAGACGCTTTGTCAGCACCGTGGCGATGTCCTCATAGGAGGCGATCTCGATCTCGACCGGGCGCCCGAGCACGATTTCGGCCGCGCGCACCGCCGCGACATCGTTCGGGTCGGCCACCGCGAGCCGGCATGTGCCGTCGGCCGCCGAATACGGAAATACGAGGGTCTCGCGCAGGAAGCGGCGCGAGAACTTGGCCGGCGAGCGTCGGGGCCGCGATCAATTGCGGCAGGCCGATCCGCGGCAGGCGGTAGAAGCCCGCGACCTCCTCGGCAAAGTCATTGGCCGACAGGTCGCTCGCTTCCCAAAGGTCTCTTAGCGTTTTTTCGCCGTTTCGACGGGGGGTGGAGTTAAGTTTAGATAGTAAGCCCGCAGCATTGAAATGCCGTTCGCTCAAGTATTTCACAAATTCGTCTACAACACTTGTAGTCATGGACACAGCCGTTCCACAAAGAAGTCCGTGTTGCCACTGTATTTCTGTGTATTGCCAGCAGAATTCCCAGCTTGACACTACCCCCAATATTTATCATAGAATACGAAACGGTGTCAATTTGCTCGCGCTCGACTCTGCCTTATGCTACAAAGAGTTAGCGTGACATGCCGCGAAATAATTTATCGGGTGGGGCGGTGCGTAACATCCGTTGGCCGCAGCGGCAATTGCGATCCGTTTTGCGCGGACGGCTGATCGTTTCCGTTTGCCTGCTCGCCGTCGCCACCGCCTCCTGCAACGTCCTGTCGAACGAAGACCAGCGGCGCGAGCCCGATGTCTTCGACAAGGTGCGTTCGATCGACCTTCTGCCGCGCTTCCCGCAGCCGACCGGCACGACCTCGACCGGCCGCGGCAATGGCGGGCAGCCCGCGACGTATCTGGGCACCGGTGGCGGTGCTGGTCCTGGCGATGTCTCAGCCGTCGTCGGCGCGCAGCAGGCCGCGAGCGGCGAGGGCTACGAACTCAATTTCGAGAACACGCCGGTCACCGGCGTCGCCAAGGTCGTGCTCGGCGACATTCTCGGGCTCGGCTACATCATCGATCCGCGCGTGCAGGGCACCATCACGCTGGCGTCCGGGCGCCCGGTGCCGAAGGGCGATCTGCTCTACGTGCTGGAGAGCGCGCTGCGGCTGAGCGGCGCCTCGCTGGTGCGCGACCGGCGCGGCTACGTGATCCTGCCGGCCGCCGAAGCGATCGGCACCGGCGGCGTCGACAGCATCGCCCGCGCCGATCCCGGCTTCGGCATCACGGTCGTTCCGCTGCAATACGTGTCGGCGACGACGCTCACCAAGCTGCTCGACAGTTTCGCCCTGAAGGCCGGCAGCGTGCGCGTCGATGCGCCGCGCAATCTGGTGGTGATCCAGGGCAACGGCCCCGACCGGCGCAACGCGGTCGAGACCGTGCTGAGCTTCGATGCCGACTGGATGCGGGGCCAGTCGGTCGGCATCTATCCGGTGCGCAACTCGACGCCCGAGCCGGTGATGAGCGAGCTTGAGCGCATTCTGGACTCGGGCGAAGGCGGCTTGAGCCAGAGCCTCGTGAAGCTGCAGCCGATCGCGCGCCTCAACGCCATCATGGTGATCACCAGCAAGCAGGCGCTGTTGCGCACGGTCGCGACCTGGATCGCCCGCCTCGACAAGTCGGACACTGCCGCGACGGGCGTGAAAGTCTATCAGGTGCGCTATGGCGATGCGCGCCAGATGGCGACCTTGCTCAACGACATTTTCGGCGGCGGGCGCGGTGGCGGGATCGACAGCGCGACCAACCAGATCGCGCCCGGCGCCGGCGTCATGACCAGCACGAGCGAAGCGATCCAGCAGGGCGGTCTGCGCATCGGCGGCGCCCGCACGCAACCCGGCGGCTCGTCGGCGGACTCGCGCGTCAGCGGCGGCACGACCAACCCGGCGATTGCGGCGACATTCGGCAGCCCGAACGACATCGTGGCGCAGCGCAGCGGCCAGTTCGGGCGCGGTGGTGCGGGCGGCGCGGTCAGTCCGGGCGCCGGTGCCGGTCTTGGCGGCGGGGGATTTTCGGGCGGTACCGGTACCGGCGGCGGGCAGGCCGCCATTCTGCCGGGCGTGCGCATCACGGCCGACGCGGTCAACAACACGCTGCTGATCTACGCCAATCAGGAAAACTATCGCGTGATCGAGCAGACGCTCAAGCAGCTCGACCGGCCGCAGCTTCAGGTCTCGATCGACGCGACCATCGCGGAAATCACGCTCAACGAGAACCTCAGCTATGGCGTGCAGTTCTTCCTCAAGGGCACCGATGTCGGCGCGCGCGAGGACAAGGGCTCGGCGTTGCTCAGCCGCGCCGGCAGCGCGATCATCGGCCGTGCGCTTCCGGGGTTCAATTTCCTGCTCGGATCGGAATCCGAGCCGCGCCTGATCCTCGATGCGCTGCGCGGCGTATCCGACGTGAAGGTGCTCTCCACGCCGTCGGTCGTGGTGCTCGACAACCAGGTCGCGACGCTGCAGGTCGGCGATCAGGTGCCGGTCGCGACCGCGAGCGCGACCGTGCTCACCGGCACCGGCGCGCCGGTGGTCAACACCATCGACTATCGCAACACCGGCGTGATCCTGCGCGTCGTGCCGCGCATCAATGCCAATGGCAACGTGCTGCTCGATGTCGAGCAGGAGATCAGCAACGTGGCGGCCGGCAGCGCCGGCAGCCTGACGCCGACGGTGTCGCAGCGGCGTGTCAAAAGCTCGATCGCGGTCGCCAGCGGACAGACCGTGCTGCTCGCCGGGCTGATCAGCGAGCGTCAGGAGTCGGGCCGCACCGGCATTCCGCTGGTCGATCAGCTCGGCGAGCTCGGCAAGCTGATCGGCAGCAACAACAAGTCGGCGCAGCGCACCGAACTGATCATCTTCATCCGGCCGCAGATCATCCGCGACGGCGTCGATGCGATGCGCGTTGCCGAGGAGATGCGCACCAAGCTGCGCGGCCGGCTCGGCACCACGGACCCGCGTTACCTCAGGCAATAGACCGGCATGGTGCGGATTTCGGTCGTCGACCGTCTCACCGGCTGGCGGGAGCGGCCGCTCGCCGCCGCGGCCGTCGTGCTCGTGACGCTTGCCGCGTGCGCGGCGAGCCTGATCGCCGCGCCCGGGCCTGCCGGGCTACCTCGGCGCGGGCTGGCGCTGATCGCGATGGCGATTGCGGTCATCGACGCGCGCTATTTCGTCATTCCGAACGAACTGTCCGCCGCGGCCTTCGCGCTGGCGCTGGTGAATGCCGCCGTCATGGCGCCGTCCGCCATGTGGGAGGCGATCGCCATCGCGCTGTTGCGCGCGCGCCGTGCTGGCGCTGCTGTTTCTCGGGCTGCGCGAACTCTACCGGCGCGTGCGCGGACGCGACGGCATCGGGCTGGGCGACGTGAAGCTTGCGGGTGTTGCGGGCGCGTGGCTCGACTGGCTGACCTTGCCGATCGCCATCGAGATTGCGGCGCTCGCGGCAATCGCGGTGTTCGGACTGCGCCACTACGCCAAGGCGCGCCCGTTCGATCGCCGCGCTGAAATTTCCGTTCGGGCTGTTTCTGGCGCCGAGCATCTGGCTCGGCTGGCTGATCGAAGCGACGTTGCTGGCGCCGAGCTAACGCGCGCGCAGCCGCGCCAGGAGCGCCGCGAGCCGCCACGCCCGCGCAGCCGCCGAGCGCATCGATCACGAAATCGATCAGGCGCGGGTGGCGTCCCGGCGCGTAGAACTGCGCAAGCTCGATCGCGCCCGCGAAGACGGCCATCAGCGCCATGTGCTGCGCGGCGCGGCCCGGATAGCCGAGGCCGAGCGCGAAGCCCGCAATCGCGAACACCGCGGCGTGTTCGAGATTGTGCGGCACGAACGTGACCGGCCGCAGCGACGGCGCGACCAGCGAGAGCACGACGATCGTGGCGACCAGCAGCCAGCCGGCGGCTTGAAACAAGCGGCGTGCGGTCATGCGGCGGGACCGGTGAAAATGGGGCTCATGCGCGCATGCTCTATCGGGCCGCGGTTAACGGAACGCCATGGTCCATCAACCCCTCGCGGGCCGGAAAATCCTAACGGGAGTGGAACTGGTGCCCCTGGCCGGAATCGAACCAGCACGGCCTTGCGGCCACCTGATTTTGAGTCAGGCGCGTCTACCAATTCCGCCACAGGGGCTTAGCGCGCGGATCATAGCGGCGCGAAGCGCCGGGTCAACGATTGTTGAAAGCCTTGCCAGGACGCCCGAATCGACATGGGCCCGCCCGGCGCTATTGAGCCGCCATGCTGGCTCCTTCGCGCGATCAAAGCCCGATGACGGCGCAGCCGTTCTGGCGCGCGAACCCGGCCGTGGCGGCGGCGCTTGCGGTCGCGCTCGTCGGCGCGGCGACGATCGCGGGCGCGTGGTTCTTCGAACTGGTCATCCGGCTCAAGCCGTGCCCGCTCTGCCTCGAACAGCGCGTGCCGTATTACATCGCCATTCCGCTCGCGCTGATCGTCGCGTTCGCGGCGTGGCGCAGGGCGCCGCGCGCAATCGTGCTCGGCGGGCTGATCGCGCTTGCGGGGCTGATGCTGTGGAGCGCGGGGCTCGGCGTCCATCACGCCGGCATCGAATGGGGATGGTGGGCGGGTCCGCAGGAATGTTCCGGCGCAGCGCCGCTCGGCCCGGCGACCGATTTTCTCAAGCGGCTGGAGACGATCAACGTCACGCGCTGCGACGAAGCGGCGTGGCGCTTCCTCGGACTATCGCTGGCCGGCTACAACGCGCTGATCTCGGCGGCGCTCGCGGCGGTCGCGCTGTGGGGCGCGAAAGCTTACGGCTCCAGCTCGGTATCCCAATAGAGATAGTCGAGCCAGCTATCGTGCAGATAGTTGGGCGGGAACAGCCGGCCGTTGCGGTGCAGGTGCTGCACGCTCGGCTGGAACGGCATCTGCGAGGGATACATGCCGGCTTCGGCCGGCGTCATGCTGCCCTTGCGCAGATTGCACGGCGAGCAGGCCGCGACGACGTTGTCCCACACCGTGTGCCCGCCGCGCGAGCGCGGCAGCAGGTGATCGAAGGTCAGGTCGTCGCGCGAGCCGCAGAACTGGCAGGAGAACTTGTCGCGCAGGAACACGTTGAACCGGGTGAAGGCCGGATGGGTCGAGGGCTTCACGTAGGTCTTGAGCGACACCACGCTCGGCAGCTTCATTTCCAGGCTGGGGGAATGCACCGCCTTGTCGTACTGGGCGACAATGTTCACCCGCTCGAGGAAGACGGCCTTGATGGCGTCCTGCCACGACCAGAGCGACAGCGGGTAATAGCTGAGTGGCCGGAAGTCCGCGTTGAGAACCAATGCGGGCCATCCGCTGTTTGGCACGTGCGCGTTCAAGGCTGTCCCATCCTCCTTCATGCCGCGCCGCAGCGCGGCGACGCACATAGTCTACAGGGAGGGTGACGGGATTGTGAAGCAGGGCTAGGCGGTTAGGCTGTCATGCGCGGTTTGCAGGCGCCGGGCGAGAAATTGGCCGCCCGTGGCGCAGGCCCTCGTCGTCGATGCCGTGGCCGATGCCGGCCGAGATGTGCCATTCGACCGGAACCTCCAGCGCGGCCAGCGCCTGAGCCGCATGAAGCAGCGCCTGCACGGGAATGAGGTCGTCGGCGTCGCCGTGGATCAGCAAAACCGGCGGGCGGGCGCGTACCTGCGGCTTGTAGCCCTCGACGTCCGAATCGTCCTTGAGGATCAGCATCCCCGAGTAGCCGACGATCGCGGCGGGCGCGACCGCGCGGCGCAAGCCCACCTGCAAGCGCCATCATGGTGCCCTGCGAAAAACCGACGAGCGCGAGCGCGGAGGGGGGAAGGTTATGCCGCGCAAGCTCGGCATCGAGAAAGCTGTCGAGCCCGGGCGCGGCGGCGTTGACGCCGTCCCAGCGCTCGGTCGGGCTACGGAAGGTGAGCGGAAACCATTCGCGCCCCATCGGCGCCTGCCCGCAGGGGTGCGGCGCATGCGGCGAAACGAATGCGGCCTGCGGCAGGAACGGCTGCCACGCGCGGCCGATCTCGATCAGGTCGTTGCCGTCGGCGCCATAGCCATGCAGGAACACGACGAGCTGGCGCGCCGGGCCTTCCTTCGGCGCAAGCCGCGGAGCGTCGAGTTCAGCGGCCATTCCTGCCTCGCTTCGGCTTCTTCGGCTTCGCCGGCGCCGGTGCGATCAGCATGCCTTCGCGCTTCTTCACCGCGCGATAGTAGGTCCACAGCAGCCGCGCCGCCACCGCCCGCCAGGGACGCCAGCGTTCCGCGAGCGGGCCCATGTCCTTCGCGGTCGGGCGCGTGCGCAGACCGAACGCGATGCGCGCGGCCTCCTGCAACGCGATGTCGCCGGCGGGCCACGCGTCCGCATGCCCGATGCAGGCGAGCAGATAGATGTCGGCGGTCCACGGCCCGATGCCGTGCAGCGCCACCAGCGCGGCATGCGCGTCGTCGGCGGGCAGAGCGGCAAGCGCATGAAGGTCGACCGTACCGGAGTCGATCGCCTTTGCGATGGCCTTCAGCGTCTTGATCTTGGCGTTCGATAGCCCGACGCGCAGCAGCTTGTCCTTGCGGGCGCGCAGCACGCTCGTGTGATCGAACGGGTCGCCGATCGCCACGAGACGGCCGTGGATCGCGGCGGCGCTCGCGACCGACACCTGCTGCGACACGATGATCTGCGCGAGCCCCGCAAACCCGCCCTCGCGCCGGCGCAATGGCGGCTTGCCGCTGCGCTCCGCGACCGCGGCCCAGCGCGGATCGGCGGCGACCAGCGCCGCGATGGCGTCGTCGAGATCGGCCTCGGTGTGGATATGGGTTATCATTCGGGCCGGTCAGACTTACGCTTCCCCGCCGGGCGGATGACAATTGTCTGCGCGCGCGGGTCAAGTCCCATCATTGCGACATGAAACATCCGGTCTTCCGCTTCGCGCCGAGCCCGAACGGCTACCTGCATCTCGGCCATGCGCTCTCGGCGTTGATCGATTTCGAGATGGCGCGCGACCTCGGCGGGCGGTTCCTTGTGCGCATCGAGGACATCGATGCGGCGCGCTGCCGGCCTGAATTCGAGCAGGCGATCTACGAGGACCTCGCCTGGCTCGGCGTTGCCTGGGAACAGCCGGTGCGCCGCCAGTCCGAGAATCTCGATGCGTACCGCGACGCGCTGGCGAAACTCGAAGCGCAGGGCCTGGTCTATCCGAGTTTCGAAAGCCGTGCCGAGATCGCGCGCCACATCGCGCAGCACACCGGCGCGCCATGGCCGCACGATCCGGACGGGTCGCCGCTCTATCCCGGTATGGCGAAACAGCTTTCGCCGGATGAGCGCGCGCGGCGGATCGCCTCGGGCGCGCCCTATGCGCTGCGGCTCGACATGGACGCCGCCATCAAGCGCACCGGGGCGCTCACCTGGGTCGAGACCGGCGCCGATCCGAGGCAGGACCACGAAACCCTGATGGCCGAGCCGCATATGTGGGGCGACGTCGTGCTGGCCCGCAAGGACACGCCGACGAGCTATCATCTCTCGGTCGTGGTGGACGATGCCCTGCAGGGCGTGACGCACGTGGTGCGCGGGCAGGACTTGTATCAGGCGACCGGCGTGCACCGCGTGTTGCAGACGCTGCTGGAACTGCCGCCGCCGCTTTATCACCATCACCGGCTGATCCTCGACGCCGAGGGGCACAAGCTCTCGAAGTCCACGCAGGCGACCGCGTTGCGCGAACTGCGGCAGCAAGGCGTCACGCTTGCGGAAATTCGCCGCATGGTCGGGCTTGCGCCTGCCGCTTCCGCGACATCATCCGGCCCATAATCCGACATCCGGGCTTGCGCTGATTGGCCAGTGGGGGCCGCCCGTGGCATCCTGTCTGCGGGCTGGGATGTGGGATGCGTAAGGTTCGGAGTGCGAAGGCCGTCAAGCCGCGGCGCAAAACGCGCACGCGCCGTCGTGCCGCGTCCGCCGATGCGGTCGAGACGGCGCTTGCCATGCTGGCGCACGAAATCCGCACACCGCTCAACGGCATCCTGGCGATGAGCGAACTGATCGCCGCGGCCGATCTGCCGGAACGCGAGCGGCAGTGGGCGAGCCAGGTGAAGGGCGCGTCCGAGCATCTGGCCGCGCTGGCGACGCTGGTGGTCGATGGCGTGCGCGCCAGCAAACGCGGACTGGTGTTGCGCGAGGAGCCGTTCCGGCTGCGCGCGCTTGCCGAAGCGGTCGGGGCGACGCTGGCGGCACGCGCCGAGGCCAAGGGACTCGCAGCCGATATCGCGATCGCGGACAATCTGCCGGACCTCGTCATCGGCGATCGCGTGCGGCTGCGTGCCGCGCTGGAGAACCTCGCCGACAACGCCGTGAAATTCACCGAGCGCGGGCGCGTCGCGATGTCGGTCAGCGCGGCGCGGGCGCCGCGCGGGCGCCACAAGCTCACTTTCACGCTTACCGACAGCGGCATCGGGCTTACGCGATCAGAGATCGCACGGCTGTTCCGCCCGTTCGCCCAGGCCAATGCGTCGGTCGCGCGCCGCTATGGCGGGTCCGGCCTCGGGCTTGCGTTCGTGCGCGGCTCGCCAAGGCAATGGGCGGCGATCTCACGGTCAAGAGCCGCCCCGGACATGGCAGCACGTTCGGCTTCACGGTGACGCTCGCCGCAGCCTCCGCCGGAGCAGCGTGCCGGCGGCGGAAGCACTGCGGCGAAAACCGATGCTGCGACGAAAAGCCTGCGCGTGCTGTGCGCCGAAGATAACCCTTACGCGCGCGTGGTGCTGAACACGATTTTGGTCGAGCTTGGACACCGCGTCGATTTCGCCGGAACGGGCGAGTCCGCGGTCGCGGCGGTCGATCGCGGCGGCTACGACCTGGTGCTGATGGACGTGACGCTGCCGGGCATGGACGGTCTTAGCGCGACGCGGGCGATCCGCGCACTGCACGGGCAAGCCGCGCACGTGCCGGTGATCGGCATTTCAGGCCGGACCGCGATCGCCGACGAAGAAGCCGCCATGGCGGCGGGCATGAACGCGTTCCTCGCGAAGCCTGTGAGCCCGGCGGCGCTGGCGCATGCGGTGGCGGCGATCGAATAGCGTTCATCGCTGACGCTCGACAAAAAAAGCCCGGCTTGCGCCGGGCTTTAGTTTTGGAGGTCGTGAGGTCAGTGAGAAACTTAAGAGCGGCGCTCCGCCGTCCAGGTGCCGGAGCACTCGCCGCCGGCGGCCTTCCACGTGCCGCCGCCGTCCGAGTCGGACATCGTGCCGGTGCCCGTCGCGCTCTGGCTGCCGCGCGCCACGGTAACGATCACGTCACCCTTGTCGCCGACCTTGCCGGAAACCGTGAAGGCGGCGCTGCCCGCGTAGCCAACTGCGCCGTTCTGGATCTTGACCGGATAGCGATAGGCGCGATCGCAGGTGCCCTTCTCGGTCACGATCAGCACGCTCCAGGCGCCATCGAAGCTCGCCTTTGCCATCGGAGCAGAGGAGGTCGGGACAACCGTGGACATCAGCAACGCGAGCGCCGTGAGGGCGGTGGCGGGGCGGATCGTCTGGGAGAGGGTCATCGCAAGCTCCGCTTGTTTCGTTGACGTGAGGATTAACCCACGCCTGTTTCCGGCGAATGTCGTCCTTGTGTCGTGTGTGTCGCGGAATGGCGTGTGTCTCACCGGAACCCGCCATCTCGCTTCGAACAGGCAACACCGCAGACCACGTTGCGGCTCCTGACGTCGCAAGCAATTGAAATAACTACATAAAGTTAAGGGCAGCGTTCTGCTGCGCGCCGCTCCTTCCGCACCGAGGAGCAGTGCGATACCCTATTCAACGTGCCGAACTTGCCGTTCAGGATTCAATGGGCAGCGGCGGGGCCGTCAGCAGGCATCATACTGTCACCAGACCCACATCGGAGCGGTCTATCTGCATTCGCATCGCGTTCGCGTCGGCTTGACGCGTCCGGTGAGTATCCAACGGAAGGAACACAATGAGTTTGCGTGCCATTCTCAATCTGTCTGCGATCACGGCGCTGGGACTGGTCTTGCTGCCAGGCAGCGCGGCCGCACAACAAAAGACACTCAAAGAGCAGCTCGTGGGGGGCTGGAATCTCGCCGCTTTGGAACGCATAGCTCCCGACGGAACCAGGGTCCAAACGTACGGTGCGAATCCCAAGGGCATCGCCTATTACGGCGCGGATGGCCGTTTCTTCGTCCTCTTCGCGCGCGGCGATCTTCCGAAAATTGCAGCCAATGACCGAGCCAAGGCTACGTCGGAGGAAGCAAAAGCCATCGTGGACGGCACGATTGCCTACTCGGGAACGTACACGGTCGACGAGGCTAGCAAGACCATCACATTGCGTCTCCAGGTGTCGACGTTCCCAAATTCCTCGCTAACCCAGAAGCGGACGGTCACCTCTCTCACGGCGAATGAGCTCAAGTTCACCAACCCCACCACTTCGACCGGCGACCGGATCGAAGGTACAATGACACGAGCCCCGGTAGCGGCCACGAACTAAGACGCAATCACAGGTCCACTGGTGCCTCTCGGAGACAGCCGGGCGGGCCGCTTCATTCACAGCGATATGGGGCGCGCGACGCTGGGCAGAGCGGGCGCGATCATGAGTGCACGCTTCAAGCCGCCTCGTCGGCGCTCGTGTCCACGATGCGCACGATGTCGGCCATGATGCGGTTGAGCTCGAAATCCTTTGGCGTGTAGACGGCGGCGACGCCCGCCGCCTTCAACGTGGCGGCGTCCTCCGGCGGGATGATGCCGCCGACGATCACCGGCACATCGCTCAAGCCCGCCTCCCGCATGCGCGCGACCACGTCCTTCACCAGCGGCACGTGCGAGCCGGACAGGATCGACAGTCCGATCACGTGGACGCGCTCCTCGCGCGCGGTTGAGACGATCTCGGCCGGGGTGAGGCGGATGCCTTGATAGACCACGTCCATGCCGGCATCGCGCGCCCGCACGGCGATCTGCTCGGCGCCGTTGGAGTGGCCGTCGAGGCCGGGCTTGCCGACCAGGAATTTCAAGCGCCGGCCAAGCTTCTTCGACACGCGGTCGATGTCGGCGCGCACATCGTCGGGCGCCGCGCTCTCGTTGCGGGCGGCGCGGCCGACGCCGGTGGGGGCACGGTATTCGCCGAACGCTTCGCGCAGCACGAGCGCCCATTCGCCCGTGGTGACGCCCACCTTTGCGGCGGCGATCGAGGCCGGCATGATGTTGCGTCCCGACGCCGCGGCTTGACGCAATTCGTGCAGCGCTGCAGCGACCGCTTTCCCGTCACGCGCGGCGCGCCATGCCGTTGAGCCGCCCGATCTGCTCGGCCTCGACTTCCGGCGCAACGGTGAGGATCGAGCCTTCGCCGGTCGAGAGCGGCGAGGGCTCGCTCTCGGTGTACTTGTTGACGCCGATGACCACCTGCTCGCCGCGCTCGATCGCCTCGACGCGGTTCGAATTGCTCTCGACGAGCTGCGCCTTCATGTAGCCCATCTCGACGGCGGCAATTGCGCCGCCGAGCTTCTCGATGTCGGAGAGCACGTCGCGCGCCTCGCGCTTGAGCTCTTCCACCTTGCGGGCAATTTCGGCGGAGCCGTCGAAAATGTCGCCGTATTCCAAGAGGTCGGTCTCGTAGGCGAGGATCTGCTGCATGCGCAGCGACCATTGCTGGTCGAACGGGCGCGGCAGGCCGAGCGCCTCGTTCCAGGCGGGAAGCTGCACGGCGCGGGCGCGCGCGTTCTTCGAGAGCGTCACGGCGAGCATCTCGATCAGGATGCGGTAGACGTTGTTTTCCGCCTGCTGCTCGGTCAGCCCGAGCGAATTGACCTGCACGCCGTAGCGGAACAGCCGCTGCTTCGGATCGGTGACGCCGTAGCGGTCGCGCGTGATCTCGTCCCACAATTCGCAGAACGCGCGCATCTTGCACATCTCGGTGATGAAGCGCAGGCCCGCATTGACGAAGAACGAGATGTGGCCGACGACTTCGCCGAAGTCTTCCGGCTTCACCTCGCCGGAGGCCTTCACGGTGTCGAGCACCGCGATGGCGGTCGCGAGCGCGTAGGCCAGTTCCTGCACCGGCGTCGCGCCCGCCTCCTGCAGGTGGTACGAGCACACGTTCATCGGATTCCACTTCGGCAGCTCGGCCGTCGTGAACAGGATCGTGTCCTTGATGAGCCGCATCGAAGGCGCCGGCGGAAACACGTAAGTGCCGCGCGAGAGATATTCCTTCACGATGTCGTTTTGCGTCGTGCCCTGCAGTTTTTCGCGCGGCGCGCCCTGCTCGTCCGCCACCGCGATGTAAAGCGCGAGCAGCCACGCGGCCGTCGCGTTGATGGTCATCGAGGTGTTCATCTCGTCGAGCGGGATCGCGTCGAACAGCGTCCGCATGTCGCCGAGATGGCAGATCGGCACGCCGACCTTGCCGACCTCGCCTTTGGCGAGGATGTGATCGCTATCGTAGCCGGTCTGGGTCGGCAGATCGAAAGCGACCGAGAGGCCGGTCTGGCCCCTGGCGAGATTCTTGCGATAGAGCGCGTTCGACTCAGCGGCGTTCGAATGCCCCGAATAGGTGCGGAAAATCCAGGGCTTGTCGCGTCGCGGCTGTTCGGTCATGGCGCCATCCCGTGCCGATAGCGCACGGATCAGCGCTTATTGTGCACCGCAAAATGCCGGGACGCAAATCGCTTCGCGTCCCGGGGTTATGCTGAAGATCAGGTCGCGCGTCGGACCAGCCCGATGATCACCAGCAGAACGACCGCGCCGATCACCGCGTTGATGATCGCCGCCACCATGCCGGCGCCCAGGCTGATCCCGAGCCGGGGCAGCAGCCAGCCGGCGATCACGGCGCCGATGATGCCAACCACGATATTGCCGATCAGGCCGAAGCCGAAGCCCTTTACGATCAGGCCGGCAAGCCAGCCTGCAATCGCGCCGACGATCAGCCAAGCAATTAGACTTTCGACCATAGTGTGCCTCCCCCGGATTGATGACTCAGCGCTTTCGCGCGGGCGCAAAGTTAGCCCCCAGCGTCACCCGATACCAGCCGTTTGCGACGCCTGTGGAACAATTGCTGTGATCAAACCTTGTCTCCGGTCTGTGCAGCGCAGCGTAGGCTGTTGCAATGCAATATAAGTTGCGGCAAACTTGCGCGGAGCCGTCGTCCGCGCAGCTCTGGGAGACCGGGCATGTCGACCGTGGTGCAATTGTCCACGCCTCGCGCAGCGTCCACGCAGTCCGTGGCCAAGCCGCTTTACGAAATCGGCGAAATTCCGCCGCTCGGGCACGTGCCCGAGAAGATGTACGCGTGGGCGATCCGCAAGGAGCGCCATGGGCCGCCCGAGTCGTCGTTCCAGGTCGAGGTGCTGCCGACGTGGGAGATCGCCGACGATGAGGTGCTCGTCCTCGTGATGGCGGCGGGCGTGAATTACAACGGCGTGTGGGCGGGGCTCGGCACGCCGGTCTCGCCGATCGACAGCCACAAGAATCCGTATCACATCGCGGGCTCCGATGCCTCGGGCATCGTCTGGAAGGTCGGCGCAAAGGTGAAGCGCTGGAAAGTCGGCGACGAGATCATCATCCACTGCAATCAGGATGACGGCGACGACGACGAGTGCAATGGCGGCGATCCGCTGCTCTCGCCCTCGCAGCGCATCTGGGGCTACGAGACGCCCGACGGATCGTTCGCGCAGTTCTGCCGCGTGCAGTCGCGCCAGCTGATGCCGAAGCCCGCGCATCTCACCTGGGAAGAGTCGGCCTGCTACACGCTCACGCTGGCGACCGCCTATCGCATGCTGTTCGGCCACGCGCCGCATACGCTCAAGCCCGGCGACAACGTGCTGGTGTGGGGCGCCTCCGGCGGCCTCGGTGTGTTCGGCCTGCAGCTCGTCGCGGCCTCCGGCGCGAACGCGATCGCGGTCGTCTCGGATGCGTCGAAGATGGAATACGTCTTCAATCTCGGCGCCAAGGGCGCGATCAACCGCAAGGAATTCAAGTGCTGGGGCCAGATGCCCCCGGTGAACACGCCCGAATACAACACTTGGCTCAAGGAAGCGCGCCAGTTCGGCAAGGCGATCTGGGAGATCACCGGCAAGCGCGACGTCGACATCGTGTTCGAGCATCCGGGCGAGCAGACTTTCCCGGTGTCATGTCTCGTGGTGAAGCGCGGCGGCATGGTGGTGTTCTGCGCCGGCACCACGGGCTACAACCTCACCTTCGATGCGCGCTATGTGTGGATGCGCCAGAAGCGCATCCAGGGCTCGCACTTCGCGCACCTGAAGCAGGCAAGCGCCGCCAACCAGTTCGTGCTCGACCGCCGCATCGATCCGTGCCTGAGCAAGACGTTCCCGTGGGAGCAACATCCCGGCCGCGCACCAGATCATGTGGAAGAACCAGCACCCGCCCGGCAACATGGCGGTGCTGGTGAGCGCGCCGCGCCCCGGCTGCCGCACGCTCGACGACGCGATGGAGCCGTGGGAGGAGTAGCGCTAGCCGAGGCGCGTGAGCACGCGTTCGGTTTTCTCCAGCGGAATAAAGAAAAAGTTGGCGACGTAGTCGCGCGTCGGCATCAGCGCCTCGTCCTGATCGCGCGCCGCGTCGAATTCGGCGATGGGCTTGAGGCCACCCTTCGAGAAGAAAACGCCGTACGACAGCGCGGCGTAGCGCTCGCTGAGCCGCGCGACCACGCCCGGATTGAACGCTTCGACCAGCTCGATCATCAGCACCGGCCGCTGCGCGGCGATCAGCGCCGACGCGCCGTCGAGCACCGCTTCCTCGTGGCCCTCGACATCGATCTTGATGAAGCCGCAGTTTGAAACCGGGAAGTCGTCGAGCCGCCGCGTCTCGACCTCGACCGTGACAACATTCTCGCCGGACTGTTGCTGCGGCGCGATGCTGGCCAGCTCGGTGACGGCGCGGCCTTTGGCGTTGAGCGGCACCGTCAGCGTGGTCCGGCCGGCACGCGACGAGAGCGCCACATTGACTACCTCGACGTTGCGCGCCGCAACGCTGCGCGCGAATGCGGCGACCATTGGGTTGGCTTCGAACGCGACGACCTTTTCGGCGTAGCGCGCCATCTCGGCCGCATAGATGCCGATCGAGGCGCCGACATCGAGCGCGGTTGTGCCGGACTCGACCAAATGGCGGATCAGCCACAGCTCGGGTTCGCCGCGCTTGAGGAATTTGTACTTGAGGAATTTGAAGCGGAACCAGACGCGAGGGCTGTAGTGCTTCAGGGCGTCGTCAAAGTTCATGCTCACAGCAATAGCAGCCATGCGCGCGATGCTCTAGGCTATGTGTCAAATGGCTGGTGCGTGCCGGCCATTGTCATGATGACATCGGGGGAAACGCATGAGCTTGTTCGATCTGACCGGGCGCGTCGCCATCGTCACCGGCGGGAATGGCGGCATCGGGCTCGGCATGGCCGAGGGATTGGCGGCGGCTGGCGCGACGGTTGTCCTCGCGGGACGCAATGCCGAGAAGGGCGCCGCGGCCGCGAAGCAAATTTCGCAGGCGGGTGGCAAGGCCGAATTCGCCGGCGTCGATGTGACCAGCGAGACATCCTGCCGCGCGCTGATCGACGGCGTTGCGCGCAAACATGGCCGGCTCGACATTCTGGTCAACAATGCCGGCACCAACATTCGGAAGCCCCCGGATGTGGTCAGCGTCGAGGAGTGGAAGACCGTACTCGACACCAATCTGACCAGCGCGTTCGTGTGCTCGCACGCCGCCTATCCGCACATGAAAAAGGCCGGCGGCGGCAAGATCATCAATATCGGCTCGATGATGTCGATCTTCGGCGCGGGCTTTGCGCCTGCCTATGCGGCGAGCAAGGGCGGCATCGTGCAGTTCGGCCGCGCCTGCGCGAGCGCGTGGGCGAAGGACAACATCCAGGTCAATGCGGTCCTGCCGGGCTGGATCGACACCGATCTCACCAAGGGCGCGCGGCGCGAGGTGGCCGGGCTGCACGAGCGCGTGCTGGGGCGTACGCCCGCGGCGCGCTGGGGCGATCCGAAGGATTTCGCCGGCATCGCGGTGTTTCTGAGCAGTGCGGCATCGGATTTCGTCACCGGGACGGCGATCCCGGTCGATGGCGGGTTCTCGGTGCAGGGTTAGCGCCTGCGCTTCTCGTAACCCATCCAGCGCATCGTTTTTGCAAAAAGGCTCTGCTGGCGCAACGCCGCTTCCGCTGCCACGGCCTCACGCGCGGCGCGCTCTTCCTCGATCCGCAGTTGGCGCTCGCGCAGGATAGCGGCATTGAGTTCGCCGCCATAGATGAAGATCGCCGCGATCCAGTACAGGAACACGAGCGCGATCATGGCCGAGGCAAGCCCCGCGTACATCGTCACGTAGTTGTTGGCGAATTCCGCGAGGTACCGGCCGAACAGGATGCCGCCCGCGAGCCACAGCACGAGCGTGACGATGACGCCCGGCGCGATGTCGGCAAAGCGTCTCTTGCCGGCCGGAAGCCATTTGTGCGCCACCACCAAGGCGATCACGATGACTATGCCGGCGATGCCGTAGCGCCAGTACGTGAACTGCTGCTCCAGCGGCGCGAGCCAGGGGGCGTATTTCAGCCAGGTCGCGAACACGAGCGGCGCCAGAACGATGAGAAATCCAAGCGCGAGCAGCGCAACCGCCGCGACCAGCACATAGGCGATCGATTCAAGCTTCAGCAGCCACCACGAACGCGTTTCTTTCGCGTTGTAGGCGCGGGTGAGGCCGATGCGCAGGCTGTCAACGCCGCTCGCCGCGAAGAAGATCGACAGCGCCACGCCGATCGTCAGGACGCCGCCGCGCGTCGTGCCGAGCACGTTGTGGATCTCGCGCGCCAGCGGCGCCGCGACCTCCCGCGGCCAGGTATCGAGCAACAGCGTTGCCAGGTTGTCGGCAATGTCCGCCGAGCCGACGAAGCCGGCGAGCGCGGTCAGCACGATCAGGAACGGAAACAGCGCCAGCAGCGCCGAAAGCGCGATGTGGCTTGCCAGCGCCCAGCCGTCATCGTCGGCGAACGCGTACATGGCATCAACCGCGATGCGGAAAGCCTTGCGCAAGAACCTCACGGCCGCTCCCGGTCAAGGTGCACCGGAGTCAAATCGCGGATTGGTGCCGTATTGGCAAGCCCGATGATGGTCAGGCGGCGCGGACTTCGCCCAGGAAGCGCCGCACCTCGGTGTCGAGGCCTTCGGCGTCCGCCGCGAGCGCCTCGGCCAGCGCCTTCACGTCGTCGGCGGTCGAACGCGCGTCGGCGCTCGCGCCGGCCACGCGGGTCATCGCCTCGGCGCCCGAGCGTGCCTCCGCGGAGGCGCGGTTGACGCCTTCCGCAATCGTCGCGACTGCGGCGTTCTGCTCCTCGACGGCGGCGGCAACACGCGCCGCGATGCCGGACATCTCGGAAATGATGTCGTTGACCTGCTCGATCGCCTGTGTGGCGTCGCCCGCGGCCGACTGGATGGCGCCGATCTGCGTCGCGACCTCCTCGGTCGCCTTGGCGGTCTGGCCGGCGAGGTTCTTCACTTCCGATGCGACGACCGCGAAGCCGCGGCCGGCGTCGCCGGCGCGCGCCGCTTCGATCGTGGCATTGAGCGCGAGCAGGTTGGTTTGGCCGGCGATGGCCTGGATCAGCCCGATCACTTCGCCAATGCGGGTGGCGGCGGTGGCAAGCTGCGACATCGTTTCGACGGTGCGCTGCGCCTCGTTGACGGCGCGGCTTGCCACCTCGGTCGAGGTCGCGGCCTGACCGGCGATCTCGCCGATGGATGTCGCGAGTTCTTCCGCCGAGCTTGCCGCCGTGGCGACGTTCATCGATGCGGCGCCGACGCGTTCCTCGGCCGAACTCGCCTCGGTCGATACGGCATCGGCCGCGCTATTGAGCGCCGAGGACGCCGTCTCCAGCCGTTCGGCGGCGCCGCGCACCTTCGCGAGCGCCTGATCCACAGTCTCCTCGAAATGCGCAACGGTCGCGGCGATTGTTTCGGCGCGGCGCTCGCGCTCGCGCACGGACTTCTCCTGCGTCACGGCAAGCTGTTCGCGTTCGACCGCGTTGTCGCGAAACACAATGACGGTGCGCGCCATCGCGCCGATCTCGTCCCGGGAGTCGGTCGACGGAATATCCACCGTGCTGTCGCCGGCGGCGAGCTTTTCCATCGCGCCCGACAGCCGGCCGAGCGGACCCGTGATGCTGCGCCCGATCACCCAGTTGAAGATGAGCCCCAGGCTGATCACGGCAAGGCCGATGCCGATGATCAGCAATTTGGTTTGCTCCTGCGAGGCGGCGACGCCCTCGGCTGCGGCCGCCGTCTTGCGTCCCGCCGACGCGATGATCTCGTCGGCGGCGGGGAGCATCTGGCGCGTCTCCGCGGTAATGACGGCGATTGCGCGCGAAATCTTGTTGGTGCTGGCGATCCAGTTGGCGAATGCCTCGGTGTAGGACTTCACCTGATCGCTGAGCTGCTGCTTCATCACAGCTGCTGCCACGATTGCCGCGAAGGCCTTTTCGAAATTCGCCAGCTCCTGCTTGAACGAACTGTGGGCCGGTTCGGCGCGCGTGAGGCGGTATTCGGCCTCGGAGCGGCGCATCAGCATCAGTGGGATCAGGATCTTGCGCTGGTCAGCGTCCGAGAGCCAGGACATGTCCTCGTTGACGATCCGCTCCATCGTGTTGCCGCCGTCGCGCAAGCTTCCCTGAATGCCTTCGAACTCGGTCAGGCCCAGGTCGTCCTGGTCGGCGGCCAAGGCCGTGAAAGCGGTTTTCAGATTGGCGACGCGTCCGCCGAGTGCGGTCAGGGTCTGCCTGTCGCTGTCGTTGGCGAGTTCCTGAATGGTCTTCAGGCTGTCCACCGCGGCGTCGTGCGCATCGGAGAAGCGCGCAACCAGTCCGGGCTGGGGCTGCGCCACGAAGTCCTTGGCGCGCACCTGCATGGACGTAAGCGAGTCCTTGAACGCGCGGCTTGCCTCGGCCAGGCGCGAGGATTGCTGCACGCTGCCGAACGCCATCTCGACCGCCCGCTCGCTCGACAGGTATGCGAAAGCGATCGCCGCGAACCCCACGACGGGGATCAGCGACAGCACGATCAGACGCGTGCGCACCGAGAAATCGGTGCTAAAGCGTGACAGAAGCATCGGCCACTCCGGGAGCCATACGCGAGACGTGGAAATGCGGGACCCATGCAAGCCCGGAATGGTTAAGAAACCGGTAGGATTTCGCTAAAATCGCTGCATTCCGCCCGGCGGATAGGCGCTCAAGGACGAGGTTTGGGCCCCTCTTGTGCAGCGCACACAGATTGTGTTGCAGTGCGTGAGGTGAAAGCCGGCAGAGCCGGCCGGAGGTCTTGAAATGCCGCTCGCTGCCGCCCGTTCCGACACCGGCGCCGGCCTGATCGGCCTTGCTCATGAGGCCGTGGCCGCCATGGACGCGCTGCTGGCCGACGCGACCCGCGCGGTCGCCGGGCGGGTGACGCAAGACGGCCGCATCGCCGCCAATCTGCTCGACCGGGAGCAGCGCGCCGCGCATGGGCTTGCGTGGTTTGCCACCTACACGGAAGCGCTGCGCCAGCTTGCCGCCTACACGGAGCGCATGAGCGCGGCCGGGCGCTTTGGGGAACTGGAAGAGCTGGTGGTCCGGGTCGGGCTCGGCGAATACCTCGCCCAGATGCTCGGTGGCATTCCGATGAGCCAGGGCGAGATCGTGCGCCCCGGCGATCTCGGCCTTGCGCTCGATCAGGTGGCCACGCGTGTGACGCCCGCGGTCGAGGAGCTGATCGCAAGCGGCAACACAGCGGAGAACCGTGCGCGGCTCGTCGCGCTGATGCGCGAGCACCATGGCGCGACCGTCGGCGACTGCGGCCTCGAAGACACCTACGAGGCGATCCGCGAAGAGATGCGCAAATTCGCCGAGAGCGAGGTCGTGCCGCATGCGCACGGTTGGCATCTAACCAACAGCTACATTCCGATGGATGTCATCGCACACATGGCCGAGCTCGGCGTGTTCGGGCTGACGATCCCGGAGGAATTCGGCGGCCTGGGGCTCGGCAAGGAGTCGATGTGCGTCGTCTCGGAGGAACTCTCGCGCGGCTATATCGGCGTCGGCTCGCTCGGCACGCGCTCCGAGATTGCCGCCGAGTTGATCCTCGGCGGCGGCACCGACGAGCAGAAAACGAAATGGCTGCCGAAGATCGCGTCCGGCGAGGTGCTGCCGACGGCGGTGTTCACCGAGCCGAACACAGGTTCGGACCTCGCCTCACTCAAGACGCGCGCCGTCAGGCAGGGTGACGTCTACAAAATCTCCGGCAACAAGACCTGGATCACGCACCCGGTTCGCGCCGACCTGATGACCTTGCTGGTGCGCACCGATCCGAAGGAGCCGGGCTATCGCGGGCTTTCGATGCTGCTCGCCGAGAAGCCGCGTGGCACCGACGACGATCCGTTTCCGGCACATGGCATGTCGGGCGGCGAGATCGAGGTGCTCGGCTATCGCGGCATGAAGGAATTCGAGATCGCGTTCGACGGCTTCGAGGTGAAGGCCGAGAACCTGCTCGGCGGCGCCGAGGGGCAGGGCTTCAAGCAGCTGATGCAGACCTTCGAGTCCGCGCGCATCCAGACCGCCGCGCGCGCGGTCGGCGTCGCGCAGGCGGCGCTCGAACTTGCGCGCCGCTACGCCGAGGAGCGCGTGCAGTTCGGCCAGAAGCTGATGGCGTTTCCGCGCGTCGCCGACAAGATCGCCATGATGGCGGTGGAGGTGATGATCGCGCGGCAGATCACCTATTTTGCCGCGCGGCAGAAGGATTCAGGCCGGCGGTGCGACCTGGAGGCCGGGATGGCGAAGCTGCTCGCCGCGCGCGTCGCATGGGCGGCGGCCGACAACGCCGTTCAGATCCACGGCGGCAACGGCTTCGCGCTGGAATACCCGGTGTCGCGCGTGCTGTGCGATGCACGCATTCTGTCGATTTTCGAGGGCGCGGCGGAGATACAGGCGCAAGTCATTGCACGGCGGCTGCTCGATGGCAGCAACTGATTGCGAAGGGTCAGTTGACGACCAAAGATCCTTACTCTTGACGCGGTATTCCCTCGGGTAGAAAATACCCCGAAGGGGATAGGCGATGACTAAGTTTTTTATCAGTGTCGCGTTTGGTGTGATGGCCGTTGCCATCGTCGTGCTGCTATACGCAATTGGTTTTCTTATCCTGCGTTTTATTTGGAGGATGTTGAAGCGTTTGCTGCCGGATGGGATTGGAAGTCCTATCTATGTACTTGTCGCATTTTCTCTTGCGGCGGCAGTGTTCACGACCACCGTCTCGAGTGTGTGGACCGTCGTCTTCTATGTGATTCAATTCACTTTGGTGAATGTACCTCAGTTTCTGCTCAGTGGATTTGGAACAACGGAAGATTGCGATTTTTCCGTCCCCACGGAAAATAATGAGCAAGCCGATTCGCCATCCAAGTGCATTTCAAAGGCAGGGGCGGCGTTTGGTTCAAATTTTGTCGCGTTCGTTCAAAATTTCTTTGAACAGCGGCCTCCCGGACCGAGTGTAGTGTACGTCCTCGCGTTTCTTGCGCTCGCAGCCATGTTGATGGTGTTGTTCAACGACAGGAAGGCGGATGAGCAACACGCTCCGCCGTTTTTCATCCGGTATCTTGCTGATGCAAGTCTCGAGATACGCAATCGATTTGCAATAGGCCTCATTTTGGCGGCCGCCGTCTATCTCTCGTTATGCGCGATTGCCGCGGTATCGCTGTTCAAGCCGTCAAACATTTCCATTCTCGGCAAGGAGCAGTTTGAGACAAAGTTAAATCACTCAAAATTGGAGCTAAACGCCGCGGACAACGCAGCGAACTCGTTCAAAACGAGATTCCCTGAAATCTCGGGCCCTTCGTAAATGAAAGCGGCGCAACCTCATTCAAAACGGCCAAATCCTATGCGTCGTTGAACTCAGAGTTCGAGGCGTTCGTCCAGATTTGGACGCAAATAAGGGTAGATATCGCGAACGTTCAGGATCGTTTGTTGCGCTCAGCGTCCGCCGACTACGAACTTAAGAACATCAGCCGGGTCGGCTCACGCGAGCAGGCGCTTCATTTCCTAAATCTTGAACGCTGGTATCAAAGCTCGCTCAACAAATTGTTCGAGCATTTGGACAATTGTCGTAATACGATCCTGACCTATCGGTTGCGCGCCCATGTCTGGATGGCGCGAGAGCAGGAACTTGGGTCGCCTGGCGATAAGTCTACCACTGCCGATCGTCCACCCCTCAGCTTCCTCTTGCGCTCCTCGGTTTCGGCAAATCCGGAAGTGGCCGTGCGCGCTGCGAGCGGCCGTGTCGCTAGTCTTGTCGCCCGCGACCACGGGATTTCAGCGAGGCCCTTCCGGAGCGTGGTGCATTCGGCGCCGACCTTGGCCCGATTTCGAGCTTGGCCGGGTGGCTCCTGAAGACGGAGTCCATTCCGCTCGCTCTTATTGTAGGCCTCGTCGGCTTTGGGCTTTTCGGCTCATTGGTTTCGAGCGTCGTGCGCACGGACTTGACGATGGCAAGCACAGATGTCTTCGGATTGATTATCCGTGGCGTCTCAGCGGCTATCGTAGTCTTTTTGGCGGCATATGGCGGATTGGCCATCGTTGGTGCCGGAACGGCGACCTCCGATCCAAACCCGTATGTGGTCTTCGTGACGTGTCTGGTCGCCGCGGTCTATTCGGAGCTTGTGTGGAGCTGGGCGCGTACAAAAATACTAGCTGCGCTGGATGAGAAAGACGGAGGCAACCGCCAGCCTGCCGCGACACCGCCCGCCGCGGCTGGGCAGCCTCCAGCGGCCAGCGTTCCGCGCTGACCGATTGTGTTGGACGCGACTACGAGCATCAGCCAGCGGTGGATGCCGATCCGGTCGTTGCGCTCGCGCATTCTAAGAAGCCGGCTTTTGAGAACAGGCCATCGCCGCGGGCTGCTCGACGGCAGCAACTGAATCGACCCTCCGCGCGTTGACCGGCGTCAATGCCCGTCCGGGGCAAGGCGCAATTTCGCGCCTTGCCTGGCGTTTTTTGGAGGTCCCGATGTTCAATTTGAAAATCCATTCCGGCGACTGGGTCGTGGTGTGCGATGGCGCCAAGGCACTGATTCTGGAAAATGCCGGCGATGCCATGGCGCCGAATCTGAAGACCAAAGAGACGCACGAGCACGCCGACACGAAAACCAGCGAGCAGGGCACCGATGCGCCGGGTCGCTCGATCAGTTCGGCCGACGGCAGGCGCAGCGCGGTCAAGCAGACCGACTGGCACGATCTGGCCGAGCAGAAATTTCTTGCCGATCTGGCCAAACGGCTCGATGCCGCCGTGGCAGCGAGCGAGACGAAATCATTGATTATCTGTGGCTCCGCCGCGCGCGTTGGGCGTGCTGCGTCAGCACTATTCCGCCAGTGTACGCAACGCGGTGCGGGCGGAAATAGACAAGGACTACGTCAGGATGCCGGTACACGAGATCGAGAAGCATCTGGCGGCCTAGTCGTCACGCATTCGCCGCACGCAGCGCGCGATCGAGATCGTCGTAAAGGTCGTCCACGTCCTCCAATCCAACCGAAAGCCGCAACAGGTCGGGCGGGCAGGGCGAGTTCGGCCCCTCGATCGAGGCGCGGTGCTCGATCAGGCTTTCGACCCCGCCGAGCGAGGTCGCACGCTTCCACAGCTCGCACGCGCGCGGCCGCGTCGATCGCGGCGCGCTCGCCGCCTTTCACGCGGACCGACAGCATGCCGCCGAAGCCGGACATCTGGCGCGCCGCGACCGCATGCCCCGGATGCGAGGGCAGCCCGGGATACAGCACGGAGGAAACGAATGCGTGATTGGCGAAGCGCGTTGCGAGCAGCGCGGCGCTGTCCGCCTGCGCGCGCACGCGCACGTCCAGCGTGCGCAGCCCGCGCAACAACAGCCACGCCTCGAACGGCCCGAGGATTGCGCCATGATGGCCGCGCACCTGCTTGATGCGCGTCCACAAGGCGTCGTCGCGCGCGGCCGCGAGCACGCCTGCGACCACATCGGAGTGGCCGTTGAGATACTTCGTCGCCGAATGCATCACGATGTCGGCGCCGAGCGCGAGTGGCTGGGTGAACACGGGCGTCGCCGCCGTTGAGTCGATCGCCAGCCTGGCGCCGGCCCTGTGCGCGATCTCGGCAACAGCCGCGATGTCGGTGATGCCCCACAGCGGATTGGACGGCGTCTCGATCCAGACGAGCTTGGTGTCGGGCTTCACGGCGGCGCGCACCGCGTCGACGTCCGTCATGTCGACGAGATCGACGCGATAGCCGAACAGCGGCGCCTCATTGATCAGCCAGTCGCGCAAGCCCCAGTAGCAGACTTGCGGAGCGAGCACGTGCGATCCCGGCGGCAGCGCGAGCACCACGCTGGTCGCCGCCGCCATGCCGGAGGCGAACAGCAGCGCCTCGTGCGCACCTCTCGAGCGCGGCGATGACGGCTTCGGTATGCCGCACCGTCGCGTTGTCGGGACGCCCGTAGATGTAGCCGGTGCGATACTGGTTGTCCGGGTCGCGAATGAAGGTGGTGGACACATGCACCGGCAGCGTCACGCCCCTGGTCTCGGGCTCGATGGCGCCGAGCGCCTGTGCGGCGATGGTGCGAGGTTTAGGTGAATGCGGATCGGTCATGCGTGTCTCCGGAACCGATCACAGCAGACCGTTGCGGTCTTGTAAAATTGGACCGGCCGCGCGATATGCCGAACGGGGCGGCGCGGGCGCCAGGACAGCCGATGTCGAACTTGCTTTATTACTATGGCGTGCCGCTCGCGGTTGGCGCGGTCGCGATCGTGCTGTTCCTCGGCCTCGGCAACATGATGCGCGGCGGCTCGCCCAACACATCGCAGAAGCTGATGCGCCTGCGCGTGCTGTTACAGTTCGTCGCCGTCGTGGTGATCATGCTCACCGTCTGGGCGATGGGGCGGTGATCGACGTCACTTCTTCGGGCCGCTCGGCCCGGTGCCCGGCGCGGCCTTGAGGTATTCCTCCTTGGGGGCCTTCTTGGCTTTCTTCTTTTTCTTCGCGGCCGAGAGATCGGTCAACGCTTGCGCTTGCAGGCCGGCGGCGGCGCGCGCGGTGAGCGGTGCCGGCGTCAGCAGCATCGCGATGGCGAGGATCAGGGCAAAACGCATGGCGCTATCTCTCCGATTGGTTCCAGATTGCGGATAGGATAGACGATTGCGGATTGCTGAAAAAGCGGCGGGAACTCCGAGGGTTCACATGGTGCTGCTCAACCGCATCTACACGCGCAGCGGCGATGAAGGCATGACGATGCTCGGCAATGGCGAGCAGCGCAAGAAATATGACCTGCGCGTTTCCGCCTACGGGATCGTCGATGAGGTCACCGCCGCGATCGGCGTCGCGCGTCTGCACACCGCGGATACGCCGTCGACACCATGCTGGCGCGCATCCAGAACGACCTGTTCGATCTCGCCGCCGACCTCTGCTCGCCCGACAAGGGCAAGGGACCGGGCGGCGAGCGCCTCGCCGTCAACGCCCAACAGGTCAAGCGGCTGGAAGACGAGATCGACACGCTCAATGCCGAGCTGGCGCCGCTGCGCACCTTCGTGCTGGCCGGCGGATCGCCGGCGGCAGCCTATCTGCATCTCGCGCGCACGATCTGCCGCCGCGCCGAGCGCGCGATCGTCGAACTTGCCGACACCGGCGAAAGCGTGTCACCGGAGGTGCGCAGCTACATCAACCGTCTGTCGGATTTCCTGTTCGTCGCGAGCCGCTATCTCAACGACAAGGGCGCGCGCGATGTCTTGTGGATTCCCGGCGCCAACCGCTGACAGCGCATATAAGAACATGCGCCAAGCATAAGGTTCTCAATGGTCATCCCGCTTCACGACACCGATCCGCTCGACAAGAACCCGTGGGCGGTCGTCACCTGGTCGCTGATCGTCATCAACGTCGTCGTATTTTTCATCGAGCTCAATGCATCCGAGAGCACCGATCTGGAGATGCTCCGCGACTTTGCGCTGATCCCGGCGGCAATCAGCGGCAAGCTGACGCTAGGCGGTGATCTGCCGCCGATCTTCTCGGCGTTCACCTACATGTTCCTGCACGGCGGCTGGTCGCACATCATCGGCAACATGCTGTTCCTGTGGGTGCTCGGCGACAATATCGAGGACGCGTTCGGGTCGGTGCGCTTCTTCTTCTTCTACATGCTGTGCGGCGCGGCGGGCGGGCTCGCGCATTTCGCGATGTATCCCGACTCGGCGGTGCCGCTGGTGGGAGCGTCGGGCGCCGTCGCCGGGGTGGTCGCCGCCTATCTGATGCTGCGGCCCTGCGCCAAGATCTTCGTGCTTGCGTTCGGGCTGCTGCCGTTACGGCTCGGCTCTGCCTGGGTGCTCGGATTCTGGGCGCTGGCGCAGATCTGGAATGTGATGAGCGCGCAGGGCGGCGACACGGCGTGGTGGGCGCATATCGGCGGGCTGCTGGCGGGTGCGGGCCTGACCTTGGTGTTCCGCCGTCCCGATATCGTGCTGTTCGAGTGCATGCGACCAGGCGATGTGATCGCTGCGAGACAGGTCTTGTCCGAGACAAACCGGCGCTGGGGATCGCGTTGACACGGCTTCGTTGACAGGTCTTGGTGGGTCATAGTTTGCGCGCCGCGCGGGACGGAGTTTCGCATGAAGGTATTGGTGCCCGTCAAACGGGTGGTCGATTTCAACGTCAAGGTTCGCGTCAAGGCGGACGGTTCCGGCGTCGAGCTTGCCAACGTCAAAATGTCGATGAATCCCTTCGACGAAATCGCCGTCGAAGAGGCGATCCGGCTGAAGGAAAAGGGCGTAGCCACCGAGATCGTGGCGGTCTCGATCGGCCCGCAGCAGGCGGCCGAGACCATCCGCACCGCGCTCGCGATGGGCGCCGACCGCGGCATCCTGGTGAAGGTCGACGGCGTCGTGGAGCCGCTTGCCGTTGCGAAAATCCTCAAGGGCATCGTCGAGGAGGAGAAGCCCGGCCTCGTCATCATGGGCAAACAGGCGATCGACGACGATTCAAACCAGACCGGGCAGATGCTTGCCGCCTTGCTCGGCTGGCCGCAGGGCACATTCGCCTCCAAGCTCGCGATCGATGGCGAGAGCGTCAGCGTCACGCGCGAGGTCGACGGCGGCTTGCAGACCGTGAAGCTGAAAGGTCCCGCGATCGTCACCACCGACCTGCGGCTCAACGAGCCGCGTTATGCCTCGCTGCCGAACATCATGAAGGCGAAGAAGAAGCCGATCGCCGACAAGGCGCCGGGCGATTACGGCGTCGATGTCGCGCCGCGGCTCGAAGTGCTGAAGACCACCGAGCCGTCCGGCCGCAAGGCTGGCGCGAAGGTGAAGACGGTGGCCGAACTGGTCGAGAAGCTGAAGAACGAAGCAGGGGTTCTGTAAATGGCAACGCTCCTGCTGGCCGAGCACGACAACAAGTCGCTCAAGGATTCGACCAACAAGGCGCTGACCGCCGCCAAGCAGATGGGCGGGGACGTGCATGTGCTGGTCGCGGGCTCCGGTGCGAAAGCGGTCGCGGACGCGGCCGCCAAGCTCGATGGCGTCGCCAAGGTGCTGCTGGCGGACGCACGCGCCTTACGAGCATGCGCTCGCCGAGCCGCTCGCCGCGCTGATCGTGTCGCTTGCCGGAAACTATGATGCGATCGTCGCGCCGGCGACGACCAATGCCAAGAACGTCATGCCGCGCGTCGCCGCATTGCTCGACGTGATGCAGATTTCGGAAATCATCAAGGTGGTGGCGCCCGACACGTTCGAGCGGCCGATCTATGCCGGCAACGCGATCCAGACCGTGAAGTCGAAGGACGCCAAAAAAGTCATCACGGTGCGCACCTCGACCTTCCAGGCGACCGGCGAAGGCGGCTCGGCATCGGTCGAGAACGCGACCGCGGCGGCGGACCCCGGCATTTCGAGCTTCGTCGGCGAGGAACTGTCGAAGTCCGAGCGTCCCGAGCTCACCTCCGCGAAGATCATCATCTCGGGCGGGCGCGCGATGCAGAGCCGCGAGAACTTCACCAAATACATCGAGCCGGTGGCCGACAAGCTTGGCGCCGCGGTCGGCGCCTCGCGCGCGGCGGTCGATGCCGGCTACGCGCCGAACGACTGGCAGGTGGGGCAGACCGGCAAGGTCGTGGCCCCGGAACTCTATATCGCGGTCGGCATTTCGGGCGCGATCCAGCATCTCGCCGGCATGAAGGATTCCAAGGTGATCGTGGCCATCAACAAGGACGAGGAGGCGCCGATCTTCCAGGTTGCCGACTATGGCCTTGTCGCGGACCTCTATCAGGCGCTTCCGGAGCTTGCGGAAGAACTTGGCAAGACCGGCCGTTGATTGGGGTTTATGCTGGTAGTAACCGGCCACGGATCGTCGTAAAAAGGCAATCATGGCAACCATGACCGACGTCAGGGCGCGGCCAACGGCGCGCACCAGCGACCAGGCGGAGAAAATGGCGTTTACAATTGGCAAGATCGGCGTGATCGGCGCCGGTCAGATGGGGAACGGCATCGCGCATGTCGCGGCGCTCGCCGGAATGGACGTTCTGCTCCACGATGTCTCGGCGGACCGCATCAATGCGGGGCTCGCGACGATCAACGGCAATCTGACACGGCAGGTCTCGCGCAAGCTGATCTCCGAGGAAGACCGCCAGGCGGCGCTCGGCGCGCATCTCGGCGGCCAACACGCTGGACAAGCTCGGCGACTGCGATCTCGTGATCGAATCCGCCGCCGAGAAGGAAGACATCAAGCGCAAGATTTTTTCCGAGTCTCAGTCCGCACCTGAAGCCTGACGCGATCATCGGCACCAACACATCGTCGATCTCGATCACGCGGCTTGCCGCCACGACCGACCGGCCGGAGAAGTTCATCGGGATTCACTTCATGAATCCGGTGCCGGTAATGGAGCTGGTCGAGTTGATCCGCGGGATCGCGACCAACGACACGACGTTCGACGCATGCCGCGAGTTCGTGAAGAAGCTGCACAAGACGATCGCGGTGGCGGAGGATTTCCCCGCATTCATCGTCAACCGCATTCTGCTGCCGATGATCAACGAGGCGATCTACACGCTTTACGAAGGCGTCGGGAACGTCGAGGCGATCGACACCGCGATGAAGCTCGGCGCGCATCATCCGATGGGACCGCTCGAGCTTGCCGACTTCATCGGGCTGGATACGTGCCTGTCGGTCATGCAGGTGCTGCACGAGGGGCTGGCGGATTCCAAATACCGCCCCTGTCCGCTGCTGGTGAAGTACGTCGAGGCGGGCTGGCTCGGCCGCAAGGCCAACCGCGGCTTCTACGACTATCGCGGCGAAAAGCCGGTGCCGACGCGGTAGAGCCGCGTCACCCTTCCGTCGATTGCCGCAAGGCCGACCCCGATTGCGATCATTCCGGCAATATGCCGTACGGCGAGTTGCTCGCCGAGGATCAGCGTGCCGAGCAGGATCGCGCTGACCGGGATCAGGAACGTCACCAGCAACACGTTGGTCGCGCCGGCCCGCGCGAGCACGCGGAAATAGATCAGATAGCCGAGTGCGGTCGAAAGGATCGCGGTGCCCATGACAGCCGCCCACGCGGCCGCACTCGGCGGCGTCAAGGTCCACGGCCGGTCGAGCACGAGCGCCAGCGGCGCGAGCATCAGGCTGGACATGACGAGTTGTCCGGCCGCGACACGCAGCGCCGGCTCGCCGCGGAAACGCCGGCCGTAGATCCCCGCGAACGCATACGAGATCGCGGCGAGCAGGCACGCGCCTTGCGCCGCGACGTTGGCTGCCGAGATCGCGCAACAGGTCCGGACCGATCATCACGACCACGCCGCCGAGGCCGATCGTCACGCCGGCGAGCCGTGACGGCGTGAGCCGTTCGTCGCGTGTCGCCGCATGGGCAACCAGCACGGTGAACAGGGGCGTCGTGGCATTCAGGATCGCGGCGAGGCCGCTTGGAATGTGCGTCTGGCCCCAGAGGATCAGGACGAACGGGATCGCATTGTTCAACAGGCCCATAATGGCGAACGGCCGCCATGCGGAGACGCTTTCAGGGAGCGCGATGCCGGTCGCGCGCGCCAGCGCAATCAGGATCGCGGCCGCGATGGCGACGCGCCCGAACGCGACGGTGAACGGCGGCAGTTCCTGCAATGCGACCTTGCCGAAAAAGAACGAGCCGCCCCACAGGACCGACAGTGCGACGAGCAGCAGCCAGTCGGTCGCCGACATGGTGAGGCGGGCTGAGGTCGGTGCCATCCGCCATGCCGAGCATGGCCGCGCTGCGGCGGCCACCCGATATCCGGTTACGTCTTGTTAACCGCTTGCCCGCCGGAGCCGCGCTAACGGATCGTTAATCGCGAGGCCGAATGCTGCCGGCGGAGCTTTGCGATGGCGATTTCAAGCACTGGCCGACTTCAGCTTCGTGAAGAGTTATTCCGCCTGGCAGGTCAACGAGGCTTGGCGGGCGCGCCGGCGCGACATGGTGCAAGGCTACCTGAACCAAACCGCCACAACCCAATCGGCGCTGGCGTCCATCTGGAGCGCCCAGATCGAAGGTTCGGCCGCGCTTGCCGCCGAGGCGGCCGTCGCGCGGATCAAGACCGAGACACAGGCGGCCTTCAAGAACGTGGCGGACATCAAGATATACGCCGGACGCGGCTTCAGGCGCCGGCCGAAGCGAAAATTAACGAGTGGCATGGCAGGTTTAGCGCGCCACCCGGAGCCCACGTCATGGACGTTTCGTCGCTTGCTGCCGCCATGGTGGGCGCCCAGGCCGGACGCCTGCAACTCGCCGCGGCCGCCAAGATGATGAAGATGAACGCCGACAACGCCGCCTCGATCGTCCAGGTGATCGAAGCCGCGCAGAAGAATCTCGGTCAGCTCGCCGACGCGGCGGCCGGGCTCGGCCAGAACCTCGACATTTCGGTTTGATCGCGAGCCCGCCATGTGGCGCCGGAGCGCACCCCGATGACGGACCTTCATGACATGCGCGCACGCATGCGCGAGACCGGCTATCAAGCGGCGGAGCCAGGCCGCAGCAGTCTGCCGTTCTGGATCGCTGACGGTGTGCGCGGTCGCGGTCGGCTTCACGGTCGTTCTGTTCGCGCCGCGCTTCTACACGCCGCAGCGGACCGCGGCGCTGCCGACCTTCAAGGACACGGGAAATCGCGAACAACCCGGTGCCCCGGTGCAAATCGTCGCCGCCGGAGATTGCGCCGGCAATCCGGCGCGCTACGCCGGCAAGAGCGTGGAGGACATCGCCAAGATCGCGCGATTCAGTTCTGCACGCCGCGGGCCGCGTCCCGGTCCGACCGGCATCCGCTTTCCAGAGCGAGCGACGCTGCACTGCCTGCTGACCGAAGCGCCCGCGCGCTACTGCGCCCCCATCCAGCGCAGCAAGATCACGGCGGCGATCATCGATCATTTCAGGATCGTCGAGCACGCCGCGAAGGTGGCGAAGATCGAGGTCGAGCCGCGGATCCTCGTGGCGATCGAGGGATTGATACGGGCCGGTTACCTGCTCAAGCCGCAGCGCGAGGACATCGCCTCGATCCTGCCGCGCGAGATCAAGGAGCGCTTTGCCCGCGTCGTCGGCAACAAGCCGCCCTGTCCCGAGACGCCGTGGTGGCAGGTCTGGAAATAGCGGCTCACTTCGCGATGCGCTGCCGACACCAGCCTGATCGCGTCATCGCTCGCCCATTCGGCCGGGCCCGCGAGCGCGCCGAGTTCGCAGCCCTGGCGGTCGATCAGCAGCGTCGTCGGCATGCCGAACGCCTTGCCGGCCGCCTTGAGATCCTGAAACACCTTGGCGCTGGAGTCGGCGTAGTAGCCGAGCTTGCCTGATGCCGGCCTCCTCCAGCCACGCCTTCGGCTTGTCGAGATTGCGCGTGTCGATGTTGACCGCCACGACCTCGAATGTCTCGCCGCCGAGCTTGGCCTGCAGCGCGTCGAGCGCGGGCATCTCCTTGCGGCATGGCACGCACCAGGTGGCCCATAGGTTCAACAGCACGGTACGGCCGCGGAAGTCGGCGAGCGTGCGCGGCTTTCCGTTGGCGTCCATGAATGCCAGTTCGGGGAGCGGCTTCGGCTCGGACGCGATGCCGACGGCGGCGACTTCGCCGCGCGCGAGGGGGGCGAGGCGCTTGGCCAGCTCGGCCGCAGGGCGGCACGCCGCCTCAGCCGGATTGCGTTGCGTCGCACCAATCCCGTATACCGCCGCGAGCCCGGTAACGACGCCCGCAATGGCGCCAAGCGCAATCATGGCGTGGCGGCGCTTTGTGCTACGTGTCGGTGCGGGCAGTTCGGTCATAGGCGGATTTTCGGCGGTCGGGTCATGAGCAACAAAATGTGGGGCGGGCGCTTCGCGTCGGGTCCCGGCGCCATTATGCAGGAGATCAACGCCTCGATCGACTTCGATCGCCGCCTTTACCGCCAGGACATCGCGGCAAGCAAGGCCCACGCCGCCATGCTGGCGAAACAAGGCATCATCTCGCGCGACGATGCGCGCAAGATCGCTCACGGTCTAGACACGATCCTGTCAGAGATGGACTCCGGCAAATTCCGCTTCAAGCGGGCGCTCGAAGACATCCATATGAACGTGGAATCGCGGCTGGCGGAACTGATCGGGCCCGCGGCCGGGCGGCTGCACACCGCGCGCTCGCGCAACGACCAGGTGGCGACCGATTTCAAGCTCTGGGTGCGCGACGCGATCGACGACATCGATGCGGCACTCGCCGCCTACCAACAGGCGCTGGCCGAAAAGGCGCTGGCGCATGCCGCGACGGTGATGCCGGGCTTCACCCATTTGCAGACCGCGCAACCGGTGACGTTCGGGCACCATCTGCTGGCCTATGTGGAGATGGCGGCGCGCGACCGCGGCCGCTTCGCCGACGCGCGCAAGCGGCTGAACGAAAATCCGCTCGGGAGCGCGGCGCTCGCCGGAACGTCGTTCCGGCTCGACCGCGCCATGACGGCGAAAGCGCTCGGCTTCGACCGGCCGGCGGCGAACTCGCTCGATGCCGTCTCCGACCGCGACTTCGTGATGGAGACGCTGGCGGCGGCCTCGATCGCGGCGGTGCATCTGTCGCGCTTCGCCGAAGAGATCGTGATGTGGTCCTCGCCGCTGATCGGCTTCGTCACGCTGTCGGACAAGTTCACCACCGGCTCCTCGATCATGCCGCAGAAGCGCAATCCGGATGCCGCCGAACTGGTGCGCGCCAAGACCGGGCGCATCTTCGGCGCGCTGCAGGCGCTGCTGGTCGTGATGAAGGGGCTGCCGCTCGCCTACCAGAAGGACATGCAGGAAGACAAAGAGAGCGCCATGGATGCGCTCGCCGCGCTGATGCTCGGGCTCGCCGCGATGGCCGGCATGGTGGCCGACATGAAGCCGGATGCGGCGCGGATGAAGGCCGCCGCCGGTGCCGGCTATTCCACCGCGACGGACCTGGCCGACTGGCTGGTGCGGACGCTGAAAATGCCGTTCCGCGATGCGCACCACATCACCGGCCGGATCGTGGCTGCCGCCGAACAGGCCGGCGTGCCGCTGGAGAAGCTGCCGCTCGCCACCATGCAGGCGATCGAGCCACGCATCACCAAGGCGGTGTTCGGTGTCCTTCCGGTCGAACGCTCGGTGCAAAGCCGGGTGAGCCACGGCGGCACCGCGCCCGCCAATGTGCGGCGCGAGGCAACGAAGTGGTTGAAAAGGCTGGCCAAAAAGTAACACTTGTCAGGCAAGTATCTGGTCCGGGCCGGCTGCCTCTCGCTCGCCGCACTCGATCTGTTGTATGTGTCGCCGGTCTCAGGGGTGCATCGTGAGTTGTTCCTTCCGTCCAGCATTACGCCTCGCCGCGACCGGCGCGCTTATGCTTGCGCTGGGGCTGACCTTGTCGGCCTGCGGACGGCGCGGGCCGCCGGATGCGCCTCCCGGTGTCTATAGCGGCCCACAAGGTACGCTTGAGCTCGATCCCGAAGGGCGTCCGATCGCCCCGCCGGGACAGAAAAGACGTCTCCCGATCGACGTGCTGCTCGACTAGGCTCCTGTCATGCACCATTTCGCCTATCGAGCCGGCGTGATGCACGCCGAGGCGGTCGATCTTGGCGCTCTCGCCGAGAGCGTCGGCACGCCGTTCTATTGCTATTCCACCGCGACGCTTGAGCGGCACTACCGCGTGTTCGCCGAGGCGTTCGCGGATGTGCCGTCGCTCGTCTGCTACGCCATGAAGGCGAACTCCAATCAGGCGGTGATCGCCACGCTCGCGCGCCTCGGCGCCGGCGCCGACGTGGTCTCGGGCGGCGAATTGAAGCGCGCGCTTGCGGCTGGTGTTCCGGCGGAGAAGATCATGTTCTCCGGCATCGGCAAGACCGCTGACGAACTCGCCACGGCGGTGGACACCGGCATCCTCTGCATCAACGTGGAGTCCGAGCCCGAGCTGGAATTGCTTTCGGCGATCTCGGCCTCGAAGGGGCGAACGACGTGCATCTCGGTGCGGGTCAATCCCGACGTCGATGCGCGCACCCACGCCAAGATCGCGACCGGCAAATCCGAGAACAAGTTCGGCATTCCGATCAGCCGCGCGCGCGAAGTGTATGCTCGCGCCGCCAAGCTGAAGGGCGTGCGCGTTGCCGGTGTCGACATGCACATCGGCAGCCAGATCACCGACCTGCAGCCGTTCGACGACGCCTTCGCGCTGTTGTCGGAGTTCGTGCGCACGCTGCGCGCCGACGGCCACATAATCGAGCATGTCGATCTCGGCGGGGGCTTGGGCATTCCGTACCGCGAGGACAACGAGCCGCCGCCCGACCCCGCCGCCTATGCGGCGATCGTGAAACGCGCGACGCGCGGTCTCGACTGCAAGCTGATCTTCGAGCCCGGCCGCATGATCGTCGGCAATGCCGGCATCCTGGTGACGCGCGTGCTTTACGTGAAGCGCGGTGAGGCGAAGAATTTCGTGATCGTCGACGCCGCGATGAACGACCTGATCCGGCCGACGCTGTACGAGGCGCATCACGATATCCGCCCGGTGAAGGAGCCTGTGGCGAGGGCGCGGCGTATCGCCGCCGATGTCGTCGGCCCGATCTGCGAGACCGGCGACTATCTGGCGCTCGACCGCGAGATGGCGGAGCCGGCAGCCGGCGACCTCATCGCCATCATGACGGCCGGCGCCTATGGGGCGGTGCAGGCCGGGACCTACAATACGCGCGCGCTGGTGCCGGAGGTGCTGGTGAACGGCGCCGAATGGGCAATCGTTCGGCCGCGCCTCGACGTGGACGCCTTGATCGCGCTCGACCGGACACCAGATTGGTTGCGATAGCTGAATACGATCTGCAACTGCGGCCGATCTCTGTGGCCGAAAAGGAACATTTCGGCCCGAAAATTGCTTAGTTTGTGGGCGTTGCTTGTTCGCCCATGCCAAATCAGGCTAAGGCTGGCTACGGAGTAGCAGGTGAACGACCGGCCTTCCGATTCCCAGGCTGACCCTCGCCAGATCGGCGAGCAAGTCGGCGACACACTTCTCGCACGCGCGTTGCGGCGGGCATGGTGGAGCATTCTCTGGGAACGGCTGTGGCCTGCGCTGGCTTCGCTCGCCGTCGCCGTCGGAATTTTTCTCGCCATCTCGTGGGCCGGGCTGTGGCTGTGGTTGGCGCCGCTCGGGCGCGCGGTTGGGCTGTTTGTGCTGGTCGTGCTGCTTGCGGTCGCGGCGGTGCCGCTGCTGCGCTTTCGGCTGCCGAGCACGTTTGACGGACTGCGCCGTCTCGATCGCGGCAGCGGTCTCAAGCACCGGCCCGCAACCGCGCTCGCCGACGAACTCGCAGCCGGCGAACAGGATCAGGTTTCTACCGCGCTGTGGCGCGCCCATGTCGAGCAGGCGTTGCGTGCGGCGAATTCGCTGAAGGCCGGTACGCCGCGTCCGCGCCTGCCGCTGTTCGATCCGATCGCGGTGCGGGCGCTCGTGGTACTGCTCGTCTGTGCGACTTTCTTTGCGGCGTCGGGCGAGCGCGTCAAGCGCATCACGGCGGCATTCGACTGGGCCGGCGTGGTGCAGGCGAAGAACTTCCGCGTCGACGCCTGGGTAACGCCGCCAGCCTACACCGCCAGGCCGCCGGTGATCCTGCCGGGCATCCGCGCCGGTGAGCCGCATCAGGCCGCGCTGATCCAGACGGTGCCCGCGGGAAGCGTTCTGGTGATCCGCGCGAGCGGCGCGAGCCGGCTCCAGGTTCTGACCAGCGGCGGACTTGCCGAGACAAGCCGCGAAGGCGCGCCGACCCCGCCGGCCGGGACCGACGAGCACCGCTATGTCATTACGGACCGCGGCACCGCGACCTTGAAAGGCGTGCTCGACGACGACGTCACCTTCACGTTCGCAGCCATTCCGGATCGTGTGCCGACCATCACGCTCACCAAGGAGCCCGAACCGCAGGCGCGCGGCTCGCTGCTGCTCGCCTACAAGGCCGAGGACGACTACGGTGTGATCGCCGCGCAAGCGAATTTCGCCTTGAAGCAAAAGCCCGGTCCCGACGGCCGCGTGCCGCGCCCGCTCTATGGCGCGCCGGATTTCACGCTCGTGCTGCCGCAGGCGCGAACGCGCAACGGCGCGGGCCAGACCACCAAGGACCTGTCCGATCATCCGTGGGCCGGCGCCGAGGTCACGCTCACGCTCACGGCGCGCGATGAAGCCGGCAACGAAGGTTCGAGCACGCCGACCGAGTTCAAGCTGCCGGAGCGCGTGTTCGTGAAGCCGCTTGCGCGCGCGCTGATCGAGCAGCGGCGCAACCTGGCGCTCGACGCGCAGGCAAAGCCGCGCCTGCTCGCGGCGCTCACGGCGCTGTCGATCGCGCCCGAACGGTTCATGCCGGAGGTGTCGCATTATCTCGGACTGCGCTCGATCTACTGGCAGCTCACCCACGCGAAATCCGACGACCAGTTGCGCGATGTCGTGGCGCGGCTGTGGGGCATGGCGGTGACGATCGAGGACGGCCAGCTTTCGGATGCCGAAGCGGCGCTGCGTGCCGCGCAGGAGGCGTTGCGGCAGGCGCTGGAGCGCGGTGCGACCGACGAAGAGCTCAAGAAGCTGATGAACGATCTGCGCGCCGCGCTCGACAAGTTCATGCAGGCGCTGGCGGAGCAGATGCGCAAGAATCCGCAGCAGCTCGCGCGGCCGCTCGACCCGAATACCCGCATGCTGCGGCCGCAAGATCTCAAGAACATGATCGACCGGATGGAGCAGCTCGCGCGCTCGGGCGCCAAGGATGCGGCCAAGCGCATGCTCGAAGAGCTGCAGCAGATGCTGGAAAACCTGCAGATGGCGCGGCCCGGCCAGCAGGGCGGCGACGACATGGACGACGACATGATGTCGGCGCTCGACGAGCTCGGCAACATGATCCGCGAGCAGCAGAACCTGCGCGACAAGACGTTCCGCCAGGGCCAGGAGCAGCGGCGCAATCAGCAGGGCCAGCGCGGACAACGCGGCCAGCAGGGTAAGCAAGGTCAGCAGGGGCAGCAGGGCGATCCCAGCCAGTTCGGCGAACTGCGGCAGAACCAGCAGGCTTTGCGTGAGCAGCTCAAGAAGCTCCTGGAGGAGATGCGCAAGCGCGGCCAGGCAGGGCAGCAAGGCCAGCCCGGTCAGCAGCCAGGTCAGGATCCGGGCGAAGGACTAGGCCAGGCCGACGGCGCGATGGGCGATGCCGAGGGACAACTCGGCCATGGCAATTCGGATAGCGCGGTCGACGCGCAAGGCCGCGCGCTCGAAGCGTTGCGCCGCGGCGCGCAGAGCCTTGCCCAGCAGATGCAGCAGGGGCAGGGCCAAGGGCAGGGACCCGGAAGCCCGGGCCGCACCGGTCAGGCGCGCGCCAATCAGGATACCGATCCGCTCGGCCGCCCGTTACGTGGGCGCGATTACGGCGACGATGTCACCGTGAAGGTGCCGGGCGAGATCGACGTGCAGCGCGCGCGCCGCATTCTCGAAGAGCTGCGCAAGCGTTTTGCCGATCCGGCGCGGCCGCAGCTTGAGCTCGACTACATCGAGCGGCTGCTGAAGGATTTTTGAAGGCGCGTGGTGCGGCCGCATGACGCGGCGCGTTCACGCGCTAGTGCTTGCCCGCCGCCAGTGCGCTGTTCACCATCGCCTTGATCTCAGCGAGCGTGAACGGCTTCAGGATGACGTCGTGGATCAGCGCGTCGAGGTTCGAGGCGCGTTCGCGCTGGTCGGCGTAAGCCGTCATCAGCAGGATGATGATCGCCGGATAGTCGCGCGCGGTGGCGAGCGCCAACGCGATACCGTCCATCAGCGGCATCCTGATATCGGTCAGCAGCAGTTCGAAGCGGCCTTGCTCGCGCGTCAGAATGTCGAGCGCGTCGGCGCCGTCGACCGCGGTCACCACCTCGTGGCCAGAATCGCTCAGTGCGCGGGCCGTGAGCGCGCGCAGCGCTTCTTCGTCCTCGGCGATCAGAATGCGTGCCATCAGGCCAGCTTCTCGACGACGCCGACGAACGGCAATTGGCGGAACGCGTGCGCCACATCCATGCCGTAGCCGACGACGAACAGATCGGGGCATTGGAAGCCGACGAAGTCCGCATCGAGCGAGACCGCGCGCTTGCCGGGCTTTTCCAGCAGCACGCAGGTGAGCACGCGCCTTGCGCCACGCGCCGCGAACAGGTCCTTGGCGTAGGCGAGCGTGCGGCCGGATTCCAGAATGTCATCGACCAGCACGACATCGCGCCCCCGCACGTCGCTTTCCACGTCATGCAGGATCGTCACGGTGCCGGTCGAGACCGTACCGTCGCGATAGCTCGACAGCGATATGAATTCGACCTCGGGTTCGAGCCCGACATCATGCAGCGCGCGGATCAGGTCGGCGGCGAAGATGAAGCTGCCCTTGAGCACCGCGATGACAAGCAAATTCTGCGGCGCAGCCGCCTTGATCTGCAGCGCAAGCGCCTCGTTGCGCCGGGCGATTGTCGCGGCGTCGAACAGGACGCGGATGCGCGTGTCAGGCGAGTGCGGCAAGGCGAGCCCTCACGGCGAACCGGCGAGGGCATCGCGCCGGTGGAAGAAGCGCACGATCACGTCGCGGCCATCAGGCGGCGGAGAGGCAAGGCGTGCGCGGAACGGCAGTCCGTTGCCGGAGCCGAGCGTGGATTTCGACGGCAGCGCCGTCCAGGCATAGACCTCGTGGCCGACGCCGTTGCGCAACGAGAGACGCAGCCGCGGCACGTCGAGCGTACGTGTGGTCAGGTTCACGATCGTTCCCTCGACAATCAGCACCATCACGCCGTCATGGAGTTCGCTTCTGCTCTTCACGTCCTCGAAGAACAATCCGCGCAGATTGACCGGCAATCCGATCGCCGCATAGAGCGAAGCGGTCTGCGGGAAGTGGCGCACCACGGCGGCGCGCCAGTTCAGCGCCGCGAGGAGAATCGCCGCCATCGCGACGATCAGCATCGGCACGCTGACGAGCCGCCGAAACAGCGAACGCCGGTCCTTGTGTTCCACGTGGGCCTGGCGGCCGCGGCGCGCCGCGATCGTCTCGGCGTCGTCGGGAACGCCGGGATCGAATTTCGCGGCGGTCTCGGCTCCGGTTTCGGGGTGATCCTGCGGAACCAGCGGCGGCGCGTCCACGACGATGAATGGATTGTCGCGCGCGCTGGTATCGCCCGGCGGCAGGACTTCCTGAAGCGGTCGATCATCCATGCGGGTGAAATCGCCCGCGGGGACTTGCGCCGGGCCGTGCTGGACGGCCGGCACCGACACCAGCGCGGGCTCTTGCACCACGCTGTCGGGGGTCGCGAACCAGGTGTTTTTGCAATGCGCGCAGCGGACCGAGCGGCCTGCCGCGCCAAGGGCGGCAAGGCCAATCTGATAGGCGGTCGCACAGGTCGGACAGACGATCAGCATTGCGTGGCTCGTGGAGACGCGAAAAACCGTAGCAGCGGTCCGTTAACGAATCGGAAACCATAAAAAGCCGCGCGCGGCCCGCGACTTGGCCACGATCGCGCCAAATATCGTTAATGCATTGTTAATTGCGTGCGCGTGACAACAGCGCAAGGGTGGATGCTCGGCCCCGAGGGGGCCGATTCGGAGGACGAGCGTGGTCCGCTTCGAGAACGTCGGCTTGCGCTACAGCCTGGGGCCGGAGGTGCTGCGCGACGTCAGCTTCCAGCTCGCGCCGCAGTCGTTCCAGTTCCTGACCGGAGCTTCGGGCGCGGGAAAGTCGTCGCTGCTGCGCATGCTGTTTCTGGCGCTCAAACCGACGCGCGGGCTGATCAATTTGTTCGGCCACGACGTCGCGACCCTGTCGCCGGACGCGCTCGCGACCTTGCGGCGGCGGATCGGCGTGGTGTTCCAGGACTTTCGTCTGCTGGATCACCTCACGACATTCGAAAACGTGGCGCTCCCGTTGCGCGTCATCGGGCGCGAGGAAGCGAGCTACCGCAGCGAGGTGACGGAACTGCTGCAATGGGTAGGCCTTGGCGACCGCATGGCGGCGCTGCCACCTATTCTCTCCGGTGGCGAGAAACAGCGCGCCGCGATCGCGCGCGCCGTCATTGCGCAGCCGCATCTCCTGCTCGCCGACGAGCCGACCGGCAACGTCGACCCGAGTCTTGCGCGGCGCCTGCTGCGCCTGCTGATCGAGCTCAACAAGTCCGGAACCTCGGTGGTGATCGCCACCCACGATATCGCCCTGATGGATCTGTATGACGCGCCCCGGCTGGTGCTGCACGACGGGCACCTGCAGGTCTATGCATGAGCACGGCCATGGCCGCCCAGACCGAATACGACGAGGAAGACGAACAGCCGCAGCTGCAGCGAACGCGGCCGCTGCGGGCGGCGGCCGAACTGCTGCTGCCGCGAGCCGAGGCCTCGATCGTGCCGGCCGAACTCGATCTCCGGCCGTGCGCTGCTTGCCGTGATCGCGATCATGACATTTCTCGCAGCCCTCACGCTCGGCGCCGTGGTGCTGGTTCGCACGGCGGCGGGTGATTGGCAGTCCGCGGTCGCGCGCGAGGTCACCATTCAGGTGCGGCCGTCGGCCGACCGCAATGCCGACGTTGATGTGCAGCGCGCGGTGGCGCTCGCCGGCGCCACCCAAGGGGTCGCGGGTGTGCGGCCCTACAGCAAGCAAGAATCCGCGCGCCTGCTCGAGCCCTGGCTCGGCAGCGGGCTCGCGCTCGACGAACTGCCGGTGCCGCGGCTGATCGTGGTGCGCGTCGCGTCGGGCGCTACGCCGGATTTCGCGGCCTTGCGCAAGCAGCTTGCCGACATCCCCGGCGTCACGCTCGACGATCACCGCGGCTGGGTCGAGCGCATGCGCGCGATGGCGCGCACCGCGGTAGTGGCCGGGCTGGCGGTCCTCGGGCTGGTGCTTGCCGCCACCATGCTGTCGGTAATGTTCGCGACGCGCGGCGCGATGTCGACCAACCGGCAGATCATCGAGGTGCTGCATGTGGTCGGCGCGAAGAAAAACTTTATCGCGGGCGAATTCCAGCGCCATTTCCTCCTGCTCGGCCTGAAGGGCGGGGCGATCGGCGGCATTGCGGCGATGCTGCTGTTCGCGCTGATCGCGTTCATGTCCGACTGGTTCAAGGGCAGCCCGGGCGAGACGCAGGCGGGCGCGCTGTTCGGCAACCTGTCGCTCGGCGCGGAAGGCTACGGCGCGATGATCGGCCTCGTCGTGCTGGTGGCGGCCGTGACGGCGGGGACTTCGCGGCTTACAGTGCACCGGACACTGAGGTCGCTGGAATAATGCGCAGGCTCATGCGCGCCATGCTGTTCGCCGCGCTCGCCGCCGTGATGATCCTCGGCGGCGGCTTCCTGTGGTTCATCTGGCACGTGCCGGCGACCGAAACCGTACTCAACCGCAATGCCGACGGCATCGTGGTGCTCACCGGGGGCGCCTCGCGCATCTCGGATGCGATCGAGCTGCTCGCGGCCGGGCACGGCAGGCGCCTGCTGATCAGCGGCGTGCACCGCACCACATCGACGGCCGAGATCGCGCGCATCAACCCGCGCTATGAGGGGCTGGTGTCGTGCTGCGTCGACCTCGACCATTCGGCGATCAACACCACCGGCAATGCGATCGAGACGCGGCGCTGGGCCAACGACCGGCGTTTTTCCTCGCTGATCGTTGTGACGTCGGCCTATCACATGCCGCGCACCATGGCGGAGCTTGCGCGCCAGATGCCCGACGTGACGCTGGTGCCGTTCCCGGTGGTGACCGAGAAGCTGCGCAACGAGCCGTGGTGGGCGAGCGGCGCGACCGCGCGGCTGATCCTGTCCGAGTACACCAAGTTCGTCGTCGCGACGCTGCGCATGAGCATCGAGCCCGCGCCCGTTCTGACCCAAGGGGCGGGCGGACGGCTCAGCTCGAAAAGCTGACACCGTGCAGGTCCTGCGCTCGGTCCTCTTCAACATCCTGTTCTACCTCAATCTCGTTCTGCATATCGTCGTCGCCACTCCGACCTTCGTGCTGCCGCGCCGTGTCTTCATGGCGATTGCAAAATCATGGGGACACACGAGCAACTGGCTGCTGCGCGTCGTTGCCGGCGTGAAGGTTGAGTATCGCGGGCTCGAGAAGATTCCGCCCGGTGCGCTGCTGGTAGCCTCGAAGCATCAATCGTTCTGGGAGGCTTTCACGCTGCTTACGCTCTTCGACGATCCGGCCTTCATCGTCAAACGGGAGCTGATGTGGATTCCGTTTTTTGGTTGGCTTCTCTGGAAAGCCGATCAGGTGCCGGTGGACCGAAAGGCGAAGGGCGGCGCGATGGCCGGAATGATCCAAAGCGCGCGCAAAGCGCTCGGCGAGGGACGGCAGATCGTCATCTTTCCTGAAGGGACGCGTACCGAGCCGGGCGCGCCGCCCGCCTACAAGGGCGGACTCGCCAGTCTTTATGCGGCGACGAACGTGCCGTGCGTGCCGGTCGCGCTCAACTCAGGGCTCTACTGGCCGCGCCGGAAGTTTTTGCGCCGCCCCGGCACGATCGTGCTCGAGGTGCTCGATCCGATCCCGCCCGGGCTCGACCGCGGGGAGTTCGCGGCGCGCCTGGAGCGCGAGATCGAGACCGCGCAGGGGAGACTGGAGGAGGAGGGGGCGCGTTAGCCCCGTTTGTAGGTAGCAAAAGCCCCCCGATAATTTCAGGCTTCGGTAATACTACAAGGCGCACAACGAGCCACCCGTACAGAAAGTGGCTTCCCCATGCGTATTGAAAAAGAAGTGCTCCAGAACGCGGTCCAGAAGCTCGCGGAGAGAGCAGAAGAATGCTTCGACCGTGCCCAAATTCAACATGCAAGCGCTGATAAGCAACACGCCAGCGCTGACGCACAACATGCGAGCGCGAACGCGCAAAATGCCAGCGCCGAAAAACAACATGCCAACGCTGACAAGATGATTACGCTGGGCATTGCGTTGGAGGCCGATGCGGTCGAACTCAATGGCGAGATTGAAATGGGCACCGCTCGGAGCAGTCCTCACACAGAAGTGTGCGATGATAGTACCCGCGCGATCCCAAAGGCGATCCCTGATTAGCCTTGCTTTCCGCCCTCGATCACACGGAAGGCGCGGCGTCGAACCGGCGCGATAACAACCGGATCAATCGGCTGCGTGGCGTGCCGGTGATGGTTCCAATGTAGGCTTCCGGGCACTTTGCCGTCTGCGGTCGGCCTCAGACATGCGAACAAGCCGTGTCGCGCCTTCACCGCTACGAAGGCGCATCCTGCGGCGGTAAAACCGCTAACTCCATCCACATGCTGGCGATACGGAGATAGTCGGCCCGCCGATGATTGGGGATGGCAGGGTCTCCCGCCAGATTGTTGCACTCCGCCGCCAAGCGCAGGCACATCAGCATGTGTTCCGAGGAGTAATCTGATTTGGTCACAGTGCTCCTCCTTCGGACGGGAGCACTTGCCTCTCTCAGTCGTCGGCGGGCCGATGACGGTGCCGGTGATGACGCATTCGTGGGGATGAACCGGCTACATTGCGAACGTTATCTCACCCGGGACAAAGTTAGAGTGCCTGCCGGAACTCGATGCCTCAGTTTGATTGAGGCGCCCAAGGCGTCGCCAGCGGCTTTCCCTTTTCCACGACGTAAATGGCCAGCACCTTCGTGGGTTGGTCTCCGACCTTGACCTCGTGCACCGACCCCGGGGGAACCCGCCAGGACTCACCAGGACGTATCGGCTTGTCAGGCTGACCTCGCTCAAGCACCACAAGGCCGCCTTCCAGCAAATAGGCGGCATCGAAGCCGGGATGGGTGTGCAGTCCCGAATTTACGTGCGGAGCCATTTCGACAACCATGACGACGGTTTCATAGGCACTGTCCGGCACGTCGAATTTTTCCATCACCGTGCGCGTGATCGGTTCAGGCATGGCGTCCTCCGGAATTGCGGTCTGTACTGTCAGCCCGCCTTCCGCCTTGCGGCGGGCTTCGCCGCCTCTTTGGCGGCTTCCTTCTTCTTGCCGGAGATGGGCAGGAGCATCTCGCCCTGACCCGCGACGCGCTTCTTGCCCTTGGCGGCCTTCTCGGGCTTGGCGGCTTTCGGCGCGGATTTCTCGTTCGCAACGCTGCGCCGCAGCGCATCCATCAGGTTGATGACGTTCTTCGGCGCCGATGGGCGCTCGGCGCTTTTCTTCAGCGGGATATTCGCCTGCTTCTTGCGCAGGATCTCGACCACCGCCTGCTCGTAATGATCGACGAACGACTCCGGCTCGAACTCGCCGGCTTTCTCGTCGACGATATGCTGCGCGAGCTTGAGCATGTCCGGCGCGATCTTCACGTCCCGGATGTCGCCGAAATAGTCGTCCGCCTTGCGCACCTCGTAGGCGTAATGAAGCGTGGTGCCGATGAGGCCCTTGCCGTGCGGCTCAAGCGCGATGACGCGTTCGCGCTTGTTCATCACGACGTGGCCGAGCGCCGCCACGCCCTTGCCGACCATCGCCTCGCGGATCACCGCGAACGCCTCGACGCCGACTTCGTCGTTCGGCACGATGTAGTAAGGCTGGTCGTAGTAGCGCCGGTCGATCTGCGTGAAGGGAACGAACTGGTCGATCTCGATGGTATGCGTGCTTTCAAGCTCGACCGCTTCGAGCTCGTCGTCGTCCATGATGAGAAATTCGTTCTTGCCGACCTCGTAGCCCTTGCCGATGCTGTCGCTCGTCACTTCCTCGTCGGTCTCGCTGTCCACCTTCTTGTAGCGGATGCGATTGCCGGTCTCCTTGTTGACCTGGCGGAACGAGACTTTTTCGGAAGACGACGTGGCCGGCGTCAGAGCGATCGGACACGAGACGAGCGAGAGCTTGAGATAGCCCTTCCAGTACGGACGAGGCGCCACGACATACTCCTACACAACACAACGGGAGAGCGGAATCTGGACTGACTTTACTGAGAGTCAATGAACGCCGCGCAGATTCACTTTCTGTTCTCAGGGCGACGCCGGTTGTCGCGCGACATGGACCGCCTGAGGACGCCGCCTCAATGCGGTTATGCCTTGCGCCGCCGCACCATCAGGGCGAGGACCACCGCCAGCGCGGACGTCGCCGTGTACATCGTGAAGGCGTTCAGATAGCCGATCATCGCCGACTGGCGCGCGATTTCGTTCGCGACCTTGGCGAGGCCCGGCACCGTGTCGAACGTCCATCCGCCGGTCAGGCTCGGAACGTTGAGCGCATGATTGTAGGGCGTGATCATCTCGGTCATGCGGCTGTAGTTGGCGCCGGTCGTGCGCACGATCTCGGCAATCGAGAGCGAGATGAAGAAGCTCGACCCGATATTGCGCAGGAGGTGGAACACCGAGGACGCTTCCGCGCGGTCCTTCGGGGCCAGCGTATCGAATGCCACCACGGTCATCGGCACCCACACCATGCCGACCGCGAAGCCCTGAACGGCGCTGTTGAGGACCAGAATATCCATCGTGACGTTGAGGTCGAACGTCAGCATCCACAGGCCGGCAAGCGTCTGTAGCGAGAAACCGAACGCCATGCTGATGCGTGGATCGATCCGCGTCATCAGGCCCGCCGACATGAACCCGATGGTCATGCCGACGCCGCGGCTCCCGATCACCTGACCGACCAGCGTGTCGGAGAAGCCGACATGCTGCTGCAATAACGGCGGCAGCAGCACCATCGGCGTGAAGTTCAGCATGCCGTAGATCGTGACCAGCACGAGGCCGATCGCATAGTTGCGGTCGGTCAGGATCTTGAGGTTAAGGAACGGCTGGTCTTTCGTGGTGAGGCTGTGCAGCAGGAAAACATAGAAGGCGATTGCCGCGATCAGGCATTCGATCATGATTTCGGTCGACTCGAACCAGTCGAGCCGCACGCCGCGCGCGAGCACGAGTTGCACCGCGGCGAGCGCGATTGCGAGCGCGAGAAATCCCGTCCAGTCGAACCGGACTTTTGGCGGTAAGGTATCGTGACGCAGCGTCAACTGCATGCCCATCAGCGCGGCGACGCCGACCGGGACCAGCATGTAGAACGCCCAGCGCCAGCTCAGGGACTCGGCGAGATAGCCGCCGAGAATCGGCCCGAACACCGGCGCGACCGCGACCGCCATTCCGAACAGCCCGAGCACGAAGGTGTGCTGACGGCGCGGGAACGTGTTCAGCAGGATCGTTTGCGACAGCGGCACGACCGGCGCGCCGGCGCCGCCCTGCAGGATGCGCCAGAACACCAGCATCTCGAGCGACTGCGACATCCCGCATAGCAGGGTCGCGAGCGTGAAGGTGCCGATCGACCACACCATCACGCGCTTGGCGCCGAAGCGGGCGGTGAGCCAGCCGGTCATCGGCGTCACGATGGCGGTCGCCAGGATGTTGAACGTCATCACCCACGCGATTTCGTCCTGGGTCGCGGACATCGCACCCTGCATCTGCGGCAGGATCGTCGAAGTCGTGAGCAGCGCCGTGCCATAGAGGGACGACGCCAGCACCACGGTGGCCAGCGTCAGGAATCGCTGCATTGCGGTGAGATTGCCCGCAATCTCGTCGGGATCGGTGCTGGCAGCGCTCTCGGCCATGTCCCCGCCGATGGTAAGTAATGCGATAGTAACCTAGCTTACTAACGGCGCCTCCGCTACAAGTACCGGATGCCCAATACCGACGACTTCATCGGCGTGATGATTGCGGACGTTGCGCGGCTGCTGCGCACCGCATTCGACCGGCGCGTCCGCAAGCTCGGCCTGACCCGCGCGCAATGGCTGGTGCTGACGCGCGTGCACCGGCGCCCGGGCGCATCGCAGTCCGAGCTCGCCGAAATCATGGAGGTCGAGAAGGCGAGTGCCGGGCGGATGATCGATCGCCTTGAAGCGAAAGGCTGGGTCGCGCGCCGCGCCCAGGACGGCGACCGGCGCGTCAAGCGCGTCTACCTCACGCCCGAAGCCGAGCGTGTGCACAAGCGCATCTGGCGCATTGCCGAGGTGACGGTCGACGACGCGCTCGCGAATTTCTCCGCGCAGGAAGGCGCGCAGCTTCGCAAGCTGCTCGCGCGGGTGAAGCAAAATCTGGTTGTTGTGGTCGACGGCAATGGCCAGATGAAAAATGGCACAGCCGCCCGTTCCAAACCGGTCCCGCGTCACACACGCTCCCGCCAATGGCCAGGCCAACGGCCGCCTCCACGGGAGGGCGGCGCCGTGAACGGACTGGTCCGCCCGCTGGCGCTGTTCGGCGTGCCGCTGCTGGTGCTCGCGGGCGCGCTGGCGTTCTGGCTGCAGGGCGGCCGCTACGCCTCGACCGAGAACGCCTTCGTCAAGGCAGATATCGCGCAGATCGCGAGCGAAATTCCCGGGCGCATCCTCGAGATTCGCGTGCGCGACCATGCGCTCGTGGCGGAAGGCGACCTGTTGGTGCGCCTCGATTCCGAGCCGCACCGGCTCGCGCTCGCCAAGGCCGACGCCGAGATCGACTCAGCGCGCGCAAACGTCGAGCAGCTCAAGGTATCCTTGCGCGAAACCCGCGCCGACGCGAAGGAAACCGAGAACCGGCTCGCGTATCTGGAGGTCCAGGCCAAACGCCAGCGCGAGCTTTCCGGGCGCGGCGTGAGCTCTGCACAGCGCGTCGAGCAGGCCGACAGCGAGGAGCAGCAGGCGCGCGACCGCCTATCGATGTTGCAGCAGCGCATCGCGCGCGTTGAGGCGGCGCTCGGCGGCGATCCGGAGAAGCCGACGGACCGCTATGCGGCCGTGCGCGAGAAGCAAGCGTTGCGCGATCGCGCCGCGCTCGATCTCACCTACGCCGAGATCAAGGCGCCGCGCGCGGGCGTGGTGGTGAATTTCAAGCTTCAGGTGGGCGAGCAGGTGAAGGCACAGACGCCGCTGTTCGCGCTCGTCGCCGACCGGCGGCCGTGGGTCGAGGCCAACTTCAAGGAAACGGATCTCACGCATGTGACGGTCGGCCAGAAGGCGACCGTCGTGCTCGACATGCATCCCGACATCACATGGGAGGCCGAGGTCGAGAGCATCAGCCCGGCGACCGGCGCCGAGTTCGCGATCCTGCCGCCGCAGAATGCGAGCGGGAACTGGGTGAAGGTGGTGCAGCGCCTGCCGGTCAAGCTGCGGCTCACCGAGCGGCACGGCGAGCCGCCGCTGCGCGCCGGCATGACGGCTTACGTCAGCATCGACACCAAGCGGGTACGCAGTCTCTCCAGTATCTTCGGCAGCGGGCCGGCGGTCGCGGCGCGGCCCTAGGCGGCTTTGCCTCTCAAGCTTTGGCCTTCTCGTGCCCGCCGTGGAGTTTCTCGGCCAGCAAATGCAGGTCGCGGTCGTAGAGCCCGAGCGCTTCGAGCGCCTGCACGGTCGCCAGCACATAGTCGCGGTTCTGCCCGGACTGGCCGTGCCCCTGGCGCACCAGATGCAGTTGCGTGGCGAGATCGAGCCGCCCGGCGTACTGCTTGTGCCCGCGGTCGATCATGTACACCAGCGCGTTTACGCGCGTCTGCGGCTCGCTCAGCAACGTCACCGAGCGCAGCGTCTCGCGGTACACGCTGGTCGCTTGCTCGCGTGCGCGCAGGTAGGCGATCGTGCCGGCGCGCTGTTTTGCCGCCACCCGGTAGGCAACGCCGCGGCAGGCGCCGCCGAAATCGAGCCCGAGCACCAGCCCCGGCCGCTCCGGCGTGCCGCGATGCACGTGGCTGAACACGCACAGCGCCCGGTGCGCGCCGATCAGCCGGGCGGGGTGGCGCTCCAGATGGTCGAAGCCGGGCCGCCAGATCAGCGAGCCGTAGCCGAACACCCATAGGTCTTCGGCGAGATGTTCGATGTTCAACTGCATGGGCTGGTCGCTGGCAGAGGGTCCGGCGCGCTCGCCTAACAGGGCGGCGCGGTCGGTGCAATCGGCAGGACTCGTTGCTAAGACAAAGCCTTGCTAGGACAATGCCTTGATAGGGCCACATGGCCCAGCCAAGCCGCCGCATCGCCAAACCAGAGCCGACATGACCTATCACGCCGAACTCGCGCCCCGCCGCCGGCCCTGGCTCATCGCCATTCCGCTGATCCTCGTGCTCGCACTCGCGGTGGCTGTGGAGCGGCATCTGGTACTACGCGGCGGGCGAGGCCGAGGCACGCGTCAATGACTGGCAGGTGCAGCAGGCCAAGGCCGGCCGGATATTTTCCTGCGGCTCGCAGAAAGTCGGCGGCTTTCCGTTCCGTATCGAGGTGCGCTGCGGCGATGTGGCCGTCGAGTTGAAGGACACGCAGCCGCCGCTCGCCATCAGGCTGAAGGAAATCCACGTCATCGCGCAGGTGTGGGATCCGAAGATGCTGATCGCGGAGTTCACCGGGCCGCTCACCGCCGCGGAGCCGGGCCAGCCGCCGGTCACCGTCACCTGGACTTTGGCGCAGGCAAGCGTGCGCGGAACACCGCAAACGCCGGAGCGCGCCTCGATCGCAATCGATGATCTCAAGCTCGATGGCCCGGCGCCGGGCAACGCGATGTTCGATGCCAGGCATGCGGAGTTTCACGCGCGCATGCAGTACGGCTCGTGGCCGCACAATCCGGCCATCGATCTCGCCGTGAAGCTGAATGCCGCGACCGCGCCCGCGCTCGGCGCCTACACGCGCGCGCCGCTCGACGCCGACATTCTGGCGGTGCTGCACGGCATGAAGGACTTGAGGCCGAAGCCGCTGCCGGTACGCCTGCGCGAATGGCAGGCGGCGGGCGGCCGGGTGGAAATCCAGAACGCGCGCGTCGCGCAAGGCGAAACGGTCGGCAACGCGACGGGCATGCTCGCGCTGACCCAGCGCGGTCGGCTCGACGGCGCGTTGCGGGTGAATGTGGCGGGGCTCGAGCAACTGCTTCCCGCGATTACCGGCGGCGAACGCAAGGGCGCACCGCTTGGCCTCGATCGCGCCGCGCCCGCGTTGAATGCGATCGATCGCGCCGTACCGGGGCTCGGCGCACGCCTCGCGCCGCAGGCGCAGAACCTGGCGGCGAGCCTGCTAGGGCTGCTCGGCCAGCCGGTCGAGATCGAGGGCAAACGCGGCGTGTCGGTGCCGGTGCGCTTTACCGACGGGGCGGCCTCGCTCGGACCGATCCCGCTTGGGCAAGTGCCGCCGGCGTTCTAGAACTTCGTTATGCATGACGCCGTCATCATCGGGGGCGGGCACAACGGCCTCGTCTGCGCCGCCTATCTGGCGATGGCCGGGCGCAAGGTCGTGGTGCTTGAGCGGCGCGGCGTCGTCGGCGGCGCGGCGGTCACGGAAGAATTTCATCCGGGTTTTCGCAATTCGGTTGCGTCCTACACCGTCTCTTTGCTCAACCCGAAGGTGATCGCCGATCTGAGGCTTGCCGAGCATGGCTTGCGCATTGTCGAGCGGCGCATTGCGAATTTTCTGCCGCTCGATGACGGGCGCTATCTGAAGGTCGGCGGTGGGCGCACGCGCGAGGAGGTGGCGAAGTTTTCCGCGCGCGACGCGGAGCGGCTGGATGCGTATGCGGCACGGCTTGAAGCTGTGGCCGACGTGCTGCGCGCGCTCGCGCTTGAGACGCCGCCGAACGTCGTCGAGGGCCATCCGTTCGCGGCAATCTCCGAGCTGATCAAATCGGGAAGGATCGCCAACCGGCTGCGCCACCTCGGCATCGACCTGCAGCGCGAATTGCTCGATCTCTTCACGAACTCGGCCGGCGCCTATCTCGACGGCTGGTTCGAGAGCGATCCGATCAAGGCGGCCTATGGCTGGGATGGCGTCGTCGGCAACTATGCGAGCCCGTACACGCCGGGCTCGGCCTATGTGCTGCTGCATCATTGCTTCGGCGAGGTGAACGGCAAGAAGGGCGTGTGGGGCCACGCGATCGGCGGCATGGGGGCGATCACGCAGGCGATGGCGACGTCGGCGGCCGCGCATGGCGCGGACATCCGGGTCGATGCGGCGGTGCGCGAGGTGATCGTCGAGCAGGGCAGGGCAGTTGGCGTGGTGACCGGGAAGGGCGAAGCGATCCGCGCCCGCGCGGTGATTTCCAATCTCAATCCGAAACTGCTGTACGGTTCGCTGATCGACAGAACGGCGCTGCCTGCGGCATTCGCGGAGCGAATCGCCAAATGGCGCTGCGGCTCCGGCACGTTCCGCATGAACGTGGCGCTGTCCGAACTGCCGGATTTTTCCTGCCTGCCGGGCTGCGCGCTTGCTGAGCATCACACCGCGGGCATCATCATTGCGCCGAGCCTTGCCTACATGGAGCAGGCTTACTTCGACGCACGCACCTTCGGCTGGTCGAAAAAGCCGATCGTCGAAGTGGTGATCTCGTCAACGCTCGACGACACGCTCGCGCCCAAGGGGCAGCATGTCGCAAGCCTGTTCTGTCAGCATGTCGCGCCTGAGTTGCCCGACGGTTCGTCGTGGGACGTGCATCGCGAGACGGTCGCCGACCTGATGATCGACACGGTCGACCGTTACGCGCCGAACTTCAAGCGCTCCGTGCTCGGGCGGCAGATTTTCTCGCCGCTCGATCTCGAACGCACCTTCGGTCTCGTCGGAGGCGACATCTTCCACGGCGCGCTCGATATGGGACAGATGTTCTCGGCGCGCCCGATGCTCGGCCATGCGGATTATCGCGGACCGCTCCCCGGCCTCTACATGTGCGGCTCGGGCACGCATCCGGGCGGCGGCGTGACGGGGCTGCCGGGGCATAATGCGGCGAGGGAGATTTTGCGGGATCTGAAGCGGCGCTAATCGGTATCCGCCGCATAGGGCCCTGGCAGCGGGCCGAGCGCCTTGGCGGGATGCGGGCGGCCGAAGTCGGGCGCGGCGGAATCCTGGCCGATCTGCACGATGCCGCGGCGGATCGCGCGCGTCCGCGTGAAGTGATCGAACAGCGTGTCGCCGTCGCCGCGGCGCATCGCGCGCGTGAGCTTCGCCAGATCCTCGCTGAACTGCGCGAGCATTTCGAGCACCGCGTCCTTGTTGTGCAGGAACACGTCGCGCCACATCGTCGGATCGGACGCCGCGATGCGGGTGAAATCGCGGAAGCCGCCGGCCGAGAACTTCAGCACTTCCGAGCGCGACACGGTGGAGAATTCCTCCGCGGTGCCGACGATCGTGTAGGCGATCAGGTGCGGCAGGTGGCTGGTGATCGCCAGCACCATGTCGTGATGCTCGGCCGTCATCACCTCGACGTTGGCGCCGAGCGCGCTCCAGAACGCGTTGAGCTTCTCGACCGCGGCGGCATCCGCGCCTTCCGGCGGCGTCAGGATGCACCAGCGGTTCACGAACAGTTCGGCGAATCCTGAGTCCGGTCCGGAATTCTCCGTGCCGGCGACCGGGTGCGCCGGAATGAGATGCACGCCCTTCGGGATATGCGGCGCCATGTCTTTGAGCACCGCGCCCTTGACCGACCCGACATCGGAGACGATCGCGCCGGGCTTGAGCGCCGCGGTAATCTCTTGCGCGACAGGCCCGCTCGCGCCGACCGGAATGCAGACGATGACGAGATCGGCATCCCGCGCGGCCTCGGCGTTGGTGTCGACGACCTGATCGGCGATGCCCAATTCGACGACGCGCTTGCGCGTCGCTTCCGAGCGCGCGGTTGCGACGATCGTGCGCGCCACGCCGTATTCGCGCGCCGCGCGCGCGATCGAGCCACCGATCAGCCCGACGCCGATCAGCGCGAGGCGATCGACGATCGGGCTCACACCTTCTTCCCCATCAATTCGGCGAGGGTGTTCACCACCAGCCGGTTCGCCTCTTCGGTGCCGATGGTCATGCGCAGTGCGTTGGGCAGGTGATACGCCTTCACGGCGCGCAACACGGCGCCGCGCGACGTGAGCAACGCGTCAGCCTCGGCGGCGGTCTTGCCCTTCGTCTCCGGGAAGTGGATCAGGATGAAGTTGCCGACGCTCGGCGTCACCTTCAGGCCGAGTTTGGCGATCTCTTCCGTGGTCCACGCAAGCCATTTCTCATTGTGCTGGCGCGCGCGCTCGACGTGAGCCGCGTCCTTGATCGCCGCGACGCCGGCCGCGATCGACGGCGCACCGACATTGAACGGCCCGCGAATGCGGTTGACCGCGTCGACCACATGCGCGGGTCCATAAAGCCAGCCAAGCCGCAAGCCCGCGAGGCCGTAGATTTTGGAGAACGTCCGCGTCATCACGACGTTGTCGGACGTCGCCACCAGCTCGATGCCGGACTCGTAGTCATTTCTTCGCACATACTCGGCATACGCCGCGTCGATCACCAGCAGCACGTGTTTCGGCAGGCCCGCGTGCAGCCGCTTGACCTCATCGAACGGAATGTAGGTCCCGGTCGGATTGTTCGGGTTTGCCAGAAACACCATTCTGGTCTTCGGCGTGAGCTTCGACAGGATTGCATCGACGTCGGCGGTGTATTCGGTTTCTTCGGCCACGACCGGCGTCGCGCCCGCGCCAAGCGTCACGATCGGATAGACGAGAAATCCGTGGGTGGTGTGGATCGCCTCGTCGCCGTCCTTCAGATAGGCGCGCGCGAGCAGATTGAGGATGTCGTCCGAGCCGGCGCCGCAGACAATGCGATTGGGATCGAGTCCCAATGCCCGGCCGATTGCCTCGCGCAACTCGGTCGAAGCGCCGTCCGGATAGTCTTCAAGATGCCGGCCGATGGCCGCGTAGGCGTCGACCGCGTTCGGGCTTGCGCCGAGCGGCGTCTCGTTGGAGGAGAGCTTGAAGACTTTCGCGACGCCCGGCGCGCTGCTCTTGCCCGGCACATAGGCCTGGATATTGAGCACACCGGGACGCGGTTGCGGACGCTCCGAGACGGACATTCCAGAACTCCGGAAGGGATTGCGCTCTAGTGTGGCGGATTTGAAGTTCCTACTATTGTTGCCGCGGCTTCGTATAGGAACTTCAAATCCAAAAGCCACACTAGAATTATAGGTTTGCTAGTGTCCCTTTGATTCCGAAGTTCGCATAAGTGCTGGCCGCGCGTGCGTGCGAACTTCGGAATCGGGACACTAGCGGCCGGCCGAAACCGGGCCTTCGGCGGTGACGGTATAACGGGTCGCGTGGCTGCCGACGAGGGCCTTCGAGCGCACCGAGGCGCCTGCCTTGACGAGAGCCGCGGTCAGTTCGTCGATCTTGCCCTTCGGCACCGAAACCAGCAGCGCCGCGCCGTCGAAGGCGCGGTCGGGCACGGCGATCACTTCCATTGATGAGTTGAGCGAGCGTGACACCGCCGGACCCCAGCCCGAGACACGGACGCTCCAGCACTCCACGTCGGTCACGAGAGCATCCGGGTTGGGCCGCGCGATGCCGAACACCGGCAGGCCGGCCGGATGGTCGGCGCGCTCCACGAAGGGAAAGCGCGCAATGATCTTCGGCGTGTCGCCGCCTTCAAGCACGGTCCACCACGCGCCCGAGGCGCCCGCCGCCGGCACCAGCCCGATATCGCCGCGCGAGGCCGCGATTGCGGCGACGACACCGCTCGCGCCCATATGGCTGACGAACGGCACCGTGAAGCCGAAATGGAAGCGCGCGGTGTCGCGCATCGCGGCTTCGCCGGCCGACAGATCGGCGTGCACCGAGAACGGCGCCTGCACGTAAGTGAACGTCGCGATGATGACGCGCCAGATGCTTTCGGCGGTGTCGAGCGGGAGGATGCCGCGATGGCGCTCGACCAGCCGGCGCATCATGTCGGCCTCGCGCGCGGGGCGGAATGCCGAGCCGGATTCGGCGGTCTTCTTCGTCGCGATCAGCGTGTCGATGATGTCGCCGCGCTCCATCAGCAGCCGATGCATCGCCTCGTCGATGCGGTCGATCTCGCGGCGCAGGTCGGCAAGCGTGGGCGGCGGTTTGGGAGCGTCAGCCATGATGGGGCGGTTCTATTTGGACTGTGAGGCGAAATCCAGCACCAGTCCGGACTTGACGGGGCGTCACCAGTGTCATTATCTGTGGGCCATCGTCGTGGTCAATTTGAGCCGGTCGGCTTGCAAGCCACGTTAAACAACTTGCTAAAAGGCCGGGGTGTTTTGAACCCGGCGCTGGCACATCGGCTCGCCGGGTTTTTTGTTGGGCGAGCGCGAAGCGTCGGCGGCCGCGGCAGCGTGAGTTGAGCCGATGCCGATCAAGATTCCGAACGAGCTTCCTGCTCGCGCGACTCTCGAAGCCGAAGGCGTCATGCTGATGCGCGAAGCCGACGCGGTGCGTCAGGACATTCGCCCCATGCGCATCGGCCTGCTCAACCTGATGCCGAACAAGATCAGAACCGAGACCCAGTTCGCCCGGTTGCTCGGCGTGACGCCGCTGCAGGTCGAGTTGACGCTGGTCAAGATGACCAATCATGTCGCCCGCAATACCCCGAGCGACCACATCATCTCCTTCTATCGCGACTTCGAGGACATCCGCGCGGAGAAGTTCGACGGTTTCATCGTGACGGGCGCGCCGGTCGAAACCATGCCGTTCGAGGAGGTGACCTACTGGAACGAACTGTGCGACGTGTTCGACTGGACGCTCACCAACGTGCATTCGACCTTCAACGTCTGCTGGGGCGCGCAGGCGGCCGTGCATCATTTCCACGGCATGCCGAAGTATCCGCTTCCCGAGAAGGCGTTCGGCGTCTACCGCCACCGGAATTTGGCGCACGGCCTCTCCCTACCTGCGCGGCTTTTCCGACGACTTCTCGGTTCCCGTCTCGCGCTGGACCGAGGTGCGCCGCGACGACATTCCGCCAGCTAGCGGGCTCCAGGTCCTGATGGAATCGGAAGAGACCGGACTTTGCCTGCTGCACGATCCCGCGCATCGCGCGCTGCATATGTTCAATCACATCGAGTACGACTCGAGCTCGCTTGCCGACGAGTATTTCCGCGACGTCGCGGCGGGCAAGCCAATCGCGCCGCCAAGCCACTATTTTCCGAAGAACGATCCGACCCGCCAGCCGGAAAACCGCTGGCGCAGCCACGCACATCTGCTGTTCGGCAACTGGATCAACGAGCTCTACCAGACCACGCCATTCGACGTGCAAAAGATCGGGGCGACGCCGGCGTTGATTGGCAAGGACGCGGCGTAGCCGGCGGGACGAGCAGGCGGTGTTTCTGGTGATGCCCCAACGGCCGACTGACGTAACGTCAGTGGCATGTAAACGAAATCTCAATCGGAAGCATGTGTCGTGCGCGCGGAGGACCACGCATGACCGACTCCAATCGTCCACTTGTCGAAGCGTTCTATCGGGCGTCCGCAAATCGCGACGTCGAGCAGGTCATGGGCTTCATCGACGACAAGGTCGAGTGGATCTTGCAGGGCCCCATCGATGTCTTCGCGTTCTTCGGGCAGCGCCGCGGCAAGGCGGCCGTGCTCGAAGGGTATCGCGAGATTGCACGCAAGCTGGACGTCACCGGCTATGAGGTCGAGGCCCTTCTGGTCGACGGCGATCGCGCGGCGGCAATGATCCGGCTGAGTTCGATCGTGCGCGAGACCGGCCGGCGGATGAGCGTGCGGACTACGCAATTCTCGCGCTGGCGGGATGGCAAGATCGTTGACATGCGCGCGGTGTGCGACACCTACGACCTCGTCGAACAGACGCTGGGTGTGACGCTCACGGGCACCGCAACCGCCGGGGAACTGGTTTTCGCCTGAACCAAGCGCTCCGGCGCGCGTTCTATGCCTTATGCGCGCCTCGCCCTCCGCGACTGCACGATCCGATCCATCGCCCATCGTCGAAACCGACATTCCGGCGCGGCTTGACCGGCTGCCGTGGGGCCGTTTCCACACGCTGGTTGTGGCCGCGCTCGGCATCACGTGGATTCTCGATGGGCTCGAGGTAACGCTCGCCGGCACGGTCGCGGGCGCGCTCAAGCAGAGCCCGGTGCTCCAATTCAGCAATGCGGACGTCGGCCTCGCGGGCAGCGCGTATCTCGCCGGCGCGGTGATCGGCGCGCTGTTCTTCGGCTGGCTCACCGACCGGCTCGGGCGCAAGAAACTGTTCTTCATCACGCTGATCGTCTACCTGCTGGCGACAGCCGCGACCGCGTTCTCATGGAATTTGTGGAGCTTCCTGCTCTTCCGTTTCATCACCGGGGCGGGCATCGGCGGCGAATACGCGGCGATCAACTCGACCATTCAGGAATTGGTGCCGGCGCGGGTGCGCGGCTGGACCGATCTCGTCATCAACGGCTCGTTCTGGGTGGGCGCGGCGCTCGGCGCGCTGGGCTCGATCGTGTTGCTCGATCCCGCTGTGATCGATCCCGAGCACGGCTGGCGCGCCGCATTCCTGATCGGCGCGCTGCTGGCGTGCATCGTGTTCTTCATGCGGCTGTGGCTGCCCGAGAGCCCCCGGTGGCTGATGACGCATGGCCGCGCCGCCGAGGCCGAGACGATCGTCGCCGGGATCGAGGCGCGACTGCGCGCCGAGGGCCATGTCATCCCGGACACGCCGCTGCCGAAGGTACGGCTGCGCAGCCGCAGCCACACCCCGCTCGGCGACGTGGTGCACACGCTGATCCATGTGCATCGCACACGCACGTTCGTAGCGCTCGTGCTGATGGCCGCGCAGGCATTCTTCTACAACGCCATCTTCTTCACCTACGCGCTGGTGCTGACCACGTTCTACGGCATCCCGTCAGAGCACGTCGGCTGGTATATCCTGCCGTTCGCGGCCGGCAATGTGCTCGGACCGATCCTGCTCGGTCGATTGTTCGACACCATCGGACGCCGGCAAATGATTGCATTCACGTATCTGATGTCCGGGTTGCTGCTGGCGCTCACCGGCTGGCTGTTCGCGCAAGGCATGCTCACGGCGCGCGAGCAGACTTTTGCATGGAGCGTGATCTTCTTCTTTGCCTCGGCGGCGGCGAGCTCGGCCTATCTCACGGTGAGCGAGACCTTTCCGCTGGAGATCCGCGCGCTCGCGATTGCGATATTCTATGCGATCGGCACCGGCATCGGCGGCGATCGTTGGTCCTGTGCTGTTCGGCGCACTGATCGATACCGGCTCACGCACGAGCCTGTTCGGCGGGTATCTGCTGGGCGCCGCGCTGATGATTGTCGCGGCCGCCGTCATGTGGCGCTGGGGCGTGGCCGCCGAGCGCAAGCCGCTCGAACAGGTGGCGCGGCCGCTGGCGTTTACGGATTGATAGCGTCACCCGGCGCGATGTCGCCGCCCGCGATCACCTGCGCGTACACCCCGCAATCCGCGTGATCGAAGGCGCGCATCAGCGATCTCGGGGATCGCAAGATCGCGCATCCCGGTGTCGGGATCGACATTGGTGGCGGCGCAGCGCACGATCCGCTTGGTCACTTTCAGCCGCGCGCCGCCGATGGCGAGTTCGGACCCGACGAGGCTGAACTCGTGCCAGGCCGGCCAGCCCTCAACATAGAGATTTGCGCGGAAGCGCAGCGGATGCACCGGCACACCGACCAGGTTCTCGATGGCTGCGACTGAAGCGAGATTGATGATCGACACGACCTTGGCTGAGACGTCCGAGAAACTGTGGCCTTCCGATCGCAGCACCTTCGGCGGCCCGCGCAGTTCACCCGGCATGAAGCGGCGGAAGAACGCCTCGATGGCGAGCCGCCCCTCCTGGGTGGAGAGGTCGCCGCGCGCAAGCTCGCGGCCCTCGCCGTTGATGATGAGCGTTTCGGTCGCGTCGTCATAACGCGTGTCGAGCGTGGCCAGCCGCTCGTCGCGCATCAGCATCAGGAACCGGCTCTTGGGCAGATACGCGGGCGCCGCGGGATCGAAGCCGATCGGCCCGTTCTCGATGGCGTACCTGCGGTCGGCCGGCAGCGTCTGGCCGGGCTCAAGGCGGACGCGGGCCAGGCTCTCGGGGCTCAGCCCCTTCACGGGGTAGCGGTAGATCGACTGGATGGTTGCGGTCATCGCTTTCCTTAACGATTTCAGCAGATCGCGCCAAGGAACCCCTTCCGGCACAAGCGGTGGGCTCCCTACATTTCAAGGCGAACGGATGCCTGCTTGGGTCCGTCGATTGGGTGCCTTTCGAGGGCCCGGAGGGAGTGAAGTATGAATATCGAGAAATACACGGACCGCGCCCGCGGTTTCGTGCAGTCCGCCCAATCGCTGGCCCTTCGCGAGGGCCACCAGCAATTCGCACCCGAACATCTGCTGAAAGTCCTGCTCGACGACCCCGAGGGGCTCGCGGCGGGGCTGATCGACCGCTCCGGCGGGCGCTCGCGCGAGGCGCTGCAGCGCGGTCGAGGCGGCGCTTGCCAAGCGCCCCAAGGTCGAAGGCGGCGGGGCAGGGCAGCTCTATCTCGATCCGGCGCTCGCGCGCGTGTTCGACACCGCCGAGAAGTCCGGCGAAAAGGCGGGCGACTGTTTCGTCACCGTCGAGCGGCTGCTGCTCGCGCTCGGCGCTCGAGAAGGACAACGAGGCCGGCAAGATCCTGCAGCGCGCCGGCGTGACGCCGCAGAACCTCAACGCCGCCATCGAGGCGCTGCGCAAGGGCCGCACGGCGGACTCCGCCAATGCCGAACAGGCCTATGACGCGCTGAAGAAATATGCGCGCGACCTCACGCAGGCGGCGCGCGACGGCAAGCTCGATCCGGTGATCGGGCGCGACGAGGAAATCCGCCGCACCATCCAGGTGCTGTCGCGCCGCACCAAGAACAATCCGGTGCTGATCGGCGAGCCGGGCGTCGGCAAGACCGCCATCGTGGAAGGCCTCGCGCTGCGCATCGTCAACGGCGACGTGCCGGAGAGCCTGAAGGACAAGAAGCTGCTCGCGCTCGACATGGGCGCGTTGATCGCCGGCGCGAAATATCGCGGCGAGTTCGAGGAGCGGCTCAAGGCCGTGCTCAACGAAGTCACGTCATCGGACGGCGGCATCGTCCTGTTCATCGACGAGATGCATACGCTGGTCGGCGCCGGCAAGGCGGACGGCGCGATGGATGCGTCGAACCTGCTCAAGCCCGCGCTGGCGCGCGGCGAATTGCATTGCATCGGCGCGACCACGCTCGACGAATACAAGAAGCACGTCGAGAAGGATGCGGCGCTCGCGCGGCGCTTCCAGCCGGTGTTCGTGTCCGAGCCGACGGTCGAAGACACCGTCTCGATCCTGCGCGGCCTGAAGGACAAGTACGAGCAGCATCACGGCGTGCGCATCACCGATGGCGCGATCGTCGCCGCCGCGACGCTCTCGAACCGCTACATCACCGACCGCTTCCTGCCCGACAAGGCGATCGACCTCGTCGACGAGGCGGCGGCGCGGCTGAAGATGCAGGTCGATTGCAAGCCCGAGGAACTCGATTCGATCGACCGCGAGATCGTGCGGCTGAAGATCGAGCAGGAGGCGCTGAAGAAGGAGAGCGATGCCGGCTCGAAGGCGCGGCTGAAGAACCTCGAAGGGGAGCTGGCCGCGCTGGAGAAGCAGTCGGCCGATCTGACGGCGCGCTGGAGGTCCGAGAAGGACAAGCTCTCCGACGCGCAGAAGCTCAAGTCCGAACTCGAGCAGTTCAAGAACGAACTCGCGAATGCGCAGCGCAAGGGCGAGTACCAGCGCGCGGGCGAGCTTGCCTATGGCAAGATTCCGGAGCTGGAGAAGAAGCTGAAAGCCGTCGAAGCCAGCGACGGCAAGAGCGCTGTCGTCGAGGAAGCGGTGACGGCCGATCACGTGGCGCAGATCGTGTCGCGCTGGACCGGCGTGCCGGTCGACCGCATGCTCGAAGGCGAGAAGGAAAAGCTCCTGCGCATGGAGGAGATGATCGACAAGCGCGTCATCGGCCAGGCCGAGGCCGTGCAGGCGGTTTCGACCGCGGTGCGCCGCGCGCGCGCCGGCCTGCAGGACCCGCACCGGCCGATCGGCTCGTTCATGTTCCTGGGGCCCACGGGCGTCGGCAAGACCGAGCTCACCAAGGCGCTTGCCGAATATCTGTTCGACGACGAGACCGCGCTGATCCGCATCGATATGTCGGAATACATGGAGAAGCATTCGGTCGCGCGGCTGATCGGCGCGCCTCCCGGCTATGTGGGCTACGAAGAAGGCGGCGCGCTCACCGAAGCGGTGCGGCGGCGGCCCTATCAGGTGATCCTGTTCGACGAGATCGAGAAGGCGCACCCGGACGTGTTCAACGTGCTGCTGCAGGTGCTCGACGACGGGCGCCTGACCGACGGGCAGGGCCACACGGTCGACTTCCGCAACACGCTGATCGTGATGACGTCGAACCTCGGCGCGGATTTCCTGGTGAACCAGCCCGAGGGGCAGGACACCGACGCGGTGCGCGAGCCTGTGATGGCGGTGGTGCGCTCGGCGTTCCGGCCGGAGTTCCTCAATCGCGTCGACGAGATCATCCTGTTCCATCGGCTCAAGCGCGACCAGATGAGCCGCATCGTCGACATCCAGTTGCGGCGGCTTGCGAAACTTCTGGAGGATCGCAAGATCACGCTCACGCTCGATCCGGCGGCGCGCGAATGGCTCGCCGACAAGGGCTACGACCCGGCCTACGGCGCGCGCCCGCTGAAGCGCGCGATCCAGAAGGCCGTGCAGGACCCGCTCGCCGAGCTGATCCTCGTCGGGCAAGGTGAAGGACGGCGAGACGGTGAAGGTCTCGGTCGCGCCGGGCAAGCAGGGCCTCGCGTTCAATGGCGAAGCGGCGGAGAAGGTGGCGGCGTAGCCGGCGTCAGTTGCCCACCGCCTGCGCCGCGACCCTTGCGGGCGTGCCAGGCTTGCGGCTCATCATGCCCTCGACGCGGTCGCGCTCCTTCTCGAAGTTCGCGAGGATCGGGCCCTCGAGCACGCGCCCGCGCGGCAGGCGGATGCGCATCGGGTCGACGAAGCGGCCGTTGACCACGATCTCGTAGTGCACATGCGCGCCGGTCGAGAGGCCGGTCGAGCCGACGAAGCCGATCACCTGGCCCTGGCGCACGCGCTTGCCCGGCTCGATGCCGCGCGCGAAGGCCGACATGTGGCCATAGGCGGTCTCGTAGCCGTTGTTGTGCTTCACGCGGACATATTTGCCGTAGCCGCCTTCCCAGCCGACCTTCTCGACCGTGCCGTTGCCGGAGGCGAAGATCGGCGTGCCGTAGGGCGCCGACCAGTCGACGCCGGTATGCATCTTGGAATAGCCGAGGATCGGATGGCGGCGGAAGCCGAAGCCGGAGCGCATGATGCCGAGGCCGACCGGCTTGCGCACCAGGAACTTCTTCGCGCTCTTGCCGGTCTCGTCGTAGTAGTCGACGACGCCGTCGTCGGGCGACTGGTAGCGGTAGAATTTCTTGGTCTCGCCGCCGACGGTGAGCGCCGCGAACAGCACGTCGTTGCGCGCGTCGGCCTCTTCCTCGCCCGAATACAGCACCTCGAAGGAATCGCCCGGCTGGGCGCGGCGCTGGAAGTCGACGTCGTACGAATAGATGCGCACGAGATCGTCGATCACCGGCCGCGGCACCTGATTGCGCAGCGCGGTCTCGTAGATGCTCTGATAGAGCCGCACCGAGGTGGTATCGTTCTCGTCGTCCTCGTCGGCCTCGGCGACTTCCGTGCTGCCGCCGCCATGCTCTGCACGTCGACCGCGACGTACTTGCCGGTGTCGGAGAGCGCGACCACCGCTTCGACGGCGCTGTCGCCGACCACGATCACGCGCACGACGCGCAGGCGCCCGCCATCGGGCGCGAACATGATGCGCAGCTTCTGCCCTTCGCGCAGGCCTCCGTCGCGCCCGCGCGTGCCGAGCACGGCGGTGAGCTCGCGGATGTCGTCCGGCGAGGCGCCCGGATCGCGCAGGATCGAGCTTGCGGACTCGCCCTTCTTCACCGACGACGAGACGCTCGTTCCAGGCGTTCGGGCCGTCGTTCTTGGCTGCGCTCTTCGGCAGCATCGTGATGTTCTCAGGCACGATGCGCGCCTCGAAGCCCGCATACGGGTCGGCCCTCGTTGCCGTCGGGCGCGTAGTTCAATTGCGAGCCGCCCGGAACGACGGGTCCGAAGCTCGCGGTGATCGGCCGGCTGGGACTGCTGCCGGTCCATTCGGCGGCGTCGCGCACGCGCGCGATCACGTCCTCGAGCGGGACGGCGGCCGCGACCCTCACGCGCGGCAGGACGCCGGCAAGATCGCGCGTCACGAACGACACTTCGGCATCCGGCTCGGCGCCGGGCGCTTCATCCGCCGCGACCGCGTTGCCGCGGCCGTTGTCCATCAGCAGCCGCGCCGGATTGAACTTCGGCACGTTCGCGGACAGCTCCGAGGTGGAGAGCGACAGGTTCGATGCCACGCGCACGTACGGGCGCACGCGCACGATCTCGCGGTCGCCGGCGCGCGTGGTGGTGGAGATGCGGATCAACTGGCGGGCAGCGTTGGCTTCGCCGGTCGGGCGGCAGCTTGTCGCTCTTGCGGGTGACGGCCGCGACGCGCTCGTTGCCGGTCAGCGTGCCGCGCAGCGCCGCCTCGACCCGCTCGGGGAGCGCTGCGAAATTCGCCTCGCCGTCGAGCGCGATATAGACCGCGCCGCCCATCAGCGCGGCGCCGCACAGGCCGGTCAGGATCGTGCCGGAAAACCATTGGACGGAGACGCGGCGGCGATCGACCAGGCCGGAGGTCGCGCCATCGACAAGCAATGGCGGCTCGTTGCCGAGATCGATCGGCTCCGAGCGCTGGCTCGCAAACGATTTGGATCGCGCCGTTTGCCTTGATCCAAGCGCCCTGTCCCCTCGCTCACCGCCGCGTCTTACGTCCGCGGCAGTCCCACCCACTGATCCCAAAGGCCCAGCTGGCAGCACGTCGTCGGAACGATGCCGCGCCCCCTCCGGCGCGTCAACGCGCTTGCCCGAGC
>CAWDCA010000004.1:0-5000 GCA_963800695.1 uncultured Alphaproteobacteria bacterium | reverse complement strand
AAAGCCGGGCGACATCGATTTCTGGGTCGTGCGCGAGAACACCGAGGGCGAGTATTCGTCGATCGGCGGGCGCATGTTCCCCGGCACAGACCGCGAGATCGTCATGCAGGAGACCGTGCTCACCCGCATCGGCGTCGACCGTATCCTGAAATTCGCCTTCGAGCTGGCGCAGAAGACGCCGAAGAAGCACCTCACCTCCGCGACCAAATCAAATGGCATCGCCATCACGATGCCGTACTGGGACGAGCGCGTGGAGGAGATGGCGAAGAAATTTCCCGACGTGAAATGGGACAAGTACCACATCGACATTCTCACGGCGCTGTTCGTGCTCAAGCCCGAACGCTTCAACGTGGTGGTCGGCTCGAACCTGTTCGGCGACATCCTCTCCGATCTCGGCCCCGCCTGCACCGGCACCATCGGCATTGCGCCGGGCGGCAACATCAACCCGGAACGGCTATTCCCCTCGGTGTTCGAGCCGGTGCACGGCTCGGCGCCCGACATCGCCGGCCAGGGCATCGCCAACCCGATCGGGCAGATCTGGTCGGCCGCCATGATGCTCGATCATCTCGGCGAGCCGGAAGCCGCCGCCGCGATCGTGAAGGCGATCGAGCAGACGCTCGCCGACCCGAAGACGCGCACGCGCGATCTGGGCGGAAGCGCCGACACCGTCGCGGCCGGCAAGGCCGTCGCGGCACTGCTGGCGTAGCAATTATTCCGCTCGTCCCCGCGAAAGCGGGGACCCAGTACCTGGCCAAAGAACTGGATGCCCGCTTTCGCGGGCACGAGCGGAGGTGAGATGATGCACCCGTGCCGAAATCCTCCCCCATCCCGCTGACTCCATTCCGCGCCCGCCGCATCTGGCTGCGCGCGCAGCGGCTCGACGCGGTCGCGCCGTTCGGCGACGGGCCGCAAGCGACGCCGGCGGCCGTGGAGCATCTCGGCTATGTGCAGATCGACACCATCAACGTGGTCGAGCGCTGCCACCACCAGATCCTCTACACGCGCATTCCGGACTACCGGCGCGAGCACTTGGCGCAGGCGCAGTCAGTCGACAAGAGCGTGTTCGAGTACTGGACCCACGCGCTGTCCTATGTGCCGACCGCCGACATCCGCTTCTTCATACGCGCGATGAAGCAGCGAAGACGGAGCGCGGAGTCTTACATTCTCGCTGGTCAAGCGCGGCGATCTGCAAAAAGTGCTGGGCCGCATCCGCCGCAATGGTCCGCTCACGATCCGCGACATCGACGACGACGTGCTCGTCGAGAAGATCCACGAATGGGCAAGCCGCAAGCCTTCAAAGCGCGCGCTGCAGCTCGCGTTCTTTCGCGGCGTTGTCACGGTGAGCCGGCCGCGAGGGCATGCTGAAGACCTACGAGCTGATGAACCGCCACTTCGGCTGGGACCGCTTGCCGAAAGCCGCGTCCGAAAGCGAGCGGATGGCCTATCTGCTCGACCGCGCGCTGCGCTCGCAAGGCGTGGTCAGCCTCGACTCGATCTGCCATCTGGATGCGCCGCGCAAGGCGGCGATCCGCAAGGTCATCGGCGCACGCGTCCGGCGCAGGGAACTGGTGCCGGTCGCGCTCGAAGACAGCAGACATCGAGCACTGGGCCGTGCCCGAGATGCTCGACGCGACGCTCGATCCGGTCGACGACATCGTTCACATCCTCAATCCGTTCGATCCGCTCGTCATTCAGCGCAAACGCCTGGCGAGCTTCTTCGGCTACGATCATCGTTTCGAGGCTTATGTGCCGAAGGAGAAGCGCGTCTTCGGTTACTTCGCGCAGCCGGTGCTGATCGGCAACGAGATCGCCGCGGTGCTCGACCTCAAGACCGATCGCGAGCGGCAAAAGCTGCTGGTCCGGAAATGGACATGGCTGGGCAAGGGCGGTCGCGCGCCACGCAGGAAGCAGATCGAGGAAGCGCTGCACCGCTTCGAGCGATTCCAGCTCGCGCGGTGACGCCTTAGCGGTGCTCTTTCTCGCCTTTGTGATGGTCATCCGGACTGTTCTGCCCGGCTCGTGACAGCCATGCGTCGAGCCCGGCCAGTCCTGCGAGCACCAGGAGCGCGAGCGCCAGCGTCGTGACCACGATCATCCACGCGCCAAGACCACACGCAATGCCGAGCGCCGCCGTGACCCAAACCGTCGCGGCGGTCGTCAGTCCGGTGACTTCGCCGGCCTTGTGATCGCGCAGGATCACGCCGGCGCCGATGAAGCTGATGCCCGCCATGATGCCCTGGATGACGCCCTGCACCACACGGCTCAGCGCATCCGGGTGATTGTCCATGAAGCTGAACTGGATCGCCGAGACCGTGACCGCCGCTGCGCCGAGCGAGACCAGCGCGAGTGTGCGCATGCCGATCGGTTTGTTGGTCAAGTCACGGTTGATCCCGATCGCGATGCCCGCCGCAGTCGCAGCGCCAAGCCGCATCAATCCGTCCTGCCATTCGATATCCATGGATGCTCCTCCAAGGGGGACAAAACACGCGGCGCGCTGCAGGTTCCGGCGGCAAGTCGGCGCACCGGCGCTTTTCGGCCTGTTCGCCCTGGGGGATGTCCGGTAATTTGCCCCGACAAGCGGCGCGGCCGCGAGCCGCGCTGAGAAATTCGGGGGGAAACGGGAATGCGTGCACAACTCCGCGCGATGTTCGGTGCGGCGCTGCTCGCGATCATGACGCCGCAGGCCGGCGCGCAGACCTATCCGGCAAAGCCCGTCACCATCGTGATCGGCTACACGCCGGGCGCGGTGTCGGACCTTGCGGCCCGCACCATCGCGGACGGGCTGCAGCAGGCGTGGGGCCAGACCTTCATCGTCGACAACCGGCCGGGCAGCGGCGGCAATATCGGGCCGCGTTTGTCGCGCGCGCGCCGGGGGATGGCTACACGCTGATGACCGGCACCGACGCGCAGATGGCAAGCAATACGCACCTCTACAAGCATGCCGGCTACGATCCGGTGAAAGACTTCGTGCCGGTCGCTTATGTGGGTGCGAACATCATCTGTCTCGCGGTGAATTCCGAGCTGCCGATCAAGACCGTCGCTGACGTGATCGAGTATGCGAAGAAAAACCCCGGTAAGCTCGCGTATGGCTCGTCCGGTACCGGCTCGCCGCATCATCTCGCAGGCCTGTTGCTCGCCAGAAGACCGCCACCGACCTTCAGCACGTGCCCTATCGGGGCGGCGGCGCGGCGGTGAACGATCTGCTCGGCGGCCACATCGGCATGGCGTTCCTGAGCCTGTCGGCGGCGGTGCCACACATGAACACCGGCAAGATCCGCATCGTCGCGATGGTGGAAAAGACGCGCTACGCGGCGCTGCCGGATATCCCGACCATCGGCGAGACCGTGCCGGGCTTCGAGATGTCTTCGTGGATCGGCTTGTTCGCGCCCGCCGGAACGCCGCGCGAGGTCGTCATGAAGCTCAACGAAGGGATCGCGAAGGTGCTCACGGCCGAGGGCGTCAAGGCGAAGCTGGGGAACCTCGGCCTGGTCGTCGCACCGGCGAAGCCCGAGGAGCTAGGACAGATTGTGAAAGACGCGTTGCAGGTGCGCGGGGAACTGGTGAAAGCCGCGGGAATCCAGCCCGAGTGAGTTCGCGCAGTTCCGGCGCGAGATTGGCGTCGAGGATTGGATCGTCAGCAGCGCTCAGTGCCGAGCTTCGGGCCTTCTACGAGCCTGACGCTAACGCCGCTCCTGCTCCCACAGCGCTTCGAGGCGGCGGCGGAACGCCTTCGGCTTTTCGGCGAGCAGCCTGCCGCCGATGCGCTGCGCGGCTTTGGCATGCGTCGCCTGCCGCGCAAGGATCAGTGGCACAAGGCGCGAGCGCCATGGCGCCAGCGCCGCGTGCGGCTTGGTGAAGCCGTGCAGCACGGAAAGATCCTGGAACGCGCCGAGCCGGTCGCGCAGGCGCTGCGCTTCGGCCACCCACACGCGCCCGAACTTCGGCCATAGCGGCACCACCAGCTCCATCTGGTAGCGGTGCGCGACGACGCGGCTGCGCAATTCGTGCAGCACCTCGGGCTCGGCGGCGCGCCAATCCTCGGGCGCGTCCTTGCGCACGCGCCGATATGCCTTGGCCAGTTCGCGCGCAAGGTCCGCGAAGGTGATCTGGTCGATCGGCCAGCCCTCGATCGTGTTGGCGGTATTCTCCAGCGCGATGATGAGCCGCGCGCGCACCGCCTGCGTCAGTGTCGCGGCTTCCGCGCCGAGCCGTACCTCGTCGAGCCTGCCGCGGATCGACGCAATTGTGCGCGGCGAGAGCGATACTTCGGATTCAACCAGTTCCTCCAGTGCCTCGATGGCCGCCTGGGCGTCGCGTGCGCCGGCGAGTTCCCGGGCGAAGTCGCGCGCCTCGATCCGCAGGTGCTGTCCTTCGTCGCCGAGAAAAGGTTGCAGCAGCCGCAGCAGCGCCCGCCACCGCTTCATCGCCTTGCGGTAGTCATGAACCGCGACCGCGTTGGGCTTGTCCTGATTGTCGAGCGCGCCGCGCGCCTCCGACAGGACATCGCGCGCGATGGCCCGGAGAGCCTCGCCGACCGCCATATCGGGATGCACGGCAGGTTTCTCAGCCATGCGAGGGTTCTATGACGGGCGTTTGTCACAATCCACCGGCCGCCCCTGGGGAAGCTGCGGCCCGGACGACTATTTCGTGACGGGCGCAGCATTTGCGCCTTTCCAAGCCGGAAGGCGCTTGCTACATAAGCCGCGCCGCGCGGATGCTCCCGCGTCGTATCAGTTGCCGCGGGGTGGAGCAGCCCGGTAGCTCGTCAGGCTCATAACCTGAAGGTCATAGGTTCAAATCCTATCCCCGCAACCAACTTCCCTTACGCCAACGTTCTCCACGGCTCCTGGCCCCCTCAAAAGGGCCAGGAATTGTTGGATTTTCGGATCTACCTAAAGGCCGGCACGGCGCCTCGCGGGCACTTTTCGTTCTCTGTCGGGCATTTTTCTCCGGACCTGCGGACTTGAGCCTGCCAGCCTTTAGGTCATAACCCATTGATT
>CAWDCA010000003.1:0-87440 GCA_963800695.1 uncultured Alphaproteobacteria bacterium | reverse complement strand
GCATTCCTGAAATGGTTCGAGGCGCGCCTGCCGATCGGCGGGCTGATCCATTCCTCCTTCGTCGCTTATCCGACACCCAAGAATTTGAATTACTGGTGGACGTTCGGCGGCCATCCTCAACCGTCATGCTGACGGTGCAGATCGTCACCGGCATCGTCCTCGTCATGCATTACACCGCCCCATGTCGACATGGCGTTCGATTCGGTCGAGCACATCATGCGCGATGTGAACTATGGCTGGCTGCTGCGCTATCTTCACTCGAACGGCGCCTCGATGTTCTTCGTCGCCGTCTACGTCCATATTTTCCGCGGCATGTATTACGGGTCGTACAAGGCTCCGCGCGAGGTTCTGTGGATCATCGGCGTGCTGATCTATCTCGTGATGATGGCGACGGCCTTCATGGGATACGTGCTGCCCTGGGGCCAGATGAGTTTCTGGGGGGCCAAGGTCATCACCAACCTGTTCTCGGCCATTCCATTCTTCGGCGAATCACCGTCACCACTTGGCTGTGGGGAGGCTATGCGGTCGACAATCCGACACTCAACCGATTTGCTCTCCCCATTATCTCTTGCCCTTCGTTCTCGCGGGGCCCTGGTCGGCCTGCATATCTGGGCCCTGCATGTTCCCGGCAACAACAATCCGACCGGCGTCAGCGTGAAATCGGGCCAAGATACGGTACCGTTCCACCCATACTATACGATGAAGGACGGGTTCGCGATCGTCGTATTCCTGCTCGTCCTCTATGCGCTCTTCGTATTCTTCCTCGCCGAACTATCTGGGTCATGCCATCAACTACGAAGTCAGGCCAACCCGCTGGCGACGCCCTCGCATATCGTGCCTCAATGGTACTACCTGCCATTCTACGCGATCCTGCGCGCCATTCCGGACAAGCTCGGCGGCGTGGCTCGCCATGTTCGGCTCGATCGCCCATTCTTTTTGTTCCTGCCTTGGCTCGATACTTCCAAGGTGCCCGCTCCGCAACCTACCGGCCGCTCTACAAATGAGGTTTCTTCTGGATCTTCGTCGCGGTGTGCATCGGCCTGGGCTTCCTCGGTTCAAAGCCAGCCAGAGGCGCCTATGTGATCTGGGCGCGCGTTCTCACCTTCTACTACTTCGTCCACTTCCTCGTGATCATTCTCCCGCTCCTCGGGCTTCCTCGAGACGCCGAAACCGATACCGTCGTCGATCTCCGACGCGGTGCTGAAGAAGGCATGGCGGCGCGGCCGTGCTGCTCCGCGCTGCGGCATCTGGCGCGATGCCTCGTCTCGCTCGCGGTCGCCTGGCTCGCAGCGCGTTCGCGCCGCCGAATGGCACGCCGCAGCCGCCGCGCAACAAGTGGTCGTTCGCGGGCGGGTTCGGCAAGTTCGACCGGGCGCAGCTGCAGCGCGGCTTCAAGGTCTACAAGGAGGTCTGCGCAGACCTGCCACGGCTTGAAGCCTGCTTTCGTTCCGCAACCTCGCCGATCCGGGCGGTCCGGAATTCACGCCGGCGCAGGCGGCCGCCATCGCGGCCGAATACAAGGTGCAGGACGGGCCGAACGATCAGGGCGAGATGTTCGAGCGCGACGGCCGGCTGGCCGACCGTTTCCCGCCGCCGAGCACCTGGAAGAACGAGCAGCAGGCGCGCCTGCTCTACAACGGCACGGTGCCGCCCGACATGTCGGTGCTCGCCAAGGCGCGCAGCTACGAGCGCGGCTTTCCGCTGGTTCATCGTCGATGCGCTGCCGTTCTTCCAGTATCCAGGAGCACGGCGTCGACTACATCCACGGCGCTGCTGAAGGGCTACAAGGACAAGCCGCCGGCAGGCTTCACGCTGCCGGCCGGGCGGCAACTACAACGAATACTTCCCCGGCCATTCGATCGCGATGCCGCCGCCGCTGACCGACGGCCGCGTCGACTACACCGACGGCAGCGCCGGCGACGCTCGACCAGTACGCCAAGGATGTCTCCGCCTTCATGATGTGGACCGCCGAGCCGCACCTCGAGGCGCGCAAGCGCATCGGCTTCCAGGTGATGATCTTCCTCGTGATCTTCGCGGGACTGATGTATTTCAGCAAGAAGAAGGTGTGGTCCGACGTGCATTAGGCACGCGTACTTGGATTCCAAATCAGATCGTCGTGGCGGCGTGTGGCAGCACGAACGGAACACCGGGCGGCGGCAGGCGGCCAACCGCGGTCGCGCATTTGAACACGCGCAGCAGGAGTTCGTCGGTCACGGTTTCGGCCGGCGTTCCCGCCGCCGCGACGCGGCCCTGGTCAAGCACCACGATGCGATCGGCCGCACAGCGTCGCGAGATTGAGGTCATGCAGGATCGCCATCACGGCCACGCCGCGCGCGGCGCAGCGCCGCGTGACCGCGTCGAGCATGTCGAGCTGATGCCTGCAGATCGAGGCTCGCGGTCGGCTCGTCGAGCAGCAGCACGCCCGGCCCATGCGCGTCCTCGCCGCAGGCGAGCTGCACCAGCACGCGGGCGAAATGCGCGCGCTGCTGCTCGCCGCCCGACAGCGTTGTGATGACGCGTTCGCGGAACGCCGTGAGATCGACATCCGCCAGTGCGGTCTCGGCGACGATCGCGTCGATGCGGCGGCCGCAGCGATCGCCGGCGCCCATGCGCACCACCTCGGCGACGGTGAACGGAAACGCCACATGCGATGCTCTGCGACAGCACGGCGCGATGCAGCGCAAGCTCGCGCGGCGAATAGCCGACAAGCGGCCGGCCTTTCAGTTGCAACGCAGCCCGAGCGCGGGCTGCAGTTCGCCGGCCAGCACGCGCAGCAGCGTCGATTTGCCGGCGCCGTTCGGTCCGAGCACCGCCACCACCTGCCCGGGCACGACGGCTGCCGAGACGCCGTCGAGCAGGGCTCTCGCAGTGCCGGCGCGGACGGTGAGATCGTAAGGCGGCGAGCACGTCAGCTCCAGGCCCGGCCGCCGGCGCTGCGGCGCCAGCAGCCACAGGAAGAAGGGCGCGCCGAAGCGAAAGCGGTGACGATGCCGATCGGCAGCTCGGCCGGCACCACCAACGTGCGGGCGAGCAGGTCCCGGCGCCCGAGCAATAGCGCTGCGCCGAGTTCATGATGGATCCGGGCAGCACGATGCGATGGTCGGGGCCGGCGGCCAGCCGGATCAGGTGCGGCACGACCAGCCCGACGAAGCCGATGACGCCGCTGACGGCGACGGCGGCGCCAACCGCCCAGCGCGGCGAGCAGGATGACGCGCCGCGCTTCAGCCGCTCGACGTCGACCCCGAGGTGGCGCGCTTCGGGCTCGCCGAGCAGCAGCAGATTGAGCGGCGTGGCGAACGCGGGCAGGGCGACCAGCGCGATGAGCAGGAACGGCGCGCCCGCGCCGAGCAGGCTCTTCTCAGGTGGCGCCGCCGAGCGAACCGAGCAGCCAAAACGTGATGTCGCGCAATTGGCGGTCGTCGGCGAGAAACACCAGAAAGCCGATGCCCGCATTGGCGAGCGCGCCGATCGCGATGCCGGCAAGCAGCAAAGTCGCAATCGAGGTGCGTCCGTAGCGTGTCGCGAGCCGGTAGAGGAGGATTGTTGTAACCAGCGCGCCGGCGATAGCGGCCGCGACCGGAAGCAATTCGAAAGGCAGCACGCGATTTGATTCGGCCATCAACCGGTCGCCGACCACGATCGCGGTGGCGGCGGCAAACGCCGCCGCCGGGCGAAACGCCGACCAGCATCGGATCGGCGAGTGGGTTGCGGAACAGTCCCTGCATGATCGTGCCGCCAGCTGCCAGCAGCGCGCCGACCATAATGGCGAGCGCGATGCGCGGCAGGCGGATCGACCAAAGCACAAGCTGATCGCGGCCGACCGTCGCGGGATCGCCTTGAACGAGGCCGAGCGCGGCCGGCAGGCGGCTCAGCGGTATCCCCGCAGCGCCGACGGTTGAGGCAACCACCATGACCACGGCCAGCGCGACAAGGAGTACGGCGAGAACCAACGACGGGAGACCGCAACGCGTGGCGAGCCGAGAGAGAGGCCGTCGCCCGCCATGCTGGTCATTGGCGGCAGTCCGTGCCGGGATTGCTCGGACGGCAGGCTCTCGCGCGCAATCGAGGGATAGAGCGTCGCCGCGAGATCGCGTGCCGCGCTCGCGGTCCGCGGGCCGAACCCGAGCAGATAAAGCCCGTCCATTGCGACGAAGGACTTGGCCGCGGCTGCGGGCGTCATCGTAAAGGCCGCAAGCGAGAACACGGCTGCGGCATCCAGATTGTCCTGCTGCCGCTGCATCGCCAGCACGGTGTCGGGGCCGGCGGCGATCACCGCCTCGTCGGCGATCTGCTTGTAGCCCTCGTAGGCATCCATCGCGTTGACGCCGCCGGCGAGCTTGATGATCCCGTCGGCCGCGGTGTTGCGGCCGGCGACCATCGGCTTGCCGTTGAGCAGCGACAACACGAACAGTACTCTTTTCGGTTGGGTCACCTTCGCGCGCAGCCTGGCAAGCGCGCCGAGATCGGCAGCGACCTTGTCTGCGATGCACGCGCCGCGATCGTGCGCCCCGGCGACGTTGGCGATCATGCGCACTTTGTCGAGGATGCCGTCACCGGTATAGCGGTCCGGAACGCGCACGAACGGCACGGCCGCCTGTTCGAGGACCGATACGGTTTCCTTGGGACCGGCCCCGTCGATCGCCAATACCAGCGATGGATTGAGCCCCAGCACCCCCTCGGCTGAGAGGGCACGCATATAGCCGACGTTCGGCTTCTCCTTCAGCGCACTCGCCGGAAAGAGACTGGTCGTGTCGACGGCAACGATGCGGTCACTGAGACCCAGGGCGTAGAGGATTTCCGTGACGGCGCCGCCAATGGCGACGATGCGGCTCGCGTCTGCGACGGCTACCTCGCGGCCCGCTGCGTCGCGCACCGTCACGGTATCGGAAAGCGCAGCGCCCGAGCCGATGACCGCTGCCACGAGGGCGAGCATCGCGAACAGGAGGCGCATGCTCCGCATTGTGGTGGCAACAGCACACATCGCAGGCTTTTTCATCACTTGGTCAGAATCAGTTTGTTTTGCTTGGTGAGGCGAAGCCGGTAGATCTCAGCCCCGTGATTGATCATGACTTCTCGCGTTCCGATAAAAAGATCCCGGCTCTCGATCTTGTGCCCCGCAACCGAGACAACGCGCGTGCCGGGCAAAGTGGACTGCCGTGATCCACTTTGCGCTCCGCTTGCACTCTTGTCGGATTGATCGATCACCTTCAAGCCATTCTAAACTTGGAGCAAGGTCTATTCTATGTAATCCGCAGTTGTTTCTTACTTTGAAATCGTTATAATCTGCGAATACTCTAGATTAGAGTAATTTTAACCCGATATTCTGTTTCTTGACATGCGTAATACATGTCCTTTACGAAGGCAACACTTTCAAAAAGCGCCGAACGGCGCGTGCCAGCTAGCAAGTGAAACCGCCGTTCGCGGTCGCCCGCCAGCCCGCTTCAATCATGTCACGGGGGCTGTCATGGGTGGCTGGCAGGAGCATCGCGCTCTCATTTTACGGAATTTCTCTCGTCGCGTTGACGCTGGCCGCCGGGATATCGGTAGCCGGCGCGCAGCAGGTGCTCGATCCGATCACGGTTGTGGCGACCAAGACCGAGGAGAAGGTAATCAACTCGCTGGCGGCGATCAGTGCCGTCCGCGACGAGCAGATCCGCCAGATCCTGCCCAAGCGCCTGTCCGATATCTTCGTGGCGACGCCTGGCATCGAGTTCCAAAATCGCGGCGATGATCCCTCCACGGCGGTCAACATCCGCGGCTTGCAGGACTTCGGCCGCGTCGCGGTGGTGGTCGACGGCGCGCGGCAGAACTTCCAGCGCACCGGGCATACCGCCAACGGGGCGTTCTTCCTCGACACCGAGTTGCTCGCCGCGGCCGACGTGGTGCGCGGCCCGACCGCCAACATCTACGGTTCGGGCGCGATCGGCGGCGTGGTGTCGTTCCGCACCAAGGACGTGGAAGACATCTTGCGGCCCGGCGAGCGCTATGGCGCGCTGGCGAATGCCGAGGTCGGCTCGAATACGGTACGGGGGCTGGCATCCTTGTTCGGCGCCGTGCGGGTAAATCCGAATGTCGAGTTCATCGCCGGCGGCTCCTACCGGATGCAGGGGACTATCGGGACGGCAATCACGACGTCGTGCAAAACAGCTGGAACAAGGTCGGCAGCGCGCTCGCCAAGGGTACATTCCGCCCGGCCGATGGCCACGAGATCAAGCTCGGCGGAACGTTCCAGGATTTCCGGTACGATTTCGGCCAGCCGAACCGCGGTGCGGGCACGGCGAACCAGGGCACGTCCGTCTACGCGACCGACGTGCAGAACACGACCGCGACCGCGCGCTGGAAGTACGGCCGTCCCGACGACATGCTGCTGAACTGGGATGCCAACGTCTACTGGAACCGCACCGACCAGCAGCAGAGGAAGATGTTTCGCACAACTCCGCGGCGAGCGGCACCTCGGCCGCCCTCTGCGGCGCGGGAATCGCCGGCAACAACATCACCGGCTGCGTCGGCGACCTGCGCGGCTATGTGCTCGACACCGTCGGCTTCGACGTCAACAACACGTCACGTTTCGTCAGCGGCGACTTCCGCCATGCGGTGACCATCGGCGGCAACTCGTTCAACGACCGGGTCAATGTCACCGATCCGCACGGCAACTCGAACGTCACGACCCCGAGCGGCGAGCGCACGGTCTCCGGCGCGTTCCTGCAGTACAAGCTCAACTATGCGACCTGGCTCGAGATGATCGCGGCCGGCCGGTATGACAATTACCACCTCAATGGCCTCGGCACGACGGCGACCGGCGACCGCTTCTCGCCCAAGATCACCGTCGGGGTGACCCCGGTTCCCGGCGTGACGCCGTATGTGACCTACGCGGAGGGCTATCGTTCCCCGGCGCTGACCGAGACCATCATCGACGGCTCGCATGTGACCGGCAGCCCGGGCGGCTCACCGCCGTTCTTCCTCTGCCCGGACGGCAAGATTCGATTCTTCTGCTTCCTGCCGAACCCGCAGCTGCGGCCTGAGATAGGCAAGACCAAGGAGGCCGGCCTCAATCTCAAGTTCGACAACGTGCTGATGCCGGGCGCCACCTTCCGCGGCAAGTTCAATGTCTTCCGCAACGATCTGGAAGACTTCATCGAACTGACCGGCACCGGCCAGTTCAGCCCGACGCTTGGCGGCTTCAAGTTCTACCAGTACCAGAACGTTCCGCACGCCCATATCGAGGGCGCCGAGTTCGAGACGATGTATGACGCCGGCATCTGGTTCGCGGGGCTTGCCGGCACGTTCCAGCGCGGTATCAACGAGACGACAAATGTCGGCCTCGTGTCGGTGCAGCCGCGCAAGATCACCACGACGGTCGGCGCGCGCTTTCTCGAGCGCAAGCTGGTCGTCACCATGTGGTGGACCAACGTCAAAGCCAACACCAACATCCCGGCCAACTATCTGCCCGGCACCGACTACAATCTCGTGAACCTGTTCGTCGGTTATTCGCCAATACCCGACGTGACGGTTGGCGCCGGCATCGACAATCTGTTCAACCAGTACTATCGCCCTTACGCGGTGCCGGCGACGACGCCGACCGACGCCCAGCGCGATACGCTGTGGGCATCCTCGGCGCCCGGCATCACGTTCAAGGGATCGCTGCGCATCCGCTTCGGGGCAACATGATACAAGCGACGGAATGACCGACGGACACGTGCTACGGCGGGACGGCGTCTATGTCCTGCACCAGTCACGGCACGGCGCCGGCGATGAACTCGCCGCCGTCGTGCCCGCGCGTGCGCGCCAGCCGCTGCCCGCGGCGCCGGCCGGAGAGGGCCTGAGCAACGTCGTCCCGTTCATGCGGGCCGCGGAGTTTCATGCGCCCGAGGTGGCGCTGCCAACCGATGCGGCCCGATTTCCTGTCACCGACCTGACACGCGAACGCCTGCGCCTCGGCGCCTTCGTGGCACTGTCGCTGATGGTGCATGGCGCGCTGTTCGCGGCGTTCTGGCGCGAGCCCATTCCGCTCGCGAGCATCGGCGTCGAGGTGATCTCGGTCGAGATCGTCATTGGGGCGACCGCGCCGGCCGGGGTCGCGACCACGCCAGGCGAGCAGCAGGTCAATTCGGCTGCCGCGCCCCCAACGGAGGCGCCCGACACCGACAAGGCCGAGGAAAGGGCGACCGTGCAGCAGCAGACCGTTGAGGTCGCGCGCGAAGAAACCGCGCCCGAGCAGAAGACCGAACAGCCGAACGCCCAAGAGGCAAAACCGGACGAGCCGAAATTCGAGATCGCTGCCGCGCCGCAGGAGCACGCGCAGGCCGAACAGAAGCCAGCCGTCTCGATGGTCGAAACGCCCGCGCCCGATACTGCGACCGCCAAGCCGCGCGAAATTCCGCCCGACACGACCGAAGTTTCGCTGCTGCCGCAACCGGAAGAGAAGCCGGCCGAGAAGAAGCCCGAGCCGAAACCCGTGCAGGCAGCGCCGCCCAAGCCCGTGAAGGACGCAAAGCCCGCCAAGGAGCCCCGGCGTATCGCGGCGCCTACGCGCGAGAACACGTCACGAGAGGCGAAAGCCTCCACGCCCTCGACGGCGGCGAACAACATCGGCGTCGGCCGCTCCGACAATTCCAGCAACTATGCCGGCGTCGTCTCGGCACATCTGCGCCGCCACCAGCAATACCCTTCCGACGCCCGCAGCCGCGGCGATCAGGGCACCGCGACGGTGTCGTTCAGCCTCGACGGCGGCGGACGTGTGACGTCGGCGCGGCTCGTGAGTGGCTCGGGTGTGGCTAGCATCGATCAAGAAGTGCAGGCTATGGTGCGGCGCGCGTCGCCATTTCCGGCGCCGCCCGCCGCCCGGCCACGCAGCTTTACGGTTCCGATCGCCTTTCGTTTGAACTAGACGCCGCAAGCCTCATTGCCAGCGGTTCGCCTTCAGGAGACTTGCATGTTTATCGCCATGAACCGCTTTCAGGTGGTCAAGGGAAGAGAAGAAGCCTTTGAACACATGTGGCAGAGCCGCGACAGCTATCTGCACGAACTCAAGGGCTTCGTCGAATTCCACCTGCTCAAGGGCCCGGAAGCCGAGGACCACACGCTCTACTCCTCGCATACCGTTTGGGCGACCAAGGCCGACTTCGAGGCTTGGACCACATCGGAGCAATTCCGCCGTGCACACGCGCGTGCCGGCAATGACGGCAACGCGGCGCCGCTTTATCTCGGCCATCCGAAGTTCGAAGGCTTCGAGGTGAAGCAGACGCTCGATCGCCACGGCAAGGCCGCCTGATGCAGGTCGCAGCGGCGAGGCCAGATCTGGCGAGCGTGCTTGCCGCCGATCCGGGCGCGGTGGTCGAGACCGTCGCCAAGGAGCACGGCGTCACGACGCGCGAAGTGGTCGAGGCGTTGCCCGCCGCCATGCGGCGCTTCGCGCCAGCAAGCGCTTTCATCGAGGCGATGAAGGACATCGCAAGCTGGGCAAGGTTACGCTGATCGTTCATACGGACGACGGCATCATGGAGTTCACCGGGCCGATCCCGGCGGGGGAGGTCGGGCGCGGCTATTTCAACCTCATGGGGCGCACCGGCTTCCACGGGCATCTGCGCCATGAACGCTGCGCGGGTCTCGCTTTCGTGGAGCGGCCGTTCATGGGGCGGCCCTCTGCGTTGATCGTGTTCTTCAACGTCGACGGCGGCATAATGTTCAAGGTCTTCGTCGGACGCGACGAGAAGCGCGAGCTGAAGGAGGATCAGCTGGCGAAGTTTTCGTGCGCTGGCTGAAGGCCTACGTGCGGCGGCCTGACAATCTGGCAAGTCGGGGTGCCCTCGAAAAATGGGATGGAGTCGACCGTTCTTTCGTGGTTCCTGTGCGGCGCATTGATCGGCAACGCATGCGACGGCAAAAGAACAGAGAACAATGACCAAATCCATCCTTGGCATCATCGGCGGATCGGGGGTCTACGATCTGCCGGGGCTGGAGAACGTGCGCGAGGAGGGCGATCGCGAGCCCGTGGGGCGAGCCGTCCGGGCCCCTTGCGGATTGGCGAAATGTCGAGCCTGCCGGTGGTGTTCCTGCCGCGCCACGACAAGGGCCACCGCCTCTCGCCCTCCGACATCAACTACCGCGCCAACATCGACGTGCTCAAACGCGCGGGTGTCACCGATCTCGTGTCGCTCTCGGCCTGCGGCTCGTTCAGGGAGGAGCTGCCGCCCGGCAGTTTCCTTTTGGTCGACCAGTTCGTCGACCGCACGCACAAGCGCGAGAGTTCGTTCTTCGGCAAGGGCCTTCGTCGCGCACGTCTCGATGGCGCATCCGGTGTCCCCGCGCCTGCGCATCCACATCGCGAACGCCGCGATGGCCGAGGGCATCGAGGTCAAGCGCGACGGCACTTACGTGTGCATGGAAGGTCCGCAGTTCTCTACCCTGGCTGAAAGTCTCACCTACAAGGGCCTCGGCTATTCGGTGATTGGCATGACCAACATGCCGGAGGCGAAACTCGCGCGCGAGGCGGAGATCTGCTACGCGACCGTCGCGATGGTGACCGACTTCGACTGCTGGCACCCGGACCACGACGCCGTCACCGTGCAGGACATCATCACGGTGCTCACCGCGAACGCCGAGAAGGCGAAGCGGCTGGTCGCGCGGCTCGCAGAGGATTTCCCGCGCGAACATGAGCCTTGCCCCATCGGCTCCGACCGCGCGCTCAATCGGCGCTGATCACGGCGCCGGAAGCGCGCGATCCGGAATTGATCCGCAAGCTCGACGCGGTGGCGGGCAGGGTATTGGGGAAGACGGCCTAACGATAACGGTCGTTGGGGTCGTAGAGATTTGTACTCGAAGGGTCCGGCGGCTGGCGGTTATGCCAGAGGATCAGGCCCCCGCCGACGATGCTCCACAGCACCGCATGCACGATCGCAAGATCCATCGCGTAAATGTTTTCGAAGAAACTGAACGAGTTCCTGTTCACAAGATACATGACCATTGCGGAGAGGAGGCCGAGGGCGATCGCCAAAAGCCCGCCGAGCGTGCCCTTCCGGCGCGTCCATGTCTGCTCTTTGGTTGGCGCGGTTTTTCCTAGTTCCGGCACGGTCGTGTAGTCCGGCGCGTTGCGATTGAACCAGCGAAAAACAATCAGGCCGGCGACTGAGCAAAACAGGCCATACATGATCGCGAACTCCGCGGCATTCTCCTGGCGCATGGGCCTGGGCGAGCGGCTCTCGACGACATAAAGCAGGACCGCGGTAACGAGGCCGAAGGCGATCACCGGCAGGCCCGCACCGATCCCGATCCTGCGCGACTGTGCCGCTTCGGCTAATTCTTCCGCCATCGCTACATCTTCACGCCCGGGATATTGCCTAGCGTCGCGAATATTCCGCCGCCCACGATGGCGCCGATGATTCCGAATATGATGGATACGATGATAACCGCGGGGATCGCCGCGAAGGTCCATTTGATCATGATCATGACCATGCGCCAGAACGGAATGTCGACGTCGGCGATGCCACGCGATGCGGCGCGGCTGGCGGTTGAACGGACATGGATGCCCCCCGGTTGTGCCCGCCGCCATGGTTGGCCAAATGCCGCGGACCGCAATGGGAGAAATGCGATGCGCATCGTCGATCTTGCTGACCAGCCGCGGGAGAATTGGCGTGATGGCGTGCTGACGCGGATGCGCGTGTCGGCGAAAAACGGCGGGGACGCAGCTCTGCCTGTTCGAGCAGTGGTGCGAGCCGGGGCACGGCGCCCGACCCATCTGCATGCGGTCGAGGAGGTGTTGCACGTGCTGGAAGGCGAGGCCGACGTGTGGGTCGAGGAGACGCATGCGACGCTCAAGCCCGGGCAACTGATGATCGTGCCGGCCGGCATCAAGCACGGCTTTGCCAACAGCGGCAGCGGCACGCTGCACATCCAGTCGACGCTCGCCGCGCCGGTGTTCGAGGCGGCCTACGACGACAAGCGAGAGACGCCGCGCCGCTGGCTGCCGGGCTGATTTTCGCCTATTCGTGCCTGCACGTCCCTCCTGAACGGAACTCCGATGACAACCCCCGCCGTTGAAAACGACCTGCGCGCCGCGATCCGCTCGATCCCCGACTATCCCAAGCCCGGCATTATCTTCCGCGACATCACCACGCTGCTCGGCAATGCGCGCGCGTTCCGCCGCGCGGTCGACGAGCTGGTGCAGCCTTGGGCGGGGGCGAAGATCGACAAGGTCGCCGGCATCGAGGCGCGCGGCTTCATCATTGGCGGCGCGGTGGCGCATCAGGTCTCGGCCGGCTTCGTGCCGATCCGCAAGAAGGGCAAGCTGCCGCACCAGACCGTGCGCATGGCCTACCTGCTCGAATACGGCAGCGACGAAATGGAGATGCACGTCGACGCGGTGCAGAAGGGCGACCGCGTCGTGCTGGTGGACGACCTGATCGCGACCGGCGGCACCGCCGAGGGCGCCGTGAAGCTCCTGCGCCAGGTCGGCGCCGAGGTGCTGGCCGCCTGCTTCATCATCGACCTGCCGGAGCTGGGCGGCGCCGACAAGCTGCGCAAGATGGATGTGCCGGTGCGCACGCTGATTTCGTTCGAGGGGCATTAGGGGCTCTGATTTTCCCAATTCGATTGTCAGACAGCCGCCATCGTTCTCGCGGCGCGTTTTGCGCCCGAGTTTTGCGATAGGTGCGCCGCTCAAGAAGTGAGGGCGGCGCGGGACGCCGGGGTCCTGACGGACCCGCGGGCTTGCGCCTCTCGCGAGATGCAAGCAGAGCGATGCTTTTCGATGAAGCGCCGCTCGGTTTGTCGAACCGCTAAGTCCGCCATTTCTCCGGCGTCCCGCGCGCGATGTTTGAAGCCTGCTCCGCACGACCCCCGGTGGACTGACCTTTCAGGCGGCCTCGGCTTACGCCGGGCAGCCTATCCACCGCTAATGGGCCCTGACTGCACGCCGGCGATGGGTATCGCCTTCGGGCGCAGCCACCCAATGCCCCGTGACGCGCGGCTGGCGCGCCGGGACCGTACGGCTTCGGCTGTCTCGGCACGGGTGTGCGTGTTGCACCCTTCCGAAACCACCGCCCCCGATCCGCACTCCAAGACGCCTCTAGAAGCGCCCCTCGTGGATCGAGGCGCGGGCATTATCCGGCCGAATTTTCGGGCGGGGATAACTTTTTTTTCGCGAAGTTTGGGACGTTCTTCGCAAGAGCAATTCGTATCCCGGACGATGCTTTCGCTCCATCCGGGATACGAACGGCGTTTCTTGCGCGCTCCTACCTGGATTAGTGCCTGCGGCAGCCGGAGCCCCAGAAACGGTTACGGGTTAAGGTTTAGGGCAAGAATACGTTGCAATCCAATGGGTTAGCGCCTACGCCTGCGCACCATGCCCGCGGCGGAGAATTTCCGGCCCGTTTTGAACCTTCCGCCGCCCCGTGGCGACTAATTGTTAACCATACCGTCTTGGCCAGAAGGGGACCCTGCCATGACACTCACCCGCGCCATCGCTTTCGCCGCCTTCGCAGCCCTCGTCATCGCCGGCGTGACCGGCCCGGCCGGCTCCTCGGCCACGGCGTCCTGCGGGGCGATCGTCCAGATCCAGGACCCAGGCCTGCGCGCCAGCTTCGCCAAGTTCGAGGCGCAGCAGTCCGCGACCGCCTCCAAAATCTGCGCCTCCTACCGCAACGCCGGCCTCTGATCTTTCCCGGCTTGCCGATGGCCCTATGCCGGGCCTGCCTGACCCTTGCCCTGATCGCCGCGAACGACGGTCGTTCGCGGACTGCACGCGCGCCACGGCGGGTAAAAGCGCCACACTCGCGCACCGTTGTTACCTCAGCCTCTTGACCCTTCGCGCCGTGCGCGGCACCGTTCCGGTGTCGGGAGGCTCTGTCATGACCGGCCGTTTTCTCGCGCATCGCACTTGCGGGTTTATCTGCCGCCGATCTCGGCGACGCCTGCCGCTGCCGCGAGCTGGTTCGAGCTCAACTTCGGCCTGTACCGGCCCGCGCTACGATGCGCTGGTGCCGCTGTGCGACGACCGCGGCGTGCTGATCCAGATCCACTCCAAGTTCAGCCACAAGGAAAGCGAGTTCTGGACCTCCAACCTGGAAATCCTCGGCATCGAGCGTATCCGCCAGGTGGCGTTCCGGCCATGGGCGGGCGCGCCGCAGGCGGTGCCGCGCCGTTTCTGCAACGGCGTCGCCCATGTCTCCGACGGCGCCGCCACGCGATCCACTATTCGATCCTGGAGAACTCCGGCTGGCTCGGCGTCGGCTGGGGCGTGGAATGGTGTGTGGCGGGGCTCGACCGCAACTGGGCCTACAATCCGTCCTGCCGCATGGCGCGGCCTTAATTTCGTGGATCGCGGAGCCGGTTACCACAGCGGTGGGCGGCGCTTGTGGATGTCCACGCTTTGTCCATAAATGTTCTTGATAGTGTTCCTACCTTCGGTTACACTTTGATCAAGTGCAACGCGGAGTGAGGGAGGCGACCATGCGCCGTTTGCGGATTTCGCTGGCAAGTTCACTGTTTGGGCTGTGGATGATCGAGTGGCGCGGCCGCGCAGGACCCGCGCCAGAACGAGCCCGGCAAGTTCGATTTCTACGTGCTGGCGCTGTCGTGGTCGCCCTCCTTTGCGAGCAGGCGGGCGAGCGCGCGCCCCAGCAGCAATGCGGCGAGCGGCCGTTCTCGTTCGTGGTGCATGGGCTGTGGCCGCAATACGAGAAGGGCTTTCCGGAATTCTGCCAGAAGCCGGCGCCGCGGCTCGACCGCAACATCGTCTCCTCGATGCTCGACCTGATGCCGGCGCCGCGGCTGATCTTCCACGAATGGGACAAGCACGGCGTCTGCTCCGGGCTGCCGGCGCGCGGCTATTTCGAGACCATCCGCAAGGCGCGCGCCGTGGTGAAGATCCCGGCCGAATATCTCGAGCCGAAGGCCGCCCTGACGGTGTCGCCCGACGAAGTGGAGGAGGCCTTCGTCAAGGCCAATCCCGGCATGAGCCGCGCCGGCATCGCGGTGACCTGCGGCGGGCCGCGCCTGAGCGAAGTGCGCATCTGCTTGTCGCGCGATCTGCAGTTCCGCGATTGCCCGCAGATCGACAAGCGCGCCTGCCGGCGCGACAAGCTCACGATGCCGCCGGTGCGCGGCGGCGCATAGAATAGCGGGAGCCTCATCCTGAGAAGCGGGCCAAGCACGCGTCTCGAAGGATGGCCGCAAACTGAGCGCCCTGGGCCCTCCTTCGAGACGCCGCCTTCTGCGGCTCCTTCAGGATGAGGTCGGTCTGTATGCCGCCTGTATAATGTGGCGATGAACTATCGCCACGCGTTCCACGCCGGAAACTTCGCCGACGTCGTCAAGCACGCCATGCTTGCGCGCATCGTCGCGCATCTGAAGGAGAAGCCGGCGGCGTTCCGGGTGATCGACACCCATGCGGGCGCGGGCCTGTATGACCTCGGCGGCCCGAGGCGGCCCGCACCGGCGAATGGCGCGAGGGCATCGGCAAGCTTGTGACCGCCCGGCTTGCGCCGGCGAAGCGCGCGAACTGCTCGCGCCCTATCTCGACGCGGTCGCGGCGCTCAATGGCGATGCGCTCGCCGTCTATCCGGGTTCGCCCGCGCTGGTGCAGCACTGGCTGCGCCCGCAGGACCGGCTGATCGCCTGCGAGCGCGAACCCGGCGCCGCCAGCGCGCTCGCCGGTAATCTGCGCGGCGACAATCGCGCCAGGGCGGTGGCGATCGACGGCTACACGGCGCTCAACGCGTATATGCCGCCGAAGGAACGGCGCGGCCTCGTGCTGATCGACCCGCCATTCGAGCAGCCGGACGAGCATAGCCGCCTCGCCCAGGCTCTCGCCGGCGCGCATCGCAAATGGCCGACCGGGATCTATGCCGTGTGGTACCCGATCAAGGACACGCGCGAGACGGAGAGTTTCGCGCGCCGCATCGCGCGGCTCGGCATCCCGCGCATCCTGCGCGTCGAACTCACGTTGCCCGGCAGGGGCGACGAGCGCCTGCGCGGCAGCGGGCTCATTCTGGTCAATCCGCCCTGGCGGCTGGAAGAGGAGCTTGGCGTCATCCTTCCGGCGCTGGCCGACGTACTGGCGAGCGCTGCCGGCCGGGGCGCGACGCGGATCGGCTGGCTGACGGCCGAAAAATGAGGTGCGGCGGTGCGCCTCTTTCCAGCCGGTCCGGGTTGTTGTCTACTCTAACGTGCTGGCTTTGACGTTCCGCCTCCCTCGGGGGGCCGGCGGAAATGACTCGGGGTGCCGACGCTTTTCCCTGGAATGTCCGGCCGCGCTGCTGTGCCGTGGGGGCCGGCGGCGGGCAGTTGGGAAAGGGAGTCTTCCCGATGGCGCAGGGTGGCGTGGTGAAGTTCTTCAACAGCGAGCGTGGCTACGGGTTCATCAAGCCCGACGATGGCGGGCGCGACGTGTTCGTCCACATCACGGCGGTGGAGCGCGCCGGAATGAAATCGCTCAACGAAGGCCAGCACATCAACTTCGATGTCGAGCCCGACAAGAAGGGCAAGGGTCCGAAGGCCGTGAACCTCGTGATCACCGGCTGATCCTCGCCGCTTTCTACAATCGTCACCGCGCGCATGGCGCGCCGTCTTCACGGGATTCTCCACACATGATGATTTTGCGTTCCTCTCCGCCGTCGCCGTTCGGACGCAAGGTGAAACTCGCGATTGGCATTCTCGGACTTGAGAACCAAGTCACCATCGAGAAGGCCGACCCGACCGATCCCGCCGACGCGATCCGCCAGCAGAACCCGATTGGAAAAATCCCCGCGTTGATCATTGAGAACGGCACGGTGCTCTATGACTCGCCGGTGATCCTCGAATATCTCGATCATCGCGCCGGCGGGGACAGGATCATCCCGCACGAGCCGGACGCGCGCTTCGCCGCGCTGACCTTGCAGGCGCTGTGCGACGGCATTTTGGATGCCTGTATTCTGCTGGTCTACGAGGGCCGATGGCGCCCGCCCGAGATGGCGGTGCAGAAATGGATCGATCATCAGCGCGGAAAGGTCGAGCGCGCCATGAGTACGCTCGAAGCCGCGCCGCCCGCGCTCGACGCGATGCCGAACGTTGGGCAGATCACGCTTGCCTGCGCGCTCGGCTATGGCGATCTGCGCTTCGAGGGGAAATGGCGCAAGGACCATCCGCGGCTGGTCGCGTGGCTGGACGAATTCGCGGCGCGCGTTCCGGCGTTCGAAAAGACGCGGGTCACGGCTTAAACTGCTTTCCGCTCGTCCCCGCGAAAGCGGGGACCCAGTTCTTTGGCTCTGGATGCCCGCTTTCGCGGGCATGAGCGGCGAATGAAATTCTAGAACCGATAGTTCACGCCCAGCCGGAAGACGTTCGACGAGAACCCGTTGTTGACGCCGGTCAGCACATAGCTGCGGTCGTCGAGCCGGAGGTAAAGATATTCCGCCTTGGCGGTCCAGTTCGGCGTCAGGCCGACTTCCACGCCGCCGCCGAGCGTCCAGCCGAGATGCGTCTGCGTCTCGCTGATGCCGGCCAGCTCGATGCGGCCGCCGCCATAGGCAAGGCCGCCGGTCAGGTAGATCAGCACATTGTTCATGGCGTAACCGGCGCGGCCGCGCACGGTGCCGAACCACGGGTTGGCGAACTTGCGGGGCGCGAAAGTGTCCTCGGCGGCCGAGCCCTGAAGGTCGGCTTCGAGCCCGAGCACGAACTGATTGAACTGCCAGTTATAGCCGATCTGCCCGCCGCCCATCACGCCATTGGGACTGCCACCGCCCCAGTTAGTCACCTTGCCCCACTGGTAGCCGAGGTTCACGCCGACATAGACGCCGTTCCAGTTGTAGCCGTTGAACGGCGCGGCCGCGTAGGCCGGCGCCTTGCCGTAGAAATCGGCTGCCGCGGCCGGCGTGGCGATGAGCGCGGCCGCAAGCGCCACGGCGCGGAACATTATTCTTGTCATTGCTCTTCAGCTCCTGCGAAAGGGCCGACGGGCGGCGATCCGGTCATCGACCGGACTGCCGCCCGCCCAAAGGTCATCTCCGCCCCGTGATGACGCTTCCGTGCCCGTGTCGCGTCCACCTTCGCGGCCTTTGCGTTAAAGTTTATTAAGATGCGGGCGATGCATCGCGATCGTTCGTAGTAACGTTAAGCAACCGTGCATTCGGAGGAGCGCTGCGCACCATGACGGAACAGAAAGCCGCGCTGGTCACGGGCGCCGCGCGCCGCATCGGCCGCGCGATCGCGCTGGCGCTGCATCGGGCGGACTACGCGGTCGCCATCCAGGCGAACCGTTCGGTCGCGGACGCCGAGACTTTGCGCGATCAGATCGTGCGCGCGGGCGGATGTGCCGCAGTGGTGCGCGCGGATCTTGCGGACGGTTCCGCCGTCGCTGCGCTCGTGCCTGCGGCGGTGAAAGCGGTCGGACCTCTGACCCTGCTGGTCAACAACGCCTCGATGTTCGAGCCGGACGCCATCGGCGCGCTCGATGCCGAGCGTTTCGACCGGCAGTTCGCCGTCAACCTGCGCGCGCCGCTGTTCCTTGCCGAGGCATTTGCCGGGCAGGCGAAGGGCGGCGCGAACGCCTCGATCGTCAACATCCTGGATCAGCGCGTGTTCAAGCTGACGCCGCACTTCGTGTCGTACACGCTGGCGAAAAGCGCGCTGCATTCGGCAACGCGCATGCTGGCGCAGGCACTCGCGCCGAATGTCCGCGTCAACGCGGTCGCGCCGGGGCCCACGATTGCAAGCGCGCGGCAGCACGCCGATGACTTTGCCAAGCAGGCCGCGGCGGTTCCGCTCGGCCATGGACCCAGCGCAGAGGAGATCGCGGACGCCGTCGTTTATCTGGCGCGCGCGCGCAGCGTGACCGGCGCGACCTTGGTGGTCGACGGCGGGCAGCATCTGGCGTGGCGGACGCCCGACACTGACGGTCCCGAATGAATTCGGTCCAGCCGTCCGAAGACGTGGATTTCGGCAGCGAAGTTCCCGTGCTGATCGTCGGCGCGGGCGCCGCGGGCCTGTGCGCCGCATTGGCGGCAAGCGAAGCGGGGATTGAGCCGGTGGTGATCGAGCGCGACGCCGTGCCGGCCGGATCGACTGCACTCTCGGCGGGACTCATCCCGGCCGCGGGCACGCGCTTCCAGCGCGCGCTGGGTATTTCGGATTCCGCCGTGTTGTTCGCCGAGGATATTGCGCACAAGTCGCACGGTGAGGCCGACGCGAAGCTGGTTCGCGCGGTGGCCGAGAATGCGGCGCCGGCGGTCGAATGGCTGGCCGGCACCTACGCGCTGCCGTTCGAGGTGATCACCGACTTCAATTATCCGGGCCATTCGGCGCACCGCATGCACGGCCTGCCGGGCCGCACCGGCGCCGAGCTGATCGATCGCTTGCGCAGCGCTGTTGAGGCGCGCGGCATTCCGATCCTGACGGGCCGCGTTTGCGAAACACTGTTCGCCGATGAAGACGGTTTCATCGAGGGCATTGAGATCGCCGGTGGCGAGACCATCGGCTGCGGCGCGCTGGTACTCGCCTGCAATGGCTACGGCGGCAACGCCGAACTGGTGCGGCGCCACATTCCCGAGATGGGCGAGGCGCTTTACTTTGGGCATCCCGGCAATCGGGGCGATGCCGTGCTGTGGGGCGAAGCGCTCGGTGCGCGCCTTGCTGCGCTCAGCGGCTATCAGGGCCACGGCTCGGTCGCGACGCCGCACAACATCCTGATCACCTGGGCGGCGATCACAGAGGGTGGCTTTCAGGTCAACGCGCAAGGCCGCCGGTTTCACAACGAGGCGCTCGGCTATTCGGAAGCCGCGGCGCAAGTGCTGCGCCAGCCCGGCGGCATTGCGTTCGACATTTTCGATACACGGATCGCGGGCGTGGCGCGGCAGTTCGAGGATTTCAGGAACGCCGAGAAGGCGGGCGCGCTGATCGCCGCTGGATCGATCGACGAACTGGCGGCGCGCATTGCCGTGCCGGTTGATGCGCTCGCCGCGGAACTCACCGAGATCGATGCGGCACGCGGCGGACCGGATCGCTTCGGCCGTGTTTTCGCGGCGGACAAGCATCTGACCGCTCCCTATTGCGCCATCAAGGTCACGGGCGCGCTGTTTCACACGCAAGGCGGGCTTGCGATCGACCCTCAAGCGCGCGTCCTGGACGCGAAGGGCAGGGCGTTTCCCAACCTGTTTGCGGCCGGCGGCGCGGCGGTTGGAGTCTCGGGCTCGCAAGCCTCGGGCTATCTGTCGGGCAATGGGCTGCTCACCGCCACGGTACTCGGGCGCATCGCGGGACAATCGGCCGCGAAGCTGTAAGCGGATATCGGGTGGCTCTGGTCTGAGACGGCCGCCATATCAGGTGAAGCAAAAGGACATCACCATGAGCCGATCCGCGCATGCCCGAAAGCAAGAACCCGATGACATCGGTGCGCGCGTGACCGCGCTGGATTGGGACGCGATCGGCGCGCAGCTCGATTCATTCGGCTGCGCCACCACAGGCCCGTTGCTCACTTCGGACTGCGTCGGATTGTCGGAGCGCTACGACGAAGACGCCATCTACCGCAGCCGCGTGATCATGGCGCGGCATGGCTTCGGCCGCGGCGAATACAAGTACTTCGCCTATCCGCTGCTGGACACAATCGCGTCGCTGCGCACCTCGCTCTATCCGCCGCTCGCCGAGGTGGCGAACCGCTGGAACGAGCAGATGGGGCTCGACCAGCGCTATCCGGCCGAGCATGCCGCCTGGCTCAAGCGCTGCCACGCGGCGGGCCAAACAAAGCCGACGCCGCTGCTGCTGCAATACGGTCCGGGCGACTACAACTGCCTGCATCAGGACGTGTACGGCGAACTGGTGTTCCCGCTGCAGGTCGCGTTCCTGCTGTCGCGGCCGGGTGACGATTTCACCGGCGGCGAGTTCGTGCTCACCGAGCAGCGTCCGCGCATGCAATCGCGCGCCGAAGTCGTGCCGCTGCGGCAAGGCGAGGGCGTGATCTTTCCGGTGCACCATCGCCCGGTGCAGGGCACGCGCGGCGTCTACCGGGTCAACATGCGCCACGGGGTGAGCCGCCTGCGTTCCGGCAAGCGCCACACGCTCGGGATCATTTTCCACGATGCAAAATAGAGCCGGCCACTCCGTCATTCCGGGGCGAGGGCGCAGCCCGAGAGCCCGGAATCCATAAGCCCGATTCGTGGTTATGGATTCCGGGCTCGCCGCTTCGCTGGCGCCCCGGAATGACAACTGGCCTCCGCGCCGGCGAATCCCTATTTTCCACCCATGCAGCCGGACGACCGCAAAGCCAATATCGATCCTGACATCGACCTCGCCGACGATGAGGTCGAGGAGGAAATCGAGTCTGCCCTCCGTCGAGGAGGCCGACGCACCGGCCGCGCCGCTGGCCGGCGGCGTCGCGGCGATCCAGCGCTACGCCAAGCTCGCCCCCAAGGCGCCCGGCGTCTACCGCATGATCGATGCGAAGGGCGAGGTGCTCTACGTCGGCAAGGCGAAGAGCATCCGCAAGCGCATCGTCTCCTATGCGCGCGAGGCCGGGCACACGGCGCGCATCATGCGCATGATCGCCGCGACCGCCTCGCTCGAGTTCGTCTCGACCGCGACCGAGACCGAGGCGCTGCTGCTCGAGGCGAACCTGATCAAGCGGCTGCGTCCGCGCTTCAACGTGCTGCTGCGCGACGACAAGTCGTTCCCTTACATCCTGATCAGCGCGGGCGAGACGCCGCCGATGATCGCCAAGCACCGCGGCGCCCGCACACGGCCCGGGGAGTATTACGGGCCGTTCGCGTCCGCGCAGGCGGTGCATCGCACGATCACCGCGCTGGAGCGCGCGTTCCTGATCCGCTCGTGCTCGGACCCCGTGTACGAGAGCCGCACGCGGCCGTGCCTGCTGCATCAGATCAAGCGCTGCTCGGCACCATGCACCGGCGAAATCTCGTACACCGACTATGCCGAATTGGTGCGCGAGGCGAAGTCGTTCCTCTCGGGCAAAAGCCGTGCCGTGAAGGAAGAGCTCGCTGGCGAAATGGAGAAGGCGTCGGGCGCGCTCGATTTCGAACGGGCCGCGATCTACCGCGACCGGCTCGCCGCGCTCTCGGCGATCCAGGCGCGCCAGGGCATCAATCCGCGCGGCGTCGAGGATGCCGACGTGTTCGCCGTGCATCAGCAGCGCGGATACTCGTGCGTCGAGGTGTTCTTCTTCCGCACCGGGCAGAACTGGGGCAACCGCGCCTATTTCCCGCGCGCCGATCGCTCGTTCGAGCCGGGCGAAGTGCTCGGCGCGTTTCTGGCGCAGTTCTACGACGACAAGCCGCCGCCGCGCTGCATCTTTCTGTCGCATGAGATCGAGGATCGCGCGCTGCTCGCAGAGGCGCTCGCGGTGAAGAGCGGGCACAAGGTCGAGGTCTCGATCCCGCAGCGCGGCGAGAAGAAGGAATTGGTCGATCACGCGCTCGCCAATGCGCGCGAGGCGCTCGGGCGCAAGCTCGCCGAAACGCAGTCGCAGCAGAACCTGCTCACGGCGCTTGCCGACACGTTCGGGCTGGGCAAACCGCCGCGCCGGATCGAGGTGTACGACAACAGCCACATCCAGGGCTCGAATGCGGTCGGCGCCATGATCGTCGCGGGGCCGGAAGGGTTCCGCAAGAACCAGTACCGCAAGTTCAACATCAAGTCGGAGAACCTTAGCCCCGGCGACGACTTCGGCATGATGCGCGAGGTGCTCGACAAGGCGGTTCAAGCGGCTGCTGGCGGAGGCGGCGCGCTTACCCGAAGCTCCGCTCTCTCCGATACCTCCCCCTGAAAGGGGGAGGTCGGACGACGAAGTCGTCCGGGTGGGGGTCGAGGATGAGAATGACCCCACCCCGGCGCTGCGCGCCGACCCTCCCCTTTCAGGGGAGGGAAAGAAAGAGAGCAAGGGGGGAGGGAAGAGTTCGCCGCGATGGCTGAGGACGCAGAACTAGACGGGCATGAGGAGGCAGCCGACTCCCCCTGGCCCGATCTCGTGCTGATCGACGGCGGGCAAGGCCAGCTCACCGCTGCGCGCGAAACATTGTCGGCGCTCGGGGTCACCGATCTTCCGCTCATCGGCATCGCGAAAGGGCCCGAGCGCGATGCGGGCCGCGAGACGTTCTTCATTACTGGGCGCGAGCCGCTCAAGCTCAAGCCGCGCGATCCGGTGCTGTATTTCGTGCAGCGGCTGCGCGACGAAGCGCACCGATTCGCGATCGGCTCGCATCGCCAGAAGCGCAAGAAGGACATCCGGGAAGCTGGATTGCAGGAAATTCCGGGTATCGGCCCGACGCGGAAGCGCGCGCTGCTGCGGCACTTCGGCACCCTGAAGGCGATCGAGCGCGCCTCGATGGCCGATCTGGAGCATGTTCCGGGAATCAATGCCGAAACCGCACGCAAGATCTATGATTTCTTTCATGAAACCGCGGCGCGTGCGTGACGCGGCCATGACCGTCGGTCAGCTGCGTCCCAGCCATTCCCAGAGTGTGGTTGCGCCGCCCCCGCGCAAATGCTCTTTTCAGGCATGACCACGACGACGAATCCGACATCGTCGGCGCGGGCCTTTGCGCTGCCGAACCTGCTGACCTATGGGCGCATCGCCGCGGTGCCGATCGTGGTCGGCTGCATGTATCTGCAGTCGATCCTGGACGCGGGTCTTTGGCTGCGCTGGGTGGCGCTGTTCGTCTTCATCACGGCAGGCCTCACCGATGTGCTCGACGGTTACGTGGCGCGCGCCTGGGGCCAGCAATCGAGCTTCGGGCGCATGCTCGATCCGATCGCCGACAAGCTCCTGGTGTCGTCGTGCCTCTTGATGCTCGCCGCCGACGGAACCATCCGCGGTTGGGCGCTGTGGGCCGCGATCGTGATCCTGTGCCGCGAAATTCTGGTGTCGGGGCTGCGCGAATATCTCGCCGAGCTGCGCGTCAAAGTGCAGGTAACCCGGCTCGCCAAGTGGAAGACGTTTCTGCAACTGCTCGCGGTCGGGTTCCTGATCGCGGGCGAAGCGGGCGACCTGATCCTGCCGATCACCAGCCTGATCGGCCTGATGCTGCTCTGGCTCTCGGCGCTGCTGACACTATATACCGGCTGGGATTATTTCCGCGCGGGCGTGCGGCATTTGATCGAGGATTGATGCCTTGAAGCTGCTCTACTTCGCCTGGGTGCGCGAGCGCGTCGGCAAGCCGGAGGAGGAGATCGATCCGCCGGCGAGCGTGCGTACGGTCGGGGAACTCGTCGCGTGGCTTTCGGGGCGCGGCGAGGAATATGCCTACGCGTTCGAGAACGCCAAGGTGATCCGCGCCGCGATCGACCACACGCACGTGAAGCCCGACGCCGCGATCGCAGGCGCGCGCGAGATCGCGTTCTTCCCGCCGATGACGGGAGGCTGACTTGGTCCGGCTGCAGCGCGAGGACTTCGACATCGGCGCCGAGGTTGCGCGGCTGACGCAAGGCCGCACCGATATCGGCGCTGTCGCGACCTTCACGGGCATCTGCCGCGCCAGCAACGAGGGCGAAGCCGTCGCCGCGATGACGCTGGAACACTATCCCGGCATGGCCGAGGCCGAGATCGCGCGCCATGTCGAGGAGGCGCGATCGCGCTGGCCGCTGCTTGGCGTCACAGTGATCCACCGCTACGGCCGCCTGGTTCCGGGCGAGAACGTGGTGCTGGTCGTCACGACGTCATCGCACCGCGAGGCCGCTTTCGCGGCAGCGGAATTTCTGATGGACTATCTGAAGGTCAGCGCGCCGTTCTGGAAAAAGGAAGAGCGCGCCGGGGGCGGCGAGTGGGTCGCGGCAAGGAACACCGATACCGCTGCGGCGGGACGCTGGACCGAGCCGGACCGCAAACCGGAGGCCGCCGAGTGAGCGAAGAACCAATGCGACCGGCGAAAAGCCGGCGATAAGGACGGGGAACGAACGATGACACGCCTTGCCGCCGCGAGCATCGCGGCGCTGCTCACGCTATCCGCGGCCGCAAGCGCTGACGTGCGCATCACATATTTCCCGGTTCCGGCCGGCGCGCATCCGCACGATGTCGCGGCCGCGCCTGACGGCACCGTCTGGTACACGGCGCAGCATCAGGCCGCGCTCGGCGTCCTCGATCCGAAGACCGGCAAGGTCGAGCAGATCAAGCTCGGCGCGAAGGCGGCCCCGCATGGCGTGATTGCCGGGCCGGACGGCGCGGCCTGGATCACCGACAGCGGGCTCAATGCCATCGCGCGCGTCGACGCCAAGACCAAAGAGGTGAAGCTGTTTCCGCTGCCCAAGGGCTTCGAGAGCGCCAATCTCAATACCGCGACCTTCGACAAGGCGGGCAAGCTCTGGTTCACGGGACAGAGCGGCGTGTACGGCAGCGTCGATCCGGCGAGCGGCAAGGTCGAGGCCTGGAAGGCGCCGAAGGGTTACGGACCCTACGGCATCGCAACGACACCGTCGGGCGATGTCTGGTATGCGTCGCTCGCCGGCGATCACATCGCACGCATCGATACCGCGAGCGGCGCCGTGACGGTGGTCGAGCCGCCGAAGCCCGGCGTCGGGCCGCGCCGCGTGTGGTCGGATTCCAAGGGCATACTGTGGGTGAGCTTCTGGCATTCGGGCGAGATCGGCCGCTACGATCCCGGCGCGAAAACCTGGAAGACCTTCGCGCTGCCGAAGAGCAGGAGCGGCTGCTACTCGGTTTATGTCGACGAGAAGGACAAGGTCTGGGTCACGGATTTCATCGCCAACGCGATCCTGCGCTTCGATCCTGCGACCGAGAAGTTCGAAAGCTTTCCGTCGAACAAGCGCGGCGCGGCGGTGCGCCAGATGCTCGGACGTACCGGCGAGGCGTGGGGTGCGGAGTCCGGCACCGACCGGCTGGTGGTGGTTCGATACTGAGGTTCAGTCATGCGGCGGCATCTGATCGCGGCGCTTGGGCTGGTTGCATCGTCGGCGCTTGCCGTCGCGCAGGACTGGCCGACGCGGCCGGTGACCATGATCGTCCCTTACGCGGCGGGCGGGCCGGTCGACACGGTCGGGCGCATCATGGCGCAGGGACTGACGGAGATTCTCGGCCAGCAGGTGATCGTGGAGAATGTCGGTGGCGCGGGCGGCATGACCGGCACCAACCGCGTCGCGAAGGCCACGCCGGACGGCTACACCTTCCTGCTCGGCGGCACCGCCACAATGACGACGGTCCCGGCGCTCTACGGCGCGAAGACGCCGTACAATCCGCTCACCGATTTCGAGCATGTCAACCAGTTCGCCGACTCGGCGCGCATCCTGGTGGCGCGCAAGGATTTTCCCGCGAGTTCGCTGAAGGAATTCGCCGCCTACGCCAAGGCCAATCACGACAAGATGCAATACGGCAGCTCGGGCGCGGGCGCGGGCGCGCACATCTGCTCGCTGCTGCTCGACCTCGCGATGGGCGTGAAGATCACGCATGTGCCCTATCGCGGCTCCGGTCCCGCGATGCAGGATCTGCTTGCTGGCCGCATCGACTACATCTGCGAGCAGATCTCCACGGCGGTCCCGCAGATCAAGGGCGGGACCGTGAAGCCGATCGCGCTGATGGGCCTGAGCCGCGCCGGCGTGCTGCCGGACGTGCCGTCGGCCACCGAAGAGGGCTTCGACATCGACTGCGCGTCGCTCAGCGCTTTCGCGTTTCCCAAAGGCACGCCCGAGGCGATCGTGCGGCGGCTGGCGGATGCGACCAACAAGGCGGTGGAGACGGCTTTCGTTCGCGAACGGCTCGCGGCGGTCGGCGTCGTGATCGAGCCGCCGGAACGGCGCACGATGGACCATTGGCGCAAGAACTTGCCGCGCGAGGTCGAGCGGGCGGTGGCGGTGGTGAAAGCTGGCGGCTTGAGCGTGGATTGAGAAAGTCGCCTCAATCAGTCAGGCGGCGCGCCTGAATACGAATAGCCCCTGCAATGTGACGCGAGAGCATCGGGAAGCGGAACGTTCGCATTCGTGCTTCTTCTAGCACGCTCCCCAAGCTCAAGAACGAGCTTCTGCGTTTGCCCCAAATTGTCGCCCTTTAGCCTTTCTGCCAATATCCGCGAGCGTATCGTTGATCGCCTGCACGTTTTCCTTATGGGCATAGCCGGCTACGGCGACGGCCACCCCCAAGAGATTGGCGCGACCAGAAGCGTTGATGCTGGGATCGCGCAGATGATGCAAAACAAAACAGACCGTCGTGTTATCGGCGACATTTCCCAGGATGTTCGCCGAATTGATCCGCAGCACGGTTTCGTCGCCGCGTGCCGCCCACGCCAATCGCTTGACCACCCGATCGTTATCGCATTGACGAAACGCCTGGATCGCCTGATCGGTCGTCGCCAGAATGGTCTTCATCGTGTCGGTTAGTGCGGTGGCATACTGCTTCTCCGACGCCGACCAAGAGCTCACGGGGCCCTTCGGGAGCTGTGCAATCTCCTGCATGAGGGCCGTGAGGCTTCCTCTCCAGCTTTCAACAAGCTTTCGCCCGGTGGCAATGCGCTGCTCATTCTTGTCTGTCCTGAGCGCGGCGATCGTCGGCCGTACGTAATCATTAATCGCGCAATCTTGCACGATCCCCTGCGCACTGGCCGAGGCGGTCAGCAGTACGACAACGAGGACGGATGCGGAGATGCTCGTTACAGGATGCAAGGCTTCGCTCCAGGGCTTGGATGCCATCGTTTGCGCTATTGTGCGGCAACGGGGATCTGTTGATTTCGGGGCGCGACCAACGGAAGGCTCCCCTCGGCGATGCGCGTGATCGGCTCGCCGTAATCATGCTCCGTAGAGGTCTTCCATGTCACCTCGAAGCAGGGGTTCGGCGCCGTCAGGGATTTGTTTTCGGCGTTGGTAACATAGACGCAAATTCTGCCGCGCGTCGCCCCTATCGTCGTGGGTACGAACACAGCGACGAGGTCCGTCTTGATCATGACGGGCAGCGGCCGTCCTTCGCGGGTGGTGCTCGTGATATGCAGTGTGTTGAGGTCGAACGACGATTTAGGCTTGAGTTCGATCACCCCGAAATACGCAACCTTGCTGAACACCTTTTGTATTCCTTCGACTTGCGAGACAACGCCGAAGCCGAACACGGCGGCGAGAACGCCAGCACCGCCCGCGATAATAACCTTGATCGGAACGCTCTTGAGTTCGCCCTCGCCGCTGGCTTGGGTCCCGGTGCCGTAGAGGACAATCGAGACACCGAGGATCGCCAACAGGAACACAAACGAGGGATGACGTCTCGTCAATGAGCCTGCCAGCCACAAAGAGAAACACACAACCGAGCAAGATGAAAAAAATCGGGGCGGCAAAAAATTTATTCAGTCTGCTTGAGACATTTTCAAGCAGATGCACTTTCGCGCCTTCGTTTTCCGATGCCATGCGCAATAGCACCAGAAAGTAGCGGTGCGCGCAACTGGAGATGGCGATCGGCGCTCTTGGCCAGCCGCCGCGTGACGCTGCCGCCTTCTTGCCTCTCGGCGGATCAGCCGATCTTGCGCATCCAGCTTTCGCTGTCGGCGACGTCGCCGCGCTGGATGCCGACGAGCTTGGCCTTCAGCCCGGCGGTGATGAGGCCGCCATCGCCATTGCCGATCACGATGTCGCCGCTCGAACTCTTGATCCTGCCGATGGCCGAAACGACCGCGGCAGTGCCGCAGGCGAAAGCCTCGCGCAGCTTTCCGCTCGCCGCGTCGGCGCGCCATTGCTCGATGCTGTAGCGCTCCTCGCGGACGGTGCGGCCTTCCTTGCGGGCAAGCGTGATGATCGCATCCCGGGTGATGCCGGGCAGGATCGTGCCGCTCAGCGGCGGCGTCGTCAGCGAGCCGTCGTCGAAGACGAAGAAGACGTTCATGCCGCCGAGTTCCTCGACCCAGCGATGCTCGGCGGCATCGAGAAACACGACCTGATCGCAGCCCTGCTCGATCGCTTCGGATTGGGCCAGCAGGCTGGCGGCGTAATTGCCACCGCATTTGGCCGCGCCCGTGCCGCCCTCGGCCGCGCGCGTGTATCGGTCGCTGAGCCAGACGGTGACGGCCTTTGCGCCGCCCTTGAAATAGGAGCCGACCGAGCTGGCGATCAGCATGAAGAGGCATTCCTGGGACGGACGGACGCCGAGAAAAGCCTCGGTCGCGATCATGAAAGGCCGCAGGTAGAGGCTGCCTTCACCGCCGGGAATCCAGGCCCTGTCGATTTTCACGAGCTCCTCGATGGCCTGCATGAACAGCGCCTCCGGCAGCTCCGGCAAGGCCATGCGCACGGCGGAGGCGCGGAAGCGCCGCGCATTCTGCTCGGGCCGAAACAACGCGATGCTGCCATCACTGAGGGTGTAGGCCTTGAGGCCCTCGAAGATTTCCTGCCCGTAGTGCAGGACGGCGGCCGCGGGATCGAGCGAGATCGGCGCGCGGGCGCACACCTGCGCATCGTGCCAACCGCGGTCCTTCGTCCAGCGGATGGTCACCATATGATCGGTGAAGACACGGCCGAAACCCGGATCCTTCAGGAGCTTCTGCCCGCGCATCGGCGCCGATGGGTTTGCTCGTCGGGCTGCGGGAAAAGGCAATCGTCTCGATCTTCTGATGGGCGTTCATCAGGCTGGTCCTGTTTCCCCCGAAGGCCGGTCGTTTTGCGTCACCGGCCAAGTCTGGGGTAATGTTAGCCCGTTCGGCTGTGCGCGTCGCGGACCGGCCGAAAAGCTGGCTCGGACCACCGATCCGAGCACGATCCTTTCGTGAAAGCGTGCTGTTGAGTAACAATCAGACAGAAATATGTCAATATGGCTGACATAATTTTTTCTCAGGATCGCAAGCCCGCGGCGGCCGAGGATGAGCTTCCGGCTGGTGCCGAGCGCGAGCCGATCTGGGACCTGATCGAGCTTTTGTTCTTTGCCTACAGGGACTTCGTGTCGGACCCCGACCACGTGCTGGAGAAATTCGGGTTCGGGCGGGCGCACCATCGGGTGCTGCATTTCGTCAACCGCAACCCCGGCATGAAGGTCGCCGACCTCCTGGAGACCCTGCGCATCACCAAGCAGTCGCTCGGGCGCGTGCTCAAGCAGCTCGTCGACGAGGGCTATGTGCTGCAGAAGGAAGGTCCGGACGACCGCCGTCATCGCCTCCTTTTCGTCACGCCGAAAGGCGAGCAACTCGCCATGAAGCTCGCCGGCCTGCAGACCGAACGCATCACGCGCGCTCTTGGCGGCCTTGGCCCGAACGCGCACGAGGCGGCGCGCGCGTTCCTCGCCGCGATGGTCGACGACGAAAGCCGCGAGGGCGTGCTGCGCTTCATTGCCCGGGCCGATCGCGCGCGCCGGCCGCGCTGAGGCGGTAAGGGGGGATGATGGTGGGACCCGCGGTCGCACTTCCCGACGATGCCCCGCATCTGCTCGTGGTGGACGATGACCGGCGCATTCGAGATCTGTTGTCGCGATTCCTTTTCTCGGAAGGCTATCGCGTCACCACGGCGAACAACGCGGCGGACGCTCGCACCAAGCTGGAAAGCCTGTCGTTCGATCTGCTCGTGCTCGACGTGATGATGCCGGGCGAGACCGGATTCCAATTGGCGAAATCGCTGCGCGAATCCTCACGCGTTCCGATCCTGATGCTGACCGCGAAGGCCGAGACCGAGAGCCGCATCACCGGCCTCGAGCTCGGCGCTGACGACTACGTGCCGAAGCCGTTCGAGCCGCGCGAACTGTCGCTGCGCATCGCCAGCATCCTCAGGCGCACGATCCCTGCGCCGGCGCCCGCGATCGAGTCCGCGCGCTTCGGCGATTTCGTGTTTCATCTGGCGCGCGGCGAACTGCGCCGCGGCGAGGACGTGATCCATCTCACCGACCGCGAGCGCGACATGCTGCGCGTGCTCGCCGCTGTGCCGGGCGAGACCGTGCCGCGCATGGCGCTCGCGGGAAACGGCGGCGGGGTCAATGAGCGCGCGGTCGACGTGCAGGTGAACCGCCTGCGGCGCAAGATCGAGCGTGATCCCGCGAATCCGCTGTTCGTGCAGACCGTGCGCGGCATCGGCTACCGGCTGGTGGTCGCGCCATGACCACGCTCGACACCGGCCTTGCGAGGCTGCGCTCCGCGGCCGGGCTGGTGTCGTCGTCGTACGACTGGTTCACGCGCTGGCTCAAGGGCCTGATGCCGACCGGCCTCTATGGCCGCGCGCTGCTGATCATCATCACGCCGATGGTGGTGTTGCAGTCGGTGGTCGCGTTCGTGTTCATGGAGCGGCACTGGAACACGGTGACGCGCCGGCTCTCGGCGGCGGTGACGCAGGACATCTCGGCGCTGATCGACGTCTATCGCGCCTATCCGCAGGATGCCGATCGCCTCACCATCCGCCGCATCGCGCTGGAGCGCCTGGGGCTGTCGGTCGATTTCCTGCCGGTTTCCGAAATGCCCCCGCCCGGGCCGAAGCCGTTCTTCTCGCTGCTCGATCAGGCGCTCTCGCAGCAGATCAGCCAGCAGATCCGCCGCCCGTTCTGGATCGACACCGTGGGGCGCTCCAACCTGGTCGAGATCCGCATCCGCCTCGACGACACGGTGATGCGCGTGTTCGCGCAGCGCAGCGCCGCCTACGCGTCGAATTCGGAAATCTTCCTGTGGTGGATGATCGGCACCTCCCTGGTGCTGCTGGTCGTCGCGATCCTGTTCCTGCGCAACCAGATCAGGCCGATCCTGCGGCTCGCCGATGCGGCGGAGAGTTTCGGCAAAGGACGAGACGTGCCCGGCTTCAAGCCGCGCGGTGCGCGCGAGGTGCGCCGCGCCGCGCAGGCCTTCATCGAGATGAAACGCCGCGTCGAGCGCACCATCGAGCAGCGCACCACCATGCTGGCCGGCGTATCGCACGACCTGCGCACGATCCTCACGCGCTTCAAGCTGGAGCTTGCGCTGCTCGGCAGCGGACCGGAAATCGAGGCGCTGAAGAAGGACGTCGACGAGATGGGCCGCATGCTCGAGGCGTATCTCGCCTTCGCGCGCGGCGACCTCGGCGAACTGCCCGCGCCGACCGACATGGCGGGCTTCCTCGACGAGTTGAAAGCGGATGCGGAACGCCACGGGCACAAGACCAATGTGGTGTTCTACGGCCATCCGATCGTCACGGTGCGGCCGGCGGCGTTCCGGCGCTGCCTCGCCAATCTGGTGTCGAACGCGGCGCGCTTCGCCAAGGAGATTTCCATCACCGGGCATCGCGACCATCGCTGGCTCACCGTGAATGTCGACGACGATGGGCCGGGCATTCCGGCTGACATGCGCGAGGAAGTGTTCCGGCCGTTCCTGCGCCTCGACGATGCGCGCAATCAGGACGAGGGCAACACGGGTCTCGGCCTCGCCATTGCGCGCGACATCGCGCGCTCGCATGGCGGCGACATCACGCTGGGCGACAGTCCGATGGGCGGCTTGCGGGCGACGGTGCGGGTGCCGGTTTAGGCTGCGGCCGGTTCTTCCTCGGCTTCATCGCGCCGCCTGCGGAAGCGCGAACGGCATTTTCCGGGCGAGAAGCGGCAGAGGTCGTTCAGCATGCCGGACCAGCGCTGGCCGCGCGCCAGCGCGCGGTCGAGCGCCGCAAGCGTGCGGGCGAGGCCCTCGTCGTCGTCGTCCACCCAGGTGCGCAGCACCGAGGCGAACAGCATCGCGAGCCCCTGCGCGCGGATCAGTCCGCGCGGGCCCGCGGCGTTGACGTCGGCCGCGGTGAGCATCCAGGTCTGCGAGCGGACTGCGAGGCCGTTGAGCGCGAAGGCGAGACCCGGATTGCACTGCGCGGATTTCATCAGCGAGCGGACGGCTTCGCGATACGGCGCCATCATCTCGAGGCGGCGCATCAGCACGTCGAACAGGCGCTCGCGCGGCGGCTCCTCGGCCATGTCGGCGCTCACGCCCGCCAGCACCTTGCGGTCGAGCTCCTTCATGTGCGCGGCGAGGATCGGCAGCGTCGCGCCGAACTCGGCGCGGCAGGTCGCGAGCGTCAGGCCCGCGCGTGCCGCGATATCGCCGAACCCGATCTGCTCGAAGCGCTTCTCGGCGAGCAGCGCCATGAACGCGGCGATGATCTTTTCGCGGTCGGTGCCGGAGGGCGGTTTCGGCGGCGCGGTCTTCGCGGCACGTTGTGGCTTGCGGGCCATGGCGGGCTCCTCTGTTGCCGTCACAATAGCCCCTCGATTGCGTCAGTTCAAAGATCAGCCCGCAAGTTCCTGCGAGCGCTTTGTCGCGGCGGCGACCGCCTTCTCCATCAGCGGATCGAGCCCGTCGCCGGCCATCAGCACGCCGAGCGCGGCCGCCGTGGTTCCGCCCGGCGATGTGACGTTCGCCCGCAAGGTCGCGGCATCGAAGGCTGAGCGGTGCAGCAACTCGCCCGAGCCGGACACGGTCGCGCGCGCGAGCCGCGCCGCAAGGTCGGCGGGCAGCCCGGCAGCGGCGCCGGCGCGCGCGAGGCTCTCGGCGAGCAGGAACACATAGGCCGGACCCGAGCCGGAGACGGCCGTCGCGGCGTCGATCAGGCCTTCGTCCTCGACCCACTCGACCGCGCCGACGCTGCGCAGCAGCGCATCCGACAGTTTGCGTTGCGCCTCGTTGACCTTGGCGTTCGGCACCGCGACCGTGATGCCGCGTCCGACCGCCGCGGGCGTGTTCGGGATCGAGCGCACGATCGCGCAGTCGCCGAGCGCGCCTTCCAGGAAACCGATGGTCTTGCCCGCCATCACCGAGACCACAATGGTGCCGGGCCGCAGCAGCGGCTTGAGGTTCGGCACGACAGTTGCGGCATCCTGCGGCTTGATCGCGATGACGATGACGCTGGCGTCGGTAATGGCCGCCATCGTCGGATTGATCCGCACGCCGCGCGCCGCCAGCGCGCCGATCTCCGGCGCGGGCTTGGGTTCGAGGATCGCGATCTTGTGCGGATCGAGGCCGAGCGCGAGCCAGCCTTCCAGCATCGCGCCGCCCATCTTGCCGGCGCCGACCAGCACGAGTGTGCCGGAGAAGTCCTTGCAGTGAAGACATGATCGCCTCGCCGTCATTCCGGCCGAGCGAAGCGAGGGCCGGAATCCATAACCACGGCCATAGCAGATAAAGCTCTGGCAGAGCGATACGGCTTGTCTTGCGGTTATGGATTCCGGGCTCACGCCTTTGGCGTGCCCCGGAATGACGGCGAGAGCGCTACGCCTCGCCGGACGTATCGAACATCGCGGCGTCGAGCGCCTCGCGGGCGGGCTTGCCGGCCCAGACCACGAACTGGAACGCCTGGAAATAGCGCTCCGAGGTGTCGAGCGCGGCATCGAGCAGCGCCTCGCACTGGCGGCCCGCGACCTCGACGCCGCCGTTGAGCAGCAGCGCATGGCGGAACATCACGATGCCGTCCTTCACCCACATGTCGAAGTGGCCGACCCAGAGCTGCTCGTTGACCATCGCGATCAGCGCGAGCACCTCCGTGCGGCGCGGCTCGGGCACCTTGAGATCGAACGCGCAGGCGAGATGCAGCGCCTCGATGTCGTCCATCCAGGTGAACGACACGTGATAGTCGGTCCAGCGTCCCTTGACCGAAATCGCGATCTCGTCGTCGCCGGCGCGGTCGAACGACCAGTCGTGCATCGAGGCGAGCCGCTCGACCACGTCGACCGGATTGCTCTCGCGCTCAATGCGCAATTCCATCAACGACATGCCGGCTCCAGAGGGCGCGACGATAAGATTCATGCGCAGGCGACGCCACAAACCGGCATCACGGATTCGCTCTTCCGTCGTTGGCGACAGTCGAACCGAATCACCGGCAGATTCGAATATAACCGGTCGAGTCCACGCGTCCATGAAGTGCGGCTGCTTCGTCCACAGCGCTTGATTCACAATCGAGTCAAATGGAGTCGAAAAGACTCAAATCGAGTCACAGTGAGTCAATTTGTCGCAAATCGACGCGCGACCAGCAAAAGTGGGTACCGGTTTTGCGCCCGGGTCGCGCGTTAACTCTTCAAAAGCGCATGATCCTTATCCGAAAACCGGTTCCCACTTTTCGGGATCATGCGCGCCGAATCAGTCAAACAGGCTTGACACCGACTCTTCGGTCGCGGTGCGTCCGATCGCTTCGCCGATCAGCGTCGCGATCGACAGGACGCGGATATTGCGCGCCACGCGCACGGCTTCGCTCGGCTGGATCGAGTCGGTGATGACCAGTTCCTTCAGCCGCGAAGCGGTGATGCGTGCGACCGCGCCGCCCGACAGAACGCCGTGGGTGATGTAGGCGTAAACGTCGGTCGCGCCCTGTTCGAGCAGCGCGTCGGCCGCGTTCACCAGCGTGCCACCGGAATCCACAATGTCGTCGACCAGGATGCAGGTCGTGCCGGCCACCTCGCCGATCACGTTCATCACTTCGGATTCGCCGGCCCGCTCGCGCCGCTTGTCGATGATGGCGAGCGGTGCATTGATGCGCTTGGCAAGCCCGCGCGCGCGCACCACGCCGCCGACGTCGGGCGATACCACCGTCATGTTCGCGCCCTTGAAGCGGTCCTTGATGTCGCGCACCATCACGGGCGAGGCGAACAGGTTGTCGGTCGGGATGTCGAAGAAGCCCTGGATCTGCCCGGCATGCAGGTCGACGGTGAGCACGCGGTCCGCGCCTGAGTTCGTGATCAGGTTCGCGACCAGCTTCGCCGAAATCGGCGTGCGGCCTGAGGCACGCCGATCCTGGCGCGCATAGCCGAAATAGGGAATGACCGCCGTGATGCGCCGTGCCGACGAACGGCGCAGCGCATCCATGATGATCAGCAGTTCCATCAGGTGGTCGTTCGCCGGAAACGAAGTCGATTGCAGCACGAACACGTCCGCGCCGCGCACGTTCTCCTTGATCTCGACGAAGATCTCCATGTCGGCGAAGCGGCGCACCTCCGCCCTGGTCAGCGAGGTCTGCAGGTAGGCGCCGACGGCTTCGGACAGCGCGCGATTCGAGTTGCCGGCGACGAGCTTGATCGCTCCGTTCTTCGCCGCCATTTGCTACCGTCTCCGCTGCGCGCGGCAGGGTGATAACAAGCCGTTTGCGGTGCGGCAATACGCCCCGGCGGGGTTGTCCCGAAGGTTTTTCAGGCGGTTAACGGGAATTGCGGAACCGCTGTCAGCGGGCGGCGGACATGGCGAGCCGTTCGGCGGCGCTGGGGGCGGTCGCGGAGCGCGCACGGCGCTGGCGCGGACGGGTCGAGGTTTCCGGCTCGGGCGAGGCCGCGATCGCAGTCGCGGCGTCGGGTTCGAGCCGTCCGCCCGGATTGCCGAGATAAGCCGCGAGCCGGTCCATGCTGGCGCGCGCGATCCGGCGCAGCATTCCGTCGTCCGCCGTGCTCCACGGATCGCCGCCGCGGCCTCCGGCTTCCTCGCCGGTGATGCGCAAGGCGCGCAGTCTGTCGTCGTCGTAGACGTCCCAGACCCAGGAGATGTGTGTGCGTCCGCGGATGACCTGCGCGGCCAGATAGCCGCGCACGCGATAGTTCGCGGCGCCCTCGCGCGATGCAATCGCGAGATTGCGCGCCTGCGCCTCGGCAGAGAGGGTGTCGACCAGCCGGTTGAAGACGGCGACCGGCGGGCCGTCGATCGACTCGAACGCGATGGTCGGACCGGTGGATGCCGTCGCCGTTGTGAGGGCGGCGTTCGATGTGTTGGAGACCGTGCAGCCCGAGGCAAGCGCCGCCAGCAGCGCAGCGATTGCGCACGCAGCACTGCGCGCATATGCGCGCTTTGGCTCCCGCTCCACCACCAACACCACCCCTGCGATCCGGCGCGGACGGTCTTGCCGTCAAAGGTCCCGGGCTTTGCCCGGCGTCGCCAGCCGACAGGAAATGGGTAGCGCCAAACGCCGTGGCGGTCCAGCGTGTCAGGTCACCAGCGCAATCGCATTGACGTGACGGCCATAATCCGGCTCGGCCCGGTGGGTGGTACGGCGGTAACTGAAAAAGCGCGCCGGGTCCGCATAGGTGCAGAGGCCGAGGTCCTCGATGCTTTTGATTTCAGCGCGTTCGAGCCGCGACCTGATGTAGCCGGGCAGATCGAACATGGCATGGCCGGGCCGCGCGGCCGGCGCGAAGAAGCGCGTGTTCGCGACGTCGGCCGCCGTGAAGCGCTCGACGAATTCGGCGCCGACCTCGTAGTTCGGCTGGCGGATCATCGGCCCGAGCGCCGCGCCGATGCGGCTGCGCTGGGCGCCGAGTTTCTCCATCGCGGCCACGGTCGCCTCAAGCACGCCGGTCAGCGCCCCCTTCCATCCGGCATGCGTGGCGCCGACCACGCCGGCTTGGGAGTCGGCGAACAGGATCGGGCCGCAGTCCGCGGTGCTGACTCCGATGGCGAGCCCCGGCACGCGCGTGACGATTGCGTCGGCACGCGGAGAATTCTCGCGCGTCCATGGGGTCTCGGCGACGATCACGTCGGGCGAGTGGATCTGATAACAGGTGACGAAATGCGCCGGCGCGACGCCGAGCGCTTGCGCCATCCGGGCGCGGTTCTCGCGCACTTTCTCGGGCGCGTCGTGCGAGCCGATGCCGCCGTTGAGGCTCGCGTAGATGCCGTCCGACACGCCGCCCTCGCGCGTGAAGAACGCGTGGCGGATGTTTGGGGAGGCGGAGAGGGACGGGGCCTGGATCATGCGGCCGGAATGACGGGTCGGGCGCTACCTGTCAAACCCCGGCAGCGGCCCGAGCTTCGGGTCGGTGATGGCCAGCACCTTGAAAAGCTCGCCCATCTGGTCCGGCGCGGTCAGGCGCGCAAGCGCAGCGTCGATGGCGGCGGCCTGCTGCGGCGTCGCGTTGGCTTTGAGCCGCGCGGCACGTTGTTCGATCCCGAGGCGGCGCAGGAATTCGCCCTGCGCGACCGGCCCCTGTGTGGCGGCGCCTTGTCGCTGCGCCCACGTCGCGACGGCCGCGAAATCGACCTGCGCGGTCAAGTCGGCCTCGCCCGGATTTTCCAGCGGGTCGGCGAACGTGTGACCGCGCACGGCCTGCAGCGTGTCGCCGAATGCGCTTTCGGCGTGGCCGTAGTCGATGACCAGCGCGGCGCCGCCCTGACGTGCGATACGCTGCGCCAGCAGCGAGACCGGCCGGTCGTCGCGCCGTTCGAGAATTGTGCCCGGCGTCGTCGCGTCGGCGACATGACCGAGCATCGGATCGGGCGCGGCCATGAAACTGAGTTTATCATCAGCGATGCCGACCATGCGGACATGCCAGCCATCGCGGTCCTTGACGAACTGGCTGATCGGCAGCGCATCGACAAACTCGTTGGCGATCGCGAGCGCCGGCCCGTCCGCGATCTCCTCGATGCCGTGATGCCATTCGATCGGGACGCCGGCGCCCGCGAGCGCCTTCTCTTGCATTGCGCGCAACACCGGGCTGATCTCGACCAGATGAACCGCAACGGCCGCATGGAATTCCGGCAGCGCACGCGCGGCGCGCAGCGCATCCGCCATCAGGGTGCCGCGGCCCGGTCCAAGCTCGATCAGACGAACGCCCTCGGGTGAACCCATCTGCCGCCACACCGCCGCGGCCCATGCGCCGAGCAGCTCGCCGAACATCTGGCTCACTTCCGGCGCGGTGACGAAATCGCCAGCCGCGCCGAACGGGTCGCGCGTGACGTAATAGCCGTGCTGCGGATGAGCGAGGCAAAGCTGCATGTAGTCCGAGACCGTCATCGGCCCTTCGGTCTCGATGATGGTTCGGATTTCCCGCTCGAGCGGAGTCATCAAACGGCGTGTGCCGCGTTTCGCGGCGGGCGGCGCAACGCGATGACGATCAGCACGATGCCGAACAGCAGCAGCGGCAGCGACAGCACCATGCCCATGGTGAGTCCGCCCCACAGGAAACCGAGCTGCGGGTCCGGCTCGCGGAATAATTCCGCAAACGAGCGCGTCAGCGCATAGCCGACCGCGAAGGCACCGATGATCAGGCCGGGGCGCCTGAGCGCGCCACGGCGGATGAGCAGGGCGAGTACCAGGAAAAGCAACAGGCCCTCGAGCGCAGCTTCGTAAAGTTGGCTCGGATGGCGCGGTATTGCCCCGCCGGTCGGAAACACCATTGCCCACGGTACGTCCGATGCGCGGCCCCACAATTCGCCGTTGATGAAATTGGCTATGCGGCCGAGCATCACTCCGATTGTCCCGACCGCGCAGGTGATATCGCCGAGCGAAAGGACGGGGATGTTGTTTTTCCGTGCGAACAGCACTACGGCCGCGATACATCCAATGAAGCCGCCGTGGAACGACATGCCGCCTTTCCAGAGCTGCAACGCTTCGAGCGGGTGTTCGGCGAAGTAATCCGGATTGTAGAACAGCACATAGCCGATGCGGCCGCCGAGAATGATGCCGAGCGTCACCCACACGATGAAATCGTCGAATGTCGGCGACGCTCATCGGCGCCGGCCCGCCCCAGAGCTTCTGGTGGCGGATGATCGCGCGCGCGTAGAGCCAGCCGAGCAGGATGCCGACGATATAGGCGAGCGCGTACCAGCGGATCGCGAACGGCCCGAGCTGGATCAGGATCGGATCGAGATTGGGGAAAGGCAGGGCAAGCAGCATGTCGAGTTCCGGGACGGGTACCGCGTCATGGCGCCGGGGTGGATGGGGAGTCAAGGCAGTGGATGGCGGGAGATCGCCGCGGCGGACGACAGCATCGCTGGCTCCACCGCCAAGCCGAACTGAGCAATTTTGCACAGCATTGGCCGTCCGCTCGCTCTAGTCTCAGCCCGTTCGCTAGGCAATTTGATCAAGATCAAAGCAGCGCTGGTTTCGCCGCATATCATTCGGCGCAGGCAACGGCCCGGATGCCGTCGATCACCAAATTCGAGCGAGATGCGAGATGTCGGCTATCGGCGACGACACGAATGGACGATTGCGCCGCAGGCGCATGGAAATCTTTGCCTTTCTGTTTCTCACCGCGGTGCTGATGCCGGCGCTCGCGGTCGCGACGGTGGGCGGATACGGGCTTGCCGTATGGGTGTTACCAGATGGTGGCCGGGCCTCCCGGTCCTCCGGCCCGCGAGGTCGAGCATGGCGCCGAGCAAGGCTGCACCCATGGATCAGACTGTCATCGATCGGCGCGCACTCATGTCGGGCCGGCTTGCCGATCCGAATCGTTTGGTCGCGCCGCCCGGCGGAGAGATCGCCAGCATCCTGGTGCAGGCGCGGCCCGAGCATCTCGCCGATGTCGAAGCCGCGATCCTGGCAATAGCCGGTTGCGAAATTCACGGCCGCGATCCGAAGGGCAAGCTCGTCGTCGTGATCGATGCGCCGGATGCGGGCGTCATCGGAACCACACTCAACACCATCGCGCTGCTGCCGGATGTGTTACTCGGCCTCGCTCGTCTTTCACGCCATCGACGCGGGCTGAGGCCCGGCACCGGAAGGAATGCATCATGACTGCCAAGACGCTCGATCGGCGGCAGGTTCTCAAGCTCGAAGCGGCCGCGATGGCCATGGCGGCAGGCGGCATGACGGCTCCGGCGCTTGCCGCCAACCTCGTCACCGAGCGCGCCGCGAGCGAACTCAAATGGGACAAGGCGCCGTGCCGCTTCTGCGGCACCGGCTGCAGCGTGATGGTGGCGACCAAGGAAAACCGCGTGGTCGCGACCCACGGCGACATCAAGTCCGAGGTCAATCGCGGGCTCAACTGCGTGAAGGGCTATTTCCTTTCCAAGATCATGTACGGCCACGACCGGCTCACGCAGCCGATGCTGCGCAAGACTAACGGCAAGTACGACAAGAACGGCGAGTTCACGCCGGTCTCGTGGGACGAAGCCTTCGACGTCATGGCGGAGAAATTCAAGGACGCGCTGAAGAAGCGCGGTCCAAGCGGCGTCGGCATGTTCGGCTCCGGCCAGTGGACGATCTGGGAAGGCTATGCGGCGCTCAAACTGCTCAAGGCCGGCTTCCGCTCCAACAATCTCGATCCGAACGCACGCCACTGCATGGCGTCCGCCGCCGTGGGCTTCATGCGCACCTTCGGCATCGACGAGCCGATGGGCTGCTACGACGACATCGAGGCCGCCGACGCCTTCGTGCTGTGGGGCTCTAACATGGCGGAGATGCATCCGATCCTGTGGACGCGCGTCGCCGACCGGCGTTTGAGCGCGCCCCATGTGCGCGTCGCGGTACTCTCGACCTTCGAGCACCGCTCGTTCGATCTCGCCGACATCGGCATGGTGTTCAAGCCGCACACCGATCTCTATCTGCTCAACGCCATCGCCAATCACATCGTCAAGACCGGGCGGGTGAACAAGGATTTCGTCGGCAGGCATACGATCTTCAAGCGCGGACAGACAGACATCGGCTACGGGCTGCGCCCGGAGCATCCGCTGGAGAAAAAGGCGACAGGCCGCGCCAAGGCCGGCGACGCGACCGACATGAGCTACGAGGACTACGTCAAGTTCGTCTCGGACTACACGCTGGAGAAAGCTGCCGAGATGTCGGGCGTGCCGCTCAACCGCCTCGAGGCGCTGGCCGAGTTGTATGCCGACCCGAAGATCAAGGTCACCAGCTTCTGGACCATGGGGTTCAACCAGCACACACGCGGCGTGTGGTGCAACAACCTCGTCTACAACATTCATCTGCTGACGGGAAAAATCTCCGAGCCGGGCAACAGTCCGTTCTCGCTCACCGGACAGCCGTCGGCGTGCGGCACCGCGCGCGAGGTCGGCACCTTCTCGCACCGGCTTCCGGCCGACATGGTGGTGACCAACAAGGCGCATCGCGACATCGCCGAGCGCATCTGGAAACTTCCCGAAGGGACGATTCCCGACAAGCCCGGCTACCACGCGGTGCTGCAAAACCGGATGCTGAAGGACGGCCTGCTCAATGCCTATTGGGTGCAGGTCAACAACAATCTCCAGGCCGCGGCGAATGCCAACGAGGAAACCTGGCTCGGCTACCGCAATCCGGAAAACTTCATCGTCGTGTCCGACGCCTATCCGTCGGTGACCGCGCTCGCGGCCGATCTCATTCTCCCCACCGCGATGTGGGTGGAGAAGGAGGGCGCCTACGGCAACGCCGAACGGCGCACGCATTTCTGGCATCAGCTCGTGTCGGCGCCGGGCGAGTCGCGCTCCGATCTCTGGCAGCTGATGGAATTCTCCAAGCGCTTCAAGATCGAGGAGGTGTGGCCGGAGGACTTGTTGGCCAAGAAACCCGAATATCGCGGCAAGACGCTGTTCGACGTGCTCTACCGCAACGGCCAGGTCGACAAGTTTCCGGTTTCCGAGATCGAGGCGGGCTACCTGAACGACGAGTTCGAAGGCGTTCGGCTTCTACGTGCATAAAGGCCTGTTCGAGGAATACGCGGCTTTCGGCCGCGGCCACGGGCACGATCTCGCGTCCTTCGAGACCTATCACCAGACGCGCGGCCTGCGCTGGCCGGTGGTCAACGGCCAGGAGACGCGCTGGCGTTTCCGCGAGGGTCTCGACCCGTATGTAAAGAGCGGCAAGGGCGTCGAGTTCTACGGATTCCCGGACGGCAAGGCGCGCATCTTCGCACTGCCTTACGAACCGCCGGCCGAATCCCCCGACAAGGACTATCCGTTCTGGCTCTCGACCGGCCGGGTGCTGGAGCACTGGCATTCCGGCACGATGACGCGCCGGGTGCCGGAACTCTACAAGGCGTTTCCCGAAGCCGTCTGCTTCATGCATCCGGACGACGCGCTGGACGCGAAGCTGCGCCGGGGCGACGAGATCAAGGTGGCCTCGCGGCGCGGTTTCATCCGCACCCGGGTCGAGACGCGCGGGCGCAACAAGCCGCCGCGCGGCGTTGTGTTCGTGCCGTGGTTCGACGAGGCGCAGCTCATCAACAAGGTGACGCTCGACGCCACAGACCCGATCTCGCTGCAGACCGATTACAAAAAATGCGCGGTGCGCATCGAGCGGGTGTAGCCATGATCCGCAACTCCGGCATTTTTGCTCTTGCCGCCATCCTCGTCGCCGCGTCGACCTCGCTCTTGGCGCAGACGGTCAGTTCCGGCCTGCGCGGGCCGACGCCGCTCAACGAGGAAGGGCCGGCGCCATTGATGACGCCGCTGCGCAACAGCGCCGAAAAGGAGGTGCGCAACTATCCCGAACAGCCGCCGGTGATTCCGCACAGCACCGACGGCTATCAGGTCGACATGAACGGCAACAAATGCCTGTCGTGTCATGCGCGCGCGCGCACCGCGGAGTCGCAGGCGCCGATGGTCAGCATCACGCACTTCATGGACCGCGACGGGCAATTCCTCGCCTCGATCTCGCCGCGCCGTTTCTTCTGCAATTCCTGCCATGTTCCCCAGCACGTGGTGAAGGCGCCGATCACGAACGACTTCGTCGACATCGACACCATGCTCAGCCGCGCGGCGCCGGGCGGACGCCGATGAGCGCGGCCGATCAGCCGCGTCCCTCGCGCCTGGCGCGCGCGTCGGCATTTCGTCATCGATCTGTGGGATGTGCTGCGCCGGCCGAGCACCGTTTTCAGCCTCGGCGTGCTGGTGCTCGCCGGATTCGTCGCCGGCGTGATCTTCTGGGGCGGATTCAACACCGCGCTGGAGATCACCAACACGGAGAAGTTCTGCACCGGCTGCCACGAGATGCGCGACAACGTGTTCGCCGAACTGAAAACGACCGTCCATTTCTCCAACCGCTCGGGCGTGCGCGCGAGCTGTCCCGACTGCCATGTCCCGCACGACTGGACCGACAAGATCGCGCGCAAGATGCAGGCCTCCAAGGAGGTCTGGGGCCATCTGTTCGGCACCATCGACACGCGCGAGAAATTCGCCGATCACCGCCTCGAACTGGCGCTTCACGAATGGGCGCGCTTCAAGGCGAACGACTCGCTCGAATGCCGCAACTGTCACAGCGCGGTGTCGATGGACATCACCAAGCAGTCGCCGCGCGCTTCCGTCGCGCACCAACGCTTCCTGTTCACCGGCGAAAAGACCTGCATCGATTGCCACAAGGGCATCGCCCACAAGCTGCCCGACATGAAGGGCGTGCCCGGCTGGCAATAGCGCCTCCCCACCTTGCTCACGGCCGCCTTTATCCCCATTCTCGTGGCGATGAGATGCCTCGGAGCCACCCCATGACCCAAACGAACAACCGCTTCTTCGACGAGGTCGCGCGGCTGATGAACGATGCGGCGGGCGTCGCCACAGGCGTGCGGCGCGAGTTTGACACCGTCATGCGGACGCAGGCCGAGCGCGTTTTACGCGAGCTCGACGTGGTGCAGCGTGAGGAGTTCGAGGCCGTCAAGGAAATGGCGCGGCTCGCGCGCGAGGAGAACGAGGCGCTGAAGGCGCGCATCGCGGCGCTGGAGGCGAAACTAGGCGGCGGCAGCCCGGCTGCCGGTTCAGGTCCGGGCACCGGTGGCGGCGCTCCGTTCAGTGCCAAGGCCGAAGGCAACGAAGGCGGACACGGATAGGCCGAAGACTCCGATTTCCTTGTCTTTCCGCGCCCTTACGGCTATAAGCCCGCTCGCCTGCGGCTCCGACACCCCTGGAGGCACGCTGCGGCAAATTCGTAAACAAAATCAACATCTAAAGGATACCACCAATGGCGACCGTCAATGAACTGAGCGCGACGGCGCGTCCGAAGGCCGGCAAGGGGGCCGCCCGGGCAGTGCGTCGCGAGGGCCGCGTGCCCGGCGTGATCTACGGCGACGGCAAGGAGCCGCTCGGCGTCTCGCTCGACTTCAAGGAATTGAAGCTGAAGATCTATGCGGGTCACTTCCTCACCACGGTCTGCAATCTCGACGTGGACGGCACGAAGCATCGCGTGATCCCGCGCGACTTCCAGCTCGATCCCGTGATGGACAATCCGCTGCATGTGGATTTCCTGCGCCTCGGCGAAGGTGCGATGGTGCGCGTGCGCGTGCCGATCCGCGTGATCAACGCCGATCAGGCGCCCGGCATCAAGCGCGGCGGCACGGTCAACATCGTCACCCACACGATCGCCGTGCAGGTGCGGGCCGATGACATCCCGCAGGCGTTCGAGGTCGATATCTCCGGGCTGGAGATCAACTATTCGCGCCACTTGAGCGACATCACGCTGCCGCCGAACGTGAAGGTGCTGGAGCACGGCGACATCACGCTGGTCACCATCGTGCCGCCGTCGGGCTACGCGGAAGAAATGAAGGCCGCCGCCGAAGCAGCAGCAGCAGCGGCAGCAGCCGCAGCAGCAGCAGCCGAAGCGCCGCCCGCTCCGACCGGCGCACCTGGTGCGACGCCCGCTCCGGCGGCCGCAGCAGGCGCTGCGGCGCCCGAGAAGAAGTAGGCGCTCCCGTGTTCCGATCCCGGCCTGTGCCGGGATCGGACCTTCGCCTGATGGCCTGATCCATGCTGCTGTTCGTCGGGCTCGGCAATCCGGGCGCCAAGCACGCGGGCAACCGCCACAACATCGGATTCATGGTGGTGGACGCGATCGCCAAGCGCCACGGCTTTCGCGCCGTGGCGGCGGCGCTTTCAGGGTGTGGCGACGCGAAGGCACGCTCGGGCGCGAAAAGGTGCTGCTGCTGCTTCCCGGCACCTACATGAACGAGTTCAGGGCGCGCGGTCGCCGAGGCGATGCATTTCTACAAGATGGCTCTAGGCGACATCGCGGTGTTCCACGACGAGATCGAGCTGCCGCCCGCCAAGGTGCGCGTCAAGGTCGGCGGCGGCATCGCGGGACATAACGGGCTGCGCTCGATCAGCGCGCATGTCGGCAACGACTACAAGCGCGTGCGCATCGGCGTCGGTCATCCGGGCGTGAAGGAGCTGGTGTATCCGCATGTGCTCGGCGATTTCGCCAAGGACGAGCGCCCGTGGGTCGAGGCGCTCACCGACGTGATCGCCGACAATGCCGAACTGCTGGCGAGCGCCAAGGACGCGAGCTTCCAGAACAAGGTGCATCTCGCGATGGATGCCAAGGGCTTCGGCCCGCCGATAGAATCCGAGGAAAAATAATGGGCTTCAAGTGCGGCATCGTCGGGCTGCCGAATGTCGGCAAGTCGACGCTCTTCAATGCGCTGACCGAGACGGCGGCGGCGCAGGCCGCGAACTATCCGTTCTGCACCATCGAGCCGAATGTCGGCGAGGTCGCGGTGCCGGACCCGCGGCTCGACGTGCTGTGCGAAGCTCGCGAAATCCGCCGAGATCATTCCGACGCGGCTCACCTTCGTGGACATCGCGGGGCTGGTGCAGCGGCGCCTCGAAGGGCGAGGGGCTCGGCAACCAGTTCCTCGGCAATATCCGCGAGGTCGACGCCATCGCGCACGTGGTGCGCTGCTTCGACGATGGCGACGTGACGCATGTGGAGAACAAGATCGATCCGGTCGCCGACATCGAGACGATCGAGACCGAGCTGATGCTCGCCGACCTCGACAGCCTGGAGCGGCGCGTCGATGTCGCTTGAAAGAAGATCGTGCGCGGCAACGACAAGGAGGCGAAGGAAACGCTCGACCTGGTCAATCGCTGCGCTCACGCTCTTGCGCGATGGCAAGCCCGCGCGCTTCGTCGAGCGCAAGCCCGAGGAAGAGAAGCTGTTTCATTCGCTCGGGCTGCTGACCTCGCTGCCGGTGCTGTACGTCTGCAATGTCGACGAGGGCGCGGCCGCGACCGGCAACGACTATTCACGCGCGGTGGAAAAGCGCGCCGCCGAAGAAGGCGCGGCCTCCGTGGTGATCTCGGCCAAGATCGAAGCCGAGATCGCGGTGCTGCCGCGCGACGAGCGCGAGATGTTTCTGTCCGAGATCGGCTTGAAGGAGCCGGGCCTCGATCGGCTGATCCGCGTCGGCTACGGGCTGTTGCATCTGGTGACGTTTTTCACCGTCGGACCGAAAGAGACGCGCGCCTGGACCGTGACCAAAGGCTCGCGCGCGCCGCAGGCCGCGGGCGTGATCCACACCGATTTCGAGCGCGGCTTTATCCGCGCCGAGACCATCGCGTTTGACGACTATGTCAAGGGCGGCGGCGAGGCCGGCGCGCGCGACATCGGCAAGCTGCGGCTGGAAGGCAAGGAATATCAGGTCGCCGACGGCGACGTGATGCACTTCAGATTTGCCACGTAGGGATTGGGCCCGCGGCCAGTCCTAGAACGGCCGGCCTTTCGGAATTGCTCGTCTTACATTCCGCCGCGATTACGGATCGCCGCAAGATGCTCGTTGATGCGGAACACCATCAGGACGAACTCGGCGACGATGCGGGCGAACAAGATGCCGACCAACATGCCGGCGAAGCTCGCGACCGCCGTGAAGGCGCCGGCGATCGGATTGAGCGCCATCGCGCCGAGCGCCGTCACCAGTCCTGACAACCCGCCGAGGATCACGATCATGACCACCAGCCAATAGAACAGCTTGATGATCGACGGCGTGATGAACCGCTCCCACTGGAACAGGTCGCCGATATAGAACATCAGCTTCTCCTTGCGAGTCGGGACCTGAGGCAGCGCGAGACTGCATGCGCTATAGGCGATGTCAATGCAGCGTTGCGGCGCATCGCGCGCGCATGCGCATTGACGCCAGCAAGCTCCGCCCGTCTAGGGAACAGTCGTCCTTTTCGAGGCAAGCTGCGCCGTGCCGAAATTTTACTTCGAGGATTTCTCCACCGGTTGGACGGCCGAATATGGGCCGCGCCGTGTCACGCGCGAGGAGATCATCGGCTTTGCGGCGCAATACGATCCGCAGCCGATGCATCTCGACGAGGAGGCGGCGCGCCACACCATGCTGGGCGGGCTCGGCGCCTCGGGCTGGCATTCCTGCTGCATCATGATGAAGCATGATCGCCGACGGGCTGCTGCTCGACACCGCCTCGATGGGCGCGCCTGGCATCGATGAGGTGAAGTGGCTCAAGCCGGTGCGTCCGGGCGACAGCCTGACGGTGCGCGGCAGTGTGCCGGCGTCGCGCGCCTCGCAGAGCAAGCAGGATCGCGGCTTCGTCAAATTCCTCTGGGAAGTGTTCAACGATCGCGGCGAGGCGTGATGACGCTGATCTGTCCGCAGATGTTGCTGCGGCGCCATCCGGGGCGGCCGCATGAGGTATTTCGACGACATCAATGTCGGCGACCGCATGGCGCTCGGCACGCACACCTTCACGGCCGAGGACATCAAGACGTTCGCCGCGCAATACGATCCGCAGGCGTTCCACATGGACGAGGCGGCGGCCGCGAAATCGCATTTCGGCGCGCTGTGCGCGTCCGGCTGGCACACGGTCGCGGCGTGGATGAACCTGCGCGTGCAATACGGCCGGCGCGAGGATGCCGAGCGTTCGGCGCGTGGCGAAGTCATCGCCAAGCTCGGGCCCTCGCCCGGATTCCGCGACCTGAAATGGCTCAAGCCGGTCTATGCGGGCGACACGATCACCTATGCCTCCGAGGTCGTCGAAAAGCGCGTCACCAAAAGCCGTCCCGGCTGGGGAATCGTGTTCGCGCAGCAATACCGGCACCAACCAGAAGGGCGAACTGGTGATGTCCTTCATCGGGTCGGGCTTTGTCGAGCGGCGGCCGGACGCCACATGAGCGGTGGAAAAGCCGCGGGGCCGCACGGCGCTCTCTCGCGCCGCCATGCGGCGGACTCAATCGCAATCAGAATTGATCCCGGGCGGTCCGGCGGCACGGGGTGGTTGGCAATTCGTTAATCGCAGGGCGCGTCAGTCCAGCGTTCTGCGGCGAAATTCTCAACCTCTCAGTAATATCCACTACGCAGTGGCGCGCATCGAAAGGACGTGCGGGAGCCTGCGATGGAAGAGCGGCGAGAAGCTTCACGGCACCGGACGCTGAAAGCCGGCAAGATTGTCGTGCAACCCCCACACGTCGGTCTTCGATTGCACAGTGCGCAACCTGTCGCCCAAAGGCGCGTTGCTGATTGTGCGCAAGCCTCGCGGGAATTCCGGACAACTTCGATCTTGGTCGAGCCCGATGCCGCGCGAACAGCATCGCCTGCCGCGTGATCTGGCGCGGCGAAAACCGGCTCGGCGTGGAATTCGCGTGATGCGCGATTAGCGCCGGTAGTTGCGGACGGCGCTGTCCCGAGCCGATCATCGGCGCGGCGGCGCTCTTGTGGCGGAAGCTGATCCGTCCACGCTGCAGATCGTAAGGCGACATCTCGACGACGACCCGATCGCCGACGCCGGTGCGGATGCGGAATTTGCGCATCTTGCCGGCCGTGTAGGCGAGGATCTCGTGGTCGTTGTCCAGCTTCACACGGAAGTTGCCGTCAGGCAGCACTTCCGTGACCATGCCGTCGAATTCGAGCAGTTCTTCTTTCGCCATCCGTCTTCCTCCGTGTGTCTATTTAGCGCGAGTTGCGGGTTGCCGTCACCGGCTTCGTGGCGGCGCGGCTCATGGGAGCGCATGAAGCCGACCGTCGCGATATTGTCCGGATTGGCCGAGACCGCCGGGGCGTGAGCCTGCGCCGTTGCGGCGCGACTGACCCTGATGGCCGTGCTCGTTGCGCCGCTGCTGGCCGCCGTTGTCGTTGCGGCGTTGCGGTTGGCCGTTGCGGCGCTGGCCGCCGTTGTTGCGGCCATTGCGTCCGGCGTTCTGCTGCGGGCGGTGATGCTTCGCGGGAGCCCGCTCGGCGGCCTGCGGGTTCGCACGGCGGTCGGTGACGTCGAGCTTGATCTGGATCAGCTTCTCGATGTCGCGCAGGAACGCCCGCTCCTCATTGTCGCAGAACGAGATCGCGACGCCTTCGGCGCCGGCGCGCGCGGTGCGGCCGATGCGGTGCACATAGCTTTCGGGAATGTTCGGCAGGTCGTAGTTGATGACGTGGCTGATGCCGTCCACGTCGATGCCGCGCGCCGCGATGTCGGTCGCGACCAGCATCTTGAGCTTGCCGGAGCGGAACGAGCCGAGCACGCGCTCGCGCTGGTTCTGCGACTTGTTGCCGTGGATCGCCTCGGCCGAAATGCCCGCGTGGTGCAGGCTTTTCACCACCTTGTCGGCGCCGTGCTTGGTGCGGGTGAACACGAGCGTCTGGCCCGTCACCTCGTTGCGCAGCACCTCGATGAGCAGCGCGGACTTGGCCGGCTTGTCGGTCATGATGACGCGCTGGGCGACGCGTTCGACCGTGGAGGCGACCGGCGTCACGGCGACGCGCACCGGATCGCGCAGCATCTGCGCCGCCAGATCCGCGATCTCGCGCGGCATGGTGGCGGAGAACAGCAGCGTCTGGCGCTCCTTCGGCAGCTTCGCGACGATCGTGCGGATGTCGTGGATGAAGCCCATGTCGAGCATGCGGTCGGCTTCGTCGAGCACCAGCACCTCGACCTGATTGAGGCGCACCGCATTGGCACGCAGCAGGTCGAGCAGCCGGCCGGGCGTCGCGACGAGCACGTCGAGCCCGTTCATGAGGTCGCGCACCTGGCGGCCCATCGGCACGCCGCCGATGACGAGCGCGGACTGGAGGCGCATGTGGCGGCCGTAGGTGCGGAAGCTGTCGAGGATCTGGCCGGACAGCTCGCGGGTCGGGGAGAGCACCAGCACGCGCGGGCTCTTTTTTTCCAGCGGCTTCCGGTTGGCATGCAGCCGGTTGAGGATCGGCAGCGCGAACGCGGCGGTCTTGCCGGTGCCGGTCTGCGCGATGCCGACGATGTCGCGTCCGGCAAGAACCACCGGGATGGCGTCGGTCTGGATCGGGGTTGGGGTGACGTATTGCTCGCTGGCAAGGGCACGCGTAATCGGCTCTGCGAGGCCGAAGTCGTTAAATGAGGTCAAGTGGCAGTCCTAAGGCTATGGCGGGATGCGCCGGCACGATTCGAAATCGTGCAGCCGGCCGCATGCCGCGGGGGTCGATCGAGACACCCCGCCTGGTCTGGGCTGTCAATGTGATTGGAGGTTCGAAAAGCGGGCCGAAACCGTTGTTCTGGTTATCGTGCAGGCGGCCCTGCCGGCGGCCCAAAACACGGGCCGACGCGCTGTACATGGCAGTTTCCCGTGGTGTTTTCAAGGCAGGAGTTTTGCGCATGGTCAACGATACGGATTCCACTCCGGCCGCGAACGTGCTAGAGACGCGTCCGTAACCCCCGTAAAATTGTAGGGAATCAACGGCTCATGGCGATTGAAGAGGCGCGCGCGGATTCGGCCGCGGCAAGGCAGGAAGCTTCCAACTGGTCGAGGATCCTTGCCCGCTATCGCAATCCCAGCGCCGCGCGCAGCCTTATCGAGATCGCCGTCACGCTCGGCCCGTTCGTGGTGCTGTGGGCGGCGACCTGGCTCGGCCTCTACTTCGGCTACTGGATCAGTCTGGTGCTCGCCATTCCGGCGGCCGGTTTCCTCGTCCGCCTGTTCATGATCCAGCACGACTGCGGCCATGGCTCGTTCTTCCGCAGCAAGGCGCTCAACGACTGGATCGGACGCGCGATCGGCGTGCTCACCTTCACGCCGTATGACTTCTGGCGCCATACCCATGCGGTGCACCACGCCTCGTCCGGCAACCTGACACGCCGCGGCATGGGCGACATCGACACGCTGACGGTGCGGGAATATCTCGCGCTGTCGCGGCTTGGGCGGCTGCGCTATCGCGCCTATCGCCATCCGCTGGTGATGTTCGGGATCGGCCCGATCTACATGTTCATTCTGCAGCACCGGCTGCCGGTCGGCCTGATGCGCGACGGCTGGCGGCCGTGGCTCAGCACCATGCTGACCAATCTCGGCATCGTCGCAATCGCCGCGGTGCTCATCTATTTCATCGGCTTCAAGGCCTTCCTCCTCGTCCATCTGCCGATCATCGTGCTGGCCGCGGCGGCAGGCGTCTGGCTGTTCTACGTCCAGCACCAGTTCGAGGAGACGCTCTGGGCGCAGGAACCATCATGGAATCGGCAGGAGGCGGCGCTGCACGGCAGCTCGCACTACGATCTGCCGGGCGTGCTGCGCTGGATGACGGCGAATATCGGCGTGCACCATGTGCACCATCTCTCGAGCGGCATTCCGTTCTACCGGCTGCGCGATGTGCTGCGCGATCACCCGGAGCTTGGGAACGTGGGGCGCCTCACGCTGATGCAGAGCTTCAGCTGCATCCGGCTGGTGCTATGGGACGAGAGCAGCCGCAAGCTCGTCTCGTTCCGCGAGCTGAGTGCGATCCGCGCCGCATAAACTTAGCAACGAACCACCGTTATCTCGCGCTCGCCCTCGGCGGCGGGCACTTTCACGAGCTCGGAGCGGCACGCTTCGCCGTTCTCCTCGCGCGTGCTGGAGAGGCGCGGCGGGAGAGCGGGCGGCGCAGGTGCGTCCACGTCCGTGATCGACGGCGGGGCGTAGACCGGGATCCCCTCGGCGGGGCCGTAGGGCGTGCCGATATAGCTGTACTCGCCATCCGTCGTGGACGGATAAATGTACGGCCAAATGTATCGATGGTGGTGGCGGCGCTCGAGGCGGGCGAAGGGTGCGCGCACGGTCGTGCGGGCGAGGCCCGATGCGAAGCGCGGCGCCAGGGGCAGACGGAATTGTGCGGTGCCTGGGCGGAAGATCGCGCGCGGATGGCGCACCATTCCAGCCCGCGCGTGCCGCGGGATGATGGCCGGTGCCCGAAAGGCGACCCCGCCTCGGAAGCCGCCCCGGAACCCACCGGGCGCCGCGAACGACGGGTCTGGTAGGGACAGCATTCCCGCGAGCGCAAGAAGGGCAAAAGCAACAAGATGACGCAACATCGCGGTCTCCCATCCGAAGGAGGAGCCGCCGCACTCCAAACCGGCCTCGAAATCGAGCCTAGACCCGGCCTGCCGGTTTGTCGAAAGGATTTAACCTTCAGTTAACCCAAGACCTTGAACCAAAGTTAACGCGCTCGCGACAAAAGGAGCGAAGGGGATGTTTTTGGGGGAGGGGAACCATGGCCGACCGTCGCAGCCTGGGGATCGTGGGATTTGTTTTCGGTGGCATCACGGCCACCGTCATGCTCGTTGCCGTCATGGTGGTGAAGAACCATGTCGATGGCCGCGCGAGCCTCGATCAGGCCCGCCCGTCCGTCATGGCCGCTTCCGCGCAGGCCGTCATCCGCTAGACGCATACCCGATCGGCCGAAACCAATTGACGCCGCAGTCCGTTGACCCGAGGTCAACGGAGGCAGATCGATGCCTTTCCCCGGCAAAATTGTGGCACTCGCGCTAACGACCATTCTCTCGACAGCCGCAGAGTGCGCCGAAGTACCCACGCTCGATGTCGGCCGTACATGTGTTCCGATCGGCGGCGACGTGAGCCTTCAAATCGATACCGACCGCTGTCTCAAAACCGAGCATCAGGTGCGCGAGCAACTCACGCAGCAGTGGGCCGGCTTCTCGGTGGCCGATCGCACATTCTGCACCCAGATGGCCACGATGGGCGGCACGGCAAGCTACGTTGCGTTGATCACCTGCCTCGAGATGAAGCGGGACGTCGCGAAGCTTCCGGCCGACCGTGGGCTCACGACCCGGCCGTCGAACCTTCCGACGAAGTAATCAGCCCGAAAACATCAGGCGCGATCGAGACGCGCGTCGCTGACCTGCGACTTCCACTGCCCCATGCTCTCGGCGATGATCTTCACCGACGTCATGGCGACCTGGCTGAGTTGCGCGTAGCTCGCGATCTCGCGCTGCACGCGATCGCCTTCGGTCTGCAGGAAGTCGCGCACATTGCGCAGGTCGGCGATCAGGCTGTCGATCTCAGTCACCGAAGAGCCGGAGACCCGGTCGAGCAGCGAGTTGATGTTGGTGACCGCCTGCTCGCTCGCTTCCGTCGGTGCGCGGCGCAGATGCCCCACGTCGCGGCGGATGAATTCGCGGATTTCGCCCTCGAACTCGCTGGGCGCCTGAGCTTCCTCGCCAAGCTTGCGAGACGGTGCTGCGTTCATGAGTGTCCCCGTTATCGAGAAATTTCTAGTGTGGACGCGTTAGAGCCTTCCACGAATAGGATTGCGCCATGTGAATCGGGCCGCTTGTGGCCGAGTTCGCGGCAAAATCAGGCCTTCACTTGACAGTTTGCCTCGAATTGATTCTTTTCCCCTGCGTAAACCAACCCTTTCGGGAGAGATGCATGATTCGGACTTTGATGGTGGCGACGCTGTTCGCGTTTGCGGTTACGACCTTCGCGCCGGTGTTCGTCCCGGCGAGCGATGAGGCACAGGCCCAGCCTGCGGCCGACCGCAGGACGCAGCCGGGCTCCGGCTCATGCCGCCTCTCCAACGGCCAGAAGTGCTGAAATAACGATCCAATGGATCAAACGAACAGCCGGCCCCAAGGGCCGGGCTGTTTGCTGTCGCGACGCGTATTTCGAGAAATCAGATCTTGTCGGTGCCGAAGATCAGGCCGAGCGGCGTCCAGTTGAAGCGGTAGCTGATCCCGCCGCGCACCATGTCGCCGTTCACGCGCACCGAGGCGTTGATGACATTGAGCGGCACCACGAGGTCGCGCATCGCGTAGCTGAGCGTGCCGAGATCGTAGTGCAGATATTCAACACGGAATTGCCACGGGCCATCGGCGTATTCGATGCCGCCGCCCGCCGCCCAGCCATACATGTTCTTGCTGGCGGAGCCGGACGCGCAGGCACCGGCGAGCAGGCAGCCGCCGGCAATCGGCACGTTATTGGTGGTTGTCGACTCCGCGTTTCCGCTGGCAAGGCCGCCGGTCCCGTAAAGCAGGATGTTGTCGGAGAGCAGGAATCCGGCGCGCACGCGCGAGGTGCCGAACCATTTGAGGGTCTGGCTGGCATTGGCGGTGAACGGAATGGGGCCGATCGCGCCGTTGAAGGCTTGCGATGACTTGATGTCGGTGTAGGAGAAGTCGGAGTTGAACCCGACCACGATGCGGTCGAATTGATAGTTCGAGCCGTAGGTGATGCCGCCGAGGAAGCCCTTGGGCTTGCTCGCGGCCGAGGTCGGAACGCCCGCGGCAATCAACAGCGGCGCGTAAAATGCGTCCGGCGCGTACTGGATCGCGCTGTTGCCCTGGGCGTAACCGCCATGAACGCCGATATAGAAGCCGTACCAGCTTTGCTTGGCCGGGATCATGACCGGCGCCTTCGCCACTGGAGCAGCGGGAATGTCAGCGGCCCCTGAAGGGGATACCGCCGCCATCCACACCAGAGCCCCCGCACCTGCGATGACCCAACGCTTCATTGCCGTCACCCCCGTCGGAAGTCGAAATGATGCCGCCGAAGGCCCTAGGCGCCTAGTGCAAAAAAGCCACACGATACAATCTCTTGGAACCCGGACGGCAACCGCAATGCCAAGAGCCGGACACATGGCTGGCCGCGAAATGATCGCCGCGGAACCGGGTCGATGAGGCGACTTCGGCCTCCGGGCACGCTAGGCGGGCGTCGAACCATCCGGAGGCCCGTCGTGCCCGCAAATTTCCAGCGTCTTGCCAGAACTGGCAGCGCCTCGACGTCTCGTCGTGGGGTTGAACCGGTTTTTCGCCCGGCGCTATAGTCCGGCGGGGTGATCGCAGCTTCCCCGTCAAATGGGCGGTCCCATTCAAGCCCTTCCGCGGGAGCGAGCGCGTGGATGCGCTTCATCTTGCTATTTTCCTGATTGCGACATTCGCCGGGGCGCTCGTGACCGGCCTGACCGGATTTGCTTTCGGTCTCGTGGTCTCCTCGGCCTGGCTGTTCATCATGACGCCCGCCGAAGCCGCCTCGCTGATCATTGCGTTTGGCTTGATCCTGCAGGGCTACGCGGTGTGGAAGTTTCGCCACGCTCTCGACTGGCGCAAGTTCTGGCCCTTCGTCGCCGGTGGGGCACTTGGAGTTCCGCTCGGCGTCGCGGTGTTGACGTCGGTCAACCCGGGTTACGTGCGCGCCGCGATCGGGGCCTTTCTCGTCGTCTTCAGTCTCTACAGCCTGTTTCGTCCGCCGCTGCATGTCACCTCCGTGGGTCCGCTCGCGGACGGCGGCGTCGGTTTTCTCAATGGCGCACTGTCTGGCCTGAGCGGGCTTTCGGCCATTCTCGTGATCATCTGGTGCCAGTTGCGCGGATGGACGCGGGACCAGCAGCGTGCGGTATTTCAGCCGGTGGCGTTGGCGACATTCCTTATGACCGGCGCGTGGCTCGGCGGCAGCGGCGCGATCGGTGCGCAAACCGCGTGGCTGTTCGTGCTCGGACTGCCGGTGCTGCTGGCCGGCACCTGGCTCGGCATGAAACTATATGGGCGCATCGACGAAGCGGCGTTCCGCAAGGCGGTGCTGGTCGTGCTGCTGGTGTCGGGCGTGGCGCTCATGCTGGTTTGAGAGCGTGCGTTCTTTGTTGGAACGCAACGGTGCCGTGGGTGTTGGTTTTTCACACATCCTGCCAAACGGAGGACACCATGGCAAAAGAGAAGACCCTGCACGACCTGTTTCATGACACGCTCAAGGACATCTATTTCGCCGAAAAGAAAATCCTGACCGCGCTGCCGAAGATGGCCAAGGCGGCGGGTTCGGATGAGTTGCGCGCGGCGTTCGAGAAGCACGAGGGCGAGACGGAAGGTCAGGTCGGCCGGCTCGAACAGGTATTCGAGGTTATCGGCGAGCCGCCGAAGGGCAAGACCTGCGACGCCATCCTCGGCATCATCGAGGAAGGCCAGGAGATCATGAAGGAATACAAGGGCACTCCGGCCCTTGACGCCGGCCTGATTTCCGCCGCGCAGGCGGTCGAGCACTACGAAATCGCACGCTACGGCACGCTGAAAGCGTGGGCGGAAGAACTCGGTCTCACGCAGGCGGTGAAGCTGCTCGATGCGACGCTGGCCGAAGAGAAGACCACCGACGCCTCGCTCAGCAAGCTGGCCGAGTCGCGGATCAACCAGCAGGCCGAAGCGGCCTGACGTTCGCTTCGTGCGATTGCGCCGCGGGCCCGCAAGGGCCCGCGGTTCTTCTTATGTAGTCCCCGTGCGGAACTGCGCCGGGCAGGGGCGCGTTGTTCCCCCGCATCGAACAGGGGGCTTCTGTGGCGAAAGACGTCAAGACATCGACAGTTCGGCCGAAGCGCGCGAGCGCGGCGGCGATCCGGGATATGGCGCTCAGCGAACGGATCGCGCGAAAGCTTGCGAAGGTGGCGCCGAACGAGGATCCCGCGCACGTCGCGGGCGCGATTGCGATTTTCGCGACCGAGACCATCAAGCGCAGTGCCAGCAATCTGCAGGAGGCACGCGCGTACCTCGACGGGCTGCGGGCCGGCATCGACGGCCTGTTGAAAAACGCTTTTCCCGAGAGCGTGCAAGAAAAGCCGCGCGAGTGATTGCCGCCTAATGACCGCTTGTGGGCACAAGGAACTTTTAAGCACCGGCTGAATTAGTGGGCGCATGTCATCTGGGACATGCGCAATGGAGTCCTTGCCATGTCGACCCTCACTACGTCTGAAGCCGTCATCATCCCTGAAGAGTCGAATTTTTCAGCCGTGTCCTGGCCCGCCATTGCGGCCGGCGCGGTGGCGTCGGCGGCGTTTTCGCTCTTCCTGCTGCACCTCGTGACCGGGCTCGGCCTGGTCAGCGTCAGCCCATGGTCCAACTCGGGCGCCTCGGCTACCACGCTGCATGTCGCGGGCGGCATCGCACTCGTATTGATGGCCGTCATGGCATCGGCGCTGGGCGGCTATCTGGCGGCGCGCCTGCGCACCAAATGGGTCGGCATCCATACCGACGAGGTCTACTTCCGCGATTCCGCTCACGGCCTGCTTGCCTGGGCGTTTGCAACGATCATCACCGCGACCGTGCTCGCATCCGCTGCCGGCCTGGTTGCCGGTAATGTCGCGAGCGTGGCGCAGGGCGCAGCCGCCAATCCGGCACTCACGGACCGCACCGCGTACCTCACGGACACGCTATTCCGCAGCGACCGCCCGGTGAGCGCGGCCGATCAACCGGCAGCGCAGGCCGCCAGCACGGAAGCATCGCGCATCCTTGCGCGCGGTCTCGGCGCCGAACTCACGGCGGCGGATCGTACGCGGCTCGCGCAGCTCGTCTCCGCGCGCACCGGGCTGCCGCAGGCCGAAGCCGAGCGGCGCGTCAACGAGGTGATCACGCAGGCCAAGACTGCCGCGGACGAAGCCCGCAAGGCCGCTGCGAAAATGGCCTTCTGGTTCGCCGCCGCTCTGCTCGCCGGTGCCTTCGCGGGTGCGCTCGGCGCCATTGAAGGCGGCAAGCTGCGCGACGAAATCTGAAATTGTCCGATTTGAGTAAGGCGGCGCGTCTAAACGGCGCGCCGCTTTTCTTTTGGCTGCCGCTCCAAGCACAAAAACAAAGCCCCGGCCGTTGGGCCGGGGCTTTTCTGCGAACCTGAACCTGCGGGGCAGGTACGTTTTAGCGCCAGAACAGCGCCAGCAGCAGAATGATAGGCAGCGGAATGCCCAGCATCCAAAGCAGCGCACCTTTACCGAAACCCATGATCTCTCTCCTCAGTCCGGTGTGTGGATTATCAACGCATCGGGGCTTTTTGGGTTCCCGCGCTATGTGCCCTACCCGGTGCTGGCAACGACCGCCGCCGTCGGCCGTTCAAAGGCGCTGCGGTCGATGTTCACGACGAGCATTGCGGCGATCAAGGTCACGGCGGCGGTGATGGCGCCCAAGCTCAATCCGATGAAGCGAAGGCTGGATTCATCGGCCATGGGCAGCGCCTCGGTTTGCTTGGTAAACTTGGCAGAACAACGCGATTCCCCCTGCGCGGTTCCGCGACAGGGCCCGCGGATTGACCCATGGCGCGGCGCATCCGCGACATGAGCCGGGCGATGTAGCTCGGCGGCTGCGGTTCGGCTAGAATTGCACCAACGCGTAAAGACGCCGCAGTGGAGGAAACCATGCTTTCGATCCGCCAGATTCATCCCGTGTTCGCCGGCGAGGTGACGGGCGTCGATCTGAGGCAGCCGCTGACGCGCGACGAAGCGAAAGCCATCGATGCCGGCATGGACCGCTACGCGGTGCTGGTGTTTCGCGACCAGAACATCACTGACGATCAGCAGATCGAATTCACGAAGAACTTCGGCGAAATCGAAGGCGCGCCCGGCGGCAACATCACCAAGCCGCATGAGTTGCGGCTCAAGACCGGGATGGTGGACGTCTCGAACCTCGACAAGGAGGGCAAGCCGCTGCCGCGCGACGATCGCCGCCGCATGTTCAATCTCGGCAACCGCCTGTGGCATTCGGACTCGTCCTTCCGCGCCGTCCCGGCGAAATATTCGATCCTCTCGGCGCGCACTGTCGCGACCGTGGGCGGCAACACCGAATTCGCCGACATGCGTATCGCCTACGATCTGCTCGACGACGACACGCGCGCTTTGGTCGAGGACCTGGTGTGCGAGCACACCCAGCTCTACTCGCGCGGCTCGATGGGCTTTTCGGGATGGACCGAAGACGAATTGGCCATGTTCAAGCCGGTGCGGCAGCGGCTGGTGCGCACGCATCCGGTGACCGGACGCAAGTCGCTCTACCTTTCCTCGCACGCCGGCACGATCATCGGCTGGCAAATGCCCGAGGCGCGCGACGTGCTGCGCGATCTCAACGAGCATGCGACGCGTCCCGAGCTTGTCTACGCCCACCGCTGGCGTCTGCACGATCTCGTCATGTGGGACAACCGGCAGACCATGCATCGGGTGCGCCGGTTCGATGAGACGCAGCCGCGCGACATGCGCCGCACGACAGTGCGAGGCGAGGCGATGACGGCCGAGCAGGCGGAGGCCGCGTAATTGCGGGAGAAGGGGAGGCCCCGCCGAAGCGGGGCCTAAACCAATGCGTCATTCGAAGTGACGCCAAGCTAGCGCAATTCTTCTAAAAGCTTCGCAAGGCTTTCTATAAAGTTTGAGCGAAAACGCGCGCGTATTTCTCCGCCGAAAGCGTCAACGCACCGGCGCCTGCACCAGTTGGCCACGCATGGTGTCGTCGACGCATTTCTCGACCAGCGTGAGCCGCTGGTCGATGTTCTTCACCTTCTTGTCGCTCTCGTATTTCATCCAGCACTGCGCTTTGGCTTCTTCGGGCGTGAGCGCGGCTTTTGGCGGCGGCGCCGAGGGAGCCGCGGCTTGCGCGGCTGGCTGCGGGGCCGCCGGCGCGAGGTCGGCGGATGTATTTCCCTGCGCGCAACCCGTGAGCATCGCGGCCGCGCAAAGTGCCGCGAGACGCTGCAATCGGCCGGTTTGAGGCGATTTTCTCATCGAAACCTTCATAGCCCTGCCTTTCCAGCAGCGCCACCGCTCAATCGTGACGAAATCGTGCAACCGAACCCCGCGCCGCGCGTTGACGCCAGAACCCGGTCCCGGAGGAGTTTGCTATGACCATGCGACTGAGCCTTTCCGCCGTTGCGCTGCTTGCCGGCATTGGCGTTGCGTTCGCGCAAAGCCCTCCGCCCACCCCGGCACAGCAGCCGCAGGACCATGTGAAATCGCAGCAGGGCGGGAAGGAAGAGCCGAGCTCCCACATCCCGACCGCCGCTCCCCCGGCAACCGAAGTATTCGTGAACGGCAAGCTCGCCGTTCCGGGCGCGCCCAAGGACAGCCAGACCGAGCCGGCGAAGTTCTCCGAGCGCAACGCCAAGCTCGACCTGGAACCGTTGGTGAAGGGGCAACCCGCGCGATCCGCTCGCTGATCGATTTTCCGGCACACTGGCTTGCGGCGGGCTGCGGCCCGCCGCATTGCGTTCGCGCGACCGCAACCCGCTTGCGCAGGGCGCGTCGAACGCGCTAGCGAAACCGGGGAGGGGAGCCACATGATCCGGACATTCCTTGCCGCGGCACTGCTCGTTTGCGCGCACGCCGCGTTCGCGCAGAGCGCGCCGCCCGAAGCCTTGAAGGAGCTGGCGCCGACCGGCAAATTGCGCGCCGCGATCAACTACGGCAACGGCGTGCTTGCCCAGAAGGGTGCTGACGGTGAGCCGCGCGGCGTCTCGGCGGACCTCTCGCGCGAGCTGGCAAAGCGCCTCGGCGTGCAGCTGGAGTCCGTCACCTTCACGGCAGCCGGCAAGGTGTTCGAGGCGGTGAAAGCCGATGCGGTCGACGTCATGTTCATCGCGATCGAGCCGGTGCGCGCCGCCGAAATCGAGTTCACCCCGCCCTATGTGCTGATCGAAGGCGCCTATCTGGTGCCGAAGGACTCGCCGCTGCGCGAGCCCGCCGATCTCGACAAGCCCGGGATACGTATCTCGGTCGGGGAGAATTCGGCCTACGATCTTTACCTCACGCGCACGCTCAAGCACGCGACCCTGCTGCGCACCGCGGGCGGCTGCTGCAAGAACATCGATCTCTTCCGCGCCGAGAAGCTCGATGCCGCGGCAGGCGTGCGACAGCCGCTCGCCGCGTACGCGAAGGAACACGCGGACGTGCGCGTGATGGAGAAAGCCTTCCAGCAGATCCGTCAGGCGATGGGTACGCCGAAGGGCCGGCTCGCCGCCGCCGCATATCTGCGCACATTCATCGAGGAGATGAAGGCGAACGGTTTCGTCGCCGACGCACTCAAACGCAGCAATCAACCGGACGCGCAGGTTGCGCCGGCAGGAGGATAGATGAGCGTTTCGCCCGATGTTCTCAAAGAGCTCGCGCCCACCGGTACGCTGCGCGCGTCGATCAACCTCGGCAACATCGTGCTGGCACAGGGCACGCCCGACAATCCGGCCGGCGTCACGCCTGAGCTTGCGCGCGAGCTCGGCAAGCGGCTCGGAGTGCCGGTGGCGCTCACCTGCTTCGATGCCGCCGGCAAGGCGTTCGACGCGATGAAGGCCGGCAAGGTCGACATCGTGTTCCTGGCGATCGAGCCGGTGCGCGCGGCCGAGATCGAGTTCACCGCGCCCTATGTGATCATCGAGGGCGTCTACATGGTGCCAAAGGATTCCCCGCTGAAGACGCCGGCCGATGTCGACAAGCCCGGCATCCGCGTGGGCGTGAACGTCGCCTCGGCCTATGACCTGTTCCTCACGCGATCGCTGAAGAACGCCACGCTCGAGCGCAGCTCCGATGGCGCATCGCTGTTCATCGAGAAGAAGCTCGATGCGGCCGGCGGCGTGAAGCAATCGCTGCAGGCCTTTACGAAAGGCCGCACCGATGTGCGGCTGATGGCCGAGCGCTTCATGGAAATCCAGCAGGCGATGGGCACCGCCAAGGGCAAGCTGGCGGGCGCCGCCTATTTGCGCTCCTTCATCGAGGAGATGAAGCAAAGCGGCTTCGTCGCCGATGCGCTCAAGCGCTCGGGCCAGCATGATGCCGCGGTCGCGCCGGCGGCGAAGTAAAATCATTCCGGCGTTGCGGGTTTCTCCTCCGGCTTCGGCGCGGCCGGTGCTGAAGCGGGCTGCGGCGCCGTGAACAGATTGTCGCCGCAACCATCGTCGGCGATGCGCTCGAAACTGCGCGAAACGTTTGCCACATAGCGGTCGAACCTGGTCTTGGCCTCGGCCGGATACTCGAGCGCGATGTGGCGCCACTGCGTGCCGCCGCAGGCGAGGGCCACCTTGCGATAGAAGATGCGGTCGCCCTTGAAGCCCGACACCGTGAGCCGGTCGCGCTCGCCGCGTAGATAGGTCACCTCTTCGCCGTCCGCGAATGCCACCGCCTTGAAGCGCGCGGCCGCGTCGTTCGCGGCATTGCTCGCATAAAGCGCGAGCCACGCACTGCCGTCCGGCGCCAGGTAACGGCGGCCCTGCCAGTTCGGATCGGGCGGCTGCAATTGCCAGCCGCGCGGCACGAATTGCGCCGGCTGTTCGATGCGCCCGCGCACGCCACGCGCCATTTCGGCGTCGGGCATCAGCATCATCACGGGCGCATGACGGAGGTAATAGCTGTGGTGGTGCCGCCGGCGCGCGTCCGCGGTCGTCGCGGTGACGGCCAGAATAAGCGCGATGAGCATCACTCTTCGCATGACCCGTTAACGCCGGTTCCGTGAAAACGATCCGGGAACAAAGCTGAACATGTATTCATTAAATAAAACAGTGACTTAGCGCCTTCGCGGGAACCGCGCTGCGCCGCCGCGCGTTGGAAGGGTGAGGGAGTGCGCGGTTCGCGCTCCTCGTCACCCCAGGAGGAGGAATTTTCATGAGAAAGCTTGCTCTCGCGACCGCTGCCGCCGTCGCGCTGATGTTCAGCGCGCCCGCCTTCACCACGCCCGCGCTCGCGCAGGCCGACGTAAAAGTGCGGATCAACAGCGGCGACCGCGACCACGTTCGCAAGAAGGTCGTCATCCGCCGCGATGGCGACGTGACGCGCCGCAAGGTCGTCATCCGTCATGGCGGCGACGTCGAGCGCCGCAGGGTCGTCATCCGCAGCGGCGATCGGGGCCGTCACCTTGGCTGGCGCCATCGCGATTCCGGCATGAAGAAGACCGTGATCATTAGGCGCGGCGAGGGCGGACGCACGACCGTCATCAAGAAGCGGACCTTCAACTAATCTGATCTGGTTGTTGCGTTCGGCGGCCCCGGGAAACCGGGGCCGCTTTTTTTGTGGCGCAGCGGGACGACGCTCACCTCATCTCCCGCTTGCGCCATTCGCCCGGGGTCTCGAACTCCCCCGCCCACAGCCCGCGCTTTGCCTCGCGTGCGTCGCGCTCGGGGGCGGCGTAGCGGCCGCGGCTGTGGCGCGCATAATCCCGTGCGTAACCCGCGCGCACCATCGCTTCGCCGAGGTCGCGGCCATTGGCGATGCAGGTGGCGACATCGCGCGTGTATTGGTCGTGCGTCACCAGCGTGCACGCGACCGGGCGCCCGCCGATCAGCGCGGTGAGAATGCGCGCGGCTTCGCGTCCGCAAGCAAAATCCTGCCCCTTCGGGTCGCGGCATTGCTGACGTCCTTCGGGCGCATCGATGCCGAACAGGCGGATGCGCTCGCCGGCGACTTCGAGCGAGTCTCCGTCGATGATCTTCGCGCGGCCCGAGATTGCAGTGCCCGGCGCGGCGGGCGCCTCACGCGGGCGTTCCGGGGCGTCGAACTTGCCGGACCAATGCGCGGCTGCCGCGACAAGCGCCGCGATGGCGATCCAGAGGAAAAAGGAACGTGCGCGCACAGTTGCGCGTCTTACTGTGAAGCCGGGCGCGTGGCTACTGCGGTCACGAGGCGCTGTCGATATGCGGTGCGATCGCCCCCTCACACACTTTCAACCCCGCACCAGTCCGCGATGAACAACGCCATCGTGGCGGTCACGCGCTGAACCGAGGACAGACTGACGCACTCGTCGGCGCCATGAATGTTGCGGGAAATCGGGCCGTAGCACAGTGCGGGGATGCGATCGTAGAGACTATAGACGCGCGTATCCAGATAGCCGGCGGTGACGAACGATTCGAGCTCCTTGCCGGTGACCGCCCGGTGCGAGCCTGACAAGACGGCTTCAGCCTCCGAACCGGGCGCCAGCACATAGCCCTCGGCAAAGAAGCCATTGAAGACGACGCGCGGCGGATTGTTGGCAAGGAGCTTGTCGCCACGGGCAAACTCCGCGATCGCCGTCTCGATCTCCCGCGCCGCCTCGTTGGCGTCCACGCCGGAATAGATGGCGATACGGCACTGAAGCTTGCACCACGCAGGCACCGACGACGCCCAGTCGCCACCTTCGATCCGGCCGATATTCAGGTTGATCGGATGATCTTCTTGCGCGAAATGCTCCCGGCCTTGTTTCCGCGCGTTCCAGTTTTCTTCCAGTTCGCGCAGTGCGGCGATGACCCGATAGGCGGCGTCGATCGCGTTACCGCCCGATTGCATGTCTCTGACATGGACCGAATGGCCCTGGATCTGGACCTCGAACCACAGCACACCGGTGTTCGCACGCACCAGCTTCTCGTCTTCCGGCTCCGGGATCAGCACCGCGTCCGCCCGATAGCCGCGCAGGTGCGTCATCAGCGCGCCGTTCCCCGTCGACTCCTCCTCGACAACGGATTGCACATAGACCGTTGCGGCCGGCTGGAAACCGATCCTGCGCAATGCCTTCAGGGCGAACAGGTTTGCGGCATGTCCTGCTTTCATGTCCGCTGCACCGCGGCCGAACATCCAATCGCCCTCGATCGCGGGCTCGAACGGCGGCCGCGACCAAAGCGAATCCGGTCCCGCCGGCACGACATCGACATGAGCCTGAAGGATGAGACTTCGGCCCGCTTCCCGCCGCGGACGGTGGATGCCGACGACGATCGGGGCATCCGAATGCTCTTCCGTGAACTTCGATCCGCCCGGATGGCGCTCTATTGTGGCGCGATCCATTTCGAAGCGGTCCAGCGCGAAACCATCGTCGCCGAGCGCACGAAAAACAAAATCCTGAATGGTGTGCTCCGCCCCGCGAACCGAGCCGAAGCGAACCAGTGTTCTGGTAAATTCAACCTGCTCGGAAAAGCCATCTGCGACTGAAGCAATAATCCTGCTACGCAGCTCATGGTCGATCGGCATTCTTGCTCCCTGGCGGCAGGATCACGTCTTGATCGGCAAATGCCCAGGCGCGTTCGGTGTCAGGGCGCCGTGTCCCGGTGCGGGGCAATCAGCGTGCGGTAGGCGAATTCGATCTGCTGATATTCGTCGTCGCACCCCTCCGCGCGGTCCTTCGGCAGGTAGCCGCGCTCCACGATGGGGGAGAACAGCTCCTTGTCGGCACCGTAGGCCATGCACAGCAGGCTGTAGAGACGCTGCGCCGGCGTGGAGTGTTCGTTGGCAGCCGACACGTGGCGTCCGAACCGCAGCCGCCGCCGGTTGAGGTCGCGCGGGGTGCGTACGTTCAACTCGCTGGCATAGCTGTATGTGGCGCCCATGATCAGGCCGCGCTTCTCATGCGCGGGGAATTGAAGCATGAGATATGCGGAGATCAGGTCGGCCGCGTCCTCCTCCTTCCCCAGCACGGGGATCTTGAGCAGGTCGAACATCGCGTGGGCTGCTTCGTGCAGAAACGTATCCATGAACGGCCCGACCAGCGCGTCTGCCCTGGAGATGTTCGGTGGACGCGCTGAAGAACTCGCCGCTTTCCAGAATCCCGCCAGGAACTCGTAGCAGACCACGATCTCGCCCTCGTCGTAAAAGGCGTCCGAACTCGCCGCAACTTCTGACTTCGAGCTTCAACTGGCGCGGCCAGCGAAACGAAATCAGACGATCGCGCATGCCCTCGAGCGCGCGAAACTGCCTCAGCACGTCATATTGGAGCCGATGCGCCGGGTTTGTCGGCTCGACGTAGCTGACCGTGATGCGATCCTCGCGGGCCGGTTGCGCGGTCGCGGTTGCGACGGCGCAGACCGCGAGCAGGCCGGCGAGCGGCACCAGAGACTGGACTGAGCGTTTGTTCACGATCGCTTCCTCCGCGTTGCGCCTGTATTACTGCCGTAACGCCGGCGCGACCAGAAACGGCGTCATGCCGAGGATAACGCTGACGAGCGCGAAACAGAACACCAGATCATAGCTCTGCGACCAGTCGTGGATCAGGCCGCCGGCCCACGAGCCGAAGGCGGAGCCCAACCCCATGCCGATCGTGATCGCGCCCATGATGGTGCCGACGCGCTTGCCGCGGAAGATCGACATCGCTGAAGCGGCGACCAGCGGGCCGCGCGATCCCATCGTACTGCCGAAGCAGAACAGGAATCCGCCGAGCAGCCAGATGCTCGGATAACGGCTCAATGCCCACAGCATCAGAATGCCGAGGATGGTAAGGCTGTAGGCCAGCAGGATTGCGCGGCGGCGGCCGAGCAGGCCGTCAAGCCAGCTCACCGTCAGCATGCCGATGATCAGCAGCACGCCGGAAAAGCCCCACGCGGTCGCGGCCTGCAATGGTGAGAAGCCGACCTCGACCAGATAGGTGACGACCTGCACCGAGACCGAGAACATGCCGGTGCCGGTGAAGAAGAAAATGCAGAACAGCGACCAGAAGGCGTGATGGCGCATCGCGCTGCCGAGCGTCCAGGTGTCGTCGCCTGCCAGCGTTTGCGCCGACCGTACAATGTGTCCCGATCCGGCGGTGATCCGTCGCCACGGCAGCAGCAGCAGCGGCACGACGCCCGCCAGCATCGCGGCGCCCAGGATGTGGTACGCGCCGCGCCACCCGGTGTAATCGACAAGGATTTGCGTGAGGGGAACAAGCAGCAGGACGCCTGCGCCCATGGACGATGCGATGACCGCAAGCGCGGTCGGCAGCCGCGGGCCGAACCAGCGGCTCACCAGCAGCGAACCTGTCACCTGGCCGAGGCAGGCGTTGCCGAGGCCAACCGCGAGCCCGATGCACAATTGGAGCTGCCATAGCTGCTGCGCGAAGGCGGCCGCCGAAAATCCTGCGCCGATCAGGACGAGACCGATCGCGTAAACGGCGCGCGGCCCGGAGTGATCGAACAGCCGGCCGACGAACGGCCCGGCGAGGCCGACGCACAGCGCGCCGATCGCATAGACCGAGACGGTCTGCGCGCGGTCCCAGCCGAACGTGCTGGAGATCGGGAGCAGGAAGACCGTGAAGGTCTCGCCCATACCGCGCGACAGCGTCATGAGCAGGAAGACGAGGCCGAGCACCACGAGGGCGAGCCGGGGCGCGCCGTGGTCGGGCGGTTCGGGTGACAGGGGCGGGTGCTCACTCATCGATGCGTGGCTATCGCATTCGCACGCGCTTCGCCACGCACGTCAACGCAGACCTCTACCGCCCCTTGCCTCAAGCACGCAGGCACGATGCTCGGAGAGATTTGGCACGCTCTTGTCCGCGTAGGCCGCGAGCACCGCCTCGGCGGTCAGTCCACTGCTCCTCGATGTACTTGTCGAAGGCCTCCTGCAGCGCTTCGATCTGCGCCTCCAAAGGGCCCGCTACCTTGAATTTCAGTCCAACGATGCTTGCCCGGCTCCGGCGTCATCTCCGGCGGTGATTAGCGTCGGCTTGCCGCCTTTCTTGAACGGCGTGGTTGAGAGCGGCGATACCCTGTTTTCGAAGCATGAAATTGTGGCTGTCGCGCAGCTCCCGCGCTTCGCCATGGCCCGCCAGCACTAAGCCGATGTCGTAGGCGACGTGCGCGGCCTCTTCGTCGTTCTTGCTCTCGCCCTTCTCCTTCAGCTTCTCCTTCGAGCCTTGTCGACCACTTCCGCGTCCGGTTCGCCGTTCGACGCTCGCTGTCAACTTGCCGTGCAGGTCTTGTAATAGTCGTTCTATTCCATCACCCAGGATGTCGTTGAACGTGTTGTGCCAGAGGCGCGTCCGACCTTGAATGTCCGCTCTTCGCTCGCTCGTCTCGTCCTCGATCTCTGACTTCAGCTCGCCGAACAATTTCTTGATCCCGACGATATGGTCGCTGTCGACGTGGCTGACCATGACCAACTCGATCGGCAACTGGTCGATGCCTCGCGATTCTCGGCGGATCTCCTCGAGCCGCGGCTCGAGGGCGTTCTCGTAAGACCCGTCCGGGTCCGCCGTCGATCACGGCCAGCCGCGGTTTCTCCTTCGTTCCCCAATGCAGCAGCAGGCAATCGCCTTCCTGAGCCTGCAGCGCTTCTCAAGCGTGAAGATCATGATCGCCTCCCCGTCAAGTTTCACATCGATTGCAGCGCGCGCAGACGTCGACGAGTCCGTGACCCTGGAAATATTTCTCGCGCCCCAGATCGGTCGCGCTGTCGCGCAAGATCTCTCTTGATGCGCTGCGGATTGCCGAGCAGCTCGCCGTTGCGCGCGATCAGCATCGCGGCGGCGCCGCTGACGAAGCGGCGCGGCCATGCTGGTGCCGTCGAGCTCGTCGTCAGCGCTTCGCCGAGCACGGGCCCGATTCGATCTTCTCTCCCGGCGCCACCAGGTCGGGCTTGAGCGGCCGTCGCCGGTCGGCCCGCGGCTGGAGAAGTAAGCTGACGCCGTAGGTGTGCGGCTTGTCGCGGTGCGTCGCGCCGACCGTGATCACCTCTTCGGCATTGCCCGGATCGGTGATCGAAGCAGAACGCGAAGTTGCCGAAGCCGATCTCCTGCTCGTTCCAGCCGCGGTTGCCCGCGCCGCCACCACGACGACGACACCAGCGCCGACGAGATTGTCGCAGCCGACGCACACCGGCGTCGCGCCGCAGGCGTAGGTACGCACCTCGTGCGGGATCGACATGCTGATGTTGACGCCGTGGATGATCTGCCGCATTCCCGGCGTGCGCCGGTTGACGAACTGGACGTATTCGAGCGCGCCAAGCACCGCGAACTCGGTGCTCTTGACGTTGGTGATGGACTTGATCACGCGCAGGTCGTACAGATCGATGTCGGGACAGACGCCGCTGCAGGACGATTTCCTCCTTCTCGCTCGCTTCCTGTGCGTCGTCTCCGCGCCAATCGGCGCCGAGGATGCCGGCGACGTGGGTGCCGTGATGCGATCTGAAGGTTCGCTCCGGCTCCTCTTGCGCTCGTCCTTCGCCGGCGACCCGCGCTGGATCAAGCGGCTCGATCAAGGCTCCAATCCGGCTGCAGGCAGCTCGCTTCATCTGTCCGGCGATCAGGCGTCAGGTTGATCCTGCGCTACCTTTCCTCGAACAGCCTCGGCCGGAAAGTAGTCCAGATAGCTCGTTCAGTGGCGCAACTGTTGATCACTTGCGTGATCGCCTCCTCACGCTTCTCGTCGCTTCCCGCTTCTGGCCGATGACGATCGAACTGCGTATCCGCTCGATCGTGCGTGAAATCCAGCATCGCCTTGACCCGCGCTCGCACCGCCGCGCTCGGACGTTCGTGGTTCTTGAATGCCGGATGCTTCGCATCGATACCCGGATCGATGATCGCCCACGTCATGTTGCGGCATGAGATGTCGAACAAATCGTTCGCGGCGTCCGCCTTGATCGTGCAGACGCCTTCGTTGACACCGACAGCCGAAACCTCGCGATCGCAGAAAAACCCGGCTGGATCAGCGGCGGGGGCTTGGCCGGTCCACATCCGTTAGCGTGAGCGGCCTGATGAGACGTTTCTGTCAGTTTGACGTTTGGATCGACGATCGAGGACCGGAATGTCCCGCGACATCGCTCCTCGATGCCGTGTCTGACGATTCGGTCAGCTAGTCCGAAAATCCAGTCTCCAGCTCCTGCAAGAAGTCTTCGTCTGCGCTCTTCTTTGTCTCTATCTCCATAGTCGTTTCTACTGGCACCATCGGCGAGAATCGTCCGGATCGTTGGCCTGCGCCAGAATAATCAGGCCCGATCAAGGCCGCGATCGGCGCCGCCTCTCTGCACTCCGCCGTTCGATTCGATTGCTGTCGTCTGCCGTCCGGCGCGTCTTTCGTTTCGGCGCGCGGGCATACTCTACTGATTTCTTGCGCCGAAGGTTAGCTCGCCCGCAGCAGCTCCGGTTCCGTTGGTCAGCGCCGTTCCTTCGTTGTGGTTCTGAGCCAGACTTCTTATTCAGCTAACCAATGCCATCGCTCGGCTCCACCAATCGGTCAACGGCAGAAGACGCGCAGCAATTCGTCTATTAGAGCTGACCGACGACGAAACTCTCGAGCGGGCGAGATGCCTGATCGGCTCTCGGTCGCGGATGCACTTCAGTGGCCGCGGCGAATCTGCGATATGCTCATATTCATGTCGTGCAGCACATGCCCGACTTCCACCGAGCTCATCCCTCGTCGGCGCTATTAGAAGTCGACCGGCTGCGACAAATCCTTGCGAATTGTACCACACATCCAACGAGCCGCCCGTCCTGCGTGAAACGTCGACGCTCGGCGATGCGTTCTCCATCAGAAAAAATCAATCAGATCCGGATGCACCGTCACGCACTCGTAATATCAACAACTTCATGCGTCATCTACTCCCGCGTGCAACCGATGATAAGCATACAATTACTCATTCAATCAGCGCAAGTCATACGGCGCCTACCTGACGACCCGCAGCAGTCGGTCGTCACCGCCCCTTGCTCGCTTGAACCCGCCGCGCATGCCGGGCCGGCCGAGCGTCGAGCCCGGCTTGCGCGCCGGGATCGACTCCACACCAGGGCCCATTTCGTCGAGCGTCGGCTTGCGCGGGCCTTTCGCGCCGTCGCGGTGCGGCAGCACCTCGTGCCAGGTCGCGATCCCCATCTCGTCGAGCGCGGGCTTGTGCGCGCGCGAACTCTTGCCGCGCGCGGGCGCCGGCAGGGCAGGGCGCTTGGCGGTCGGGTCGTCCACCACCGCCAGCTCCATCGTGCGCAGCCGCTTGATCTCGTCGCGCAGCCGCGCGGCCTCCTCGAAGTCGAGATCGGCGGCGGCCGCGCGCATGCGGCCTTCGAGGTCGGCCAGCACCGCCTCGAAATTGTGCCCGATGGTGGCGGCTTCCTCGAGGCCGGAAAGCCCGCCGTCGACGCCGATCAGCACATGGTCGCGCTCGTATACCGAGCTCATGATGTCGTGGATCGAGCGCTTGATGCTCTCCGGCGTGATGCCGTTCGCGATGTTGTACTCGGTCTGCTTCTCGCGGCGGCGGTTGGTCTCGGCGATCGCGCGCTCCATCGAGCCGGTCACGCTGTCGGCGTAAAGGATCACGCGGCCGTCGACGTTGCGCGCCGCGCGCCCGATGGTCTGGATCAGCGAAGTCTCGCTGCGCAAGAAGCCTTCCTTGTCGGCATCGAGGATCGCCACCAGCGCGCATTCGGGAATGTCGAGGCCCTCGCGCAGCAGGTTGATGCCGACCAGCGCGTCGAACGCGCCGAGCCGCAGGTCGCGGATGATCTCGATGCGCTCGATGGTGTCGATGTCGGAATGCATGTAGCGCACGCGGATGCCCTGCTCGTGCAGGTATTCGGTCAGGTCCTCGGCCATGCGCTTGGTCAGCACGGTGACCAGCGCGCGATAGCCGGCCTGCGCGGTCGCGCGCAGTTCGCCGACGAGGTCGTCAACCTGCGTGCGCGCCGGGCGGATGTCGACCGGCGGATCGATGAGGCCGGTCGGGCGGATCACCTGCTCGGCGAACACGCCGCCCGCCTGCGTGATCTCCCACTCGCTCGGCGTCGCCGAGACGGCGACGGTCTGCGGGCGCATCGCGTCCCATTCCTCGAAGCGCAGCGGCCGGTTGTCCATGCAGGAGGGCAGGCGGAAGCCGTATTCGGCCAGCGTCGCCTTGCGGCGGAAGTCGCCCTTGTACATTGCGCCGAGCTGCGGAACCGTGACGTGGCTCTCGTCGCAGAACACCAGCGCATTGTCCGGCACGTATTCGAACAGCGTCGGCGGCGGCTCGCCCGGCTTGCGGCCGGTGAGGTAGCGCGAATAATTTTCGATGCCCGCGCAACTCCCCGTCGCCTCCATCATCTCCAGATCGAAGGTGGTGCGCTGCTCCAGCCGCTGCGCCTCCAGCAGGCGGCCGGCGGCGTTGAGCTGGTCGAGCCGCCACTTCAGTTCCTGCTTGATGCCGCTGATCGCCTGAATGAGCGTCGGGCGCGGCGTCACGTAGTGCGAGTTGGCGTAGATCTTGACGAACTGCAGCTCGTCGGTCTTCTGCCCGGTGAGCGGGTCGAACTCCTCGATCGATTCCACCTCGTCGCCGAACAGGTTCACGCGCCAGGCGCGATCCTCATAGTGCGCGGGGAAAATGTCCAAAGTGTCGCCGCGCACGCGGAAGCTCCCGCGATAGAAGTCGGCTTGCGTGCGCTTGTATTGCAGCGCGACCAGATCGGCGATGAGCGCCCGCTGGTCGATGCGCTCGCCGCGCTTGAGCGCGAACGTCATCGCCGAATAGGTCTCGACCGAGCCGATACCGTAGATGCACGACACCGAGGCGACGATCACCACGTCGTCGCGTTCGAGCAGCGCGCGCGTCGCCGAATGGCGCATGCGGTCGATCTGCTCGTTGATCGAGGATTCCTTCTCGATATAGGTGTCGGTGCGCGGGACGTAGGCCTCCGGCTGGTAGTAGTCGTAATACGAGACGAAATATTCGACCGCGTTGTCGGGAAAGAAGCTGCGGAATTCGCCATAGAGCTGCGCGGCGAGCGTCTTGTTCGGTGCAAGGATCAGCGCGGGGCGCTGCGTCGCCTCGATCACCTTCGCCATGGTGAACGTTTTTCCCGAGCCCGTGACGCCGAGCAGCACCTGATTGCGGTCGTGGCGCCGCACGCCTTCGACCAGCTCCCTGATGGCCTCGGGCTGATCGCCCTTGGGCTCGAAGTCCGACTTGATGACGAGACGCTGCCCGCCCTCGGATTTCTCCGGGCGCTCCGGGCGATGCGGCGTCCATACGGTCGTCTCGTTGCGGAACTCGGCGCGGCCCTCGCGCAGCAGAGCTATCCAGCGATTCCGCCGTCGCGGCGACGCCCATCGAGGAGATATCGCCGCGCTCGACCCAGCGCCGCTCGCGCTTCGGCCGCTCGAACTGCGGCTCGGGAAACGACACCGCATCGCCGTCGAGCCCGAGCGCACGCGCGAGCTCGGGCGAGGCTTCGATCAGCTCGGCGTCGGAGGTGTAGGGGGACTGGGGGGCTTCGGAGAAGCCGGGTGCCGCAGGCTCGGTTCCTACCCTCCCCCTTGCGGGGAGGGTCGGACGCGCAGCGACCGGGTGGGGGGATCGTGCGGCGACCCCACGCCGGACACCCGGTGCCGACCCTCCCCCGCAAGGGGGAGGGGGGCGGAGAGACCTGTGCTCCCTCACGCGTCGACTTCCTTGCCGTATGCGCGGCGGAAAAATCCGCGCGCCGGTCGAACGAATTGTCCGGCGGCGGCTTCAGGCCCGTGCCCGAGCCGACCCCCGCGGTTCCCTTCGCGATGCCGGGATTGAGCAGCTTCTCCAGCGCGGGCGCGATCGGCGCCCGCGGCTCGCGCGCCGCCTTCGCGCGCGTCGGACGCGCCGGGTCCTTGCCTTTCCGCGAGTCGGGGGATTTCGCCATGGGCCGAATATGGGCCGGGGAAGGTGGCGAGGGAAGGGCAGCCGCCCTCGCGTTTTGCGCGCGTTGCGCGGCGCGTCGCTGCCGGCCTACGCTGACGGCGCAACAAACCGGGGGTGGTCATGCGCAGGATCGGCTGGCTGATGGCATTCGCGCTGGCGGCATCGGCGGCGCACGCGCAGCCGTTTCCCTCCAAGCCGATCCGCGCGATCGTGCCATTCCCGGCCGGCAGCGCCACGGACGGCATGGCGCGGCTGGTCAGCGCGCACTTCACCAAGGTGTTCGGCCACGGCCTGATCGTCGAGAACATGGTCGGCGCGACCGGTACGATCGCGTCGCGCGCGACCGCCAAGGCGGCGCCGGACGGCTACACCATCATGTTCAGCACCAACTCGACGCACTCGGCCAACGCCTACCTCTACAACAATCTCGGCTATGACCCGATCGGCGACTTCACGCCGCTCGCGCTGCTGTCGCGCGCGCCGCATGCGATGGTGGTGCGCGCGGAAACGCCGTATCCGGCATTCCGGGATTTCGTCGCGTTCGCGAAGGCCAATCCCGCCAAGCTCAACTTCGGCTACGGCAACACCGGCAGCCTCGCGGGCGGCGCGATGCTCAACGCGTATGCGGGAATCAAGACCACCGCGGTCTCCTATCGCGGCACGCCGCAGGTGACGACCGACCTGCTCGGCGGGCAGATCGATTTCGTCGTGATGGACGTGTCGACGACACAGGAGCACGTCAAGGCAGGCAAGCTGCGCACGCTGGCGGTGACCGGGTTGACGCGAATGGAAATCTTTCCCGACGCGCCGACCATGATCGAGCTCGGCCATCCCGATTTCGTGCTGTTCTCGTGGAACGGCGTGCACGCGCCCGCCGGAGTGCCGGGCGACATCGTCGCGATCCTGAACAAGGCGATCCGCGACGCGATCAACTCGCCGGAAGGAAAGCGCTTTTACGAGGCGCTCGGCGCCGAGATCGGCACCATGCCGGCGGCGGAGTTCGGGGATTTCGTGAAGCAGGAATTGAAGCGCTGGGACGGCATCATCGCGCTGACCGGATTGCCGAAGCAGTAAGCCAAGGCGACCCCGCTGTTTACGCTGTTGGCGCACGGGGGTTGCGGACTGATGACTTCTGCTCTTCAATCTGCAATTGAGCCGCAGGGGCTTGGCTGTGGAAGTTAGTGTGCAAGTTAGACTTTTCAGTTCGTGGGGTTGGTCATGCGTAACTATACGATCGTGGACACTGCGCCGCGTTTCGAAGGCGATCTCAAGTTAGAGCCAAAGGCGGATGAGGCCGCCGATCTCGTCAAGGACCCAGCTTACATCGCACTGGGCACCGCGACCGAAACCCTCGCCAATCACGAGAAAAAGGACGTTGCCGGAAACTATCCGGAGGCCTTGCTTGCCGGGCGGAAGAAGGAGCGCAAGACGACTGGCGCGACGCTCCGTACCATCGCGCAAAAATTTATCGATGAAAGCCTGAGTTCCAACGAGGCCGCAAAGGCGATCGATGAGGAGGTGGCGCGATACACCAAGGCCGTGCCGAAGCACGGTCTACGAGACAAGACACCGCCGGATTTCGAAGGCGACTTTGAACTGGTTTCTGCCGAAGGCTATCAGTTCACCGAGGCGGAGACGCGCTACAGTGAAAAGCTCCGCGCCTTGCTCCAAGAGATGGCGGCCGACGCCAAGTCCGCTCCTGCTGACGGGTTGTCCGAGTCGGTCGCGGAGGAGCGCGTGAAGCTCCGCACGCGTTTTGCGGGCATGCTCAAGGAGCGGGCACAAGCGTTCTGCGCCAACAAGATCAGCGCCTCGGAAGGCGCCGACCTGGCCCTGATTCTGACCGGCCGCTACCGCAGTATCCGCGACCGCCTGAAACGCACGCTGTTCAATGTCTCCGGTTTGAAGGCCTCGGAAGCCAAGACTGACGATCTACTTGTCGATTTGAGCATCAACCTGCTTGGCGGCCTGCCAGCTCCGGAAAACATGCCCTCGCCGGAAAAGGAGGAGCTTTTTGTAAGGATCAGCAAGACCACGACGACGATACGCCTTCTGTGCGACCGCATGAAGGAGCCGCCGCGTACCTTGTTTGGCAAAGCCAAACCGGTTGATGCCCGCGCCGTCGATCGCGCCAACCGGATCCTGCACGAATATGTGGACAAGCTTCGCGGCGTTGCGATCGTGGGTCTGCAACAGTCGCATACGCAGATTGCCAAGATCGCGCTGGACGACATCAAGACGGAGTTCGCCGTCGAGGAGACCATGCGGCTCAAGGAGCGTTACGTTTACAAGCTCGGCGCCGCATCGGCCCTATTCGCCATCGCTTTCATGGTCGTCTATGTGTGGGTGCGCCACAGCGGCTGGCCATGGGGCGTGATGCATGCACCCTTCCTGCTCGCCGGCGTGGGCGCGGCGGTCGGGGCCTGGGTGTCGTTTTCGGCGCGGCAGGTCATCATCCCGTTCGACGAACTCCTGCTGGCAGACGACAGCACGCTCGATCCTCCCCTTCGTATCCTATTTGTCGTTGCACTCACCTGGACCGCTTGTCTGTTGTTCTGGACCGGTACCTTCAACATGGAGATCGGCACCCTTAAGACGAGCGCCGAAGCGTTGCAAAAAGCAGGATCGATCGCGCTCCTGATCGGCATCTTCTGCGGATTGTCGGAACGCGCGCTCGCGACCGCGATCTCAGGCCGCGCCGCATCCTTTGTCCAGGGTATTGGCGGCGGCCGCTAGTTGGAGGACGATCGAAAATACTCCCTGAGAGCGTTACGGCAGCACTTTCCGCTTCGAGCTTGCCCGCCAGTTCGGCTATGATCCTGCGGCGAGCGGCCGAGGCTTCTTGTGTTCTCAAGGAGCCGCCTATGAGGGAGAAATACGTTGTCCGACGTCAAATCCACACGCCGCCGCCTGCTGAAGGGCGTCGCCGCCACGCTCGCCGCGCCATTCCTCGCCCGCGCGGCTAGCGCCCAAGCCGCCTGGCCCACGCGCCCGGTGCGGGTGATCATCCCGTATCCGCCGGCCGGGGGCGCCGACACGGTCGGGCGCATCTTCTTCACCAAGCTCTCCGAAGTGTGGGGCCAGCAGTTCGTCATCGACAATCGCGGCGGGGCGGGCGGCACCATCGCAGAGGCCGCGGCCGCCAAGGCCGAGCCGGACGGCTACACCATTCTGTATGACGCCACCGCGTTCTCGGTGAACCCGTTCCTCTATCCGAAGCTTTCCTTCGACTACATCAAGGATTTCCAGCCGGTGTTCCTCGCCTCGCTGGTGCCGAACATCCTGGTGGTCAACAAGGACGTGCCGGCGAAGACCGTCGCCGACGTGATCGCGCTCGCCAAGGCTTCCGACGGGCTCGACTTCGCGTCGTCCGGCAACGGCACCGTGCAGCATCTCTCGCTGGAGATGTTCCGGCACATGACCGGCACGAAGATCAATCACATTCCGTATCGCGGCGGCGGGCCGGCGCTCAACGACGTGATCGGCGGGCAGGTGAAGTTCTTCTTCTCCAACGGCTCGGCCTCGATCGGCCAGGTGCAAGCGGGGGCCGTGAAGGCGATCGCGCATACCGGCCGGGGCCGGCTCGGCACGCTGCCCGATCTGCCGCCGGTGTCCGACACCATCCCGGGCTTCGAGGCGTACGAATGGAACGGCGTGTTCGTGCCGACCGGCACGCCGCCGGCGATCATTCAGAAACTCAATGCCGGACTGAACGCGATGCTGAAGGAACCCGCGGTGACCGACCGGCTCGACAAGCTCAACGTCAATTACCGGCCGAATACGCCGGAAGATTTCCGCGCCTTCGTGGCGGCCGAAATGGAGAAGTGGAGCCGCGTCGTGAAGGAAGCGAACATCAAGCTGGGGTGAGTTCGCCCGATCCGCCAAATGTCGCTCGCACCGCATCGGTGGTGTGTTGCTGGAGAAATGACCTAAGCGAGCGCCGCGCGCGTCAGCGCCACCACCGCGCAGGCGCCCAGCGTCGACACGAAGTCGTTCGCCGTGACGTACATCAGGCCCATCGCGGCGATCAGTCCGAGCCACTCGGGCGGGCCGCCATTCACCGCGACCGGCCCGAGGATCGCGCCGACCAGCGCGATCGGGATGGCGCGCAGCCAGGCATCGACGCGCGGCGTGATCGACACGTAGCGCATCAGCAAGAAGCCGCTGAGGCGGCAGGCGAGCGACGCCAGCCCCAGCAGCGCGATCGCCTGGAAGACCTCAGGCCTTATCGACACGCACGGCTCCCGCAAGACTGCCGGCGAGCGCGCCGGCGAACAGATACCACGGCCCCGGCACCAGCTTCTGAACGAGCACCGCGACGGCGACCGCGACGACCAGCGGCGCGATGCTGCGCGCCTTGCGCAGGAAGCCGACCGCCATGACGGCGAAGAACGCCGCGAGCAGGAAGTCGATGCCGAACCGGCGCGGGTCGCCGAGGATCTGCCCGAACAGATGCCCCACCACCGTCGAGCCGGTCCACGGCAGGATCATCACGAGGCCGCTGCCGAGCAGGAAGCCCGCATCCGGCCGCCGCCCCTCGGTGACTTCGCGCACCTGGAGCATCCAGTTGCCGTCGCCGAAGATCGCGAGGCCCGGATAGATCTGCCAGAACGGCAGCGTGCCGAAATACGGCCGCAGCGATGCGCTGAGCAGGATGTAGCGCGCGTTCATCGCCAGCACGGTGAGCACCAGCGCGAACACGGGGAGCGGCTCGGCCCACACCTGCAGCGTCGCCATCTGCGCGCCGCCGGCATAGACCCATGCGCTCATCAGCGCGATTTCGGATACCGACAGGCCCTTCGAGGCCGCAAGCAGGCCGACCCCGAGGCCGAACGCGATCAGCGTCGGCGCGATCAGGATTCCCTTGTGGGCGCCGTCGAGGACGCCGTGCCATGTGAAGGTCGGCGCCTGCATTATGGCGCTTCGAAGGTCCGCTGTTTCATATTGGCCTCCACGCGCTTTGACGACGCGTGCCGACTTATCGCAAGCTGTTCGCCGAATTGCCAGTCCGGGACCTCTCATGCCCCACGCCCTCGCCGACATCCGCACGCACCTCTTCGCCTCCGTCCTCTCCGACTGCCTCGATGCGGCGGGCGTGATGGATCAGGCGCTCCCGTCGCGCATCCGGCCGCTCGACGAGGCGAGCGTGATGGTCGGGCGCGCGCGCACCGCGCAATTCATGGAGGTCGATCACCATGAGGCCGGCACCAATCCGTATGAGCTGGAAATCGCGCTGATCGACAGTCTCGCGCGGGACGAAATCCCGGTGTTCGCCTGCTCCAACCCGGCGCGCATCGCGCCGTGGGGCGAGCTGCTCACCACCGCCGCGCAGGTGCGCGGCGCGGCCGGCGCGCTGATGGACGGCTGCACGCGCGACATCAAGGCGATCCGCGCGATGGGCTTTCCGGTGTTTCACGGCGGCATCGCGCCGCTCGACAGCAAGGGGCGCGGGCGCGTGATGGCGCTCGACGTGCCGGTGCGCTGCGCGGGCGTGAAGGTCGCGCGCGGCGATCTCATCTTCGGCGATGCCGACGGCGTGGTGGTGATCCCGCGCGCGATCGAGGAGAAGGTGCTGACGCTCGCGTTCGACAAGATCAAGGGCGAGAAGCGCACGCTCGACGACCTGCGCGCGGGCGAGAAGCTCGGCGACGTGTTCGCGAAGTACGGAATTCTGTAGCCGCACGGCGAACGTGAATGCGCTTCCCGCTCCGCAAGATCCTGCAGGACCAGCGCGATCTGCTGCTGTTCCGTCCGTTCAAGCCCGCTCTCAAGGATCACTGGGCGGCCTATCTGGCGTGGGGCCTTCTCGTCACCTGGCTCGCCGGGATCGGGCCGCTATTGGGATCATCCGAACGCCAACTGGTGGCAATATGCGGGGCTCGGCTCGGTCGCCTATGTGTTCGTGCTCTCCGCCTTCCTCTGGCTGGTCGTTGCGCCGCTGCGGCCGCGCAACTGGAGCTTTATCGGCGTCCTGATTTTCGTCACGCTGACCTCGCTTCCGGCACTGCTCTACGCAATCCCGGTCGAGAAGTTCATGTCGCTTGAGGGTGCGCAGACCGCGAACGTGATTTTCCTCGCCATCGTCGCATCGTGGCGCGTTGCGCTGCTGATCGTGTTCCTCAAGCGCGGCGCCGGGCTGACGGCAACCGGCGTGCTGGTTGCGAGCCTGCTGCCGCTCACCATCATCGTGACCGCCCTTGCCGCGCTCAATCTCGAGAAGTCGGTGTTCGAGATCATGGGCGGCAACATGCAGCAGACGCAGAACGACGCCGCCTATTTCATCCTGCTTGTGATCACGGTGCTGTCCGTCGTTCTCAGCCCGATCATGCTGATCATCTATTGCGTGCTGGTTTATCGGGCGCGGAAGCCAAGGCGCCGTAGTCGCAGCGCGAGAACCGGAGCATCCGATGCCTTTCATATGCGATCAGCCCGCCGTCCCGACCGTGCAGCAGGACGACGCGACCGCGCGGATCACGCGCTGGGATTTCGCGCCCGGCGCCGCGACCGGATGGCACACCCACGGCTGGCCCTATTTCGTCATCATGCTCACCGACGCCGTCATGAAGATCGAGGCGAACGGACGGCGCGGTGTCAGCGAGGTGCAGCTCAAGGCCGGGCAGTCCTATCGGCGCCCGGCCGGCATCGAGCATGACGTGATGAACGGCTCGGATCACCCGATCGCGTTCGTCGAGATCGAGATCAATCCTGCGGCCGGAGGCGCTTGAGGGTCAGATCGGCGGCCATCCCAGCGGCATGGAACCCAGCGAAAAACTGCGCTCTCATACAATTTAAACCAATACGATTAACCGCCGATTCGATCCTTTTTACGTAGTCTCGCCTACCGCGACCGGGGGATCGGGTGAGGCGAACCGTTGCCATGAACGCGTCAAGACGCCGTTCAGGCCACTGCGCGAGACCGAATCAGCTCAAGGAATTGCTTGCGCTGCATGAAGCGGCGCTGGCGACGCATGTCGCATGGCCTGTGCATGGTCGATGCCGAGCAGCGGCTCGTCCTGTTCAACAGGCGCTATCTCGACATGTTCGATCTGGCTGCCGGATGTGGCGCGGCATCGGCATGCCGATCGCCGAGCTGATCGCGCATTCGGCGGCGCGCGGCAACTTTCCCGTCGCGCAACTCGAGGACATCAAGCGGCGCCGCCTTGACACTGATGGCGCGCGGCGAGCCGTTCCGGCTGATGCGCCAGATGTCGCGCGGGCGCACGTTCGCGATGGACTATCGCCCGCTGCCGGGCGGCGGCTGGGTCACGCTGGTCGAAGACGTCACCGAGCGCCAGCGCGAGCAATACGAGCTGCGCATCAAGTTCGAGCGCTTCGACCAGGCGATCAATCAGATGTCGCACGGCCTGTGCGCGGTCGACGCCGATCACCGCATCGTGCTGTTCAACGCGCGCTTCGTCGAAATGTACGGCCTGTCCGAGGACGTGATCCGGGTCGGCGTGTCGATGCGCGACGTGATCGAGCACGCGGCGCAGCGCGGCTATTTCCGCGTGCGCCCGCCGCGAGAGGTCTGGCAGCGGCGGCTGGACAGCATGAAAGCCGGGCAAGCCGTTCCAGCAAGCGCTGAACCTGCGCAACGGGCGCAATTACGTCCTGCACTATCACCCGATGGCGGACGGCGGCTGGGTGACGCTGTGCGAGGACGTGACCGAGCGCCATCGCATGGAGCACGAATTGCGCCTGCAGTACGAGCGCTTCGACCAGGCGGTCAACCACATGTCGCACGGGCTGTGCATGTTCGGCCCGGACGAGCGCCTGATCGTGTGCAACGCGCAATACATCGAAGATGTACGGCCTCGATCCCGCGGTCGTCAAACCGGGATGTCACGTCGCGCGACCTGCTCGCGCTCTGGATCGAAGTCGGTCGACGCGCCGGAGATGACGGCCGACGAGTTCTACGAGAAGCGCAAGACGCGCGGTCACCGGCAGGTCGATTTCGACCATGCAGCTGAATCTGAAGGACGGGCGCGTGATCGAGGCCGACATCGCGTGCGACGCCGGACGGCGGCTGGGTCTCGGCGCACGAGGACGTCACCGAGCGGGTTGGCTCCGAGAAGGCGCTGCGCGAGCAGAACATCCTGTTCGACGCCGCGCTGGAGAACATGGCGCACGGCCTGTGCGTGTTCGACACGGAATGGCGCGTGGTCGTGCGCAACCGGCGCTATCTCGAACTCTATGGCCTCGGGCCGGACGACGCGCAGCCCGGAACGCCGCTGATCGACCTGATGCGCCAGAGCATCGATCGCGGCATGCACAGCGCCAAGAGCGCCGAGAAGTTCTTCGCCGATTTCATCAAGCGGGTCACGGTCGACCGCGAGCCGGTGGTGCACCGGCGGCTCGACCAGCGGGCGGCTGCTGGCGGTGCGGCACGAGCCGATGGAGAACGGCGGCTGGGTCGGCACCTACGAGGACATCACCGAGCGCGAGCGCGCGGCCGAGGAACTGAAGGAGCAGCATCGCCGCTTCGACATGCGGCGCTCAACAACATGGCGCACGGGCTTGTGCATGTTCGACGCCGAACATGCGGCTGATCGTGAGCAACAAGCGCTATGCCGAGATGTTCAACCTGTCCGCCGAGATCGTGCGGCCGGGCATGTCGTGCGCGACGATGATCGAGCACAGCTTCGCGCGTCGGCAACTACCGCCACCGCAACATCACGCGCGACGAGTTCTATAACAACTACGTGGCATCGCTGAAGGCGGGAGACCTGATCGCGCACCGCCATCTGGCCGACGGGCGCATCATCAAGATCACCCATGAGCCGATGCAGCAGGGCGGCTGGGTCGCGATCTACGAGGACATCACCGAGCGGCATCGCGCCGAGGAAAGCATCGCCCACATGGCGCGCCACGACGCGCTGACGCAATTGCCGAACCGCGTGCTGCTGCGTCGAGAAGATGGCCGAGGGCCTCGCGCGCGTCGGAAGCGACGGACGAGGCGATGGCGGTGTTCTATCTCGACCTCGACAATTTCAAGGGCGTCAACGACACGCTCGGCCATCCGATCGGCGACAAGCTGCTCGGCATCATCGCGGAGCGCGTGCGCGGCGCGGTCGCGCGAGGACGACACCATCGCGCGGCTCGGCGGCGACGAGTTCGCGGTGCTGCAATGCCGCTCGGGCGCCGAAGCCGCGGGCGCGCTGGCGCGGTCGGTTGGTCGAGATCATCTCCGAGCCGATCGAGATCGACGGGCAGGAGATCAATTCCGGCGTCAGCATCGGCATCGCGCTGGCGCCGAACGACGGCACCGCGGCCGATCATCTGATGAAGTGCGCCGACCTCGCGCTCTATCGCGCCAAGGCCGAAGGGCGGGGCACCTTCCGCTTCTTCGAGCCGGACATGGATGCGCGCATCCAGCGCGCGCCGCGCGCTCGAAGTCGATCTGCGCCGCGCGCTGACCGCCGGCGAGTTCTCGCTCGCCTATCAGCCGCAGATCAATCTCGCCAGCAACGAGCTGACCGTCATGGAGGCGCTGCTGCGCTGGACCCATGCGGAGCGCGGGCCGGTGCCGCCGTCCGAGTTCATCCCGCTGGCCGAGGAAATGGGGCTGATCGTTCCGCTCGGCGAATGGGTGCTGCGCGAAGCCTGCAGGGAAGCGGCGCGCTGGCCCGAATCCGATCAAGGTCGCGGTCAACCTCTCGCCGGTGCAGTTCCGCAATCGCGGGCTGGTCACGACGGTGACGCAGGCGCTCGCCGCCGCGCGGCTTTCGCCGCACCGGCTCGAGCTGGAGATCACCGAAGCGGTGCTGCTGCAGGACGACGAGACGATCGTCACCATGCTGCATCAGTTGCGCGCGCTCGGCGTGCGCATCGCGATGGACGATTTCGGCACCGGCTATTCGTCGCTCAGCTATCTGCGCTCGTTCCCGTTCGACAAGATCAAGATCGACCGCTCGTTCATCAAGGACATCGACCGCAACCGCGACAGCGCGGTGATCATCAAGGCGATCGCAAGCCTCGGCACGAGCCTCGGCATCGAGACGACGGCCGAAGGCGTCGAGACCGAGGAGCAGCTCGACATCGTGCGCCGCGCCGGCTGCACCGAGATGCAGGGCTATCTGGCGAGCCGGCCGCGTTCCGGCCTGCGACGTCGCCGAACTCATCGCGCGCTTCCGGCGCGAGGCCGCGGCGGCGTAGCGGCCGCCTTGCGCAAACACGCCTGGCACAAACAATCCTCGTCAAATCCGCTGCCGGCATCGGCAGACGGAAATCCTTCCTCGGCGCACCAGCAATGGCCGGTGCCGACGCCGCATTCGAATGCAGCGCCGCAGCGCGCGCAGGAGAGGCGGCGGGGCTGGGCCGGCGAACTCATTGCTGCACGATCACCTTGGTGCCGACGGGCACGCGCGTGAACAGATCCTCGATCTCGTCGTTGACCAGCCGGAAGCAGCCGGACGACACCGCATGCCCGATCGTCTCCGGCGCGTTGGTGCCGTGGATGCGGTAGACGGTGTTGCCGAGGTACAGGGCGCGCGCGCCCATCGGATTGCCGGGGCCGCCCGCCATGAAGCGCGGCAGATAAGGCTGGCGCTGGATCATCTCGGGCGGCGGGGTCCAGTCGGGCCATTCCTGCTTGCGCGTAACCTTGAGCAGCCCCTGCCACTGGAAGCCATCGCGGCCGACACCGATGCCGTAGCGCAGTGCGACGTTGTTCGGCTGGATCAGGTAGAGGAAGCGATCCGACGTATCGATGATGATCGTGCCGGGCTTCTCCTCGGTGCGATAGAACACCGGCTGGCGGCGCAAGGCCGGGTCCATGTCCTCGCCCGGCGCCGGCGCGACGCCCGGATCGCGGTCCGCGATGGTCGGTGCGGTGCGGCGGAATTCCTCAGGGGTGCCGTATTGCGCGGCTGCCGGCAGCGCTCCGCACAGACATGAGACATCAGTCCCACCGCATGCGCGCGCCGTAGCGGTGTCATGCAGGCCGGTAAAATCATCGTCAGGTGCATGGCGTCCCCCGTGCAAGGTTCTATATAGGTGCGCACCAACTACGGTCATTCCAAGGACGCCATCCATGATCGACCTGCATTACTGGACCACGCCGAACGGCCACAAGATCACGATTTTTCTCGAAGAGACCGGGACTGCCGTACAAGATATTTCCCGTGAACATCGGAAAAGGGGAGCAATTCGCCAAGGACTTTCTGGCGATCTCGCCGAACAACCGCATCCCCGCGATGGTCGATCACGATCCGCCGGGCGGCGGCGCGCCGATCGCGGTGTTCGAGTCGGGCGCGATGCTGCTCTATCTCGCCGACAAGACGGCAATTCATTCCGGCCAGGATCTGCGCGGGCGCACCGACGACGATCGAGTGGCTGTTCTGGCAGATGGGCAATCTCGGGCCGATGTCGGGGCAGAACAATCACTTCAGCAATTACGCGCCCGAGAAGATCCCCTACGCGATGGACCGCTATCGCAACGAGGTGAACCGGCTCTACGGCGTGCTCGACCGCCGGCTTGCCGATCATCCATACATGGCGGGCGACTATTCGATCGCCGACATGGCGAGCTATCCGTGGATCGTGCCGCACGAGCGCCAGCACCAGAAGATCGACGACTTCCCGCACATCAAGCGCTGGCTCGACGCGATCAAGGCGCGGCCCGCGGTCGAGCGCGCCTATGCCAAGGCGAAGGAGATCAATCCGAACGCGGGCGGCATCCGCACCGCGGAAGAGCGCGCGATCCTGTTCGGGCAGACCGCGGAGTCGATCGCGAAGGCAGCCGCCGCGGCGCGGTAGTTTTCTTTCTTCACCTCTCCCCGCTTGCGGGGAGAGGTCGAGGCGCAGCGGTGGCTATCGGCCAGTGCAGAACATCTGCCGCTCGGTCGGCGCCAGGATGACAATGTCCGGGGCGTAGAACTCCACAACGCTCTGCATGAAACCGCATTGCTCGTGGTGCATCCAGACATAGCGGCCGGCGCGCAAGGCGAAATAGTCCTGCCAGTAACCGCGTGTGAACGAATCGCCGACCACGACCACATTCGACCCCCCGCGGCCGGTCTCGATCAGATCGCCGCCGCTTTCGAACTGCGTCGCGATCGCGCCGACCTCAAACGGGCGGGCGCCAGTAGGGCGTCAGGTCGATGTCGGCGTCCTCATCCATCACATCGCTCCGAAATCGCGAGCAGCCGCGCGAGGTCGCCACCCTGCATCGGCACAAAACCGCGCAGCACGCGCGCCGGGTCGATCACCCAGTCGGGCTTGCCCAGCGCGCTCGACCACCGCGTTGTAGCCGACGAGCGCGCCGAGCTTGTTCCAGTGCGTGTCTGTGCGCGATAGACCGGATGGTCGCGTTCGCGCGGCAGCGGCGGCCGCAGGTCCACCGCCGCGACGCCGCGGCTTGCGAGCGCGCGCATCATCAGGTCGTATTCGGTGACGGCGGCGCCTCGGCCGCCCAGGCAGGCAGGCGTGCGCGATTGATCGTCGGGCCGTTCGGCGGGATCGCGACCAGCAGGCGCGCGCCCTTTCGCGGCGAGCTGCGCGCGCAGCGCGGCGGCGCGGTCGGCGAATTTCGCGATCTCGGCTTCGCGCAGCAGCTTGCCGGTCGCCTGCTCGATCGTCCCGTCGCCGTTGAGGAACAGCCAATTGTCGCGGCCGATGATGACGCGCAGGTCGCTCGGCAGATCCACTGCGTAGCGCAATCGTGCATGCGCGCGCACCAGTTCGGTGCGCAGGCCGAAATGGTCGGCGAGGAAACGGTCGAGCTGGCGCGGCAGCGCGAGCCAGTCGCGCGCCGTCTGCGGCCAGGTCGGCGCGGCGCTGAGCATACGCGCCTCCTCGTCGGAGGAGATCGCGGCAGGCTGCACCATTGCACCGCCGATCGGAACCGCAAGCAATGCGAGCCAGCAGGAGCCCGAGATATCGGCGGTACGATGCGAGCAGGCCCATGATCAGAACCGGAAATAAAGGAACGGGCTGTAGGAACCGGCCGCGACGCTCAGCACCGAGAGCGCGAAGAACAGTGTGATCGCGACCGTATCGCCGAGCGCGTAGACCGGCTGCGCAACACGCGCCGCGAAGCGGCGGATCGCGCGCCACATATCGAATTCGACCGTGGCCAGCACGGCGCCCATGACCAGCGCCGCAAACGTCGCCGGATGCAGCGCGACGTGTGTCGTGATGCTGAGGCCGGAGACGCCGTGTACGCCGGCAAGACTGCCGAAAAACGAGATCGCGTGCTCCGCATCGCGCGCGCGAAACCAGACCCAGCCGGTCATCACCGCGGCGAGCGCATAGAGCCGGGCGACCGACATCGGGCGCGCGCGAGCAGGCCGCCGAGCCCGGCGCGCTCGAGGATCAGGAAAGCGCCGTGATGCGCGCCCCAGATCACGAAGGTCCAGTTCGCGCCATGCCACAGCCCGCACAACAAAAAGACGAGATGAGATTGCGCTAGGTTTCGGCCGCGGTGCCGCGGTTGCCGCCGAGCGGGATGTAGAGATAGTCGCGCAGCCATTGCGACAGGCTGATGTGCCAGCGGCGCCAGAACTCGGTGATCGAGCGCGCGCGTGTAGGGCAGATCGAAATTGGCGGGAATGAAAAGCCGAGCGCAAGGCCAAGCCCGATCGCCATGTTGGAGTAGCCGGCGAAATCGAAATAGATCTGGATCGTGTAGGCGCGAAAGCCGAGCCAGGCTTCGGCGAGACTGGGCATCGGCGCGTCTTGTCGAACACTGCTTCGGCGAGGCGCGCGACCTCGTCGGCGATCAGCACCTTCTGCGCAAGGCCGATGACGACAATGCGCATGCCCGCCGAGACGTGCCCGAGCCTCATGCGCCGCGCGCTCGAGGCGGCGCGCAATCGTGTGATAGCGGATGATCGGCCCGGCGATGAGCTGCGGAAACATCGCAATATAGATTGCGACCTGAAAGCAGATTGCGATTCGCGCGCTGCTCCGCCGCGATGCACGTGACCAGATACGAGATCGC
>CAWDCA010000002.1:0-586542 GCA_963800695.1 uncultured Alphaproteobacteria bacterium | reverse complement strand
GCTTTTCGCCGAGCTGACGGACCAACTCGCGCTCGGGCCACGTCAGCCTGTTATCGTCTGCGCTGACGACCAGGATGTTCTGATCGTGCCAACCCTCACGCTTGACCTGTTCGGGTGACCGACGCTCGCCCCCAAATCCTCGCGGAACGAAGTTCATTGCCGCGCCTCCCGTGCAAGGAGGTCAGTCAAGGCGCCGATGATTGACGCCGGCAGCTTGCCGTCGCCAAGGCGGCCCATGCTGGCAGCGAGTGCCGCGGGCTCAACACCGTGCTGAAGCAGCAGTGAAAGCGCGACACAGGCGTCATCGAGGATTTGGTCCATTGAAGAACCAGCCTTGGCACCGTGGGTGAAAACCTCGCCGACCTTGTCTCGGGAGACGTCGAAGCCGATCGTGACCGAATAGGATCGGAAGTCGTGAATCAGCTCTGTTGTGATCGCTGGCCTGCGAGCGGGAAGTTTGTGGCGCGTCATCGCACGCCCCCGAGCGTCTCAATCGACCACAGGAGAATTGCGATCGCGTCAGCTTCGTTGTCGTCGGCAGGATGATGGCCGCGAGCGCGAACCGCATTCATCACGGCTTGCTTGTCGGCATTGCCTTTGCCGGCGATGAACCTCTTGATCGTTCCGACTGGTACGCCTTGATACGCGATGTGGGATTGCTCGCACCACGCCGTCAGCGTTGCGAGTAGGCCGCCGTAGATGTGGGCCGCGTCGGTGCCGACGTGGCGTCGGACCTCTTCGAAATAGATGGCGGACAGACCGGGCGCATTCGTCACCAAGTCATCGAGCCAGGCTCGGAAGCGCAGGTAGCGCATCCCGCCACCATCGTAACGGCTCGGGCGGAACGCGACTGTCCCGCTTTCAATGACACCGCCTGACAATCGGGTAGCCCAGCCGGTGTTCGTGCCGAGATCGAGAGCTAGGATTGCGGGCAGGGCGCGATCAATCGATCGTGCTGGCGGGCTCGCTACAGTTTCGGAAAGGATTGTCACTGAGAAGGCTCACAAGCGTGGGCCTTCGGCTTCGGTCACCTCCGTCTTAAATTTGCTGACCCAACGATGGCAAGAAAAATCGACATACGATCATATCGTGATCGCCCGGAACATCATCGCAGGCGCGTCACATGACTCGTAATCAGGTTGGTGACATACTTTCTCGTTTCCACCGAGCCACTTAGGTCGTTTGTCACCAGCGTTTCGCGTCACCAACCTCTCCAAGCAATATTCAGAGAAAATATTAAATCCGGCCTGACCATTATTTTCTCACGTATAACGTTGCAGAGGGTTGGTGACACAGGTCAGGTTGGTGACACCGTTGTTTCCAAAGCGCTTTCCGTGTCACCAACCTCCTTCGCGAGGTTGGTGACACGGATCTAGTCGTTTTCTTGTAAATCAGTCCATCGATCCTAGAGGAGCTTAGTTGCCGCGCGTGGGCTCTGCATGCTCGGCAACTCGGGTTCAGGGCTTGAACACGAAGCCCGGCTTAATCAAAACGTCGGCAGGGAATGGCCGGCAGGTCGGAGAATAGCTCCGGGTGTCTTGGCCATCACGCTGAGGATGAACTTGGGCTCGATGTGCTTGTTCACATCGAACACCGACTTGATCACGCCCAGCCGTTGCAGCGTGTCCTGCGCCTTCCACAGCGCACGATAGTTATGAGCGGAGATGCGGCGGTCCACCTGCTGGATGTTGTACTGCATCGCGGTCTCCGCCACGTCGAGCTTCAAGCCCGGAATCCAGCGCGTGCCGATGGCGGCTGCCTGCTTGGGATTCTTGCGCATCCACTGGTCGGCCTCCGACACGGCCGCGAGGAATTTCTCGATCGTCTCGCCGTTCTTCTCCATCCACGGCCGCAGCGTGACGTTGAAGCCGAGGTAGGAGATGACATCGCCGCCGCGGATCACCTCGATCGCGCCCGGCACATCCTTCATGCCGATCACCGGCACCGGGTCCCAGCACGCATAGGCGTCCACGCCCTTGGCGAGCAGTGCGACGTTCATCTCAGGCGGCGGTGTGTTGACGAGCGTCACGTCGGTTGGCGCGAGACCAGCCTTCTCGAGCAGGCCGAGAATGTAGAGATGGTTGATCGTTCCGAACGAAGTCGCGATCTTCTTGCCCTTGAGGCTCTTGAGGTCACCCTTGACGATCCCTGAGTCCTTGTTGGCGATCAGGGCGAGTGTTGCATCCGAGCCGAGCTTGGTGGCGTTGCCGCTGAAGTTGCCGAAGAACACCAGATCCATGCCGCGCAGGATGGCGCCGATGGACGGCACGCCGGCCTGCACCATGTCGGTCTCGCCCGCCTGCAAAGCATTGAGCGCATCGACGCCGGTGGCGTAGGGGCGCGCGATGGTCACGTCGAGCCCGTATTTCTCGAAGAAGCCGCGCTCGACCGCAATCGGCAGCGCCAGCATGTCGACGGCGGCAACCATGCCGACCTTGAGTTTTATGGGATCCTTGGCCTGCGCGAGCGCCAGTGACGGCAGCAGCAGCAAGGCGCAAAGCAGCATCGCAACTCGTCGCATTTTAGTCATCCTCCTGGTTGAAGCGGCTCGACGCGCGTAACCCAGTAAGGGCGGGCGACGGTCGTCAGGTCCGCTCGTTTCACTCCCCGAACTTCAACGGCGTTTTCTTGTGTCCCAGATACCCTGCCGTAGGTCTGGAACAGCTGAACGTGGAAACGCTCCGGCGGGAACGGCAGGGTGATCAGTACGTTGACCTTTTCCGGGCCGCTGGCAAAGTCCGCGATCTTGTGCGGCGCGGCGATAGTCAACCAAAGCTCCCAGGCAAGGTAGCAGCCCGCCACCGCCAGCAGGATATGCGTCTTTCGCGATCTGAGGGCGTCGTCCAGCATGGTTCAGGCCGACCGCACGAGTTGAAGAACGCGTCCCGTCAGTTCCTTGAACCGCGCATCATCGTTCAGCGCGTCCCACGATCGCGGCCGGGGCAAGTCCACGGCAATCTCTTCCAGCACGCGTCCCTTGGATAGCGCCACCACCCGGTTCGCGAGAAACACGGCTTCACCAACATCATGCGTGATGAAAATGACGGTAGGGCGCTTCTCCTGCCAGATGCGGGTAAGTTCCTCCTGCAGCGTCATGCGCGTCTGCGCATCGACGCTCGCGAACGGCTCGTCCATCAGCAGCACGTCTGGCTCGTTCGCCAGTGCGCGGACCACGCCGACACGCTGCTGCATGCCACCCGACAGCTCGTTCGGATAGCGCCCTGCCGCCTCGGTCAGCTTGGCAAGCGCCAGATATTCATGCGCGATCTTCTCGCGCTCGGCCTTGCCGACGCCGCGCATCTTTGGGCCGAAGGCGACGTTTTCCAGCACGGTCCTCCATGGGAACAGCGCGAATGATTGGAACACCACGCCACGGTCGGCCCCGGACCATTCACCGGCCGGCCGTCGAGCAGAATCTCGCCGCCCGTGTGCGGAATGAAGCCCGCGATCATGTTGAGGATGGTGGTCTTGCCGCAGCCCGATGGTCCCACGATGGAGACGAACTCGCCCTGCTGCACGTCCAGCGATACATCGTGCACGGCGGTGACGTTGGTGCCGGCATAGAGGTCGAAGTACGTCTTCGACAGATTGCGGATGATCAGATTTTTCACCGCGTCACCAGCCCCCAGCGCTGTCCGGTGGCCCGCTCGATCGGCGCCAGGATCCAGCTGTCGACGATGTACCAGAGAATACCGAGGATGATCATGCCGAGCAGGATCTCGACGACCGAGCCGGCGCGGCGCGCATCGAACATGAGAAAGCCGATGCCGCTGGTGCCGACGATGATCTCGGTTGCGATCAGCGCGCGCCAGCCGTAGCCAAGCCCATTGCGCAGGCCGGTCACGATGTTGGGGAGCGCGCCCGGCAATACCACTTCCCAAAGCATGCGGGTGCGCGAGGCACCGAGGCTCAGGGCGGCGCGATGCATGGTGATGGGGATCGAGCGCACGCCCAGCACCGTGTTCAGGACGACGGGGAAGATCACCGTGTAAACGATGACGACCGTCATGGTGATGAGGCCGTAGCCGAACCAGATCACCAGGATCGGCAGCCAGGCGATGTCGCCGATGGCCTGGAAGAACAGCAGCAGCGGCCACAGCGCGGTGTGCGCCCGCGGGCTGAGGCCCACGAGTATACCGAGCGGAATGCCGAGCGCGATGCCCCAGAACGCACCGACGGCGAGGCGCACCATGCTGTCCTGCAGGTACTCCGGCAGGATGCCCGTATAAACCAGCGAGCCGAACGATGCGCACGACCTCCATCGGTCCCGGCAGGAACACGCGCGGAAATATCTGCAGCTCGGTGACGATCCACCAGGCCGCGATCACGGGAATGAACGGCGCGATGGAACCGATCGACGGCCAGCGCGCCGTCAGGCGCACGCAGTGGCTCCAGATCTTGAGAAGAACTGGTCTCATGCGCGCTGCACCATGCCCCAGCGCTCGATGGTGGTGCGCTCGATCGGTGCCAACAGCAGCCGGTCGAGCAGCAGCCACAGCACGCCGATCACGACCATGCCGAGCACGATCACTTCGGTCTTGTAGAAGTCGCGCGCCACAAACAGCATGTAACCGAGGCCGACGTTGGTGGCGATCATCTCGGCTGCGATCAGCCCGCGCCAGGCAAAGCCCAACCCGGTGCGTATGCCCGTGACGATGTTAGGAAGCGCGCCCGGCAGCAGCACCTCGGTCAACATCGCCCATCGCCCCGCACCGAGCGATGCGGCCGCATTGCGCACGTGCAGGGGAATAGTCGAGACGCCGAGCAGCGTGTTGTACGTCACGATGAAGAACACGGCATTGAAGATCACGAAGGTGATGGCGCCGAAGCCGTAGCCGAACCACAGCGTCGCAATGGGAATCCACGCGATGCCGGCCAGCACCGAGAAAAACCTGAACAGGGGTGTCAGGAAGCTGGAGACAACTGGACTGACGCCCATGGCGACACCCAGGGGAATGGCGAACAAAAGCGCCAGCACCGTCCCGACCGCGACGCGCAGCAGGCTCGCACCGATGTGCTGAATAAGGGTGCCATCCTGAATTCCCTCGATCCCAGCCTGGACCACAGAGGTGAGCTGAGGAAACAACCGAGGGTTGACGTCGAAGTAAGGGACCAGAACCGCCCAGAGGACGAGCAGGACTGCAAAGGGAGCGCAGAACCAAAGCGCCGAAGAGAGCCAGTGCCGCATCACGTTTGCCTCAGATCGCGGGGGCCGCTTAGCCGACCATCCCGGTGACCGGCGCCGGCATTTAGACTGGACAATTTTGACTGGGTGTAGCCAAGGACCTGCTCCATGGCGTTGCGGGCTTTTTTGGCGTCCCCTTCTTCGATGGCGCGAGCGGTGGCGGCATGGTTGGGAAGGTTGTCATCGAACCAGCCATCGACGCTGTCGACGGCGACCAAAAACACCGCGCTCAGAATCGTGTCGATCGCGCCGCGAAAGCCCTGCAACACCGGATTGTGCGTGGCGTCCAGAATAGCGAGGTGAAACGCCTTGTCCGCGGCAGTTGCGGTGGCCTGATTGTCCGAGGTTTCCATCGCTCCCAGGGCTGCATTGATCCGCTGCCGGTCCTTCTTGGTGGCGCGGGTCGCAGCGAGCGCGGCAGCGGCTGGCTCAATGATCGAGCGGACTTCCTGGATGGCCAGCAGCAACTCGCGGTCGGGTTTGTCCTGGCCGACCAGCCAGTTCAACACGTCGCGATCGAGCAGGCTCCAATCGCGCCGCGGCAACACACGGGTGCCGTGGCGCGGCCGGACGCTGACTAGCCCTTTTCCCGACAGCGTTTTGATCGCCTCACGAACCACGCCGCGGCCGACGCCGAGGCGGATTTCGAGTTCGTATTCGGGTGGCAGTACCGCGCCGGCCGGGATGATCCCTTGAGCGATCTCGCGGCCGAGTGTCGTCAGCACCGCGTGAATGCGGCCCGGCTTCGAACGCCTTTCAGCGGATTTGGCGCGCTTGGTACGCAAGATCTGTTCGCTCCCGAACCGCCGGCTCTTCTGGCCAGCTGGCAGGTTCAAACGATACACCGATCTGGTTGCGGGCGCAATCATCCGATGTTAAACATCCGATGAATAGACTATGCGCGGCAGACGAGACTTCGGCCACCGAGGCCGACGTACTACTGAATGTCGGTCGGCGCTGATCGCTGGTACCGCCATTCGCGTGACGAGTGTCGGCCCGCGCCGACACGGGCCTGATACCGCTCCCAACCGTTCGTCTTTAGATAGGCGGTGACGCGCATCTGATCTGCGCGTGTCCAGCGCGACGGCTCCAAACCCAGCGCCGCTTCGAGGACTTCGCCAACCGAGACATCGGTGACAGGGCTCGTCCGCTCAACTTCCTCGTCGATCCAATCATCGAAGTTGCCATACCCACGATTCGTGCGACGTTTCTCGAAGACGAGCCAGCGGTCAATCTTGGCGTCCCAAGCGTCGGCCTGATAGCGCCGACCTTGCTCGCCCTTCGCAAGCTCAATGAGTTGCGGCTCGTCGAGCCACCAGATCGCTCCCTCTCGAAACCGAGCAATCGCTTCCGCCCAAAGCTGGTCGCGGTCGGACTGCAGCGCATCCAGATCAATCGCGCCGCAACGAATTGGCCAGAAACGGCGATTGCCGGTTTCATCGCGTAGATAGGTCTCAGGATTGACGCTGCCGGCGAACACGCACTGGCGCGGGACCGTGATGATGTAGCGCTCGTAGGGTGGTCGATACCGGTCGGTGGTACGTGTCAAAAACGCCTTGATGCGGGACACCTCGGCACGGCTGATCGCATCCAGCTCTGCGATCTCGATAATCCAGGTCCCGCGCATTTGTTGTGCGGCGTCCTTTGAGCCGATCTCGGCCAGTTCGTCGGTGAACCATTCCTCTCCGGCTAGAGTTTTCAGGGCGCTCGACTTCTTTGCGCCTTGCGGACCCTCGAGGATCAGCATGTGGTCGGCTTTGATGCCGGGCCGCATGATGCGGGCTACGGCCGAGATCATCCAACGCGATCCGAACGCGCGATTGAGCGGTGTGTCGGCGGCACCAAGGTGGGTCATCGTCCAGGCATCAAGTCGAGGCGTGCCGTCCCAACGCAGAGAATTGAGATAGTCGCGCACCGGATGGATGCGCGATATCGCGCGCGACAGCACTGACGCTGCGGCTGACGATGACAGGCGCGACGTTGATCTCGCGGCGCTGAAGCCATTCCGCGCAGCGCACATCGTCGGCATCGCTCCAGACGCGGGACACGCTGGCTGTCGCCGCCTCCCAAGGCAATGGCCGCATCACCAGAATCTCCTGGCGGAATTCGTCGAACACGAGCGCGCCGGCGAAGGCCTCATCATTCGACGAGTGCCGTGATGACGTTGGCTTCGTTGCGCTCGGGAGTGCCAGCGAGATCGAGCCGCAACTGGGCCGACCAGCGCGGCCGGCTTGGCCGGTCATGGATGTTGCCGGTCGCGTTGAGCCGACGTCTTAGTTCGCCGATCTGCTTGTCCAGGATGGCGACCGGGATGCCGGTGGCCACCTTGATCGCGGCGAGGACCTGCCGTTCAGGAAGTGGCTCCAATCGCGCCTGAACGAGTTGGCCGAGGATCGTCCCGAGTGCCTGCAGGTCTGGCGGTCTGCTCAGTCTCGCCGCGGCGGCTTCAAAATCGGCGGCGCTCGTCAGCGTGACGGCGGCCGGGATAGGCGGCGCTCCCGCGTAGTTCTTCGCCGACACGCCATGCCGGAGATCGTCGTTGAAATCGTCACCGTGCAGCGGCGAGACGATCGTCGTTGCGATCCCGCTGCTCTTGAGACGCTCCGCAAGGTCGGCCGCGGCCTGCTGGCCGGCGTTGCCCGCGTCCGCGAAGATCGTGACCCGTTTGATCGAGGCAGGCCATTCCCATCGACGGACGCCGTCGGCGGAGAGCGCAGCCCACGTGGGCACGTTGAAAATCGCCGCGGCGGACAGGGCGGTTTCGATGCCCTCCGCAATGCCGAGATGCCCGTCGTCACCGATTGGCGAGAGCCGGACCGAGCCGCCGGCGACATGGCCGAGCATCTTTTTGCCGGGCGGCGCCTTGGCCGAGCCATCGTCCAGCAGGTACGTGCGATGAATTCCGCCAGTCGGCTCCCCGGCGCCATTGCGGACGATCGCGACCATTCCACACCAGCCGCGCTTGGTGTCGAAGTCGCTCAGATCATCGTTGAACAGCAAATCCGCGCAGCCTGGATCCTCCAATCCCCGTTCACCGAGATAACGTTGAGCTACGGTCCCGACGATCGGTACGCAGCCGGCGATGATGCGCGCGATCTCGTGACTGTGGTCAACGCGGGGGATGCCGGATGGCGCTGCGGGGGCTGGACGATCAAGCCGGGCCTGCTTTGCGGCCTCTTCGAACATTGCGACGCCCGACACGCCGGTGGAATGATGGATCAGATCGATGGGGCCCGCCGACTCGCCGGTGGCGTGATCGAAGCCCCAACCGGCGCGCGGACCTTGCAGGTGGATGACGCAGGAGCCTTCGCCGCGTGGCGCACGTCCGGATAGGTCGGCACAGCGCAGCGTCTTTCGATCCGCCGACATGCGGGCATGCGGAAAGAACGCCGGCAGCCAATCGGCTGCCGTCGCACAGAGACGATTTCGGATGGCATCGAGGTCGTAGCGGGGAGGTGGCTGCCAGACCTCGTTGAGGTCAATCATGACAGGATCACGAGCCCCCTCTCTGCTCGGGTGATCACGGTGTAGAGCCATCGCCGGCGGTCGGCTTCGCTACGCCCGAGACCGTCATCCCAAACGACCACGTTTTCCCATTGCGACCCCTGCGATTTGTGGCCGGTGATTGCCCATCCGAACGTCGCCTCGGTCAGCATCCGCTTGTTCTTCCAGTCGCGGTCGTGGCGTGCGCGATCGAACGCCACATGGTCCTCAAAATGACCCTTGTAGATTCGCAGCCGCTCGCGCTTGGCGTTGCTGCCGAGTTTGCCGACCGGATTGCCCTCCTCGTCACTGACCACCGCGGAGAAGAAAAGGCTGCCCTCATCGACGATGTCCTCAAGCGTCAGGAACATGCCGTTGATGAGGCCGAGGTCGTTCTGGTTCTTGAGGCAGATGATCTTTTCGCTCGGTCCCGTCGGCAGCCAGCCGTCGGCAAATCCGGCTGCACGCCGCATCGCGTTGTTGAGCTGGAGCCGCGTGGCGTTGAGCCCACAGATCACCTGGCCGCCGCGCAAGCACTGCTCGGGCGTCACGTCCATCTTGCGCATCTTCCAGACGAACGTGTCGTACTGGCCAAAGCCGATCGGCTCTCCCTGTCGCGCCATCGTGGCGAGGCGGATGATCGCGCTTTCCGCTGCCTGTCGATGGATCTCGGTCAGCATGATGTCAGGGGCGTCCTTGGTGAACGCGCCTTCGCCCTTGATCGGCGGGAGTTGCCCGGGATCGCCCAGCACCAGGATGGGCTTCCCGAAGCTCATGAGGTCGCGCGCCATGTCTTCGCCGACCATGGAGACTTCATCGAGCACGATCAGCTTGGCGTGTGCGGCATCGCTCTGCGGATTGAGCGCGAAGCGCGGCTTCTTCATCTGCGAGAGCGCCTGCCGCATGGCCTCGATCGCGGCCTCGGCAGCGGTGCGATCGAAACCCGCAAGGTTGAGGACCTGTTGTTGCGCCTCATCGATCTTCTTTGCCGCGGCCTCGACCTCCTCGTCCGTTGCCGCAATCACGCTGTAGATCAGGCTGTGAATGGTGCGTGCCGGTGTGCCTTTGCGGCGCAGCACGAGGGCGGCTTTGCCGGTGAACGTCGCGGTGACGACGCCGGGCGCGCACTCGCCGCCGTCACGGCTGCTCTTGTGCGGCTCGAGACCCAACTCCTCGAGAGCGAATTTCAGGACGGTGGACTTGCCGGTGCCGGCATAGCCGAACAGTCGGAACACCTGCTGTTCGCCGGTCCGGTTGTTGAACCACTCCTTGATCGACGCGATCGCGCGCGACTGCGTGTCCGACGGTGTGATGTCGGTCATGCGGCACCCCAGCAGCGGTCTTGCCAGGCGCAGGCGCCATGCCATTCGCCGTGCGTCCAGCCACCGCGGCAGACTGCCGAGCTTCGGTCGACCACGGCGCGCGGCAGCAACTCCTGCGCGTCGCTTGCCGTCACGACCGCGACCGCACGATCGCTCGCACTTTGCGCCAGTGCCGCGTCGAAGGTGACCAGTTCGCAGTGGAGTTCGAATGTGTCCCGGTTCAGGGCGGTGAAGAGGGCCGGATTGGGAAGCTCGAGATAAGCCTGATAGAGCGCGATCTGGGCGGCGTAGATGGGGCGAGCCAGCACCACTCCCTTTTTGACGACGTCTTTCCAGGGCGCCGCACCGAGCGCCTTGGTCTCCCACAGCGCCGGGAACGCCATCGGAGCAGGGCCGGCGACGACGCAGCCGTCGATGTGGCCTCGAAAGCGCCCGTCGAGCGCGCGAGAAGCCGAATTGCCGGCCATCACGCCGGTGCGTGCGCAGGTCGAAGCCTGCCGCGCGCAGCCATGACGCGACGATGTCCTCGCAACGATGACCGGCCTCGAAGATCCGCAGCGTCTTCGGCTCGAACTCACGACCGTCGTCCTTCGGGACCGCGAGGTAATCGTACTGGATCTGGCGCAGGCATTCGCGACCAAGCCCCGATGAACTGACGTAGTGGCGTGGCGCTTGCGCGCGATTGCGGGCGATCAGCGACGCATTGATGGCTTCATTGACGGCGGCACCGACGCCCGGTGGGCGACTCGGTCCTTCGTACTGGCAGCCGGAGCCGTGATTGAGATCGAGCATCTTGTCGCCTCAAAACGGAATGTCGTCGTTGAGCGCCTGGCGCTTCATCGACTCTGCAAATCCATCGACGCAGGCCTCGATGATGCGATCGATCTCTTCGGCGGTGCGGTCACGGAAGGCTGCCATCAAGTCGAGCTCGGTCAGCACCTCGGCGAAGTGGCTGGCGCGCATCCTTGATGGCGCGCGTCTCCATGTCGGTCTTGTCGATCATGCCGTGGTTCCTCTTGGCGATAGCCGCTCCCGCATGCTGGCAACGGCGCGAGCACAGCGCGAAGGTCGGAAAGTGGTTCGATCGAAGTTGATGGGTGTAATAGAACCCGCGCGCCTCGCGGCTGCAGACCGCGCAGACCCTCACACTCCGAGAAGCAGAGAGAGCTTCTGCGACCCGGGGTCGGAGCGGTGCTGCGCAATGCGTTGCGACGTCAGGACGATGAACTGGCTGATGGCGTTTTGCGCCAGTGCTTCGAGTTCGCGCATGGTCAAAGAGCGGATCGGCTGATGAAGCTTTCCTCTTGCCTCGAGCCATTCGCCGATCGCCTTCGCGGCCTCATGCGCGACGTGCGCCTGCCATTCATCGTCCGTCACAGTCGCGCTTATCCGTTCAGCCAGGCAGGACCGTCGGCGGCGTTACCCTGTGGCTTTGGACCATTCTGCGCCGGCCCAAGGCACACCACCCGACGCAGGCGGAGCGGAAGGCGCATTCGGCTGGGTGGCCCACGCAGGAGATTGAGCGCTCGGCGCCTCAGCACTCTTTCGGGGCGGAGCGTTCACGGGGTCCGGCTGCACCGTCTCGCCGCGCATGACGGCCGCGTATTGCGGATCCTTCGGCAGCACCACGTTCGCGAGCTTATTCTGGGGCTTGTACTGTGCGCTGGAAGCGGGCTCGACCATGATGCGACCGACGAAGACGATGCCGTCGAGTTGCTTCAAGCCTTGAATGACGCGCTTCTGTTTCGCCGCGGGGCTCTCGTCCTTGGGGTCCAGGCCCAGCGCACTGTCCACCATGGCGCGGAACGCGCTCTTCGAGATGTTCCAACCTTTCGACTGGCCCTTGTCGTCGACCTTGCCGCCGGCGACGGTAAAGTTCTGCCAGAACTTGCGTCGTGCATATGGGCCATCCACCACGGTGAACTCGCAATCGAGCATCTTGGCGTCGCTCTGCTGCGAGGCCTTCAAGAGGCCCGCGTCCATAGCGGTCGAGCCATTCAGTCCACCCGGGCGGATCGTCATCTTCACCTTGGCGAAGGTGCCATCCGGCATGAGCTCGCCGATCGGCGGCATTTGCGGTTGAGCATCGTTGAGATCGTACATGCGTGGGTTCTCCGTTGAGGTGTGATTCAGGCTGCGGCCGCACGCGAGGCGGCGATCGCGTTGATCTTGTGCAGGAGCGCGCCGAGATCAGGCGGCTCGGTGATATCCAGTCGACCGCTGCGGTCCTTGGCGGGCAGGCCAAACGAATTGCCCGACGTGCACACGAGGCGCCGTTCGGTTGCTCTTTCGTCGAGCGCGAAGCTGCCATCCGCGGCGCGCGAGAAAAGGTGCAGCGACATGACTTGGTCGACGATGCCGGGAAGCTCGCGGCCGGCCTTCGAACCCTTCCATTTGCGGCTGCCAGGTCGACGACGTTGAACTCGTCGGTAACCTTCTCCAGCACGCCGACGAAGATCACCGTCTTGCCGGCGGCATGCTGCAGGTGTTTCAGCGCCTGGATGACCTCGCGCCCGAGCAAACCGTAGGCGCCACGAATGTCTGGCTTGCCGGTCCGATCGGAGAACGCCTCGGGCTGCTGCCTGGCGTAGGTCATCACCTGTCGGGTCAGATCGGTGATGCTGTCGACGAAGACGACGGACTTCGACGCCAGAAACTCCTCGAGGCCGGTGCCGGCATAGACGCCGCGCGCATGCTGGTGATGCTGCGCGCTGTACCAGGCGTTTGGATCCGCCGCCGGATCGGGACCACCGATCAGCACCGCAAGATCGCGGAAATCCACGAAGCTGCGGACCGGGATGCTGGCGCCGGGCCAGTCCTGCACCGACTTCATGCCGGCTTCCAGATCGAGGCACACTGTGTGCTCGGACGGCAGCGTCTTGAGAAGAGAGGTTTTCCCGACACCGGGTGGCCCGAAGATCGCGATCGAGGTCTTGTTCTGCGCCGCCGAGAGACGCTCGTCGGCGGTGACAATGCGGACAGGCATTCTGTTGCTCCAATGAGGGCGGCGGGGCGTTGACCGGGTGCCGAAGGATGACCCTGTCCGCGCTTACGCCACGGACCACCCCGCCGTAGTCAGCGTCGTTGGATTGGCTTCGATCCGGTAATTGGGGCGCCCCGTCTCTACGGTGCGCGCCGGGATGAAGAGTTCGCGAACCGGGCGCGGCCAGTTCGTGAAGGCAGCCTCCGAGACATCGAGCTTTGCCTTCACGTAGTCGGTTGGGTCGTCGCCCCAGCTGGTGCGGATGATCTCGACCGCGTGCCGAAGCTTTTCCTGGTCCCACTTCACGCGCTTCGGCAGATCGGCAATCACCGTGAAGTCGTTGTCGACGAACCGCACCGTGCCGGTGTCCTTGCCGGCCTCGGCTCGGCACTGCTTGGCGCGAGCCGCGTAGCGGCGGTCGAGAGCGGCGTCGAGCTTCTCTTCGATGTGCTTCAGGGATGCCTTCTGCGTGCCGAGATCATCAAGCAGGCAGGCAAGCTCTGGCGCGGAGAGCTGAGCGATCTCGTCGATGCCGAGATCGCGGATGTGTTCCGTCATGATGACCGGCGCGTTCATGGGCTGATCCGTCAGGCCGCGAGCGCGTGCGCCGGCATCTGTTGAAACGGACTGGCAAGGCGGCCCAGCGCCCGCACCGCGATGTAGACGTAGTCGTGCGGGCCCAGACGCTTCTGGAACGGGAACACCAGGCCTTGGTCCGCCGCGATCATGACCCGCGACGCCACCGCAGAGAGCTTGCGGCAATCCGTGTGGTTCAGGATCGCGAAGCTCGGATGCCGGTCACGCCCAACATGGCCCCGGTAGTAAGCGATGCAATCGCTCGCCTTGGCGTCGACAATCCAGTCGACGAAGTCATTCTCGTCGAAGGGAACGAAATTCCGTTCAATTGCGGCCGCGAACGCTTCGGACGACTGGAACATAGGCAAACCTTTCTCGTTCAGCCGAAACGCAGTCCCGGCCGGGATGGACGTGTTGTTGTGTGGATGACTGATCGGAAGAGCGATCCGATCAGTCGGTTATCCTGGTGGTAGCGCTCTGGCACTCGCGGGCATCTGAGCTTCCTCTACTCGCCTTGTAGCGGTCGGAGGCTCTTCGTTTCCCAAGAGGTCGTGGCTGCCATCTTCCTCTACTCGCCTTGTAGCGGCGGGCCGCTCCTGGTTTCCCAAGAGGTCGCACGCGCAGTCGCCCGCCTTCCTACTCGCGTTGTAGCGAGGCACGGGTGTTGATTTCCCAGACGGTGCAAATCTGCGGCGCTCGAACATGCCGAGAGAAAACATCCGGTAGCGGACTTCCCGCAGGCGCCGATAGAATTCGCTGGTGGACAGACCGGTGGCTCTCTGGGCTTCGCCGAGTTCCCCATCAGCCTCGAGCACTGCCGTCACGACCACATTGAGTTCCGGCGGCAGCCGGCGCACGAACGACGCGATCGAGATCGCGTCGAGCATGTCATTCTCGGTCGGCGCCGTATGGTCTCTGAGTGCGTCGGCGACAGGAGTGGTATCGTCGCGGTTCTCTTCGCTCGCGGCCAATTCATCCATCGAAATCGGGCACAGCCTGCGTGCTGCCATCAATGTGTCTGCGAGCCCTTGGGCGGCCTGGCGCGCGACAAGGCGAGCAAAAGCGGGCCATGGGCCTCGTGCCGGGTCGAAGTAGTGGCGTCGTTCCAACAAGACGAGCAGAATTTCGTGCTCGGCATCCGCCTGGTCGGCCGATCGAAAGCTTGAGCGTGCGTGCGACACTGCGCGCCTGAAAAGCGGCGGCAGCGCGCATGACGCGCAACATGTCGGCGTCGAAGCGGTTGCGTATCCTCAGTGTCGACGAGGCTGGAATTGGCGGACATCGACGGCATAGCTCCAGCTTGCGGACACAGTTCTCCGTTCCCGGCGCGAGCCAGGCTCAATCACGGACACGAATGAGGAGTGAGCGCTGCCTAGGCAGCGCTTCGGGATTTGAAGTCGCGATAGACCGAAACGGCGATCGCCAGGTCCCCCTGCATGTCGGGAGGAAGACGCCGCGCCTCGATGAAAGCCTGATCGGTCGCAAGGCCCAGCTTCTGGCAGGCCGCAACGATCAGCGTATCCTTGGGGGCAAGCTCGAGGCCACGCTCAATACGCGACCAATAGGCTTGCGAAATGTCGATGGAGCGCGCGAATTCCTTAAGCGAGATGTTCGCCGCTTCCCGCTCACGTCTGATCCATGCTCCGAAAGCCATGACGGAACTCCTCTATGGGATGAATCGGCCCGTGCGCAGGAGGTCGTAACGCTCCAGCCGCACGCGCATGAAACTTGGCGAGACGTCGTACCGCTCGGCCAAGGTGAAGATAACTTCCTGAACGCTATCATCGTCGAGGTGTGCGGCGTCGTAGGCCGGCGCGCCCGACATGACGGTCGACGGCCGCGGTGAGGCGCTGAACCTATGCTTCTTGGCGAGCCGCTGGAGATCGACCCGCACGAGCGAGCTCTGCACCAAAAGCGCGCCCATGAACTCATTGGCGCGCACTTCACGCGGATCCCTGGACGCGTTCGCGCCGGTGAATCCGGACCGGACCGGCTTGTCAGGCTGTGTCAGGATCCAGTTCGGCGCCTCGAACATGACGTGGCCAATCTCGTGCGCCACGGTCGACTTCAGGAGTGTCTCGGTCTCGCGCAATTTTGGACCGTTGATCGACACCATGATGCAGGTGGGGGACGCCTTATCGAACTCGGTCACGCCCATCGTCGACTTGCCGGCGCGATGGACCTCGTGGTCCAGATCAAAGTCGACCTCGAACGGTATGCCGTTGATTTCAACCTCCTCAAGGCGATCCAGGAGGTCATGAACCGCGAGAGGGCGCTGGGCGGGCTCGTCCGCCAGTTGGGTGCGCACGTCGCGAGCGACCGCCCAGATGTCCGGCGGCGAAAGCCCCTGCGGCAGAGCGGTTAACCGAGAATGCCGGTACGCAATACGGATAGTCATCGACGGCTCCCTGTTCTTGTGTTCTCTATTTGTTCTCACAAGCAAACGGCAGGAGTCCAGTCCGAATTTTGTGGTCGCGCAATCACTGTTGGCGGCGACGGATGCAACCTCTTGGGAATCCAGCGGGATGCACGCCGCTACCAAGAGGGCATGACGGGAAATGCGCTCCAACCTGACCTGATGACTTCCGACGAGCGGCTCGACGAGGTCGCCGAAATCCTGGCCGCCGGCCTAATGCGGCTGATGTCGCGACAGTCAACGCCTTTATCTGCCGACCTCGGAGAAAGTTCGCTCGACTGTCCCGCTGACCAGAGCGGTCATGCCAACGTCCTCAAGGGAGGCTTGGATTGACCGACACGGTGCTCACGCGGGTCGCGGCACTCAAGACGATGCCGAACCAGCAACTCAAACAGCAGTGGCGCGATCTGTTCGAGACCGAACCGCCGCCCTACAACCGGCGCTTCCTCGAACACCGGCTCGCGTATCGGATTCAGGAACTGGCCTACGGCGGCCTGAAGCCGACGACGGTGGCGCGGCTGCGAGAACTGGCCGAAGACCTCGATGGCGGAAATCCTGCAAATCGCCGCCGCCATCATCAGGACCGCCCGATGCCCGGCACGCGGCTGATCCGCGAATGGCAGGGCGTCGAGCACTGCGTCACGGTGCGCGAAGATGGCTTTGAGTATCAGGGACGTCCGTTCAAATCCCTGTCTGCCGCCGCGCGCGCCATCACCGGCACGCAATGGAACGGCTGGTTGTTCTTCGGCCTCAAGCAGCGAGGCACGCCATGAAGAAGCCGATCGTTCGCAAGCTGCGCTGCGCGGTCTACACCCGCAAGTCCAGCGAAGAGGGCCTCGAGCAGGAGTTCAACTCGCTCGATGCGCAACGCGAGGCCTGCGAAGCCTACATCGCAAGCCAGAAGCCGGAAGGCTGGGTGCTCGTGCCCGACCGCTATGACGATGGCGGCATCTCGGGCGCGACGCTGGAGCGCCCGGCGCTGAAGCGGCTGCTCGCCGACATCGAGGAGCATCGCGTCGACGTGGTGGTCGTCTACAAGATCGACCGGCTCAGCCGCGCGCTGATGGATTTCTCCAAGCTGGTCGAGGTGTTCGATCGCAACAACGTCACCTTCGTCAGCGTCACGCAGTCGTTCAACACGACGACCTCGATGGGGCGGCTGACGCTCAACATCCTGCTCTCGTTCGCGCAGTTCGAGCGCGAGGTGATCGGCGAGCGCATCCGCGACAAGTTCGCGGCCTCGCGCAAGAAGGGGATGTGGATGGGCGGCTTCGTGCCGCTTGGCTACGACGTGAAGGACCGCAAGCTGGTCGTGAACGAAGCCGAGGCCGAGACCGTCCGGCGCATCTTCGAAAAATTCACGAAGACCGGCTCGGTGACCAAGCTGGTCCGCGCACTGCGAGATGAAGGCGTGTGCGGCAAACGCGGGCGCTTGATCGACAAGAGCTACGTCTACCAGCTCTTCCGCAACCGAACCTACATCGGCGAGGCGGTTCACAAGGGCGTCTCTTATCCGGGCGAGCACAAGGCGATCGTCAGCAAGGAGCTCTGGGACAAGGTCTATGCCGTCCTCAGTCACGGCCCGCGACGACGCGCGGCGGCGACGCGGGCCCAGACGCCAGCCTTGTTGAAGGGCCTGATCTTCGGCCCGACCGGCTGCGCCATGACGCCGACGCACACGCGGAAGGGCGGGCGGCTCTATCGCTACTACATCGCAACCGACCTGCTGAAGCACGATGCGCCGGCATGCACGGTGCGGCGCGTGCCGGCGGCCGAGATCGAAGGCGCGGTGGTCGATCAGGTCCGCGGCTTGCTCCGTTCCCCGGAAATGATTGTGCGCACGTGGCGCGCGGGCAAGCGCCTCGTCGCCGGCCTCGACGAAGTCCGAGGTCCGCGCCGCCCTGCAGCGGCTCGACCCGGTCTGGAACGAGTTGTTCCCGGCCGAGCAGGCGCGCGTCGTGCAGCTGCTCGTCGAGCGAGTCGACGTCAGTCCGGACGGCGTCGAAATTCGACTGAGGACGGAAGGACTGGCGAACCTGACCGCGGAGCTGGACGCGGTCAGGCCGAAAGCAGGAGGGCAGCGTGATGGCAAAGCCGAAGATCAAGAGCGACGGCCGCACCATCACGGTGCGGGTGCCGATTTCGATAAGGAAGCGGGGAGGCCGAAGACTCGTGCTCGCGCCCGACGGAACGGACGATCACAGCCGCGCCTGTCCACGTCAGATCGACAACGCGATGGTCAAGGCGATCGCGCGCGCGTTTCGGTGGCGGGAATTTCTGGAGAAGGGTACTTACGCGACCATTGCGGAGATTGCCGTCGCTGAGAAAATCAATGAGTCCTATGTAGGCCGGGTCCTGCGGCTAACGCTGCTGGCGCCCGATATCATAGAAGCAGTGTTGGCTGGGAGGCAGCCTGCAAGTCTCCAACTCGAGAGGCTGTTGCGGCGGTTTCCAGTGGAATGGGAAGGGCAGAGAGCCATAGACATCATGGAGCACTTATAGAGGCGACTGAGATACGTAGCGGTTCGTCAACATGTTCGTCTTTCACAGCCTTCAAGTTGATGCGAGACGGGCTCGCTGAAGGCAGCCGTAAGAATAGCGGTCGGAGAATTTATTAGGCGTCAGAGCCCTCTCGCGCCACAAGCGCAGCGATGTAGCGCTCCATGGCGGCCAGCCAAATGTCTTCATGAGTTGGCAATAGATCGGTCAATCGGGGCGTCTTGTCGGTTGCGGTGCGTAAAGCACATTCCTCCCCTTGCTTCATGATGCCGATCTTGCCGCCAATTGCACTCGCCAGTACTGCATTGTAAGTGTTCGCTTCTTTGAGTTGCCCCCACCACGAAGCTGGGCCAGTATCGAGATAGCCATCCTTTCTAATGGTGCCTAGATTCAGGGGCCTTTCACCTGGGCCTTCGTGTTTTAGGTTCAGACCGGCCTGCCGATCCACGTAAACGCCTATCCGGTCCGCTTTCTCCAGGAAGCGGCGGAGCAACTCCGGAGCTTCAGGATCTCGCTGGGCCAGCAGCTCGTAGAACTCGTCTTCACCTATACTCACGGCGCGCCGCCGGGCTTGAGCGGCTATGGGGCTATCAAGAGTTCGTTCGGCTTCAATACGGATGGCATCACTTTGGAGCCGCACCACCCCACGCTCGATGAGCACAGTCTTGGCCAGCACTGATGGGACGATCAATCTTACACTTTTCTGCGGGGCCTCAAACACCCCTAGCTCTACCAACGCGAAAGTGAAGCGCTGGCCCGCATGGCTTTGAAGGAGTTCGGCCAAAGGAGCGATGTCGTCGCGAATGCCGTCGCCCACCACGGCGATCACGGCCCGACCACGTGCAAGGTTACGAGATAAAGCCTCTATAAATTCGGGCTCGCCGACCGATGGATCGTACTTGCGTACTAGTTCGTAGATAGAGGAGTAAGTGCTGAGGTTGGATTGGGGCGCCTTTAATACAGTCTGCTCAAACGTCTCGTAATCCATACGGAAGACCGCCCCTGCGTATTCCATCGCCTGGGCTACGACTTCCCGACGCGCCTGTGGGTTTCGCCACAGCTTGGCTTCGATCAGAACAAGACCGCCGCTGCTGCTGATAAAGACGTTGTCCAAGGATCCACTGCGGCCCGCGCCGAACATCAGTGGCAGTTCGCGACAAAGTGGGATCAGGTCGCCGAATCCCGTCTCAATCTGCTCGATGGGGAAGATCGTGGGTTGGCTGTGCAGCAGAGCCTGCAGCCAATCTTCATTATATCCGCTCGTTGCGGTCGAACCGATGTCGACTCGATGCAGAGCTTGAGCCATGCCGTCCTCGTCCAGCAAAATCGGGCGACCGTCGCGTCGGCGAGACTCATTTATCCTCACCTCGAATACTCCTCATCAATCAAGTGTTTTGCTGTCTTAATTATTGATGGTTGCCGCAACAATGGGCCCTCTTCGCGACCGGAGCCCTGTTTACAGTACCGTCGCCTTAGGGGGCTGCTCTAATTCTAGGCGTCGCTTTTCTGTCTCTCTTTTTCTTTGGTTAGCTTCTACGCGATATTGGTCAATCACCTTCAGATCGTCTTTCATCTCGGCCGGAGTTGGAATCGGCATGGCCTTGCCGGGAGCCATATCATGTCCGGAACGCTCTGATACACGCTTCATGGCCCAATAAACCTGCTTGTGATCTTCATCTCCCACCGCCACACCCTTAAGACTCTGCGTCCTGACATCACTATTAAATCGCTCTACGACCTTGCCTAGTAAGATTTCCTCGACAAGCCTTTCCCAGGTTTCGCGAAGATCGGTATAGAAATCCTTCGCCAACCGTCGCCAGACGTCGGTTGTAAAATCCGTCTGGCCGTCGAAATGCTTTAGCCGCACTCTAAGGGTCTCAAGGCGCTTCGCCACAGATTGGGCAATCCAAGGTTCATCAGTCTCGCTGATCAAACCAAAGCCGGCGGAATCTGACTTATTTATATAATTTCGGACAAGAGGGATCGAAGGATTAGCTTGCGCAGCGGCGTCAATTACCTCGTTAAAGAAGAGGAGATTATGCGTGAATATGATGACCTGTCGTCCCGCACTCGCTTCTTTCACAAGTCTGGCGGCGACCCGCCTGATGCGCACATGATCGAGAGACGATACAGGATCGTCGACAATTATGCCTTGGCGCGAAGTGTCTCCGCCGACCTCGGCCAGAAAACAAGCTAGCGCAAGCGCGCGCTGTTCGCCTTCGCTTAGAACCTTGCTGTTTGGGATTGCCTTGGCCGCGTTGATTCCCACCTCGAAATAGCTTTGTGCATCTTGGCTTCGGTCATTGACGGCGAACGGAATGTGCATGAGCGCCAGTGCATCAATCTCAGCGACAATGCGCTTCTCGAGATTCTCCATCACGAGGCTACGTCGCAACGCTGTCATCTGCCGGGACACCGAACCGGTTTCGACGACGTCGCAGCATGCGACAAGCTTGCGGCGCTCTTCCAAATCCGCCAGACGCGCCAGAACCACGGCAAGATCGTCGAAAAGCTTCTTTCGATCCTTAAGCCCGTCGCGCCGCGCCCGATCGGTGGCGCGGTTGCTATCATTGGCAGCCGCGTGGTCGTCTGCCAGTGCCTCCGCGTCCAGTGCATCCACCTCGGTCCGGCCTTTCAGTATGATAGGGTCGGCAAGCAGAGGAAGGGCGGTGAAGTCGGCCAGTGCGGTAACGCCAACGATTGCATCCCGCCTCTTACCGGCGGCCTCGCAATAAGCCGCAATTAGGGACACCATCTCCTTGCGCTTGGACGCCAAATCGCCGAATTCGCCGAGCGCGCCTTCGACTACATCGCGGGTCGCGATGGCAAGGACCTTGATCTTACGCAGTGCTTCGCCATGAGCAACGGAGGCGGAGAGGGCCGCCTGGTTTGCGGCGCCCATAACAAAATCATTGAACGCCCGCACGCGCGCCGCAGCGTCTGCTGTCATCGGCTCCTGGCAGAGCATACAGTGATCGCCCTCTTGGTCCGGCAAATGCTGGAGATCAGGGCCGGTGACGGTCGCCGCATAGGCCCGCGCATAATCGAACATGAGCCGCCAGGGAGAAAGTCCGACGCCGGATAGCGGCATCTGCGCGAAGGCGCCTGATGCGGCGAGCCTGGCGGCCTGCGCCGTCGATTTCGGCAGTCGCATACAGATCGCGATAGGTCTCGACGGCTACGACTGAGAGTGCATCGTCTATCTGTTCGGACCCTGTCAGAAGTTTCTGTAAAGCGCCCTTGGCACGTCGTCGCTTTGCGGCCATCGTTGCAGGGTCGCTTGCCAGAGCCTGTTCAAGGCCGGCAAGCTCGGCCGTTTCCTGCTCCGATACTGCCGCAAGCTTGATGATCTCATCGGCGGAAGGCAGGGCTTCCTTGGAGTTAATTTCGAGACGAGCGAGCAGCTTTACGGTTGCGCCGGCAACAGTGTATCCGCCAGGCAGCGGTGTTTTCAGTTTCTTATCAATGGTTTTGATTTCTTCCCGAAATCCCGCCTCAAGCTCACCGCGGATAAGGCCGTGGCGTTCGAGAAGTGCGATGGCTGCCGGCAAGAATCCGATCCGATTTTGCTTGTCCACGTAAAGGCGGGCATTCGCAGAATCGAAGACAGAAATCCGCGCAATCGGCGGAGGCGGTTGGGTTCCATCCTTCCAAATGATGGGAATCGGCTCCGCGGCGCCTTCCTCGAGGAATCGTACGAGCACTTCGGCCGGCGGCCTAACGCCGATCTCAAATACGTTGCCGAGAAGGTCGTCCGCCGTCAGGCTGCGGCAAAGTTTCTTGGTGATCCGGCAATAACCACTTTTGCCACTTCCGTTATCGCCGTAGATGATGGTGACGCCATCGGTGGCGAACCGCAATTGCTGTTCTTCGGCCAAGCGGTTCAGATGCTTGACAGGACCAAGAGAGCAGAGCACCGCCCGCGGTTCGTTCGAGCTGCTCGCCCTCAGATGCTCTGTCGCGAGCGGCCAGCACATCGGCGGCTCACCCGAAACAAAACCGCCCACATGGCGGACCCGGGCCGCGACCGCGGTCTTATTTTCCTCATCGAGGATGAAGCTTGGCTGCGCGGCATGTCTTCTTAGAGCATCCCTGATCCAATCATGCTGCTTGTCCGCCCATTCCAGGAGTCCGACTTCGGCCATTTCCATCCCCTAATTGCGTCGTCATATGAATTTGATCTGTTCCGATCGTGTGTATTTGCGCATCGGGGCAGACTTTCTTCGCGATGTCGCACAAGTGCCTGTGATGAGTCAGGTAAATGACCTGTCCTGCGCCTGCCATGTCGGCAAACAGCCTGAATGCTTCTTCGGCTCGAAAATCGTCAAATGTCTCCATAATGTCGTCAGCGACGAACGGCACCGGGCTGTGCGCCCGAAGGAATTCGTGGTAGCCGGCCACGCGCAGCGCCAGATAGAGCTGAAAGCGGGTGCCTTTCGACAGCTCATGGGCGGATTTCGAGCCGCCCGCGGCCAACAAGGCGATCAAGGTTTCGCCGTCCTTGCCGGGCTGGGACACAAGGCCACTGTAATTGCCGCGGCTGATCGTTTGAAATGCCGCGGAGGCGCGCGTCATCATTGAGCTGCGATGGTGCTCACGATAAGCACGTAAGGCCTGCTCCATGGCGATCATTCCCGCACGGAGTTGCAGGTAGCGACCAGCACCGTCCTGGATTTCAAGCAGCGTTGTTCGGCGACGTTCCTCTATTTCCGCGACCTTCGAATCCCCTCCAATCGCCTCGACTTGATCAATTGCCTGGCTTCGCGTGGCGAACAGCTCGTGACAGCGCTTGTCTTGGTCGTCGAAACGGGCTTTGAGCTCGATTAGCTCAGCCTCCAGCCCAGATCGATCGGCCGTATCAAGGATTTTTTCAGCTTCAGTGACATCGGAGATGCGTAGTGCATCACGGATTTCAATCTCTGCATCCTCGACATCCGCCTGCAGCTCATTTCGTTTGGCAACGTCCAGGAGCTTTCCGGCGACCTCAGCCAGAGAGGAAACGCCAAAGAACGATGTCATCGTCTTTTTTTGCTCTTCGTGAATGGCCAGCGTCTCAGCAAGCGACCGTTGCCTCTTTCGCGCGTCTTCGAGATTGTCCGATGCCTTGGCGCGACGGGCGCGGTCTGTGGCCGCGTTTCGAGCACGATCACCGACGCGCTGCGCCAGATCGAGTACGGCCCTCGAGTCAACGGGAATTGACATCGCGCTGCAGATGGCAGCAACTTCATCGCGAAACGCGGTCTGATCCTTCTCCATTTTATCGATGCGATCAACCAAGCCTGCCCTTTTTTCGAGAGCGGGTCCAAGATCGGCGGCGGCCGACAAAATCTCGCGTACGGTCGCAAGCATCGGTACTTCGGTTTTATCGCCGAGCCAGCACGCTTTGCATGCCGATGCCCAAGACCTGGTCCATGTCTGATCATCTGCGTTCGCCTGTTCCGCGGCGCGTTCGCGCTGCAACAGCTCCCGTTTCCGTTCGAGGGCCGCAGCGCGCAACACCCGGGTCTCACCTTCCCGGTCGAGGGTCGTTTGAGCCAGGCCGAGAAGATCATCGACTCCAGACTCAGGGTCATAGGAGAGGTCGAGGCCGTCGAGCGCAGCTGTCAACCGGTCATAAGTTTCTTGCTCATCGACCTTAGCCTCGCGGAGGTCGCGTTCGGCCGTAAGAACAGCTTCTCGTATCTCCAGCACTTTCTCACGTCGCGCGAGCCACCCTTCGACGTCCGCCAGCGCGACATCGTCGGCAAATGATGGCGCCATCGCGCGAACAGCAGCAGCGATTTCATCGCGGATTAACTGCACGGCCGCAGCGGCGGCGTCCCTCAATTCGAGGGCGCGCGTCAACCCAGCTGCTGCAATGGTGAGAGATTGTCCGGCCTGATGCAGTTTAGCTAAGTCTGACATGTGTGCCTGGCGACTGGACGTGACGATGTCGTCGTGCCGGAGAGCGCGCTCGAAAGTATCGGCTGATGTGGGCATGAGATCACGGCGATGCGCTGACCATGCCTTCTCCCGCTCTACCCGGATAGCGGCAGCCGCTTGGTCGGAGACGATGCCTGTCATGCCCGCGATGGCGTCGCGTTCCGCCTCGAGTCTGCGTGACTCGCTTGTCAGCCGCTCGACATCGCCGACCTGTTGCCGGAATTCCCGCTGTGCATCATCAAGCGCTGTCTTCCATTGTCGGATCGCGTCCCCAGCCGGGCATCGCATCCCGAGGAGATCATCGGCCTCGCCCTGCCAAGGACCTAGGCTACGGAGATGGTCGCTTAGTGCAGCAATCGCCGCGTCGCGCGCCCTTTCACCCAATCGGCACCGCGCAACATGGTCTGCGTTCCGCGAAGCGATGATGGCCGCCGTCAATCGGGCGATCGCATTGTCCCTGCCTTGCTCTGGTTCCGTATCCCGTCCAACCTCGCGTAGCGCTTCCTCGGCCTCCGCTAAACGGCTACGGGCGTCAGCAAGTTCCGTCGTGGCAGTCCGGATGGCATTGTCAACGCCGGAGCGAGATTCGACCAGTTCGCGTAGGCGACCGACTGTCGAAGCACCGAGCAAGAGGCGCCGGGGGTCTGTTTCCCCGTCCCGCTCCATCCGGATCAAGACGCCGGAGGCGGCTAATTCCGCTGCTTGCAGTTGCAACCGCCGCTCCGGAATATCCTTCTCGGCTGTCATATGACGGGCTCGCAAGTCGACGAGTTGCTCCACTCTGCTGAACAGCTGTAATGCCGGCTCGTCAACGACGATCGAATCGACTTCAATGCCAAGTCGCTCGATCTCGTCGGAAACTGCCACCGCTTGCACACCGAGCTCTATCTCCTCCTTCTGCAGTTTCGGTAGGTCCCCGCTCCAGGTAGGAGGCGGAACGGACAACTCAGAGAGCGGCTGGAGGCGTTCGCGGAACACTCGGAGCGCGGCGAGACGCGGCAGGGCGGCAAGATGACGCTGAATTTCGTCAAGCCGAGCCTGGATCCGGGTTCGTTCACAAATCGCTTCGTCATAGTGCGATGAAGCGCGGTCGCGAATGTCAATGAGGCGCGCGTAGTCGGACGCCAGCGTGTCGAATTGCTCGCGCGCGGCCTTCAGTTCGGCGAGACGCGCTTTTAGTTCGGCGAGAATCCCGCTCCGCGAACGATGTTTGTAGAAGCCATCAGCCTCCGCCCGCAGGTCGAGCAATTTGCGACTGAGATCGGAAAGGCCAGCGCTGGCCGAAAACAGCAGCTCCCCAAGATCGCCCTTGCTGGCGAGAATACTCTCGCCCCCTTTCACTAGGGTCTCCTCATCGAGCGAAAACATCGTGCGATATGATTCGCGCTCGATGCCACCCAGCTCGTTACGGATAACGCTTTCGGCAATCGGTCGATCTTCGGAATCAAGTAGGCTGTTCTGCGGCCGCTTGATACGGACGATCTCCCGGGTTTTACCGGCGAACTCGAGGATACCGCCCACCCGCATGGTTGGGTAGGGATGAAGGAAGCCGAATGGATTGTGTGTTCCCATCCCAAACAACAGATCGAGAAAAGCCGCGAGAGCAGTCGATTTTCCCGCCTCGTTCAAACCATAGACAATGTGCAAGTCGGGCAAGCCTTCTGGCTTTTCACCGAAGTTGATGCTCTGACCCGTGAAGTTTCCGAAGCGGGTGAGATCGAGGCGTTTAAGGCGCATGATCTAGACACCCGTTTCGGGTGGATGGAGCCTCGCAAGAATATCTTCAGTGCCCTCTCGCGCCAGAAGCGCAAGACCAGCCTTGAAGGCGGTCTCATCGGTGCCGAGACCGTCACGGCATTCCTGCGGGAGTTGCGATCTCAGTTCGTCGGCGACTGCAACTAGCTCCGCCCGAAAGCCCTCGGACTGAAGCACATCGTTTTCGATGAGACGTCGCAATTCCGCGAGCGGATCGGCAGCGGTCTGGGCCGTCTCAGTGGCGGAATGGGTTGCCACTTCGAGTTTTTCGATCCAGCACGAACCGATGAGGGATCCACGATCATCCGCCTCGGTCTTGAGGAGATCGACGTCGCGCCGAATGCGCCAGGACAATGGAGTGGCTCCGGTCACGCGCAGCCTGGCCACGAGATGTTCGGAGGCGACGGCGTCACGCGCCTGTTCCAGCGCGCGCGTCACAGCGGCGACAAGGTCGCCCCAATCGCCAAGACCGGTCGCGTCGACTGAAACTCGCTCAAATTGTGCAATACTGGTGACACGCTCCTCGATGTGGATCGAACGATCGTCCAGAATGGTGACGAGGGTTACTGATTTTGCACCGGATTCGTTGATGTCGCGCCCTTGTGGCATGCCCGGCATTACGATCGCGCAGGCGCCCTGAATGATCGATCGTTTATGCACATGACCCAGGGCCCAATACTGGAAGCCGGTGGCGTGCAGGTCAGCGTGACTGCATGGTGCATAAGGATCGTGGCCGGGGGCACCTGCGAGGCTCGTGTGCATGATGCCGATGTTCACGGCACCCGCGACCACAGCCTTGTATTTTGCGATCAAGCTTTCGGGAGCGTGCGGTTGCGCAAAACTCAGACCATGGATGGAGACTGGGAAATGACCCACATCCCGGTCGACGGCCAGGGCTTCGGCGCGACCGCCGAAGACCTTTACCGAATCTGGAAAGGTCAGTTCCTTCGTTATTCGTGATAGCGCATCATGATTACCGCGAATGATGAAGACGCGAGTTCCGGCCTGGTGAAGCCGCCGGATTTGCTCGGCCAAAAAACGGGCAGTCTTCATCGACGTCTGATCGCCATCATACAGATCGCCTGCCAAAATCAGCGCATCGACACGCTCTTCCAAGCAGAGATCGATGATGCGCACGAAAACCCGCCGAGTCGCATTGTCAATCAACTCGGCGAGATCCAGATTGCGAAGCGCAAGCGAACGCAACGGAGAATCGAGATGAATATCCGCTGCATGGACAAAGCGATACGGCATTTCGAATACTCCGCTCGAACGGCGTTTGCGATCCCGTTCACAAATCCTTCGTCTTCATCGCGGACGGCTTCGTTCGTAAGGTAACGTGGCCTTAGAGCCGGGCAGTGTGCAGGATGGACTTGCGCTCCGGAGGAAGAAAGGGGATATCGCCCTTAACCAACGTTGTTTTGACGCACTAATCTGCCGGCAGACCTGAAGACTTTGGCGGTCGACGTCTGACTCGGGGATTTGCTCGCACTGCAATTGGGCAGGCCGTCAGCTGTCGGACTTCCATGACCAATGAAGACAAGGCGTTTCCCCGAGGCCGCGCGGAAAGTCATGCGTAATCAACGCTTGGGTTCTGCTCAGTCGCTGCCGGTGTCCCAAGACGGTCCTTGCAAAGTGCGGAGGTCCTCATCCCAAAAAATGGATCGAAATCAGCTAGCTTACGAGAACCGTACTAAATCCGCGCAGTCGGGAGGTTTGGAGACAAACGGGCCGGGAGAGAGAATTTTCGGTCGCGGGCGGTGCGTCGCAGTGCGGAGGTTTCGCGCGCGAAAGCCCGCCGTTATTGGGCTTCTCTTCGCGTCAGAGAGCCCGCGGAGAATGTTGGCGGCGCGGACGGACTGGCGGAGGGAGTGGGATTCGAACCCACGATACGGTTTCCCGTATACACGCTTTCCAAGCGAGCGCCTTCAGCCACTCGGCCATCCCTCCGGCTGGTCCGTCTTGTGAAGGCACGCGCGGCGTTTTTCAAGGTCGGAAACGGGCAGCGGCGCCTTCGCGCCCCTCCGACGGCTGGCCGCGCTGGGATGAGCCGACTTCGGTTGCCCGCACTGACGCGGAAGGGCCGGTCCGGCGCATTTGCCCGAACCCCCGCCCGCCGGCTCTCCGCAATTGAACCGGGCGCTGCGCCGGAGTAAGCGGATGGCCGCTGGCGCCGGCGCCCATCCCGACAATGAGCTACCGCATGATCCGCTTTGTCTTCCGCTTTATCGGCCTCTGGATCCTGGCGGCCGGGTTCGTGGCGCTGGTGCGCGACGGCACCAAGTCGATCGCCGGTAATGCGGTGTTCGTCACCAAGCTGGGCGAGGACTGGAATAACATCCACGCGAGCAGCCAGGACGCCCTGAAGGCATTGATCGAACGTTACGCCGGTCCTTGGCTTTGGGAGATTGCGTCGCTTTATGTGCTTGCCGCGCCGACCTGGCTGGTGCTCGGCATCATCGGGTCGATTTTCATCCTCCTTGGCCGCAAGAAAAAGCCGCTGATCGGCTACGGACGCGATTGATCGGCCTCGACGCACCGCCTGCTCGCGGGCGCGTGATCATGGAGAGGTGCACGCCTGCCGAGATGTGACGGCGCACCTCCGTGCACGCCGCGGGCATTGCGCCTATATTACGGGTCACGAGACTGGAGGAGATCCCGATGTTCATGTTCAGGAAGAAGCTTGAAATGCCGTCCGCCGCCGACGCCCTGCCGGGGCGCGCGAGCCCGATCCCGACCGCCGCCAATCATTTCGTGCTGAAGCGCCCGCTGAAGGGGCCGTATCCGGCCGGCTTCGAGACCGCGATTTTCGGGCTTGGCTGCTTCTGGGGCGCCGAGCGCGTGTTCTGGAAGCTGGGCGAGGGCATTCATACGACTGCGGTCGGCTATGCGGGCGGGATCACGCCCAACCCGACCTACGAGGAGGTCTGTTCCGGCCGCACCGGCCACAACGAGGTCGTGCTGGTGGTCTACGACCCGGCTAAGATCTCCTACGACACAGCTGCTGAAGACCTTCTGGGAGAACCATGACCCGACCCAGGGCATGCGCCAGGGCAACGACGTGGGCACCCAGTACCGCTCGGGCATCTATCTGACGACGCCTGAGCAGCGCCAGGCCGCCGAGGCCTCGAAGACGGTGTACGAGAAGGCGCTCGCGGCCGGGCGCTATGGCGCGATCACCACGGAGATCGCCGATGCCGGCGAATTCTATTTCGCCGAGGACTATCACCAGCAGTATCTCGCCAAGAACCCGATGGGCTATTGCGGCCTCGGCGGCACCGGCGTGAGCTGCCCGATCGGGACGGGTGTTGCGGCCTGAGGTTTCATCGGTTTGAAACGCCAACGAGGGGCGCATGCGCCCCTCGTTTGATTCAGGAACCGGTTGGCAAGCGCGCTCAGTCCTTCGCGCGCTCCACGTAACTCCCGTCGGCCGTCATCACGACGATGCGCGTGCCGATCGAGATGAAAGGCGGCACGTTGGTGCGCACGCCGTTCGACAACGTCGCCGGCTTGTAAGAGGACGACGCGGTCTGCCCCTTGGTGGTCGGCTCGGTGTCGGTGATCTCCAGCACCACCTTCTGCGGCAGTACGATCGAGATCGCCCGGCCTTCGTGCATGCTGAGCATCACCTTCATTTCCGGATGCAGGTATGCCGACTGATCGCCGATGACATCGGACTGCATGGTGATCTGGTCGTAGTTTTCCATGTTCATGAAGTGGAAGCCGTCGCCGTCCTGATAGAGGAACTGATGCTCGCGTTCCTCCACGGTGGCGCGCTCGACCTGCTCGGTGGTCTTGTAGCGCTGCTGGGTCTTTACCCCGTCGCTGATCCGGCGCATGTCCACTTGCGTGGTCGGCGTGCCCTTGCCGGGATGGAAACTTTCGGCGTTGAGCACGACGTAGAGATTGTTGTCGAGTTCGACGATGTTGCCCTTGCGGAGCGACGAGGCGATGACTTTCACGATTGTTCCTCGATTGTCTGCGGCGGGCCCGAAGCAGCCCGATTTGTCGGGGCGCACCATACTGATCTTGAGCCTGCGCGCCAGTCATTTCGTCGGCGGGCGGGGCAGGGCCGAATGATCTCGTCTCCCTGGTGGGCGCCGCATGTTTACGCCGACCGGCGGCCGTTCCTGCTCGCGCGAAATCGAATTTCAACGGCATTCCGGGCGTGGTTCGGCGCGAAAGACTTCGTGGAGGTCGAGACCGCTATTTTGCAGGCTTCGCCCGGCAACGAGGCGCATCTGCACGCATTCGCCACCGAGCTCGTTTCGCCGGACGCCTCGAAGACGCGGCTTTACCTGCATACGTCACCCGAATTCGCCGCGAAAAAGCTGCTCGCAGCCGGTGAAAAGCGGCTGTTTACCTTCGCGCGTGTGTTCCGCAACCGGGAGCGCGGCGCGCTGCATCATCCCGAGTTCACCATGCTGGAATGGTACCGGGCGGATGAGCCGTACAGCGTGCTGATCGACGATTGCACCGTGCTGCTGGCGGCTGCCGCGGAGGCGGCGGGTGCGAAGGGCTTCAGTTTCCGCGACCGGGAGGCCGATCCGTTTGCCGCGCCCGAACGGCTGACGGTGGCGGACGCGTTCCGGCGCTATGCTGGACATTGATTTGCTGGCGACCATCGATGATCGCGAGGCGCTCGCTGTCGCAGCAAATGGGCAGGGCATCCGCATCGCCAGTGACGACACATGGGCCGATGTGTTCAGCCGGATACTCGTCGAGCGCATCGAGCCGAACCTCGGCATTGGGCGCGCGACCATTCTCGACGAATATCCGGTCTCGGAGGCTGCGCTCGCGCGCCCGACCGCGCATGACTCGCGCGTAGCGGAGCGCTTCGAGCTTTACGTCTGCGGCGTCGAAGTCGCCAACGCGTTCGGCGAACTCACCGACCCGGCCGAACAGCGCGGCCGCTTCGAGAGCGAGATGGCGGAAAAGCAGCGCGTGCACGGCGAGAGTTACCCGATTGACGAAGATTTTCTCGCAGCGCTCGGCCGCATGCCGCCGGCGTCCGGCATCGCGCTCGGCTTCGACCGGCTGGTGATGCTGGCAGCCGGTGCGCAGCGCATCGAGCAGGTGCTGTGGACGCCGGTGGCGGAACCGCAGTAAACAGCCGCGCATGACGATCCGCCTTCCCTCAGAACTCGTCGCGGCCGGCCTCGCGCCGCCCGAAAAGCTCGCGGACCTCGCGCGCGTGGCCGAGCGCTACGCGGTCGCGATCACGCCCGCGGTCGACGCGCTGATCGACCGCGCCGATCCGAACGATCCGATCGCGCGGCAATTCGTGCCGGACGTCGCGGAACTGACGACCACGCCGGATGAACGCGCCGATCCGATCGGCGACGATGCGCATTCGCCGGTCGAGGGCATCGTGCAACGTTATCCGGATCGCGTGCTGCTCAAGCTCGTCAATGTATGCGCGGTCTATTGCCGCTTCTGCTTCCGCCGCGAGATGGTCGGGCCGGGCAAGCAGATGCTCTCGGCCCAACAACTCGATGCCGCGCTTGCCTACGTGCGCTCGCATCCGGAAATCTGGGAAGTGATCCTGACCGGTGGCGATCCGCTGGTGCTGTCCGCGCGCCGCCTTGGCGAGGTCATCAAACGCATCGCGGCGATCGGGCATGTGAAAATCGTCCGCCTGCACACGCGTCTGCCGGTCGTGTCTCCGGAAAAAATCACGCCCGCGCTCGTGCGCGCGCTGAAAGCACCCGGTGCCACGGCTTACGTCGCGCTGCACGCCAATCATCCGCGCGAGCTGACGCCCGCCGTGCGCGCTGCCTGCGCGCGCATCGTCGATGCCGGCATTCCGATGGTCAGCCAGTCGGTGCTGCTGCGCGGCGTGAATGACGACGCGAAGACGCTGGAAGGCCTGTTGCGCGCCTTCGTTGAATGCCGCATCAAGCCGTATTACCTCCACCATGCGGATCTCGCGCCCGGCACGTCGCATTTCCGCACGACGATCGCCGAAGGCCAGGCGCTGATGCGCGCGCTGCGCGGGCGCGTGTCGGGCCTCGCGCAGCCGACCTACGTGCTCGATATCCCTGGCGGGCACGGCAAGGTGCCGGCCGGGCCGGGGTATATTGACATGTGCGGCGACGCGGGCGCGGTGGTCGAGGATATCAATGGCGTGAAGCGCGAGTATTGAGCGCCGCGGGTCACACCCCCACCTTGCTGCGCGCCCTTGCACCCTGCGGGATCGTCGGCGGCGCCGTGTTCAGCTTCTCGATCGCAAAGCCCGCAGCCGCCTTGTAGCCCGCCATGAATTCGGCACGCTCATTCGGCGGGATGACATCGTCGATATTGTCGAACGTGCCGCCGCAGCGTTCGTCCACCATGTTGAGCAGCCCGAACGGCCCGGCGCCACGATTGCGCAGGATCAGTTGCGAGATCGGACCGCACAGCCTTTCGTCGAACGCCGCAAGGGCCTCCGGCGTGACGCCGCACTCGACGATTGCTTCCCCGAGGATGCGCGTATCGACGATCGCCTGACTGCCGCCGTTGGAGCCGGTTGGATACATTGCGTGCGCGGCATCGCCGGGAAGCGCCACCGCGCCGTCACGCCACGTCGGCACCGGATCGCGGTCGATCATCGGATTCTCGAAAACGGTGTCCGCCTGCCCAATCAGCGCTGGCACATCGAGCCAGTCCCAGACCCAGTCGGTGAAATGATGCTTGAATTCGTCGATCTGCACCTGCCGGAACCAGCCGCTCTGCTTCCAACCCTCGGAATTGTCCATCGTGATTTCGGCGATCCAGTTGATCGTCGCGAGGCCGGTCTGCGGGTCGGGGTGGGAGATCGGATAAAACACCATCCGCTGGCGATGCGTGCCGAGGCCAACGAACGACGAGCCTGATCGGATCGGCTTCGCGACCGTCGTGCCGCGCCACATGATCGCGCCGCCCCAGTGGATCGGCGGTTGCGCGGGATGCATCTGCGCGCGAATCGCCGAATGGATGCCGTCAGCACCGATCAACAGCGCGCCGCGCGTCTCGGAGCGTGAGCCATCCGCGTGCTCGACAAACGCGCTCACGCCCCCGTCGGAATGATTGCGGTAACCGACCACGCGGCTGCCCAGCCGCACGACGTCAGGTCCCATCCGCTCCACCACCTTGTCGTGCAGCAGCATGTGGAAGTGGCCGCGATGAACCGCATACTGCGGCCAGTTGTAGCCGGCGAGCTGTCCACGCGGCTCGGAGTAGATGTCGTTCCCGTTGAGCCCGACCAGCGCCCATTCGCGCGCGGGCAGGCCGACGCGATCGAGATCGGCCTCGTTGATTCCAAGATCGTAAAGCTCGCGTACTGCGTTGGGCTGCATGTTGATGCCGACACCGAGCGGGCGCATCTCGCGCACCGCTTCGTAGACGATGCACGGCACGCCGATCTGGTGCAGCGTGAGGGCCGTCGCCAGCCCGCCGATGCCGCCGCCGGCGATGATAACGAGGTTCTCGGTCATGCTTGAAACCCGGTGCGACTTCACGCCATCGCGGCTTCCCCGGAGGGCACACTCGCCGCACGCTCCTTCACCAGCTTCGCGACGCCCACCATGTCGATCTTGCCGGTGCCGAGCACCGGTATCTTCTCCATCACGACGACCTCGGCCGGCACCATGAGGTCTGACGCACCCTTGGATTTCGCGAACGCCTGAAACTCGCTGCGCGTCGCACCCTTCTGCTGCGTCAGCAGGACCAGCCGCTCGCCCTTGCGCGGATCGGGCGCGGTGGCCACAGCCGACATCGCGTCGGGCCAGAGCTGCGCTGCAATCGTCTCGACCGCGGCGAGCGAGATCATCTCGCCGCCGATCTTGGCGAAACGCTTCGCGCGGCCCTTGATGGTGACGAAGCCCTGCGCGTCGATGGTCACGATGTCGCCGGTGTCGTGCCAGCCCTCGTTGGTCGGTTCGATCACGCCGGGGTTGTCGGCCTTGAGATAGCCGAGCATCACGTTCGGGCCGCGCACATAAAGCCGCCCGCCCTCGTCGACGCCGGGCACCGGCTCAAGCCGCGGCTCCACGCCGGGCATCAGCCGCCCGACGGTGCCGAACTTGTTGAACATCGGCGTGTTGAGCGCGAGCACCGGCGCGGTCTCGGTGACGCCGTAGCCTTCCAGGATTCGCAGGCCGAATTTTTCCATGTAGGTGCGTCGCGTCGACTCCCGCACCGGTTCGGCGCCGGCAAGGATGTAGCGCAGCGAGCGGAAATCATACGGGTGCGCGGCGCGCGCATAGCCCGCAAGGAACGTGTCGGTACCGAACACGATCGTGGCGTTCACGCCGTAGATCAGCTCCGGCACGGTGCGGTAGTGCAGGGGAGAGGGATAGAGATAGATCGGCACGCCCGAGACGAGCGGCAGGATCGTGCCGGCGGTGAGTCCGAACGAGTGGAAAACGGGCAGCACATTAAAGAGCTTGTCGCCACGGCCGAAGTCGATGCGCGCGGCCGCCTGCGCGGCGTTCGCCAGCATGTTGCGGTGGGAGAGGACGACGCCCTTGGGCGTGCCTTCCGAGCCCGAGGTGAACAGGATCACCGCCGGATCGTCCGGTTTGCGCGCCACCAGCGGCTTGCGGAACGAGAGCAGTCCGCGCAGCTTGTCGCCGGTCGTCACCGTCGCGCGCACGTCTTCGAGATAGATGACGTTCGCCGCCTGCGCGAGCTGCTCGGCCACCGCGCCGAGCTTCGCCTTCTCGATGAAGGCACGCGACGTGACGATGGTGGTCACTTCGGCTGCCTTGCAGGCGGCGAGAATGCTCGCCGCGCCGGCCGTGAAGTTGATCATGGCGGGAACGCGGCCGGCCGACATCACGCCGAGGATCGTCACCACCGCGCCGTTCGCGTTCGGCAGCATCACGCCGAGCGCCTTGCCCTCGGAGGCGAGCGGCTGGAGCTTCCTGCCGAGCACCGCGGCGCCGAGCAGCAGGCGCTTGTAGGTCAGCGAACCCGTCACCGGGTCTTCGACCGCGATGCGCTTCCAGCCATGCACCTCGGCGGCCTCGACCACCGCATCGAACACCGTGCGGTCGGTCGATGTCGTGCGGAACAGCAGGTCGGACATGATCTCGTAGAGCGCCGCGCCCGCGGCCTGGCGCCGGTGGCGGCCTTTCAGTTCAGGCGCGACAGCAAGCTTCACCGGTTCGAGCAGCGTCACGACGACCTTGGGAAACCAGCGGCGATGCACCTGATGGCGCGAGAGCCGCGAGAACGGTGTCGCCTCCAGCCCGTCGATGCGCACCGGCACCACCATCGCGCCGGACTTGTCGGCGATCAGGCCGGCACCGTCGTAAATTTTCATCAGGCTGCCGGTGACGGTGATGCGCCCCTCGGGGAAGATCACCAGCGACTCGCCACCCTTCACGGCGTTGATCAGCGTGCGCGTTGCCATCGGCTTGGTCGGGTCGAGCGGCATTGCGCGCGTGAGCTTGAGGAACGGCTTCACCCACCAGCGCTGCGCTATCTGATAGTCGATCGCGAACACCGGCTCCTTGTCGGAGAGCGACAGCGCGACCGCGGCGTCGAGGAAGCTCACATGATTGAGCGCGATGATGGCGTTGGGGCCGGCCTTGTCGAGATTGTCGGCGCCTTTCACCTCCATGCGGTACATCGCGCGCAGCATGGTGGTGAGGAAATCGCGCAGGCCGTTCGCCGGCATCGTGCGGGCGATCCACACCAGCGCCACCAGGTTGGCGGCGCCGATCAGCAGGAACAGTTGCGATAGCGTGGCGCCGAAGGCCTGCAGCGCCGCGACGATCAGCGTGCCGCCGACGATGAACGCTGCATTGAGCACATTGACGGCGGCGACGACGCGCGCGCGCTTGTCGACGGCGGCCCAGGACTGCACTGCCGCGAACGACGGCACGATGAACAGGCCGCCCGCGATTGCCAAGCCCGCGAGATCGATCGCGATGCGGATGCCCGGCCATGAGGAGAACACCTGAGCGACGCTCGCGGTCGGCGCCTGCGCCACGCCATAACTCGCAAAGCCGAGATCGAGCGCGAACACGGCGAGCAACAGTGCGCCGACCAGCGTCGGGAACAGCACGATGCGTCCATGCGCGAGCCATGCCGCGAGCAGCGAGCCGACCGCGATCGCGATCGAGAAGATCGCCAGATAGACGGTGACGACCTCCTCGGTGGCGCCGAGCACGGTCTTCACCAGCGGCGGCATCAGCGACAGCGCGACCGCGCCGACCAGCCAGAACCAGCTTGTCACGAGACCGCCCCACCACAGGCGATGATCGCTCCAAAGATCCTTCAGCAGCGAGCCGGTCGAGCGCGCGATGTTGGGATCGACCCTGAGATTGGGCGCGCCCTGCCCGGTGCGCGGGATCAGCAGGCTCGCGGCCCAGCACAGCACGCGCGAACACCATGATCATGCGCGCCGAAGATCGCCGGATGACTTGCCCTCCTTGGCGGCAAGCCCGCCGACGATGGTGCCGAGCAGGATCGCCATGAAGGTCGCGCCTTCGACCAGCGCGTTGCCGGCGGGCAGTTCCTCGCGCTTCAGATGGTCGGGCAGGATTCCGTACTTGATCGGGCCGAACAGCGTGGCGATCACGCCGAACATGAACAGCGTCGCGAACATGATCGGGATCGGAGTGCAGCCAGAAGCCGACGACGCCGATGCGCCGCGACGGCGATTTCGACGAGCTTGACGTGCCGCGCCATGATCGACTTGTCGAAGCGGTCGGCCATCTGGCCGCCGAGGCCTGACAGGAAGAAGAACGGGCCGATGAACACCGCCGCGGTGAGCGTGATCAGAACGGCCGCGAGCCGTCGCTGACGCCAGGCGCGAACAGGATCAGGAACACCAGCGCGTTCTTCAGGAAATTGTCGTTGAAGGCCGAGAAGAACTGGCACCAGAACAGGGGCGCGAAGCGCCGGGACGTCATCAGGGAATTGGACATCGGTGATTCCTCGCGAAATGCGCGGCGAATGGTAGCGAGAACTCTCGTGCTGTCGTCCCGTGTCGCCCGGTTGCGGGCGAGCCGGGATGAGCAGTCTGCGTCACTCCTTGCCGCGCTCCATCCCCATCAGCAGGCGCTCGGCGCGCGCATCCTCGATGCGGTTCACGAGCTTGGAGCCCTCGTGCATGTCGCGCAGCGTCTTGGTCATGGTGATGCAGGACTGCACCAGCAGCGCGGCGCCCATCGCGAAATAGGCTTTGATCCAGATGTCGACCGGCGCGAACAGTACGCCGATGCCGACCATGCCGACGGAAGCGAAGAACGACGCGTAGGTGAAGGTGACCCAGGCGGCGGAATGCGGGTGGCTTGTGTGACTTGCGGGTTCATGACGGTTTCCTTTCTCTGTCTCGGTTGGGTTGATGTTGGTTCAGGCGGCCGGCGGGCGCGGCGGTCTTCTGCTTCAGGCGGGCGAGCACGTCGGCGGCGGTCGGGCGCGTGCGCTTGCCGAAGCCCGCGGCTTCGAGCCGTTCCGCGACGCTGGCCGGATTGGCGGTGTCGAACGTCTCGATAGGCGTTGTCGGCCGCCGCATCCTCGGTCTGCCGTTCGCGCAGGCGGCGCAACGTCGCCTCGGCGTCGGCGAGCGCGGTCGCGCCGCCCGGGTTGCCGAACCCGTGGCCGGTCTTGAGCCGCCGCACCGATTCGGCCGCGAGCGCGATGCGCCGCCCGCGTTCGAGTTCGGCGAGACGCTGGCCGGACTCGCCGCACCGCCGCCTTCAAGCCTGCGATCTCGCGCGCGAAGGTCGCGCGCGCCTCGCGGATCGCGTCGCGGTCCGCCTCCATGACGGCGATCGCTTCCGCCGCCTCGGTGGCGAGTTCCTCGCTGCCGCCGCCAAGCGCCGCGACCGCGCGTTCCTCGAGGTCCGCGATGCGGGCAAGCGTGGTCTCGAGGCGCTTGCCTTCGGCTTCGTCCTGCGCAATCGCCACCGCGAGCGCGCGCTTGGCGCGCTCGATGCCGGCCGCGGAATCGCGGATCTGCTGGTCGAGGATCAGCAGCGCGCTGCGATCCGCGAATTCCTCCTCGGCACGGAATGCCGCGCCGCGGAACAAGGTCACAATGGTCTTGAGCATGGCTCTCTCCGGTGTTATGAACAACGTTCACGAATGGTTTGTACCCCGAATCGTGAACAAGGTTCAAGAAAAATTTGAACGCCGTTCAACACCATGGTTAATCAATGGTTTACGAGGCGAAAGCGGTTGTCCGCCGCCGAAAATTGAGGGAAGCGCTGATCGCGGCCGCCGAGCGCACGATCGAGAGCGAGGGCTTGCGCGGCATGAAGGCGCGCGAGCTCGCCTACAAGGTCGGCTGCTCGGTCGGGGCGATCTACAACGTCTTCGCCGATCTCGACGACCTGATTTTCGCCGTGAACGCGCTGACGCTCGAACAGCTCGAGAAGACGCTCACGGTTGCGGGCGGCGACAACGCCGACCCGCCAGCGGGGCGCGATCCAGACACTCGTCCATCTGGCCCTCGCCTACACGGACTACGCGGCGGCGAACACACGGCGCTGGCGCGTGCTGTTCGATCACCGCCTCGCCGGAAGGCAAGGAGGTTCCCACCTGGTACATGGCCAACCTCGCGCGCCTGTTCGTCTATATCGAGGAGCCGCTGCGCAAGCTCGCGCCGGCGCCTTCGCCGGAACGCCGCGCGCTGCTCGCGCGCTCGCTGTTTTCGGCCGTGCACGGCATCGTGCTGATCGGGCTGGAGGAAAAGCTGCAGCACCTGCCGCTGCCCGTGCTGCGCGAGCAGGTGACCGTGATGGTCGAGGCGATGGCCAAGGGTTGGCGGACTAGCGCCAAATGAAAATGCCCGGCTCGCCGGGCATCTCAGCCTGAAAGACTGCCGCGCAGCTTACCGCTGCTGCACCGGCTGCTGCTGCGGTGGTGGCTCGTTCGACGCCTGCGCGGGCGGCGACCCCGGCAACACCACGACGCGGGTGCCGACCTGCACGCGGCTGTAGAGATCCGCGATGTCCTCGTTGGTCAGCCGAATACAGCCCGAGGACACGTATTTCCCGATCGTCGATGGCTGGTTCGTGCCGTGGATGCGGTAGAGCGTCTTGCCGAGATAGAGCGCGCGCGCGCCGAGCGGATTGCCTTCGCCGCCCGCCATGAAGCGCGGCAGATAGGGCTGGCGCTCGATCATCTCGGCCGGCGGATGCCAGTCCGGCCACTCCGCCATGCGCGAGACGCGTTCGGCGCCCGCCCAGGTGAAGCCTTCGCGGCCGACGCCGATGCCGTAGCGCATCGCCTGCCCGTTGCCGAGCACGAGATAGAGGAACGTGTTCGCCGTATCGATCACGAGCGTGCCGGCGGGCTCGCTCGACTGGAAGGTGGCGAGCTGGCGCTTGAGGTGCGGAGGAAGCTCGGCTTTGCCTTCCTCGGGCTGATCCTCGGGCGGGAGCGTCGCGACCGTGTTTGGCGCGCACCGCGCCGGTCACGTCGCGCGAAGGCCGCGCGCCGGGCGCGAGCTGCATCGGGCCCTGCTGGTCCTGATAGGCGGCGGGCGGAGCCGCGCCGTAGTTCGGATAGGGGGCCTGGTTCGGCGCATAGCCGGGCTGTGGGGCGGCGCCATAGCTCTCCGGCTGGCCGCTGCCGAGCGGGCGCGGCCGTAGGGGCGGTGGCGGCGGATAGGCCTCCGGAGTGCGGTCGCCATAGACCACGGCCGGCGGGCGCCCGCCGTAGACGGGACCGGAATCCCGTGGCGGCGGAAGGGCTTCGCGCTGCATCGGCGGCGCCATGCGCTGTCCGCGCGGGTCATTCGGGAAGACGTATCCGCCGGGCGGCGGCGGATAATTTCCCGGTGCGGCGCGCAAATGCGGCGGCAGATCGTCGTCGTCGTCATCCGGGATCGCGGCGCCGGGAAGCGGCCGATAGGGCGGATAAACCTGTGTGTTTGCCGGGGGATAGTAGGCCGGCGGGTAGGGCTGCGCCTGCGCGGCGTCGAACGCCGCAAGCCCGCCGAGCAGCAGGCCGAAGGCCGAACGCAAAATCATTGCCGGAAACTCCCCGAACCACGGCCATCCCAACCGCGCCACGTCTATGCCGCCGAGATAGGGCAGGATGAAGGCGTTTACAGCATACGAATTTGGCTAACGACTGGTAAACGGCAAGTGCTTGTAGCCGGTGCTCGTAGAAGGGGCGTTCCTCGGGACCGAGCGCCGCCCGACGACAGGTAAGCGCGCGTGACCTCGCAGCCAGCAGCCGCCAGTTTTCGGACCCGGCGGTTGGAGCTTACCGTGGCGGCAACAGCATACCTTTTGCGCCGCGACGGCGAGCGCCTCCCGAGCACCGCGGACTGAACGAAGCGATGAAGGGGGCGATATAGGGTACGCTCGTGGGCGTAAATGGCGCTCCCTGATAGCTGGGAGCACCGTCTCGGAATTGCCGAGTGGGAGCCCCAAAAGATGACGATCTGCATTTCTGCAATCTGCGAGGAAGGGCGCGCCGTCATCAATGTTGGTGACGATGAGGTAGGTGTCGGCTTCACGTCCAGCGCACTAGGCCGAACAAAATGGGACGACCTCTGCAAGGGCTGGGCCGTTGGATTTGCCGGAAATGTCAGCGGCGCAACGAGGTTATCGCGCGCGCGCTGAGGGCCAACCCAACCCTGCCGAGCTTTGAAAGTGTAGACGTGAGGTCGATGATCGAACGGAGCTACCGTGAGGTTAGGATGGGTCGGGTAGAGGCTGAGCTATTACAAACCAGGGGATGGACGCTCCAGGAATTCAAGGATTTTGGCAGGCAAAAACTTTCAGAGGGAATTTACGCAAATATTGATGCGCGTATGGCGATCTACGATCTAGGTGCCGAACTGATTTGCTCAGGATGGGGAGAAGACGAGGTCTACCCCACAATACTGACTATCAAGAATCCCGGTGTCTGCATCGATCATTCACGGCTTGGATTTTGGTGCATCGGAAGCGGTGCTACTGCCGCACAGATGAGTTTGTTTTCCCGCAACTACTCTCCCGATATGAATGTCGAAAACGCCTTGTATTACGTTGCCGAGGCCAAGTTCCAAGCAGAAAAGGCAGCCGGGGTCGGCCAGAGAACGGATATTTTTGTTGAGTGGTATGGTGGGGAAACAGACGCGCTCACTATGGACGACACTGATGCTCTTCGCACGATATTTTGCGAGGTAGAACAGAGGAGCCTAGATCAAAATATGCGCGAGACCATCGGCAAAATTAGCAGAGTGCAAAAATTCAAAGATCGGAAAGCATGATTTTTGCTTCGGAGGCACAATTTTTCGAAACGTCACCTCGAAACCTTCGACGCTTTCATTCGCGCCAATATCGCCCACGCATCAGAGATAGCCGATTGCCCGAGCCGTCACCGTGATGCGTGAGCCCCGCAGCCCTCGAAGGGCGGCGGCGTGCGCGCCGGTGTTCGCCGCCATGCTTCGAGGCCGGCTTTTGGCCGGCGCCTCCGTCTCACGGTTCTTTCACCGGCTTCGGCGGTGGCTCGAACTGATCGACGTCGAGCGAATACGACGGCGTGCCGCGCCGCAGATCGTCGAGCGTGTATTGCTCGGCGACACCGGGTCTGGCGACCCAAAGATTATTCCCCGAGTCCCAGGTCGCCTCGTTCGCTCCGACCAGCAGGTTCGGGAGCTCATCGAGCGTGATGGCAAACCTCGATCCATCTTTAAGCTTGGGTATGCGGCGCATCTGAAGCTCAGGGTATCCGGGAGCCGGCCGGCGGCCCCAGCCGGCATCGAGATACGCCGGCCGGCCGCCCAAGCCGGCATTGAAATACTTCACGCTCGGATCCGCTTGTTCCTCGGCCGGATGGTCGAGCCGGACAAATCCGTCGCGCTCAAGCCGCCCCACAGACGAAGCTTCGCCATAAGGGTTCTTTTCGTCGCGCTCGATCGTGAAAGGTATGTCATCGGTGGAGAAGATTTTCTCCTTGTGACTCCAGAGGTGGGTTTTCAGTTCGTTCGGAGCTGAAAAAAAGCCGCCGCCCGCACCAGCTGGTCCCTCCCTGGACTCGACGTGAACGAGGGTCTTGAGCCACGGCAAGCGGCAAACTCCACTCCACGAGGCCCGGGGGTAGCTCCCTCCTGTTGCCCGGTAGATCATGAACTTGCCGTCGAACGACACGTCGCAATCCAGCGGGTGGAGCATGCCGCGGAACCACGATCCTTCGTTGATCGCGTGAGTTTCGGTATCGAGCGTGATCACATGGAACCGTTCCCGCGCTTTGCGCTGGAGGATCACGATGACCGGCGCTGCTCGGGCGGCGAGCAGGTGGACGCGGGAGCGATGTGGTATCCGAGCCATGATGTTTCTTAGCACGTCCGCATGGGGTCAAAAGGGCAGCGCGCCATGAAACGCGTCGCGGTGTTTGGAATGCCGGCGGCGGAAAATCGACGCTCGCGCGGCGCCTCGCGGCGCTGACGCGGCTGCCGCTCTACGTCATCGACAAGATGCAATTCCGCGATGGCGGCGTCGCCGTTCCGCATGAGGACTACGTGAAGGCGCATGCGGACGTGCTGCGCCGGGACGCCTGGATCATCGACGGCTTTGACGGTGTGGCGTTGGCGTGGGAGCGGTTCGCCGCGGCGGATACGCTCATCCATGTCGACCTGCCGCTCGTCACGCACCACTGGTTCGTCACCAAGCGCCTGATCAAGGGTCTGTTCGCAGAACCGGAGGGCTGGCCGTCCGGTAGCCCGCTCTGGAGCAGCACGATGAGCAGCTACAAGGTGCTCTGGCCCTGCCATCGCAAGCTGACGCCGAAGTACCGCCAGCTTGTCGCGGAGGCGGCGGCCTCAAAGCGGGTGCATCGCCTGACATCACGCGCCGCGATGGCGGCGTTTCTCGAGGCGGTCAGGCAGGAGTGTGCGTCGTGAGCCCGAACTCCGGCCAGCAATTCATACGACCGCTTCCGCGCCGCGTGGTCGAACACTGCCGCGACGGCGCAATCCATGACGTGACAGTCACGCGGAGGTTGTGTTCAACTGGAGCCGGAGAGGCAGGTCGTCACAGCAAGTGGGATTCTCATGGCTCGCATCGACACCGACAAGCAGGGGACCAAGAACCAGCGCAATCTTGTGCAAGCGTCCCGGGAAGCAATCACGCGAGAGAAGGCGCTCGACCAGACCCGCAAGAGCGGCGCAAAGGTGTCGGACGCCAAGCTGCTCCGTCCCGATCCTCCCGATCGCATTGCAACGCGCCTCAAGCTGATCAACAGCAAGGATCCGAACGCGCTCGAACGGATGATGGGCAAGCGCGACATCGTGAGCATCAACTTCTTTGCGCGCGGGCTTCAGGCCGCGAAGGCGATCTGCCGCATCAAGACGCTCGGCCTGCCGGGGCAGCCGCCCGATTACGCGACCGGATTTCTGGTGACCTCTGGATTGATGATCACCAACAACCATGTGCTGCCCGACCCCGAGACCGCGAGCCGCAGTCTCGCGGAGTTCGATTTCGAGCTCGACACGAATTTCGTCGAGCGCCGCGGGCGCATTTATCCATTCGCTCCGATCGAAGCGTTCTACACGAGTGCGGAACTCGATTTCACAATCGTGGCGATCTCGCCGATGGCGCATGACGGCACGCCGATCAGCGAGTTCGGCGTGCTGCCGCTGATCCCGATGAGTGGAAAGGGTCTCGCCGGAGAATATGTTTCGATCATCCAGCATCCGGCGGGCGGCACGAAGCAGGTTGTGGTGCGCGAAAATCGCATCATCTCGCTCGACAAGAAGAAATTTCCCGAAATCCGCGAAGAATTCATGCACTACACAGCCGATACCGAACGCGGCTCATCCGGATCCCCGGTGTTCAACGATCAGTGGGACCTGATCGGCATTCATCATCTCGCGATCGTCGATCGGGACAATCGGGGGCGTCCGCTCAACAAGCAGGACAAGCTCTGGACCGAATCCGACGGAGACGACGGCAAGAAGTGGATCGCCAACGAGGGGCTGCGCGTGAGCGCGCTTTGGAAGCACCTGCGTTCCACCGCCCCTTACAACAACGATGCGGCGCGCATCATGTCGATGCTCTCGCGTGAGCCCAACGCAGCGCGCCGGCCCCTCGTTGCATCGGACGATAGCAAGCCGCAGAAATGGGAAACGATCCCGGACGCTCCCGAGGCGCAGGCTTTCGAAACCACGCGATTCACCGACCGCGCCTTCGCGAGCTCGATGGGATACAAGGCGAACTTCCTGGACGGGGTCAATGTCCCGCTGCCGACGACTGGCCCCAGATTCAGCGGAACGCTTGCGAAGAACAGCGACACGGGCAAGACCGTGTTCGATTACACGCACTTCAGTCTCGCGATGCACGTCGAGCGCAGGCTCGCAGCCTGGACCGCGGTGAATATCGACGGCAAAGAGGTTAAATCGGCCGCATCCCCCTCATGGCGGCGTGACAAGCGCCTGCCCGCCGAGCAGCAAACGCTGGCGGAGGTCTATGGCAAGGTGCCCGGAAAAAACCTTCAGATCGATCGCGGGCACCTCGTGCGAAGGCTCGATCCGGTCTGGGGGCCGCAGGATGTGGCGGATCGCGCGGGGGCCGATACGTTCCACTATACCAACGCCGCACCGCAGGAGCACGTCTACAACAGCGAGACGTGGGGCAACCTCGAAGACTTCGTGCTCGCGCGTGCCGACAATCGCGACCACAAGGCGAGCGTGTTCACGGGGCCGATTCTGCGCCCGGATGACAGCTTCTATGGGGAAGGCCTCAAGGGCGGCCCGTGGCAAATTCCATGGTCGTTCTGGAAAATCTGCGTCTTCAGGCGCGCCGACGGCACCACCTCGGTGACGGGATTCATCATCGAGCAGCGGGAGACGATCACGCCGCTGTTCGAGGCTACGCGCTACAATCCCTACACGGTCGAGGAAGCGAAGACCTTTCAGAAGAAGATTTCCGTTATCGAGGAGCTTACAAACCTCGACTTCGGCAGGCTGCGCACCATGGACCGGCTCGGGAGCGTCGAGTCGACATCGGCCGACTCGGTCCGTCCGATTCGCGGAGCGCAGGATATTGCGTTCTAGGAGCCGGGCTTCTTCAACCCGAACTCCCGCGCCAGCAATTCATACGAATGCTTGCGCGCCGCGTGGTCGAACACCATCGTGGTGATCATCACCTCGTCGGCCTTGGTCACGTCCGCGAGCGCCGCGATGCGCTCGCGCACCTGCGCGGGCGAGCCTGCGATCAGCCGCCGCCGATTGTGTTCGATGCGCTGGCGGTCGATCGGCGTGTACGGCCAGGCGGCGGCGACCTGCGGGCTTTCGAGCGGACCGTATTGCCCGACGGCGCGGCGCGCGAAATGCAGGTCCGCGCTCGTCGCCATGCGGTTCGCCTCGGCCTCCGTGTCGGCGCAAATCGCCGCGACGCCGAGAATGGCGTAAGGCGTGTCGCGCCACGCCGACGGCTTGAACGCATTGCGATACGCCAGCATCGGGATCTCGGGCGGGAAGTCCGAGAAATGATACGCGAAGGAAAATCCCGCGCCGACCTGGGCTGCAAGCTGCGCCGAATAATCGCTCGAGCCTAACAGCCAGATCGGCGGCAGCGGCACGCCGGTCGGCATCGCGGCCACTTTCGAGAACGGATGGTTTGCCGGAAAGCCCTTGGTCTCGAACAAGATCATTTCCTGAAAGCGGTCGAGGAAATCGTCCTGCTCGCCGGTCGTGTCCTGGCGGCGGCGCAGCGCGAGCGAGGTGACCTGGTCGGTGCCGGGCGCGCGGCCGAGGCCAAGATCGATGCGCCCGGGAAACAGCGCTTCGAGCACCTTGAAGCGCTCCATCACCATCAGCGGCGCATGGTTCGGCAGCATCACGCCGCCCGAGCCGACGCGCATGTTCCGCGTGATCGCCGCGACCTGCCCGATCATGATGTCGGGCGCCGAGCTGGCGATGGTCGGCAGGTTGTGATGCTCGGCGAGCCAGTAGCGCGTGAAACCGAGCCCGTCGGCGAAGCGCGCGAGGTCGAGCGTGTTGTTCAAGGCCGCGGCGGGCGGCGTGGCGGTCGTGACGGGCGAAAGGTCGAGGATCGAGAGGGGAACCATCACGCAGACGTAACCACTCCGCGGGCGTTCGCCAACCGCCTTCCATTCGCCGTGCCGTTCATGGCATTTTGCCCGCATGGGACGGGTGCTGGTGTTGGCGGGGCTGTTGTTCGCGCTCGCGGGCTGCGCGAGCGGCGAGCGCGACTACTCGGGCCCCGAGACGCGCGGCGGCGTGAGCGTGAACGTCTTTCCGGACAGCTACCGCGCCGAGATCCTCGCCTACCAGCGCAGCTATCTGAACGATCCGACCGGCATCCGTTCGGCCGGCATCACGCGACCGGCGCTGCGCAAGGTCGGCAGCGTGGAGCGCTATGCGGCGTGCGTGCGCTTCAACGCCAAGGCGGCCGGCGGCACCTATACGGGCGTGCGCGAGCATCTGGCGATCTTCCTTGCCGGCAAGCTCGACCAGATGGCGGCGACACGCGAGGAGTGCAACGGCGCGGCCTATGAGCCGTTCCCGGAGCTGGAGCGGCTGACGCGATAGTTGCTCGCGCTTCAGGCGAGATGCTTCCTGAAGAACGCAATCGTCCGGTCCCAGGCGAGCTTGGCCGACGCCTCGTGGTAGCGCGGCGTCGAGTTGTTGTGAAAGCCGTGCTGCGTGCCCGGATAGGTGTGCATCTCGTGCGTCACGCTGTTCGCCTTCAGCGCCGCCTCGTAGGCCGGCCACATCGCGTTGATGCGCTCGTCGTTCTCGGCGTACTGCACCATGAGCGCCGCCTTGATGGCGGATACCGAAGCGGTATCCGCTGCGGCGCCGTAGAACGGCACGCCGGCTTTCATGTCGGGCCCGAGCGTCGCGGCGAGGAAGTTGGTCGTGCTGCCGCCCCAGCAGAACCCCGTGACGCCGAGCTTGCCGGCGGATAATTCGTGGCCCTTGAGATAGCGCGCGCTGTTGAGCATGTCGGTGCGCAGCTTGCCCTGGTCGAGGCCCGCCTGAAGCGTGCGGCCCTCGTCGTCATTGCCCGGATAGCCGCCGACCGGCGACAGACCGTCAGGCGCGAGCGCGAGGAAGCCATCGGTGGCGGCGCGGCGCGCCACGTCCTCGATGTAGGGATTGAGCCCGCGGTTCTCGTGGATCACCAGCACGGCCGGGTGGGGTCCGGGCGTACTCGGCTGCACGAGGTATCCGCGCATCGTGCCCGACGTGCCGCCGGGCGAGGGGTAGCTCACATAGCGCGCCTTGATGCGCGGATCGGTGAACGAGATCGTCTGCGCCTGCACATAGCGCGGCAACAACGCCTGCGCCATCGCGAGGCCGCCGATCGTCACCGCGGCGGCGCGCGCCAGAAACTCGCGGCGGTCGATCGCGCCGTGGCAATACTCGTCGTAAAGATCGAACACGCGCTGATCGATCTCGATTTGCGTCAACGGCGTTGCGCGCGTTCGAGTCTCGCATTGATCGTCGATGCCTCGGCATGTCCACGTTGTGCGTTCATGGTCATGCTTCCTCCCGCTTGACGGCATTCTAGCGCGGACCGACGATCAAAAGAAGCCCAGCGATTCGCAGCCTTTGCCGGCCTGGAAGCTGTGCTTGACGCGCCGCGACGGGATATCGACGACATGCACCGAGCCGTCGCCCTGGCAGGCGACGAACAGTTCGTCGCCGCGAAACGCCATGTCCATCGCCTGGCTGCCGACCTTGATGGCGGTTTGCGTGCCGAATGACGGATCGATCAGGCTGACCGTCCCGGCGCGCACGCTGGTGACGGCGATCACGCTGTTGTCCGGGCTGTAGCGCACGATCTGCGCCGGCTCCGGCACGCCTTCGAGGCGCACGGTGCGGATGACCTTCTCGGCTTCGACGTCGATCAGGAACAGCGCCGGCTCCTCGTCGTCGACCGCCACCAGCGTTGAGCCGTCCGGCGTGATCGCGATGCCGGCGAGCGCATGCGGCGTCGCGATCTTGCCGAGCAGCTTGCGCTTCGGCAGATCGATCACCGACACCGTCGCGTCTTCCTCGTTCTCGGTGTAGAGCCGCCGGCCGTCCGGCGAGATGATCAGGCGGTGGCCGTTGGTCGAGCCGGACGCGATCGCATCGACGACCGTGTGCGTTGCCGGATCGATCACCGCGACGACGGCGCTGTTCTCGCAGGTGATGTAGATCATCCCGTCCGGCCCGAGCTTGAGCGTATGCGGCGCGATATAGGGGCGCATGTCGATGTCGCGGGCGTGCGTGCGCGTCTTGAGATCGAAGATGCAGAGCGTATGGCCGGGGTTCGGATTGCGGCCGTGAATGCCGTCGCCGAAAATCGGCACATAGGCAAAGCCCGTTTCCGGCACGACGAGCAGCTCGTGCACGGTGCGCTGGAAGCCGTCGAGCACGATCTGCGTCTCGAACGTGACCGGATCGAGAAACAGGACTTTCGTGCCCATCTTGTCGACCGCGATCAGGCCGTTTGCTGAGCATCGAGTTCCAGGATGTCCCCGGGGCGAGTCAAAGCTGTCCGCCGTCGCCCCATGTGTCGAGCAGCGCGCGGTACTCCGGATCCTGATAGCGCGACAACATGAACGCCGGCGCGTAGTCGGGCAGCGCGCCGCCCGTGATGTGCCGTGCGATCAACTCTCCGCTCGCGCACGACGCCATCACGCCGAAGCCCGAGTAGCCGCACGACACGTAGGCACCCTCGACCGGCGCCGGTCCGATCAGCGGGCGGTTTTCGCGCGTCCTGATGTAGTAACCGCCGTCGACGTAGGGCCGCGAGAATTTGCCCTCATACGCCTGCAGCGCCGGCACCATGGTGGACATGCCGCGCAGCGCGATCTCGGCGTAATGCGGCGGCGGCTCGGGCAGCGGAAACTCGGGCTCGACCGCCTCGCCGTGATGGTTGAACAGCACCAGCGTCGCGTGCGCGCCGTCCGGCCGCCCGTGCACGCCCGCGGGAAATTCGCCCAGCAGCCAGCGCGCCTCGGAATCCTCCGCGAGCGCCGCGCGCTCCTCATCGCTCCACGGTAGGTGCTGCGCATCGAGCCAGATCATCATCGGGGCGGAACGCGGCACCGCGCTCTGCGTATCGGCGAAACTGACCTTGTGATGGCGCTCGGCATAGATCGGCAAATCGACGCCGATGAGTTGCGCCAGCTCTTTCTGCATCGGCCCGGCGGCGAGCACGACATGCGTCGCCTCGATCGAGCGGCGTTCTCCCGCGTGCTCCACCTGCACCGCGCGCACGCGCGCGCCGATGTCGATGCCGACGACCTTGCCGCGCAGCAGTTTCACGCCATGCTCGCGCGCCGCTTCCAGCATCGCGGCGCCGAGCTGCTGCGCGCTCAGCCATCCGGCGCGCCGCGCATGCGCGACCGCGATGGTGTCGGGCGCCAGATACGGGAAATGCCGGCGGATCAGGCTCGTGTCGGTGATGACGTCCGCGCCGTTGAGCGCGAGGTCGAAGCCGCGTTCGGGCGAGGGCGTGTAGACGCTCGATGCCGTGTCGTGAAACCGCGCCGTGCCGGCGCCGCGCGTCTCGGCGGTTTTCGCCATCGTCTGCAGGAAATCGATCTTGGCCGGATCGGCGGTGGCGAACACGTAGCCGCGCCGATTGAGGTTGATGCGGTTGCCGGTCGCGCGCGCGATCGCCTCGATGCGATCGATGCTGCGGTTCATGAAGGCGGTCATCGCCCAGTCCGGGCCGGGCCACCAGTTGCGGTAGGCCTCGGTGGATTTGTCGGAGGTGAGCGAGAGCGGGTTTCCCGGCTCGACGATCGTCACATCTTCGGCGCCGTGCTCGACGGCAAGCGCATAGGCCGCCGCTACTCCCGCGATGCCGGCGCCGCAGATCACGATCTTCGTGGAATTGCCCATGACGAAGCCGACGCCTCAACCGGCGTTCATGCCCTTCTGGTACGTCGAGGGCTGCAGCTCCTTGACCTGCTGCGCGCGCTTGGCGAGCCAGTAAGCCTGCGGCGAGGGCACCGAGGCGAAATCCTTGTCCACGCCCATCTTCTGCGCCGCATCCATCGGCCAGTTCGGATTGTAGAGAAGTTCGCGCGCGAGCGCGATGAGATCGGCGCGGCCTTCCTGCAAAATCTGCTCGGCCTGATCGCAATGCACGATCAGGCCCGACCGCCATGCTCAAGATATCGGCGTCGCGCCGCAGCCGCTCCGCATACGGCACCTGATAGCCGTAGGTGACGGGGCCGGCGCTCACCACCGGCGAGCCGCGCATGCCGCCCGACGAGCAGTCGATCACGTCGACGCCCTTCGGCTTGACGAGCTTGGCGAGCGCGACGCTCTGGTCCGGGCCCCAGCCGGCATCGTCCTGCACCGAAAGCCGCAGGAACAGCGGCTTGCCCGCCGGCCAATGCGCGCGCACGCTCTCCACCACCTCGATCGCGAAGCGCATGCGGTTGAATTCGCTGCCGCCGTACTCGTCGTTGCGCACGTTGGAGAACGGCGAGAGGAACTGGTGGATCAGATAGCCGTGCGCCCCATGAATATCGAGCACGTCGAAGCCCGCCTCATGGGCGCGCCGCGCCGCCTGGCCCCAGCGCTCGATCACCTGCGGGATTTCGGCGCGCGTCAGCATGCGCGGCGTCGGGTCGGTGTCGGGCGAGTTGATCCCGCTCGAGGAGACAAGCTCCCAGGCGTCCCAGTCGTCGATCTCGGTGCTCGGCTTGAGCGGTGCGCCGCCTTCCCACGGCCGGAAACGCCGCGCCTTGCGGCCCGAATGCCCGATCTGGATCCCCGGCACCGCGTTGTGCTGCCGGATGAAATCGACGCAGCGCTTCAGGCCGGGAATGAATGCGTCGTCCCACAGGCCGAGATCGCCAACGGTGCCGCAGCCGCGCCGCTCCACCTTGGTGGATTCCATGAACACGAGGCCGGCGCCGCCCGCCGCATAGCGGCCGACATTCATCAGGTGCCAGTCGGTCGCGAAACCCTTCACGCCCGAATACTGGTGCATCGGCGCGACCACGACGCGGTTTTTCAAGGTCACGTCGCGGATCGAGATCGGTTCGAACAGCATCGGGCCGGGCATGCGGTGCTCCTTGGCGGCGGAGCTTATGCATCAAGCCGGCACGTGTGAAGGCAGGCCGGGAGAGGCAAGTTCGATGCGAGGCGCGCGGTGCGTCCCTACGCCACCATCTGCTCCGGCGCCGCAGCCGCAACGGCGTCCGTCACTTCGTCGGTCCGCACGGTGAAGTTCTTCAGCCGGTTGGAGCCGAACGTGGTCGAGATCGCGACATCGGCGGCGTCGCGCCCGCGCGCGATCACGATGCGGCCGATGCGCGGCTGGTTGTGGCGCGCATCGAACGTGTACCAGCGTCCGCCGAGATAGACCTCGAACCAGGCGCTGTAATCCATCGGGGCGGGATCGCGCGGCACGCCGATGTCGCCGAGATAGCCGGTGCAGTAGCGCGCCGGAATGTTCATGCAGCGGCACAGCGTCACCGCCAGATGCGCATAATCGCGGCACACGCCGGCGCGCTCCTCGACCACGTCGGCGGCGCTCCTGGTCGCGCGCGCCTGCATGTAGTCGAACTTGATGTGCCGGTGCACGAAATCGCAGATCGCCTGCACGCGCGCCCAGCCCGCCGGCGTCTTGCCGAACATCGACCAGGCGAATTCCGACAGGCGGTCGGTCTCGCAGTAGCGGCTGCCCATCAGGAATTGGAGCGCGTCGTGCGGGAGATCGGCGACCGCGTGCTGCTGCGCGTCCGGCGCGACCGGATCGGGCAGCCCGGAGTCATGCACCACGGTGTCCGTCACGATACGCAGTTCGCCCGCGGGCGCCACGAGGCGCGAACAGATATTGCCGAACGCGTCGGTGTAGATCGAGAGCGGGCGCAGCGGCGCGAGCGCGGATCAGGTCGGGAGCCAGCAGGTCGGCGGCGCGCGACGGATGCACATTGAGCATCAGCACCATCGGGGTTGGGCCGGCAAACTCATAGGTCAAATCGCAACCGACCCGGATCTTCATGGGTAGTCTCCCGCACGCACGTTGAACGCAGCCAACGCGATTGTTGCGCGACTGTTCCCACTCAGCGGCGAAAAAGCGCGGGCCGTCACGGTTCCGCGCGGGCAGAAGCGCGATAGTTTGGGCGCCAGAAAAACGGCAAGCCGTTCATTGCCCAAATTGGCGGGGACGCGGGAGCCGGTCAGGCGATATTATTTCGCGAAGAACGCCGCCAAGACACAATTCTTGCGGCTCACCTGACCGCAAGGCACCGAACATTGCCTTTGGCAACCGGTTGCCGCGGCAAACGGCTGCTCGGCAAATCCTCACAAATCGCGACGGGGGGTTGGTCCGCTCAGCGCGTCAGCACGATGAAGTCGGTGCCGCGGCCGGTCTCGTGGCTGTACGTGGCATCGGAAACGATCAGCGAGGCGCCTGCCGACATCAGTTCGGTGATGCGCGCGAGCGCCCCATCCGGGATCGTGATGCGTGCGAGCGCGGCGCTTGGATCGCCCGGCGGCATCACCTCGTACTCGGGCGCGACAAGTTCCTTGCGCAGCTTTTCGCCGCGCGGCGTGATCGTGGAAAGATACTGGCCCGGCTTCACCGTGCGGTCGACCGGCAACGAGGCGACGTTCCAGCGCAGCCCGGTTCCATCGCTAGCTCCGAGCGCCGTGAACAGGTGCGTCCCGAGCGGGCGGTCCGGTTCTGCGATCGTGACCGGGGCGTCGAATACCTCGTCGAAGCCCTTGCGCACGTACAGCCTGCCGGTCTTGCGGCTGATGTAGACCGAGATCGGGCCGGGCCGCAGCAGCGGGTCCTTGGGAGTCGCCGCGGGTTCATTTTTCTCCGGCGTAAATTCAATCTTCTCGTCGTCGCTGGCGAGATACGCATGGGCCTCGGCCATACCGGGCTGTACCATTCGGTCGATCGCACTTTCGATCCGCACCTCGTCGCGCGCGTCGAGCGACCCCTTCAGCGGTGCATCGGACACGCTCTCGGCCGTCGCATACCTGATCTTGCCGGCCGGCGCTTCGGCGCTGACGCCTGCAGCGGGCGCGAGCGCGGACAGGCGCGGGCTGGCGATCTCTGAAAGCGCGACATCATCCTGCGCGATGATCACGCGCGTGCCGATGCGGGTGATGCTCCACAGGCGCCGCGCGAACTCCGCCGGAAGCCGGATGCAGCCATGCGAGGCCGGCCGGCCCGGCACGACGCCCTGATGCATCGCGACACCCGACCAGGTGATGCGCTGCATGTAGGGCATCGGCGCCGAGCTGTAGAGATTGGACTCGTGATAAATCTGCTTCTGGATGATGCTGAAGACGCCTTGCGGCGTCGGATGGCCCGGCACGCCGGTCGAGACCTGCGACTGCGCGACCGCTTGCCCGCCGGCATAGAGCGTCAACTGCTGCTTCTTGATCGAGATGACGATCTGCAGCGGCCCCGGCGGCAGCTTCTCGGGGACCTTGATCTGTTCGGCGATATATTTGCGAGCCTTCGCCTCCTTGCTCGGGCGTTTGGTGGGCGGCGCGATCCGTTCGGGCGGTGGCTGATAGTAGGAGCGCCCAAATAATCCCCAGCGCTCGTAAGCCGCGGCCGGCGTGGCGGCAGCGGCGAATACCGCCACAACGCTCGCGGCGATCAGCGCGCGCCAGCAATCCGCGCTTGCAACTCCAGTGACGATACGCAGTGGCACAGACTTCCCCAAAACCCCGCGAGAATTTTCTCGCTACGTATTTGCGCGAGCGCACGCGCGCGATCAAGTCATCCGATCGCCTGCGCGCACACGTCGTTGCGCGCCGTTGTTTCGCCGCAACATCGCACCCGCATTTGCCGTCCTCCGGACGCGAATTCGCGCGGATGAATGGGCGATGAACGCCAAGTGCCGGACATTAAAGGCCAAAAATGTCACCGAACGGTGAACCGACTCGTGGGGCCGGGGCGACCAATGGCCGAACGACAGACAATCGCTCACGTAGCGAAGCCCCAAAGGAGACAGTCATGTTCAAGATCCGTACCGCCATGCTGGCGCTGGCAGCCGTTGCCTCGCTTGGCATCGCTTCACTCGCAACCACGACTTCGGCCGATGCGCGCGGCTTTGGCGGCGGTTTCAGCCGCGGCGGCGGCGGCGGCCACGTCGGAATGCGCATCAGCGGCAAGCGCCACATCGGCGGCATGCGCCATGTCGGTATCCGCCACGTCGGTCACCGTCACATCCGCATCGGACACCGTCATCCCAACTGGTGCCGCATTCACGGCCGCTGCCATGTTCACGTTCGCTGGCACCGCCCGCTGATCTACGGCGCCGGCGTTGTGGCAACCAGCTACGCAGTTGCCCCGGTTGTCGCGGCCCCGCGGCCCTGCACCTGCCTGACCAAGGAATACACGCCGGAGAACCTGGTGGTGTTCAAGGACCTGTGCACCAAGGAAGTCGCCTCGGCCCCGGTCGGCAACACGCAAGTGCAGCTGCAGCTTCCGGCGCAGCAGGAGCAGGCTCCGCAGCAGCAGTAAGCGAGCGTCACGCTTGAAGACAGAACCCCGGCTTCGGCCGGGGTTTTGGCTTTTGCGATTGCTTGCTTGCAAATCCGTCGCGCAGCGCGCGCATGCGCGGCAGCACCGTCGTCCCACTGATCGCGGCGCGCGATGCCGAACATCTGCACCACGCCGCCGCCGAAGCGCAGCCACTGCACCAGCACGAGATCGTCGCCGGTGCGCTCGTCCTTGCTGGCCGCGACGATCTGGTGACCCGGCGCGCCGCCGATGCGCACCTGTTCCGAAGTGACGATGCTGCAGGTTCGGCCGGTTGACGAAGGCCATCAGGGCGCGCTGCGCAAATCGGTCGCGCTCGGCCGCCGCTGGCGGCTCGGCGGCGCGCGGCGCCACCATGAAGTAAGGCTGCTCGGCGGGAAGCGTCGTGTCGTTCGGGCCGAGCGTGAACACCGCGGTGCCGTCCGGCGTGGCGCGCAGCAGGCGAAAGCCGCCGAGGTCGGAGAGTCTGTAGGGGAGTACCGCCAGCATCTCGTCCGGCGTCAGCCTGGGGCGGATCGTGACGCTCGCGATCGTGTCGCGCAGCGCGGCGTCCGGATAGGCATCCCGTGCGACCTCCGGCATCGTGATGAGCACGATTGCGGTCAGGTCGGCGGATGGCATCACCAGCGCCCATTTGCGCATCGGCACGCCGTTCTCGGTCTGGCGCGCCACGACGAGCAGTCCGTCTCCGCCCGGCAGTCCGACGTACTCGCGCACGACCACCTCCATGCCGCCGGCCTGCATCCGCTCCGGCTCGAAGTCCTGCGCGACCTTGGCGTAGCTCTGCGCCGATAGTTCGGTGACCACCAGCATGGCGCCGCGCGCGCGATCCTCGAAACCCTGGAACGACGTGCTCGGCGTCATCCCGGGCGGCGGCACAAGCCCGATGCGCGAGCCGGGCGGGAACACCGGCTCGGCGAAGGCCGCTGTGGCAAGCAGCGTGAAGGCGAGCGCGAGCAGGCGTGTCATGCGGCCATCATAGCGCGGCGAAGTCGCGCATCGCATCGGCGACCGTGATCACTTTCGCGACAGGCCGCAGGCCCTCGATCGCGGCGTCATGCGTCTCGCGCGAGAACGCCGCGCAGCCGTCCGCGATCACGGTGCAGTGGAACTCGCGCACATGTGCATCCCGCACCGTCGACGCGACGCCGCCATTGGTGACGATGCCGGTGAAATAGAGATGCTCGATGCCGCATTTGCGCAAGCACCCATTCGAGGCGCGAGGCGTGGAACGCCGAATACGCGATCTTCTCCACGTTGATGTCGGCGGGCGCGAGTTCGTCGATCAGCTGCTGGCCCCAGCTTCCGGGCGCGAAGTCGCCCTTCCTCAGGAACGGCCGCAGCGATTTGAGATGCGGCGAGATGATCGGCTCGCCGCCGCGTCCCGGCACCAGCGTGAACAGCGTCGCGACGATGAGGATTCCGTTGTTGCCGCGCGGCCCGCACCAGCGGCGCAAGGCGCGCGGGCAGGGCGGCGATGTCGGGCGGCCGATTGCTTCGCGCGGCCGTAAGCGCCGTCGGCATGCAGGAAATCGTTTTGCAGATCGCCGAGGATCAGCGCTGTGGTCTGCTTGCTCATGCGGGCTCCACAATCACATTGCCGAGTTTGTCGACGCGGCCGATGTGGCCCGGCTCGATCACGGTGGTGGCGTCGGGCTGTTCGAGGATCGCGGGCCCTTCGACCACGGCGCCCGCCGGCAGCGCAAGCCGCGACCATACGCCGGTATCGCGCCAGCCGCCGTCGAACCAGACTTTGCGCGAGCCGGTCTTTGCGTTATCGAGCGACGCAGACGCCTCCGGCGCGAACACCGAGAAATCGAACGCGGGCCGCCGCCCGATCGCCGCGACACGCAGCGACACGATGCGCACCGCGAGGCCCGGCAGCAGGCGGCTGAACGAGGCGGAGTACGATGTCTCGAACGCCTTGCGCACGAGAGCCTCGCTGACGCCGCGTCGCATCGGCCTCCACCGGCAGCGGCACCGAAACCGTGTGCGTCTGCCCGAGATAGTGCATGTCGAGCTCATAGATCACGTCGATGCGCTCGACCGGAATGCCGGCGGCCGCGATCACGGCGCTCGCCTCCTTGCCGGCGGCCGCCATGCGCATTTCGAGCGCGGTCGGCTGCAGGCCGTCGAGCATCATGTTCACGGTCTGCACCATGTCGTGGCGCAGGTCCGCGAGCACGCAGCCGAGCGCCGACGTGATGCCGGGAAAGCGCGGCACGATCGCGCATTTCAGCCCGATCTCGCGGATCAGCGCGCCGACATGCAGCGCGCCGCCGCCGCCGAACGGCATCGCGACGAATTTTTGCGGATCGTGCCCGCGCTCGATCGAGACCAGACGAATCGCGCCCGGCCATGCGCGCATCCGCGACGCGCACGATGGCGGCGGCCGCATCGTCGGTGACAAGTCCGAGCGGCTTGCCGACGTGTTCGGCGATCGCGCGCCGCGCCGCCTCGACATCGAGCGATTTCAACTCGCCGCCGAGCGGGCGCTGCGCATTGATGCGCCCGAGCACGACCTGCGCGTCGGTGAGTGTGGGCCGCGTGTTGCCCTGCCCGTAGCAGGCAGGACCCGGCACCGAGCCCGCGCTTTCCGGCCCGACCTGCAACAGCCCGCCGCGATCCACCCATGCGATCGAGCCGCCGCCCGCGCCGATCGTGGTGATCTCGACCATCGGGGTGCGGATCACGAGGCCGAACTCGATCGTGGTTTGCGCCGCGACCGACGCCTTGCCGTTCGCGATCACCGACACGTCGAACGACGTGCCGCCGAGATCGCAGGTGATGAGATTGTCGAAGCCGGAGGCTTTCGCGAGCGCCGCGCCCGCGACGACGCCCGCCGCGGGGCCGGACAGCGCGGTGCGCACGGGCAGCCTGCGCGCGGTCGCGGTCGACATGATGCCGCCGTTCGACTGCACGATGTGCAGCTTGCTTTCTCCCGCGAGCGCGGCTTCGAGCTTGGCCACGTAAGAGGCGACGACCGGCTGTAGATAGGCGTTGATCGCCGCCGTCGAGGAGCGCTCGAACTCGCGGATCTCGGAGAGCACCTCGTGCGAGGCGGTGACGTAATCGTTCGGCCAGACCTCGCGCACGGCGCCGAGTGCGCGGCGCTCGTTCTCGGCGTTCGCATAGGCGTTGATGAAGATGACCGCGACGGCCTGCGCGCCTTGCGCGATGAGCTGCTGCGCGGCGGCGCGGACTTCCTCCACGTCGACCGCCGTGCGGATCGTGCCGTCCGCGAGCGTGCGCTCGGCGACCTCCAGCCGCATGTCGCGGTCGGCGATCGGGAGTGAAGTCGCCCCACAGGCCCCAGGTGCGGCGGCGGTCGCGGCGGCGCATTTCCAGCACGTCGCGGAAGCCGCGCGTCGTGATGACGCCGATCTTCGGCCCGCGCCGCTCCAGCAGCGTGTTGGTGCCGACCGTGGTGCCGTGCACGATCGAGCCCTGCGTGGCGCCGCCGATCGCGCGCAGCCCGTTGAGAAAGCCTTGCGCCTCGTCGCCGCGCCGCGACGGCACCTTCGCGGTGGTGAACGTGCGCGCGTGCTCGCGTCGAAGCGGAACAGGTCGGTGAACGTGCCGCCGACATCGATCCCGACGATCACGCTCATGCGCGCGCCTTATAGTCGCGCGCGCGCGGCTTCCGCCGTCACGTAGCCGAGCCGCACGTCGCGGGCGACCTTCGCGGGATCGCGCTCGCCGGATCGCCGAAGCCGCCGCCGCCGGGCGTTTCCAGCCGCACCTTCTGGCCGCGCCGGATTTTCACGTCGGTGACCTTGGAGACGAGCGGCGGCGTCTGTTCGCCGGCGTCGGTCTCGTAGATGAAACGATTGAGCGCCGCGCTCCGCCGCCGTTCGCGCCGGGCGGCGGATACTTGCCGCGCTCGCCGAGCAGAAACACCTCCGCGCCGCCGTCGGCCAGCGCCTCGATCTCGTAGATCGCCCCGAGCCCGCCGCGATGCTTGCCCGGCCCGCCGCTGTCGGGACGCAGCGCCCATTGGGTGAACATGACGGGATAAAGCGACTCCAGAATTTCCAGCGGCGGAATGGTCGCGGTCGAGATCGGGTTGTTGCCGTGATTGAGCCCGTCGCCCTCCGGATTGCCGCCGAGCCCGCCGCCGAAGAAGCAGAACATCACCCAGCGCCGCCCGTGCTCGCGCCAGCCCGCGAGCGAAAGCGCGTTGATGGTGGCGAACGGGCTGCCGTTGGCGCGCTCCGGCGCGGCCTTAGCGAACGCGCCGAAGATCGTGTCGATCACGCGCAAAATCGTTTCGGTATAGCCGCCGACCGGGCGCGGCGCCGAGACGCCGAGCAATGTCGTGTCCGGAATGACGAAGTCGATCGGCGCGAGGCAGCCGGCATTCGCCGGAACGTCGGTGAACAGGTGCTTCAGCGCGACGTAGCAGCACGCGACCGTGGTCGAGCGCGCAATGTTCAGCGGCCCGTCGCATGGCGGCGCCGAGCGCGAGAAATCGAGCGTCATGCGGTCGCCCGCGATCGTCAGGTCGAGCGCGATCGCGAGCGGCCGGTCGGTCACGCCGTCATTGTCGAGGAAATCGTCGCAGCGATAGGTGCCGTCCGGCAGCGCCGCGATGTTGGCGCGCATCAGTGCTTCGGCGCGTGCCGCGAGCGCCGCGAGCGCCGCCGTAATCGTCTCGTCGCCGTATTCGTCGAGCAGCGCGTGCAGCCGCCGCTCGCCGAGATCGAGCGCATTGAGCTGGCCGTTGAGATCGCCCCAGTTCGACTGCGGCACGCGCGAGTTCGCCGCCAGGATGTCGACGATGTCCTGCTGGATCACGCCGCCGCGGATCAGCTTCACCGGCGGAATGCGGAAGCCTTCCTGAAAACTCTCGGTCGCCTTGGCGTTGAAGTTGCCCGGCACGTTGCCGCCGACGTCGAGCCAGTGGCCGACCGAGGCGAGCCAGGCGAACACTTTTCCCTCGCGCATCAGCGGACGCACCAGCCGCACGTCGTTCAGGTGCGTGCCGCCGTCGTAGGGATCGTTGAACAGATAGGTGTCGCGCGGATCGAGATCGCCGTCGCGCGCGACCTTGTCGATCACGGTTTTCACCGCGAATGCCATCGCGCCGACGAAGATCGGCAGGCCGGACGTGCCCTGCACCAGCGTCGCGCCGGTCTCGGCGTGATAGAGGCCGTGGCAGGCGTCGTGCGCCTCCGCGATGATCGGATTGAACGCCGAGCGGAACAGCGTCGCGTCCATCTCGTCGGCGATCTGGACGAGGCGGCCGTTGAGCACCGCGAGCGTGACGGGATCGAGCGGCTTCATTTCGTTTCGTATCGCTTGCCGAGCGCGATCATCTCCGGCGTGCCGATGACGCGGTTGAGTTCCTCGAAGCCGAGCATCCGGTTGCGGTACGGCTCGGTCGTGCCGTTGCTGGCGAGCGAGCCGTAGTACTCCGCCGCCATGTGGCCGAGCGCGCGCACGATGCCGCCGGGAAAAATCACCAGCGCGAAGCCGATCTGCTCAAGCTCCGCGGCGGGCAGGATCGGCGTCTTGCCGCCCTCCACCATGTTGGCCATCAGCGGCACGCCGGGCAGCGCCTTGGCGATGCGCGCGAGATCGTCGCGCGATTTCGGCGCCTCGACGAACAGCATGTCGGCGCCGGCTTCCCGGTAGCGCGCCGCGCGTTCGATCGCCCGCTCGAAGCCCTCGACCGCCACCGCGTCGGTGCGCGCGACGATCAGCGTGTCGGCGGACGCGCGCGTATCGAGCGCGGCCTTGAGCTTGCCCACCATCTCGTCCGTGGGGATCAGCGCCTTGCCGTCGAGATGCCCGCAGCGCTTGGGGAAATCCTGGTCTTCGAGCTGGATCGCGGTTCGCGCCCGCGCGTTCGAACACGCGCACTGTGCGCACGACGTTGATCGCGTTGCCGTAGCCGGTGTCGGCATCGACGATGAGATGCGCGCCGACCCGGTCGCGGATCAGCGTCACGGTCTCGGCGACCTCGCTCATGCTGACGAGGCCGATATCGGGGCGGCCGAGCTTGGTGTAGGCGATGGCGGCGCCCGAGACATAAAGCGTGTCGAAGCCGGCCTGCGTGGCGACCAGCGCGGTGAACGCGTCGTAGACGCCGGGCGCGACCACGATCGGCTTTCGCGACAGGCGCGCGCGCAAAGTCTCAGTCATCGTCACATTCCAAGATACGCACGCTTCAGGTTCGGATCGTTGCGCACGTCGGCGGCGCTTCCCTGTAGCACAATCGCGCCGTTGTCGAGCACATAGGCGCGGCTGCGCCACCTCAAGGCTCTGCACGACGTTCTGCTCGACCAGCAGCAGCGCGATGCCTTGGCGGTTGATGCTTTTGATCAGCGCGAACAGTTCCTCGACCAGCAGCGGCGAAAGCCCGAGCGAAGGCTCATCGAGAATCAGCAGCTTCGGCTCGGCCATCAGGCCGCGTCCGATGGCGAGCATCTGCTGCTCGCCGCCCGAGAGCGTGCCGGCGCTCTGCTGCTTGCCGCTCGGCAAGACGCGGGAAGATGCCGAAGACACGCTCGCGGTTCTGCGCGCGCCGCTTGCGCGCACGGCGGTAGCAGCCGAGGTCGAGATTCTCGGCGACCGTCATGTTGGGGAAGATGCGGCGGCCTTCCGGCACATGGATCAGGCCATGCGCGACGATGGCCGACGGCCGCGCGCGCTCGATTGCCGCGCCCTCGAAGCGGATCGCGCCGCGCCACGGCCGCAGTACGCCGGAGATCGCGCGGTTGAGCGTGGATTTTCCGGCACCGTTGGAGCCGAGCACCGCGACGATCTCGCCATCGTTCACCGCCAGATCGATGCCGCGCAAAATTTCGGTCGCGCCGTAGCCGGCGTGCAGCCCCGATATGGCAAGCAGCTCAGCCATGCGCGGCTCCGCGCATTCGCTCGGCGGCACCGTGCCCGAGATAAGCCTCGATCACGCGTGCGTCGGCCGCGATGGCCTGCGGCGGGCCCATCGCGATCATGCGGCCTTCGGCCAGCACGAACACCTGTTCGGCGAGGCTCATCACGGCCTGCATGACGTGCTCGATCATCACGATGGTGATGCCGCGCGCCCGGATCGCCTGGATCACCGGCACCATGTCGCGCAGCTCGGACGGGTTGAGGCCGGCAAGCACTTCGTCGAGCAGCAGCAATTTCGGTTCGATCGCCAGCGCGCGCGCAAGCTCCAGCCGCTTGCGTCCCGCGACCGTGAGACTTGCGGCCGGTTGATCCAGCATGGGCGTAAGGCCGACGGCCTTCGCGACCTCCTCGGCCGCAGCAAGCGCCGCCGCGCGCGACGGCCGGGTGAGATGCGAGCCGACCGCGATATTCTCCCGTACCGTCAGGTCCGTGAACGGCTGCGCGATCTGGAACGTGCGCGCGATGCCGCGCCGCGCCAGCAGATGCGGGGGCTCTCCGGTGATTTCGGCACCCCGATAGAACACGCGGCCTTCGGTCGGCTTGAGGAACCCCGTGATGATCGCGAACAGCGTGGTCTTGCCGGCGCCGTTGGGGCCGACCAGCGCAACGATCTGGCCTTCATCGGCCGTGAACGCGGCGCGATCGAGCGCGAGCAGCCCGCCGAAGCGGCGCGAGATGTTTTCGACGCGCAAAATCTCCGTCATGGGCGGCGCCTCGCCGGCCAGTAAGCCCGATACCGCGCCAGCAGTCCCGCGATGCCGCGCGGCGCGTAGGCGACCACCAGAATGAGCACGGCGCCATAGATGACGAGATCGAGCCCCGGCGCGTCGCCGATGAGATGCTTGGTGACCTCGCCCAGTGCCTTCACGACCAGCGCGCCGAGGAGGGGGCCGAACACCGTGCCGATGCCGCCGATGATCGGCGCGAGCAGTGCGTCGACCGATATCCACGGGCCGTAGGCGATGCCGGCATCGAGAAAAAGGAAGTACTGCGCGTAGAAGCAGCCGCCCGCCGCCGTGATCGCGGCCGAAAGCGTCATCGCGGCGAGCTTGACGCGAAACACGTCGATCCCGGCCGCCTTGGCGGCGTCCTCGTTCTCGCGCACCGCGACGAGATAAGCGCCGAAGCGGCTGCCTTCGAGCCGCCGCACGATGATCATCGAGAGCGCGACGAAACCCAGGATGATCCAGTAGAACGGCGCGCGGCTCTGGAACTGGAACGCCTCCCAGCGCATGTCGAGCTTGATCAGCGTGCCGACGCCCGCGCCGGTGATCGGCGCGACGCTGGCGACGATGCGCAGCACCTCGGCGAACGCGAGCGTGACCAGCGCGAAGTAGGAGCCGCGCAGGCCGGAGCGGAAGCTGAGCGCGCCGGTGATCGTCCCGACCAGCGTGCCGGCCGCGATGCCGACGAGAAGTCCAACCCAGGCGTTCACGCCGTAGCGCACTTGCAGAATGCCGGTCACGTAAGCGGCGGTGCCGAAGAACGCCGCGTGACCGAACGAATACTGCCCGCCATAGCCGCCGAGCACGTTCCAGCCTTGGCCGACCAGCGCGATCAGCAGCGCGACGACCATGAAGTTGAGCACGACGTTCGACGCGGTCAGCAGCGGCACGCACGCCAGCAGCGCGACGACAGCCAAGATGCCGCCGTAGCTCTTCATGCGCGCTCTCCGAACAATCCGCTCGGGCGGAACAGCAGCACGAGAATGAAGATGACGAAGATGCCGACCTGGCCGAGCGATTCGCCGAGATAGAGGCCGGAGAGGCTTTCCACCACGCCGATGATCAACCCGCCTACGAGCGCGCCCGCGACCGAGCCCATGCCGCCGAGCACCACGATGGTAAAGGCGATCAGCACGAATGCGTTGCCTGCATGCGGATTGACGTAATAGGTCGGCAGCAGCAGGCACGCCGCGATGGCGAGGCACGCGGTACCGAGGCCGAACGTCACCGCATAGATGTGCGCCACGTCGATGCCGGAGAGCTCTGCGCCGAGTTTCTCCTTCGCGACCGCGCGGATCGCCTTGCCGGTGTCGGTGAAGCGCATCAAAAGCCACAGCGCCAACGCCACCACGATCACGACGCCGAAGCCGATCACGCGCGGCACGCTGAGGAACGCCGGCCCGACTTCGATGACGTTGAAGCCGTAAGGCAGGTTGATGGTGCGCGTGTCGGCGCGGAACGCGTAGAGCAGCGCATTCTCGATCACGACCGCGAGCCCGAGAGTCACCAGCAGGATGTTGCGATCCTCGCCATGCGCCGCCGGCCCGATGACGAAGCGCTGCAGCACGTAGCCGAGGCAGAAGAACAGCGGCGTCAATCCGACCGCCGCGAGATACGGATCGAGCCCGAGCATCGTGTGGGCGAAGAACGCCGCGAACATCGCGCAGGTGAGCAGCGCGCCGTGCGCGAAATTGATGATGTGTAAGACGCCGTAGATCAGCGTAAGGCCGAGCGCCACCAGCGCGTACACGGCGCCGGTCAGCAGCCCGTTGAGGACGGCGGGGATGAGGAGGATGGGAGAGAGCATTTTGGGATCAGTCCGAGCCGCGGGCTCGGTCTTTTACCCTCCCCCATAGCCCGTCGAAGACGGGCGTAAACGCCCTGATGCTGGGGAGGGTCGACCGCCGAAGGCGGTCGGGGTGGGGGTCGAGAGACGGCGCTCGGATCTCACGACCCCCACCCCCAACCCCTCCCCGCAAGGGGGAGGGGAGCGCACCGCGCGCGGTGCAATAGCTCACATCGAAACGCGGCACGCTCACGCCGGCATCGGGTACACCGCTTTCGCCGACGCGAATGCCGCCGGGAAGATCACCTGGATGTCGTTGCCGATGACCTGCGTGTTGACGGGCGCGGCGCCCTGGTTCTGCCCGTTGACGAACTTGGTCGGCCCGTACGGCATCACATGGCCCGAGAAGGTCGAGGTCTCGAGCGCCGCGATGATCTTGGCGCGATCCGCGCTCGCGGCCCGTTCCAGCGCATCGGCGAGCAGCAGCACCGCCGTGTAGTTCATGTAGACCTCGTAGGTGAAGAACTCGCCCTTCGCCTCGACCTTCTTCTTCAGGTCGAGCGCCTTCGGGTTCTTCGGGTCGAACCAGTGATTGCAGTCCATGATGTACTGTGCGGCTTCGGGGAATTCCTTGACGAACTTGTAGGACGAGGCGGCGCCGCCGAGGATCGAATAGATCGCCTTCGGGCGCACCTTCTGCTGCTGCATGGTGCGTGCGAGCAGGACGTACTCGTTGTAGTAGTTCGCCGGGATGACGAGGTCCGGGTTCGCGGCGCGGATTTTGGTCACGACGTTGTTGAAGTCGCGCGTCGGGGTCGGGTGCGGGATCGTCTCGATCACCTGGAAGCCTTTTTCGGGAAGCTGCTTGTTGAGCAGACCGGCGAGGCCCGAGCCGAAGGCCGAGTCCTCGTGAATGATCATCGCGGTCTTGGAGATCTTGTTGGCGCCGTCGTTGAGCGTGATCAGGTTGTCGATCGCCGCCTTGGAGATGAGGCCGAAGCCCGGGCCGAAGCGAAACGTGTTCTTCAGCCCGCGCGTCACGATCGAGTCGGCGACGCCGACGTCGACGATATAGGGCAGGTCGTAGCGCGCCGCGGTCTGGCTCGCCGCGAGGCAGATCGACGACACAAAGCCACCGACCACCGCGGCGCAGCCGGCCGCGTTCATCTTTTCGACCTCGGCGTTGCCGCCGTCCGGCGTCGATTGCGCGTCGCCGAACACCGGCTCGATCTTGGCGCCGCCGAGCGATTTGATGCCGGCCGCGTTGATTTCCTCGAGCGCGAGCGTCGCGCCGATGCGCCCCTGCTGGCCCGAATACGACATGGCGCCGGACGTCGGATGCAGAATGCCGACCTTCACGGGCGCGCCTTGCGCGCGCAGCACGGCGGGTGCGGCGAGCGTCGCGGCCGCGCCGAGCGCGGTCGAAGCCAGGAAACGGCGGCGGTTGACCTGAGACATTCGTTCTCTCCCCTTGGAAACAGGCCGCAACCCTAACATCGGCCGGTTGGGCCCGCTATGCCTTGATATTCGCCAGCTCCGCGTCGTCGGGCGTGACATCGAGCCGCGCCACGATGCCGGCAAGCTCCGCGCTCGGCGACGGGTAGAATTTCATCACCAGCGGGTCATGCCCCGGCACGATGTGTTGCGGCGTCGGCGCATTCGCGCGCAGCGTATCGTACGCCTCCAGCATCAGCCCGATGTGGAAGGCCGTGGTGAACGGGCGGCCGGTCATCATGTTCTCGTAGAAATGCGTGGTGTCGGAGGCGACCACGACCCAGCCGCGCCGCGTGTGCACGCGCACGAACTGCAAGCCCATGGAGTGTCCGCCGACCGGATGCAGCGTGATGCCGGGCGCAAGCTCGGCGCCGCCGTTGTAGAACGTGACGCGGTGCGCGAAGTTGAGCCGCACCACGCCGACGATGTCCTCGACTTCGAAGGAATGCGACAGGCGCGGATAGCGCATGTAGCGGCCGGTCGCGTAGTGGATTTCCGGCTCCTGCAGATGGAATTGTGCCTTCGGAAAACGGTTGAATCCGCCGACGTGATCGTAATGCAGGTGGGTGAGGATGACGTCCTGCACGGTGTCGGCGTCGAGGCCGATCAGCTTGAGCGCCTGGATCGGATCGCGCAGAAACGTGCGCTTGCGCTTCTTCGCTGTCTCTTCGGTGAAGCCGCAGTCGATCACGAAGGAGCGCTCCGGTCCCTTCGCGACCCAGACGAAATAGTCCATCGGCATCGGGCCGTCATGCGGATCGCCGCCGATGAAATGGTCAGCGCGCCGCGCCTCACGCGTCGCGTAGCGGATGGCGAAGAGCTCGTATTCGGGCAACTTGTCAGTCATGTTCTCAACTCTCGTTTCCGTTCGTCCCCGCGGAAGCGGGGACCCAGCACTTGGCTAAAGAACTGGATGCCCGCTTTCGCGGGCATGAGCGGGCTACGCTGGGTTTCTTGCCTCTCGCTCTCTGATTGCCTCATGGATCGCGAGCGTTTCCTGCGCGCGCAGCACCACCGGCACGTCGATCATTTTGCCGTCAACCGAAATAGAGCCGCGTCCGGCGGCGACCGCCTCATCGTAAGCCGCGACGATCCTGCGTGCCGACGCGACATCGTCCGCGCTCGGCGAAAACTCTTCGTTGAGGATCGGGATTTGCGCCGGGTGGATCACCGACGCGCCGCGGAAGCCGAGTTTTCGCGAGCGCCGCACGGTCTGGCGGAACGCATCGAGATCCTTGTAATCCGCGACCGTGCCGATGAAGCCGAGCGGCAGGATGCCGGCGGCGCGCGCCGCGATGGCGAGCTGCTGCTTCGGCATCATCAGCGCTTCGGCGGTCGGCAGCATGCCCATGGTCAGCGCGAAGTCCTCGCCGCCGAGCGTGAGCGCCACAATCCGCCGGTCCGCCTTGGCGATGTCCCGCATCTGGAACCACGCATCGGGCGTCTCGATCATCGCGATGAACTGCGTCGTGCCGGCCGCCATGCCGCGCTCGGCCTCAAGCTCGCTGACGACTTCGGCGATCAGCCGGATGTGATCCGCGCTGTCCACCTTGGTGACGGCGAGCGCTTTCACGCGCGGCGAAATCGCGGCTTCGAGATCGAGCATCGTCTGGCGCCACGGCCGGTTGATGCGCACGATCACGTCGGCGCCGCCGCGCGAAACGTTCTCGGCCGTCGCGAGCAGATCGCGCCGCGCTGCGGGCCGCTCGGCGATCGGCACGGAATCTTCCAGATCGACGATGATCGCGTCCGCGCCGCGCTTGTGCGCGCCATCGATGAAGCGCGGCACATTGGCCGGCACGTAAAGCGCCGAACGCCAGACCGGCAGCGTGCGATCCGTTGCGTCGCTCATATGACCTTCCGTTGGCGCAAATCGTTTAGCGCGGCCGCGTCGAGCCCGAGGCTGCCGAGTATCGCATCATTGTGCTCGCCGAGCGCGGGCGCCGGAAAGCGAATCTCGCCCGGCGTGCCGGAGAGGCGCGGCACCACGGCATGCATCGGCACGCTGCCCATCTCGTCGTCCGGCAAATCGGTGACGATTTCCCGCGCCTGCACATGCGGGTCGGCGATGAACTGATCGATGTCGTAGACCGGCGCGGCGGTCACTTCGGCGGCCTCGAAGACGCTGAGGTTCTCGGCAAGCGTGCGCGCCTTGATGTATTCGGCGACCGGCCGGTCAGCCTCGTCGATATTCTTCACGCGGTCGGTGTTGGTGCGGAAGCGCGGATCGTCGATCATGTCGGCGCGGTCGATCGCGCGGTAGAGCCGCTCCGCCATGCTCTGGATCGAGGCCGAGATCGCGATGAAGCGGCCGTCGCTGGTTTCGTACACATTGCGCGGCGCGGTGTTGTTGGAGCGGCTGCCGACGCGCGGCTCGATCTTCTTTGTAAGCTGGTAGAGCGCCGCCTCCGGCCCGAGGATCGAAAAGATCGGATCGAGCAGCGGCAGATCGATGACCTGCCCCTGGCCGCTGTTCTGCTCGATTTCGCGCAGCGCGATCAGCACGGCGTTTGCGCCGTACAGCCCGGCGATCATGTCGGCGAGCGCGAGCGGCGGCAGCACCGGCGGGCGATCCGCAAAGCCGTTCTTCGACGCGAAGCCCGACATGCCTTCGACCAGGCTGCCGAAGCCGGGCTTGAGGCGATACGGCCCGTCCTGCCCCCAGCCGGAGACACGCACGACGATGAGGTGGGGATTGATCGCCAGCAGCGCTTTCGGCCCGATGCCCATGTCCTCAAGCGTGCCGGGCCGGAAGTTCTCGATGAATACCTGGCTCGTTGCGACCAGCTTGCGCAGCAGGTCGAGGCCTTCCGGATCGCGCAAATTGAGCGTCACGCTCTTCTTGTTGCGCGCGTAGACCTTCCAGTGAACGCTGATGTTGTCGGTGCGCCAGTCGCGCAGCGGATCGCCCTTGCGCGGGTCCTCGATCTTGATCACCTCGGCGCCGAAGTCCGCGAGCTGGAGGCTCAGCATGTTGCCGGCAACGAGGCGCGACAGATCGAGCACGCGAATGCCGTCGAGCGGGCAGGAGGCTTCGGGGCGGAAGGGGCGCATTCAGGAATGATACATCAGCGCAGGTGACACGCCACAAGCTGCCCGGGCTTCACCTCACGCAGCGCGGGTGGCTCCACCTTGCAGCGATCGAACACATACGGGCAGCGCGTGTGGAAGTGGCAGCCGGGCGGAGGCTTCACCGGGCTCGGCACATCGCCTTGCAGCACGATCTTCTTGCGCTTGATCGAGGGGTCCGGCACCGGCACGGCGGCAAGCAGCGACTCGGTGTAGGGGTGCAGCGGCGCCGTGAACAGCGTGCGCTTGTCGGTGTATTCGACGATGCGGCCGAGATACATCACGGCGATGTGGTGGCTGACGTGCTCCACCACGGCGAGATTGTGCGAGATGAAAAGATAAGTGAGACCGAACTCGTCCTGCAAATCCATCACGAGATTGAGAATTTGCGCCTGAATGGAAACATCCAGCGCCGACACCGGCTCGTCACCGATGATCAGGCTCGGCTCCAGCGCGAGCGCACGCGCAATGCCGATGCGCTGGCGCTGCCCGCCTGAGAATTGGTGCGGATAGTTGTCGACGTGCTCGGCGCGGAGCCCGACGCGCTTGAAGATGTCGGCGACGCGCGCGCGGCGCTCTTTCGCGTTGCCGACGCCGTGCACGCGTAACGGCTCGCCGACGATATTGCCGGCGGTCATGCGCGGGTCGAGCGAGGAGAACGGATCCTGGAAGATGATCTGCATCTGGCGGCGGTAAGGGCGCAGCTCCGCCTTGTTCAGGTTCGTGATGTCGGTGCCGTTGACCTTGATGGTTCCGGCGGTCGGCTCGATCAGCCGCAGGATCGCGCGGCCGACGGTCGATTTCCCGCAGCCGGATTCGCCGACCAGCGCGAGCGTCTGGCCGGCGCGGATGGAAAGGCTCACGCCATCGACCGCGTAAACGTAGCCGGCCGTGCGGCGCAGCAGGCCCTTCTTGATCGGGAAATGCTTCTTCAGGTTGGTGATGTCGAGCACCAGCGGCTTGGAAACCGGCTCAGGCATGGCCGGCTCCGTAAATCTCTCGGCTGCGCCAGCAAGCCGCCCAGTGGCCGGGCTGCTTCTCCTCGTAGGGGGGGAACTCGCGCCGGCACTGGTCGATCGCGAAGGGACAGCGCGGCGCAAACGAACAGCCCGCCGGCAGATTGGTGAGCGCCGGCACGATGCCGGCGATCTCCTGCAGGCGCCGCCGCTTGGTCTCGCCCGTTCCGCCGCGCATCAGCTCAAGCCGCGGGATCGAGGCCATCAGCCCGTGCGTGTAGGGATGCAGCGGACGGGCGAACAGTTCGCCGACCAGCGCTTCCTCCACCTTCCGGCCCGCATACATCACGATCACGCGCTGCGCGGTTTCCGCCACCACGCCGAGGTCGTGCGTAATGAGAATGACCGCGGTGCCGAGCTTCTTTTGCAGGTCGAGGATGATGTCGAGGATCTGCGCCTGGATGGTGACGTCGAGCGCGGTGGTCGGCTCGTCGGCAAGCAGCACTTTCGGATTGCAGGCGAGCGCCATCGCGATCATCACGCGCTGGCGCATGCCGCCGGAGAGCTGGTGCGGGTATTCGCGCAACCGCTGTTCGGGTTCTGGGATACGCACGAGCTTGAGAATCTCGACCGCGCGGCGCATCGACTCGGCGCGGCTCATGTTTTCGTGCAGCAGCAACGCTTCGCCAATCTGCCGCCCGACCGTCATCACCGGATTGAGCGATGTCATCGGCTCCTGGAAGATCATCGAGATGTCTTTGCCGCGCACGCCGCGCATCGCGCGTTCGTCGAGCGCCAGCAGGTCGCGGCCGTCGAGCTTCACCGAACCGCCGACGATTTTTCCCGGCGGATCGGGAATCAGCCGCATCAGCGACAGCGCGGTCATCGACTTGCCGCAGCCGGATTCGCCGACGATCGCGAGCGTCTCGTGGGCTTTAAGCGCGAAGCTCACGCCGTCGACCGCTTTCAGGATGCCGCCGCGCAGGAAGAAGTAGGTGCGCAGGTCCGCCACATCGAGCAGCGTCGCGGCTTGCGTCTCGGCTTGCGGGTGCATGATCAGTCGCGCTGGCGCGGATCGAGGATGTCGCGCAGTGCATCGCCGAGCAGGTTGGTGCCGAACACCGCGAGGCTGATCGCAGCGCCCGGGAAGATCACCAGCCACGGCGCGACGCGTACATACTCGGCCGCCGATTCCGAGAGCATCCGCCCCCACGAGGGATGCGGCTCCGGCACGCCGAGCCCGAGGAACGAGAGCGCCGCCTCGACCAGGATGGTGGAGCCGAGTTGCGCGGTCGCCAGCACGATCAGCGGCGCCAGCGTATTCGGCAGCACATGGCGGATCGCAATCGCGAACTCGTTCATGCCGACGGCGCGCGCCGCCTCCACGTACGGCATTTCGCGCAGCATCAGGGTATTGGAGCGGATGACGCGCGCGACCGTCGGCACCAGCGGGATCGAGATCGCGATAATGGTGTTCGGCAGCGAAGGCCCAAGCGCCGCGGTCATCACCAGCGCCATGACCAGCAGCGGCAGCGACTGCATCACGTCCATGAAGCGCTGCACGATCAGGTCGTACCAGCCGCCGAAATAGCCGGAGGTGAGCCCGATGGTGACGCCGAACAGGCAACCGAGCCCGGTCGAGCCGACGCCGACCGCGAGCGAAATGCGCGCGCCATAGACGATGCGGCTCCACATGTCGCGGCCCATGAAGTCGGCGCCGAGCGGATGCGCGCCGCCCGGCGCTGCGAGCGAAACACGCGAATTGGTCAGTGTCGGGTCGAACTGCGTGATCCACGGAGCGAAGATCGCCATCATGACGAACATCGTGACGATCACGGCGCCGGCCGCGCCGAGCGGATAGCGCTTGACGTAAATACCAAAGCGCCGATGCCGAACTTTCCTTTGGGATGCGTGCCTCTTCGATGGGCTGATCGATCGCGGCCACTTATTTCTCGTACGCGATGCGCGGATCGAGCGCGAGATAGGCCATGTCGATCAGGAAATTGATCGTTACGACCGTGACGGCAATGAACATCACCAGGTTCTGCACGATCGGATAGTCGCGCGAGCGGATCGCCTCGACGAGAAAGCGGGCGACTCCCGGAATGTTGAACACCGTCTCGGTGACGATCAGGCCGCCGACCAGAAATGCCGCCTCGATGCCCACGATGGTGACGATCGGCAGCACGGCGTTGCGCAGAGCGTGCACGAAATTGACCTTGGCGTAGGAGGCGCCTTTGGCACGCGCGGTGCGGATGTAGTCCTGGCGCAGCACTTCGAGCATCGAGGAGCGCGTCAGCCGCATCATCAGCGCGGAGGAGCGGAAGCCGACCGCCGCCGCCGGGATGCTGTAGAGCAGCAGTTCATCCCACAGGGTCGCTGGCGGCGTGGTGTAGATCGGGAGCCAGCCGAAATAATGAACGCAGGCCATCAGGATCAGGAGGCCGAGCCAGAACGACGGCAGCGACAGGCCGCTGAGACTGATCACGCGCAGCATGTAATCGAGCGGTGTGTTCTGCTTGACCGCCGAAATCACGCCAAGCGGAATCCCAAACAGGATCGCGAACAGCAGCGCCATGCCGGCGAGCTTCGCGCTGATCGGCAGACGCGGCGCAATCTCAGCCCAGGTCGGCTTCTCGGAAATGTAGGAGTAGCCGAGATCGCCGCGCAGAAGGCCACTGATCCACTGGACATACTGGAGGGCAATCGGCTGATCGAGGCCGAGCTCCTTCTCGATCTGCGCTTTGTCCGCTGGATTGACCATCCCGGCGGAGGAAAACAGGATGTCGGCGATGTTGCCGGGAACGATGCGCAGCAGCACGAAGATCAGCACTGAGATGCCGAACAGCGTGAGCAGCATCAGGAGGAAGCGCCGGATCAGGTAGGCGGCCAAGCGACGCTCCTACTGCTCGCTCCGCTCATTCCCGCGAAAGCGGGAATCCAGCGCTTTGCAAAGAACTGGGTCCCCGCTTACGCGGGGACGAGCGGATGGCGCACCGCCACGACCGGCAGGTCGCACGGCCTACTTGTCCATCCACACGTCCTCGTAGCGATGCCCGTTGTAGGACGAGTTCGACATGATGGTGACGTTCTTGACGTAGGGCGCCCAGCAGGTGCCCTGCCGCGAGTGGTAGAGGATCGGGCGCGCCACGTCCTCCTGCAGTTTCTTGTCGATCTCCCAGACCATCTTCTTTCGCTTGGCGACGTCCTTCTCCTGGCTCTGCGCGTCGAACTGCGCCTGTAGCTCCTTGTTGCAGTAGTTGGTGTAGTTGCGCTCCGAGCCGCAGCCGAAGTTCTCGTAGAAGGTCTGGTCCGGATCGTCGATGCCCGCCCCGGTCAGGTTGAGGCCGATCTGGTATTCCTTGCGCGCCACCTTGGCGAACCAGATGCCGCTCTCGATCACGTCGAGCTCGCCGTCGATATAGATCTCCTTGAGCTGGTCGATCAGGATCACGGCCGGATCGCGATAGATCGGGAGATTGCGGGTGGAAACCTTCATTGCGAGCCCGCTTGTTCGGCCCGAAGCCGGCCTTCTCCATCAGCTTGCGCGCTTCGTCGCGGCTCTTCTTCACGTCGTCGCCGTAGCCGCTGATCGTTTTCAGCTCTTCGGGCGGCATGCCCCACACACCGGCGGGCGGTGGCAGCATCGCGCCGCCGACATCCGAATTGCCCTCGGCCATGATCTGGATGAACGCCTTGCGGTCGAGCGACAGCGCGACGGCGCGGCGCACGTCCACATTATCGAACGGCGCGCTTTCGCGGTTGATGATCAGGTTGGTCGAGACGTTGGTCGGCTCGAGCACGCAGACGGCGTTCGGCGCCTGCGCCTTCACGTCCTTCAAGAGCGGGATCGTGACCTCGGTCGGGAACGTGATGTCGAACTTGCCGGCGACGAAACCGAGGATCGCGGTCGAGCGGTTCGGGATGATGGTGTATTCGATGCCGTCGAGATACGGCAGGCCCTTCTTCCAATAGTCCGGATTCTTGACGCAGCTTGATCGACTCGTTCTGCTTCAGCTCGACGAACTTGAACGGCCCCGTGCCGATCGGATTGGTGCGCTGCGCCGCCGCCGTCACGTGGCATGCATAGATCGGCGTGTAGCCGGACGCGAGCATCGCGAGCAACGCAGGCTGCGGCCGCGACAGATTGAATGTGACCTCGAAGTCGCCTTTCGGGGTCACGTCGGTGACGTTGACGAACCAGTCCTTGCGCGGGTTCTTGCGGAAGCGGTTCTGCGACTTGCCCGAGAGCATCTCGAACGTGCATTTCACGTCCGCTGCGGTGAACGGCTTGCCGTCGTGCCACTTCACGCCTTCGCGCAGCTTGAAGGTGAGCGCCTTGCCGTCGGCGCTCCATGACCAGCTTGTGGCGAGTTCCGGCACGATCGTCTCGACACTGTTCTGCGCCTTGTGCTGGTCGTAGATCACCAGATTGGAGAAGATCGGCATCGACGAGACGTTGACCGAATAGGTCGCCTCCTCGTGGATCGACATGCTGGGCGGGTTTTCGCGCTGATACATTTTCAGTATCCCGCCGGATTTCGGCTGCTGCGCTTGCGCAATCGACGGAGCGGTCATCGCAATGGCGACCGCCAAGCAAAAAAGCCTGGTCATTTCGTCCCTCCCGGTTTCGCGGGGCAGGTCGCCCACCATCCCGCACTTTATTCTTGGCCCGCACGCTAATGGCTGCGATGTGCCGGGGCAACCCTTGGCTTCGAGGGAACGTTGCGGCAAGGTGACAGCGCAGGGAAGAATGAAGCAGGAAACGCCGTGAGCGAAAGCGGGTCGATCGTCGCCGAAACAGCGGCGCGGATTTTCGCCGATCTGGCCGATCCGCAAGAGGTCAACAGCGCGAAGGATGCGGCCTGGAAAGCGCCGCTGTGGCAGGCGCTGACCGATGCCGGGCTGACGCTCGCATGGGTGCCGGAGGAGCACGGCGGCGCCGGCGCGGAGCTTGCTGACGGCTTTGCGATCCTCGGCGTGGCAGGGCGCTATGCGGCAGCGGTGCCGCTCGCCGAAACGCTGCTCGCCGGATGGCTGCTCTCGCGCGCCGGCTTGAACGCGCCCGCGGGCGCGATGTCGGTTGCGCCGGCGCGGCCGAACGACAAGATCGCGCTGAACGCCGACGGCACATTGAGCGGGCAGGCGCGCGGCGTGCCGTTTGCCAAAGAGGCAAAGCACCTGGCGGTGTTGGCGGGCGCATCGGTTGCGCTGGTCGAGACCAGCAGCCTGCCGCCTGAACGACGGCACAAATCTCGCGAGCGAGCCTTCCAATACCGTGACGTTCGATCGCGTGAGGCCGTTAGCCATCGCGCCCGCGCCGCAGGGCCTCAATCAGTCCGCCATGCTGCTGATGGGTTGCGTGGTGCGCAGCGTGCAGATCGCGGGCGCGCTGGAGGCGGTCCTCGATTTCACGGTGCGCTATTCCAGCGAGCGCGTCGCGTTCGAAAAGCCGATCGGAAAATTCCAGGCCGTGCAGCACAATCTCGCGCGCCTCGCGGGCGAAGTGTCGGCCGCCATGACGGCGGCTTATTCCGCCGCCGACGCAATGGCGCGCGGCGGCGCGTTCGACGACGCACTCTTTCTCGAAGCGACCGCGGCGAAAATCCGCTCCGCCGAGGCCGCGCAGGAGGGCGCCGCGATTGCGCATCAGGTGCACGGCGCGATCGGCTTCACCAACGAGCACATCCTGCATCGCTATACGCTGCGCATGCTGGCGTGGCGCGACGACTTCGGCAACGAAAGCTACTGGGCGGCAGCACTCGGCAACCGCATTGCTTCGCGCGGCGCGGAAGAATTCTGGCCGCTCGTTGCGGCCTGCTGACTGGATCAACGCATGAGCACGGCTCTCAATTTCGACCAGATCCGCCTGCCGCCCGAATGCGACGATCTGCGTGTGGAAGTGCGCGCATTCCTGGCGGACGAAGTGTCCGCTGGCACTTTCGACCCGTCGCGTCCCGGCCACGGCGATTCGCACAGCAAGGAGTTCAGCAAACGCATCGGCGCCAAGGGCTGGATCGGCATGACCTGGCCGAAGAAATACGGCGGGCGCGAGCGCAATTTCCTCGAGCGCTACGTCGTTACCGAGGAATTCCGCGTCGCCAACGCGCCGGTGCGGCTGCATTTCGTCGCCGACCGCCAGAGCGGGCCGATCCTGATGAAGTATGCGCCCGAGCACGTGAAGATGGACGTGCTGCCGCGCATCTGCGCGGGCGAAGTGTGTTTCGCGATCGGCATGAGCGAGCCGGGCTCGGGCTCCGACCTGTTCGCGGCGAAAACGAAGGCGACGAAAACGGACGGCGGCTGGCTGATCAACGGAACCAAGATCTGGACCAGCAATGCGCACATCGCGGACTACATGATTGCGCTGTTCCGCACGTCGCAGCCCACCAAGGAAAATCGCCGTCACGGGCTGACGCAGTTTCTGGTCGACATGAAGACGCCCGGCATCAAGGTGAATCCGGTCTATCAACTGACCGGCGCACACGACTTCAACGAGGTCGTGTTTCAGGATGCATTCATGCCGGACGATCATGTGCTCGGCGAGATCGATGGCGCGTGGAAACAGGCGACCAGCGAACTCGCCTACGAGCGCTCGGGGCCGGAGCGCTTTCTCGAAACGTTTTACGTGCTGGTCGAACTGGTGCGCGCGGTTGGGCCGACGCCGGACATCCGCAGTGCCGAGGGGCTCGGGCGCCTGGTCGCGCAGCTTCATACGCTGCGGCGCATGTCGGTCTCGGTGAACGGCATGCTGCAGGCCGGCAAGGAGCCGGTGGTCGAGGGATCGATCGTCAAGGACATGGGCACGGTGTGGGAGCAGAAGCTGCCGCACCGCGTGCGCGAGCTCAGCGCGTTCATCGAGGAAACGGAAGGCAACCGCACCACGCTGGAAGAGCAGCTTCGCTTCGCCACCATGATCGCGCCCAAGCTCACCCTCCAGGGCGGAACCACTGAAGTGCTGCGCGGCATCATTGCGCGCGGCTTGGGTTTGCGCTGAATGCCCGACATCCAGAAATTGCTGTGGCCGAAGTCGGTCGCGATCATCGGTGCGTCGTCGGACACGCGCGGCCTGCGCGGCCGCATCGTGGAGATCATGAAGAGCCATCCGTATGAGGGTGCGATCTATCCGGTCAGCCGCAGCGAGACGGAGGTGCAGGGCCTCAAGGCCTACAAGACCGTTGCCGACATTCCCGAACCTCCCGATCTCGCGGCGCTGATCATTCCGGCGAAATTCGTGCCGCAGGAACTGGAGCGTTGCGGCGCGGCGGGGGTGAAGGCGGCGATCATTCTCTCCTCGGGCTTTGCCGAGGAGAAGGGCGAGACCGGCCCTGCGCTGCAGCGGCAAGTGCAGGCGATCGCGAAGAAATACGACATGGCGGTGAGCGGGCCGAACGGCGAGGGATTCGCCAACACGGCGGCCGCGCTGTGTCCGACCTTCAGCCCCGCGATGGACCCGGGCGACGTGCCGCTGCTGCCGCGCGCCGACCGCACGCGCGGGCAGGTCGCGGTCATCTCGCAGAGCGGCGGCATGGGTTTCGCGTTCTTCGATCACGGGCGGCCGAAGGAGCTGTCGTTCCGATACATCGTGACCACCGGAAACGAAGCGTGTTTGTCGGCGAGCGACTTCGCCGAATTCATCATCGATGAGGGCAAGACCGGCGCGATCCTGATGCTTATCGAGGACATCAAGGACACCGCGATCTTCGCGCGCGCTGCGGAGAAAGCCTTGCGCGCCGGCGTGCCGCTGATCGTCAACCGCCTCGGCGCCTCGGAGGCTGGTGCGCGCGCGATCGCGGCGCACACCGCGGCACGCGGCAACGATGCCGAATACCGCGCGCTGTTTGCGAAATACGGCGTGATCGAGAGTAACGATCTCGACGAGATGGTCGATATCGCGGCGGCGTTCATCGCCATGGGCAAACGGCTTCCAGCGGGCAATCGGGTCGCGATCGCATCGTCGTCGGGCGGCGGCGGCGCCTGGGTGGCGGACGCCTGCGCGCTCGCCGGCCTCGACATGCCGATCCTCGATGACGCGACGCGCCAGAAGATCGACGCATACCTCCCGCCCTACGGTTGCTCGCAGAACCCGGTCGACGTTACGGCGCAGGCCATTCATGAGCGCGGCTATGCGGAGTTCGCACGCCTTGCGGCCGAGTCGCCGGATGTCGATGGCGTCATCCTTGTTGTCACCGGCCGCCATCCGCGCTTCCTCCTGGAGGATCGCGACAACCTGCTCGCACTCGGCGCCAACTCGCAGAAGCCCGTGCTGCTGTGGAGCTATACGCGGCCCGCCGCGGTCTGCGTCGATCTGTTGAGCGAGGCGGGTTTGCCGTTGTTCACCAATGTGCACAATTGCGCCCGCGCGATGCGCGCGATGGCGGATTACCGCGCCGCGCGCGAACGTTTCCTGAGGGGATAAGTCATGGCTGAGTACAAGGACATCGGTGTGGAACTGTCCGGCCACGTGGCGACAATCGAAATTCAACGCCCGCCGAACAATTTCTTCGACCTCGTGCTGATCAATTCGATCGCCGATGCGCTCGAAGCGCTCGACGCCGACGCGAAATGCCGTGCCGTCGTGCTCGCCGCGCAGGGAAAGTCCTTCTGCGCCGGCGCGAACTTCGGCGACGGCTCGACCCTCGACAAGTCCGGCCAGCGGCCGGGCGAGGAAGCATCGCCGGTCGGCCATCTTTACATGCAGGCGGTGCGGCTGTTCCGCTCCAAGAAGCCGATCGTCGGTGCGATCCATGGCGCGGCGGTCGGCGGCGGCTTGGGCTTGGCGCTGGTGCCGGACTTCCGCGTGGCGTGCCCGGAAACGCGGTTCGCGGCGAATTTCACGCGGCTTGGCTTTCATCCGGGCTTCGGGTTGACCGAGACGCTGCCCGCCGTGATCGGCAAGCAGAACGCCGCGATGATGTTCTATTCGAGCCGCCGCATCGGTGGCGAGGAAGCACTCCGCATGGGCCTCGCCGACGTGCTGGTGCCGCAGGATCAGGTGCGCGCAGCGGCGCAGAAGCTCGCAGCCGAAATCGCCGAGAATGCGCCGCTCGCGATCCTTGCGACGCGCGCCACGATGCGGGCCGGCCTCGCCGACCGCGTGAAGGCCGCGACCGAACACGAACTGGAACAACAGAAGCGCCTGCGCGCGACGGACGATTTCAAGGAAGGCGTCACCGCGATGGCGGAGCGCCGCGTGCCGAATTTCAAGGGGCGCTAGCCGCCTCCTGCTTGATCAAATCCGCCATGCGCTCGGCCACCATGATGGTCGAGATGTTGGTGTTGGCGCAGGGGATCGACGGCATCACGGATGCATCGCTGACGCGCAGGCATTGCGTGCCGCGCACGCGCCCCGTGGGCGTCGTCACGGCGAGCGGATCGCCGTCGCGTCCCATGCGGCAGGTCCCGACCGGATGCCACACGCCGTTGACCGACTTCTGCAGGTATGCGTCGAGCGTTGCGTCGTCGGCGAGCACGTCGGCGAGCGTCGTGCCGCTGGTCACCAGCGTGTCGATGAGCCAGGAGCGCAGCATCGGCATCGTGTCGAGAATGCCGGCGAAGACACTCATCTGCAGCGTGTTCTGCAGCCCGGGACGCGATACCTTGCGCATGCGGTCGGAATAGTTTGCGGGAAAGATCTTCGTGCGGATCGCGTCGAGCTCGGGTGCCGCCGCGATCTCGGCGACGAAGCGGAAGGCATTGCGCATCCGTTCCAGATCGCGCCGGTCGGACAGCATGCGGAAGTCGACCAGCGGCTCATCGCCGGGATCGGCCGATCGCAACGTGACCGAGCCTTGCGAATAGGCCTTGTTGACGAAGAAATAGAGCGAGCCGACGCGCTGGCCGAGCGCGTGCCAGCCCGAGCGCGCCAGCACCGCGAGGCACATGTCGCCGTCCGGGCAGCCGGGCAGGCGCGAGGAGAAACGCACCTGCGCCTGCGTGTGGTGGCGATCGAGATTGGTGAGGCGTCCGGCGCGATCGAGATAGCACGACACGCTCACCGACGGGTGCTCGATCAGGTTACGCCCGACGCCGGCAAGCGCGGCGACGACCGGCACGCCGTGCTTGCCAAGCGCGTCCGGCGCGCCGACGCCGCTGCGCATCAGCACCGCGGGCGAATGGATCGCCCCGCAGGTGAGGATGATTTCGCGCCCATGCACGGTTGCGTCGGCGCCGCCGCGCGAAATCTCCGCGCCGACAGCGCGCGTGCCCTCGAACAGGATGCGCCGGATGTAGGTCTCGGTGCGGATGGTGAGATTCGGCCGTCGCCGCACCGCGGGTGTGAGATACGCCATCGCGCATGAGACGCGCTGGTCATGCTCGTCGATCGAGGTGGGCACCGGCATCACGCCGTCCTGCCACTTGCCGTTCTGATCCGGCACGAGCGGCAGCCCGCGCTTGCCGAGCACGTCGGCGACGGTCTTCACGAAGCCGGCCCAGTCCTCCACCGGATAGCGCCGGATGGTGATCGGGCCATCCTTGCCGTGGTAGTCGCCGGAAAAATTCAGGTCGCGTTCGAGCTTGCGGAAATAGGGCAGCACGGATGCGAAATTCCATCCCGTCGCGCCCATCTCCTCCCAGCCGTCGTAGTCGGTCGGCGCGCCGCGATTGGCGATCAACCCATTGATGCTCGAACCGCCGCCGAGAATGCGCGCCTGCTCGTAACGCGCGCGCTTGCGATTTTCCGGATCGTTGGTTGAAGCGCCGCCGAGCAGCACGGTGAGGCCCGGCCAGGTGAAATCCGGATTGAAATAGGCGCGGCCCGGATAGCTTGCCAGCACGTCCGCGGGCGCGGTTTCGGCGGTGACGTCCTTGCCGGCCTCGATCAGCAGCACGGTTGCGCGCGGGTTTTCCGATAGCCGCGCCGCGAGCGCACAGCCCGACGACCCGCCGCCGAGGATCACGTAGTCATGCATGGGCGCGCTTCTCTTTTTTGGCGCATTGTCACGGCCGCGCCCATGCGCAAAGCTGAAGCACCAAAGGGCGAAGATCAACCAATGAAAATCACAGCCGTCGAATCGATCCTGATCACCGTTCCGTATCGCACCAGCGGCGGATTGCAGTCGATCGCGGGCCGCCCGTCCAAGGGCCTGAACATCCTCGCGGTGCGGCTCGAAACCGATCAGGTCGTCACCGGCTGGGGCGAGGCTTTCGGCCACGGCGTTTGTTCCGCCACGAAGACCGCATTCGACACGCTGGCCGCTCCGATGCTGATCGGCCGCGATCCGTCGGACATCGACGCGCTGATGAAGGATCTTCAGCAAACGCTGCACCTGTTCGGACGCAGCGGCGCCGTGATGTATGCGCTGTCGGGCATCGACATCGCGCTGTGGGACATCGCCGGCAAGGTGGCGGGCAAGCCGCTCTACGCGATGTTCGGCGGCGAGGCGCGCGCCATGCCGGCCTATGCGAGCCTGCTGCGCTGTTCGGGTCCTGATGCGGTGGCGCAAAGCTGCCGCGACGCGCTCGATCAGGGCTACCGCCAGATCAAGCTGCACGAGATCACGGTCGAGGCCGTGAAGGCGGCGCGCGACGCGGTGGGGCCCGGCGTGCCCTTGATGGTCGATACCAACTGCCCGTGGAGCGTGGACGAGGCACTTGCGATGGCCGAGAAGCTTCGGCCCTTCGATATGCATTGGCTCGAAGAGCCGGTCTGGCCACCGGAGGATCATGCCGGGCTCGCGAAAGTGCGCGCGGCGGGCACGGTGATTGCGGCCGGCGAGAATGCCGCGGGATTGATCGAGTTTCGTCGCGCATTCGAGCTGGGCGCGCTGGACGTGGCGCAGCCGAGCGTCACCAAAATCGGGGGCATCTCCGAGATGCGCCGCATCATCGCGCTCGGACAAGAATTCGGCGTGCGCGTGGTGCCGCATTGCCCGTATTTCGGCCCCGGCTTCATCGCGAGCCTGCATCTTACGGCGGCGCTGCCCGCGGATACGCCGGTGGAACGGCTCGCGGTCGATCTGGAGGCAAGTCCGTTCGGCGACTGGATCGACGCGAAAAACGGCGTGCTGCGAGTGCCGCAGGGGCCCGGGCTCGGCGCCGATCCCGATCCCGCGCTGATCGCGCGCTATCGCACGCACGAACCCATCATCATACGAGGCGCCTGATGTCTGCCGTGCTCGAAGCCAAGGACGCGATCCGCGAACTGATGGCGGCCTACGCGCAGGCGCTCGACGGCTGCCGCTTTGCCGATGTCGCAGCCTGCTTCGCCGCGGACGGCGAATGGACCACGGACTACGGCGCGGCACGCGGCCCCGCCGAGATCGAGGCGTTCATCAGGAACATCGTACCGGTGAAAGGCGAGGGGCCGCAGCGCAAGCACTACATCACCAACATCATCATCACGGTCGATGGCGAGCGGGCGAGCGCGGTGTCGGATTATCTCATCATCCGCGAGTCCGAAAACGGGCTGATCCCGGTGATGGGCGGCAGCTATAGGGACAAGTTCGTGAAAACGCCCGTCGGCTGGCGCTTCAGCCGCAAGGAACTGGTGCACGACATCGCCGGCGACATGGCGCTGAAGAACAAGCGGTAACGTACACGGTGCCGAGCCAGCGCCAGTTTTCGTCCGCGCGCAGCGTCTGCTAAGGAGTCCGCATGCGCATCCTGGTCCTCAACGCCAACACTACCGCATTCGTCACCGAAACGGCCGCCGCCGAAGGCAGGCGGGTCGCGTCGGCCGGCACCGAGATCATCCCCGTGACAGCGGATTTTGGCGCCGCGATCGTGGCGACCCGCACCGAGCACGCCATCGCCGAGCATGCGGCGGTCGAACTTGCGGCGCGCCACGCGGCAGGCTGCGACGCGGTGGTGATCGCCGTGTCGTACGACACCGGCCTCAAGGCGCTGCGCGAGATGCTCCCCATTCCGGTGGTCGGCATGACGGAGGCCGCGCTGCTCACCGCCTGCATGCTGGGCGGGCCGATTGGCCTCATCAGCTTTGGTGCGCGCGTCGCGCCGATCTATCGCGAACTGATCGAAAGCTACGGCCTGGCCAGCCGCATCGCGGGCTCGCGCGTGCTGGAGAATACCTCGGCCTACAAGCCGGGCGACACCACGGCGCTCGATGCCGAACTGGTCGCAGCCGCGCACGACCTGATCGACAAGGACGGCGCCGAGAGCATCATCCTGCTCGGCGCCGTGATGGCCGGCGCCTCGCGCCGCATCGAAGCGCGCGTGCCGGTGCCGGTGCTCGACGGCATGCGCTGCGCGGTCCCGCAGGCCGAAGCCCTGGTGCGCACCGGTGCCCGCAAGCCGACGACGGGCAGCTACGCGCTGCCGGGCGAGCGGGGCGTGTCGAATTTGTCCGATGCGCTGGCGCGGTATTTCAAGAAAAGCTAGCCGAGGCGCCGGGGACCTCATTACGAGGATTTTGCGAGCTCCTCGTACTCCAAATACAGCCGCGTGAAATCTTCCGCTCCCATGCCCTTCTCCATCGCCTTGGCGAGAATCTGCGCGGTCAGCGCCGTGTAGGCATTCGCCTGCCCGAGTTCGTCGGCGAATGCATCGGCCATCGCGAGATCCTTTGCGAGGTTCGACACGGTCGAGCGGCCGTCGAACTTGCCCGAGAGGATGTGGTTCGGGAAGCGCTGTTCGGAAATGTAACTGCGTGCGTTGCCGGCGTTGAACACCTGAATCGCGGTTTCGAGCGGAATCCCGGCGCGTTCTGCAAGCCGCCCGGCTTCGGCGGCCACCAGGAAATTGGTGTGGCAGACCATGTTGTGCAGGAGCTTGATGGCGTGGCCGGTGCTGCTGCCGCCGACATGCGTGACGGCGCCGGCGATCACATCGAAGATCGGCTTGCAGGCGGCGACGGCTTCATTCGTGCCGCCGACCATCAGCGCCATCTTGGCCGTATCCGCGCCGGTCGCCCCGCCCGACATACCGCAATCGACATACTGGCGGCCGGCGGCGCGGGCTTTTTCGGCGAGGGCCTTGGTCTTGGCGGGATGTGAGGTGGTGAGATCGACGAGCGTTTCGCCATCGTGCGGCCGTGCCAGCAGCGCGGGCAGCATCTCGTCGACTTGCGCCGAACCGGGAACCACGAACAGGATGAAGGCGAGCCGGCCGAACTGGCTTGGCGGCACGAGCGCAACCTCTGAGGACAGCGCGGCGTTCGTCCGCGCTGCCTCCGCGACATCCCACGCGGCCGCGAGCCTGCCGGCGCGATCGAGATTGCGCGCAATCCCGCGTCCCATGTTACCGAGGCCGATGACGGCGGTGTCGCGGGTGGGGGAAGTCATCGCAAATCTCCAAGATTCGTCATCGCCGGGCCTGTCCCGGCGATCCCGCTTAGGAATGCAAAAGAGCCTAGCCTCTCGGGATCACCGGGTCTCGGCGCTTCGCGCCGACCCGGTGATGACGCGCTACGCGCGTCAATTCGACATTTGTCGCGGTAGCCAGAGCGCCAGTTCCGGCCAGATCATCACCATCAGCAGCACCACGAACATGATCAGATGGAACGGGATCGTGCCGTACACGACCTCGGAGAGCTTGCCATCCCAGATGCTCTGGATCACGAACAGGTTGATGCCGATCGGCGGCGAGATCTGCCCCAACTCGATGTAGATGACCAGGATCACGCCAAACAGAATGGGGTCGATGCCGTAGCGGCTGAGAATCGGAAACAGCAGCGGCACCGTGATGACGATCATGCCGAGGCTTTCGATCAGGCAGCCGAGCACGGTGAACAGGCAGAACAGCACGAGATAGAACTGCATCGTCGACAGCTTCATGCCGACGATGAATTCGGTCAGCTTCTCGCCGATGCCGGCGAAGCTGATCGCGTAGGAGAACACGTAAGCCGCGAAGATCAGGAACAGAATGTTGCCGGTGAAATTCACCGTCGAGTGCATCGCCTCGATCAGTTTCTTGACTGTCAGGTCGCCGAACACCGCGCCGAGAAATATCGACAGGAAACAGCCGATCACGGCGGCCTCGGTGGTGGTCACCACGCCGAAGTAGAGCCCGCCGAGCGTGCCGGCAATCAGCGCGACGAACGGCAGGATATCGGCTATGGCGCGCAGCACCTCGCGCATGTTGCGCGCGCCGTGCTCGCGCGGCGCGACACTGGGCACGATGCTCGCGTGAATGCCGATGTAGAGCATGAACAGGGCCGTCATGATCAGGCCGGGGATCACGCCGGCGATGAATAGCTTCGGCACCGAAGTCTCGGTGAAGGTGCCGTAGATGATCATCGGGAAGCTCGGCGGGATCAGGATGCCGAGCGTGCCGCCGGCCGCGAGCGATCCGGCGGCGAGCGCGCGATTGTAGTTGCGGCTGGTGAGTTGCGGCAGCGCGACGTTGCCGATCGAGGCCGCGGTCGCGATGCTCGAACCGCTGACCGAGGCGAAGATCGCGCAGCCCGCGATATTGGTTTGCAGCAATCCGCCCGGCAGCGGCGCGACCAGCTTGGCGAGGCCGTTGTAGATGCGATTGCTCAAGCCGCTGACGCTCAGAATATCCGCCATGAACATGAACAGCGGCACGGCGGTCAGGGCAAACGTATTCATCGAACCCCAGCTCATCAGGCCGAGGCCATTGAGCGCCGTGAAGCCGCCCTGCATCAGCAGATAGATGATCGCCGGCACCGCGATTGCGAACGGCACCGCCATCCCGGCCGTGAGCAGGCCGAGAAACAGAACCGTGACGATCAGGATCTGCAGTTCAGGACCCATGCGCCCCCGCGGACAGGGTCCGGAAACGCCTCACATGCGCGAGGAACGTCCGCACGATCGAGAAGCACAGCGCCGCGGCGCCGATCGCCATCGCAAGCCGGGGAATCCACAGTGGCGTTTCAAGATAGCTCGGCGCCCGCTCGCCGAAACGATAGGACGTCAGTTCGAGCCGGATGAAGTGCCACAGCAGGATGGCCGCGAGGCCGAACGACAGCACATCGAAGATCGCAGCCGAGAGCGCGCGCCCGCGCGGGGTCAACCGTGCCTGCACCAGCTCGACCTGGTGGAATGCGCCGTTCACCTGGCACACAGACAGGCTGACGAACGTCATTACCACCAGCATGTAGCCGCCGAGCTCGTCGGCTATCTCGAACGAGATAGTTGAGCACATAGCGCGTGAAGATATCCACGCCGATCACCACCAGCATGGTGATCAGCGCGGCTTCGCTCAGCATCTTGCAGGTGAATTCGACCGGACCCTCACCGACCGGCGGCTCCAGATGAGCCGCCGGCATGCCGTCGGCGGCGTCGGGCAAACCTGCGTTGCGTCACCGGTTAAGCGCCGCACGCACCTTGCCGAGCGCTTCGACCACCATCGGGCCGCGCGACTTCGCCCATTCGTCCCAGTACGGCATCATGGTGTCGGCGACCTTGGCGGCCTCCGCTGCCGGCGCAACCGTCATGGTGTAGCCCGCATCGGTGAGCGTCTTCACGGAAGCGGCCTCCTCGGTCTGCATCGTGTCCTGATTCCACTTCGCGGCGTCCTGCGCTGCCTTCCGAAGCTTGCCCTGCAGGTCGGGTGAGAGCTTGTTGAAGGCTTCGGCGTTGGCAATGATGTAGGAGTTGTTCCAGTTCACCGGGATCAGGAAGCCGAACTTCAGCAGGTCCTTCCACAGCACCGCGCCGACGCCCGCGGTGAAGATGCCGTCGACCACGCCGCGGTCGAGCGCGGAGGGGACCTCGGGCGCGCTGATCGTCACTGACGTGCCGCCGAAGCGGCGCACCATCTCGCCCTGCTCGGGTTGCGCCGTACGCAGCTTCATGCCCTTGAAGTCGTCGAGGCTGGTGAGCTTCTTCCGCCCCCATACGACCTGGAGCGGATAGGTGTAGGCGGCGAGCATCACGATGCCTTTTTCGGCGAAAGCCTTCTCGAGATAAGGCCGCAGCGCCTCCGCGGTCTTGTTGAATTCGTCGAGCGTGCGCACCAGCCCCGGCAGGCGCGGAATTCCGGCGACCGGAATGTTGCCGGAGTTGAACAGGTCGTCGGCCAATTGAACGACGTTATCGGCAACCGCCGGCGTGATGTTGTTCGGCGCGATCTGCAAGGTGCCGGACAGATGCAGGCGGGCTTTCAATTCGCCGTTGGTCGCCTTCTCGATCTCCTCGCTCAGCATCTTGGCGCCGCGCGAGGTGGCAAACAGCGGCGCGGATTGGTGATGATAGAGATTCCAGTCGACGGCCAGCGCCGGAGCACTGATGAGCGACGCGCCGAGTACGGCGGCCGCGAGCTTGATGCGTTGGTTCACGTTCATCCTCCCGATCTGCTCTGTTGTTGACGCCTAAAACAATCTCGACGACGCGAGCCTTGCGCCCTCGGCCATCGATTTGAACTTGGCCCACACCACATCCTCGGCGACGCGTCCGCGCCCCGCGATCGTCTCGAAGCCGCAATCGCTGCCCGCCATCACGCGATGCGGATCGCCGATCACCTCTGTGACGTTCTCCAGCCGCTCGGCGATCACCTCGGGGTGCTCGACGAAGTTGGTAGTGGAGTCGATCACGCCCGCCACGATGATCTGGTCCTTGCCGATCAGGTCATTCAGATAGCGATACTCGTGCGCGTGGCGCGGGTTGGCGAACGGCAGCACGAAGCCGCCGACCTTGGCGCGCCTCAGGAACGGAATGATCTCCTGTAGCTCCACGTCGAGATCGTGCGGGCCCTCGTAATTGCCCCAGCACACATGCAGGCGCACTTTTTCCGGCGGAATGTCGTGGATCGCGGCGTTGATCGCATCGATCACGCGGTTGCCGAACGCGATGAAGTCGGCGAGCGGCCGGTCCGCGAAGGTGTTGTGCTTCTCGCGCGCGAGGTCGGGACAATCGAGCTGCAGCAGGAAGCCCGCATCCACGATCGCCTTGTACTCGACGCGTAGCGCGTTCCCGAGCGCGCTCAGGAATTCTTCCTCGGTCTTGTAGTGCTCGTTGAGCACGATCGCCGACACCATCCCGGGCGAGGGTGCGGTGAGGAACGGCTCGACGAACGGATTGCCGGTCGCATCGAGCGCGGCGCGGAAATCGCTGCACTCGGCCTTCACGTCGCTGGCGTCCGGATAGCCGATGTCGCCGACGGCTTTCGGCAGTCCGCGAATGTCGTCGACGGATTCTTTCTTGAGCGAAGCCTCGTAGGACTCCTTCATGAAGATCGGATAGCGCTCGACGTCGGCGCGCTGGCGCCGTTGCCACGAGCCGCCGAGCCCCGTGAGCCGGTCGCGAATGTAAAAGAGGAACGAGTTCGCGCTGCTGCTCGCCGTTGTTGCCGATGTCGACGCCGGCTTCGATCTGCTTTGCGATGATCGTCTTCATGGCGGCGCGTCCCGCCGCCTGCAACGCCGCAGCATCGACAGGCTCGCCGCGGGCACGGCGCGCGTAGAGCCGCGTCAGCTCCAGCGGACGCGGCAGGCTGCCGGTGTGTGTGGTGAGAATCCGTTTCTCGCTCCGGCGCATGTCCCCCCGCGTCCCGGCCGATCGTACTGTCGGCGCTTTAGCCAAGCATCGTTCACGGGAGTGCTGAGTCAAGGCGTAATCGGACTTTGCGGCCCACGCCTGCACGCGACCCTCATCCTGAGGAGCGGCGAAGGCCGCGTCTCGAAGGATGACCAGAGCGCGTACCATCCTTCGAGGCTCGCTTCGCTCGCGCCTCAGATGAGGCCGAGTCCTGCGCCGCCTGATCTCCTCGATCACCGCCGAATTGTCGCGCTCGCCTTCGTGGCGCTTCACGCAGGCTTCCAGCACCGCGGCGTTGAGGGCGGCGAGCGGCATCTCCTGCCCGCGGCTCGCCGCCTGATCGAGGATCAGATGAAAATCCTTCAGCGATTGATGGATGAAACCCTGCGGCGTGTAATCGCCGCTCACCATCTTCGGTCCCTTGATGTCCATCACTTGGCTATAGGCGGCGGATTGGCGCGCCACATCGAGGAAGCTCTTCGGATCGAGCCCGAGGCGCTCCGCGAATACCAGCCCCTCGGCGAGCACGAGGCGGTTGAGGCCCAGCATATGATTGATCGCGAGCTTGGCGCGCCCGCCATTCCCGGCCGCGCCCATGTTGAACCACTTCGGATAGAGCGCGTCGAGAATGTCGGCGACGCTGTCGATCGTGTCGCGATCGCCGCCGATCAGCCCGACGCCATCACCGTTGCGCACCTGCGCGCTCGATCCGGACACCGGCGCCTCGATCATGCGCAGTCCGCGCGGCGCAACTTGTCGCGATCAGCGTGGCGATGCGGTCGGGATCGCACGTCGAGGCGCAGAGCACGGTCTTCGGCACGCCCGCAAGCGCGGGCAGCAGCGCGTTCGTCACCACGTCCTCGACCTGGCTCGTGTCGAACACCGCGAGCAGCACCACGTCGCAGCGCGCGACCTCGTCCAGCGTTGCCGCCGCGCCGCCGGCCCCCGCGAACGCGGCGGTCTTCGTGGCATCGATGTCGAAGCCCTTCGGCGAAAAGCCCGCGCCGATGAGCCGGTGCGCCAAGCGCGCTGCCGAGCAGGCCGAGCCCCGCGATGCCGATCTGACGCGCCGTCGTCATGCGGCGATCTCTTGCAGGATCGCCAGCAACCCCTGCGGGTTGGTGATGTGCGGATTGTGGCTCGCGTCGATCTCGAAGGTGCGCCAGCCTTCGCGCTTGGCCCGCGCGTAAAACCGCCCGAACGTGTCCCCGATCCCGGCGCGCTTCGCGTAGATGTAGTACCGCGGTGCCGAGGGATCGACAGATAACGCCAACTTGGTGGCGAACGTTTGCAGCGGCTGCGGGCGCCGGCGCGGCGTCGCCCATGCCTGATCCTCCGGCGAGGTATCCGACGGCATTGGGTTCGATGGAATGCCGTAACCGCTCTCGCTCGCCTGCGCGCCCGCGCGCATCTTTGCGGCGATGTCGGGCGGCACGAGGTCGAAAACCGCTTGGCCATCCGTCGGTGCAAAGGCGTCGAGATAGACAAGCTTGGCAACGCGCGCGCGCGCACGATCCGCCACGCCGGTTGCCACCATGCCGCCGTAGGAGTGGCCGATCAGGATCACGTCGGTGAGATCCTCGGTTTCGAGCACCGCCACGATGTCGCGGATGTGCGTGTCGAGCGTGACGTCCGCGTGGCCGAGATGGGCGCGTTCGCCGAGGCCCGTATGGGTCGGCGTCCACAGCTCGTGCCCGGCGGCGCGCATCAGCGGGCGCATCTTCTTCCACGCCCAGCCCGCCGACCAGGCGCCATGCGCCACCACAAACGTCGCCATCGAGTCCCCCTTTGGGCCACTCCGGGCCGCACCGGACCAGGACCTAGCATGCGTCACGATAGACAGTCCGTTGCAAAATTTGCACCCCGGGCTCTCGTAACGCTGGCATTTTGCGGCGCCTGGGCGCATATGTGCGCCATCATGCTGAAGGACTTCGATCCAACCGACTATTCCGTCGTCGTCAAGAGCCGCGCGCCGCTCCCCAAGCCGTGGCGCTGGGAAATCTATTGCGCCGGCAAGCGCCAGCCGATCCAGCGCTCGGACGTGTTTTTCGAGTCGCGCGAGAAGGCGAGCGCCACCGGCAAGGAAGCGCTCGCGAAGCTCTTGGAGAAGCTCAGCACGTGACTCAGCGTCACTAAGCCCCGTCCGCCGGCGCCTGATGCACCTCGATGACGTTGCCGTCGGGGTCGTAGAAGAAAATCTGGTGCCAGCCGCTCATCGCCCAGCCGCCGTAATCCGAATAGCGGATTCCCTTTTCGTCGAGCCGCTTCTTGAATGCCGCGATGTCGTCGGTGCGGAAAGCGATGTGGCCGTGCTCGACCGGATTGACCACCTGGCCGGTGCGGAAGCCGATGCCGAGATCCTTCTCGGCAATGTGGAACTGAGTCGTGCCATCGGTCACGAAGGCAACATCGCCGCCGTAGCCTTGATTCTTGATGCGCTGCCGCGCCAGCGTGGACTCGATCTTCATGTCGAGAACGTCGCGGTAGAACTCATCCATCGCCGGCACGTTGGTGGTGGTGAGGTTCAGGTGGTGCAGTTTGAGTTTCATTGACGTTCGCTCCCGTTATTCTTGGTGATCCTTGTGCGTTGCGCAAACCGGAGTCCATATTGGCGCCATGGCAGACAGATTTCAATCCTTCTGGTTCGGCGAGACGATTTCGCCCTATCAGCGCCTTGCGATGAAATCGTTCGTCGACCATGACCACGAATACGTCTTGTATGCCTACGACAAATTCGACGTCCCCGTGGGCGTCGAATTGCGCGACGCCAGCGAAATCCTTCCGCGTTCGCGCGTCTTTTTCTATGGCGAGGGCGCGGGTGTCGGCCGGGGCAGTGTCTCGGCATTCAGCAATCTGTTCCGCTATCGCCTGTTGCGCGAGCGCGGACATTGGTGGGTCGATGCTGACGTAGTTTGCCTGGCGGATACCGTCCCCTCAACTGACGTGTTCATGGGGTGGGAGTACGACCATCAGATCGGCAGCGCGATGCTGAAATTTCCCGCACGCCATCCATTCGTGAGCGCGCTTTGTGACGCGGCTGATGCGGTGGGACCCGATCCGGAATGGGGGACGACCGGACCTCATCTCGTCACGAGTCTGGCACGGGAGAAAGACCTCCTGCATGTAGCGAGCCCGCATCCGTTTGCCTATCCGGTTCAATCCGCCGAGGCGTTGCACCTCTTTATCCCGGAACGGCGCGCGGAGGTGCAGGAAAGGCTTGCGGGCAAGCCGTTCCTGCACATGTGGAACGAAGTCATGCGCCGTGCCGTGATCCTTCCCTGCATGGCGCCGCCGCGCGGCAGTGTGATGGCAGACCTGTTTGCTCGCCACGGTATCGAGGTCGAGGTCCAGCCTATACGGCGGACCAGATCCAGAGATTGAGCGACAATTATTATGCAGCCGCGACATGGTCACATCCGTTCGCCCAGAATGCCGAAATCACGCGGCTCAAGGAGCTGTTGCTCCGCGCGGAAATGCGGGCCGACACACCAATCGATGAGTTGACTATGCTGCGCAACAGCAGAAGCTGGCGCGTGACGGCGCCGTTGCGGTGGATCGCAAACTGCTCGCGTCGTAAAGTGAGCCAGCTAGGCGAGCCTGCGCGTCACATCGTCGAACAATTCATCCACCGTGAACGCGCGCGGAATGATCTTCTGCTCGACCGAATACCCCATGATCATGTCGAGCGGCTTGCGCAGCGCCTCGACGCCGAACGGATGGAAGTCGATGCCGTCCGGCGGCGGCGGCATCGCGGCCTTGCTCTCCTTCAGCATGCGGAAGATTTCCGCAATGACATCCGGCCGCGCGTCGGCAAGGTCCTTGTCGACGCAGAACAGATGATTGACCGGAACGGTGTTGTACTTGCCATACCAGGCGAGCGCGGCGTCCTTCGGGTTCGCAATGAGGTGCGCGACGCGCGGCTCGTTCGGCACCTCGACGCCGAAGATCGCGCCATCGAGCTCGCCGTCGAGCAGCATCTGGTCGACCTTCTTGGCTCCGGGCGGTGTGCGCTCGACATTCGGCGGGTCCTTGAACTCGGCGAGGTGCCCGTCGTCGTTGCATACCCACGTCACCTTGTTCAGGTCGACGCCGTACTCATGCTTGAAAATGCCGCGCACCCAGATGCCGGTCGTCTGCGTGTAGGAGCGGATGCCGATGCGCTTGCCCTCGATGTCGCCGGGGCCGAACGGCGGACGCTTGGTCGAGCGCAGCGCGGTCTGATGCTGGAAGCGCCCCATCACGACGGCGGGTAGCAGCGTCACCGGCTTGCCGTAGGTCCTTGCCTCCAGAAACGTGCCGATCGCAAGCTCGCCCGCGTCGAAGGCGCGCTCGCGCACCATCTGCTTGAAGCCCTGATTGGCAACCTTCGGCCCGCAGAAATCGAAGGCCACGAGATCGGATTTTACCGCGCCGTCCTTCAGCGCCTGGGTCATCGGGTAGTCGGCGAGATTGGTCTTCAGCGTGACCGGGCCGGAGGAGGGATACCTGTCTCACTTCAACCCCGCCGCGGCGCGCGCCTTGTCGAGGTGCCCGTAGCTGCGCGTCGGCGCGCACATCAGGAAGCGGTAGCCCTCGCTCAGGATGCGCTCGCAATTCCCGGCTTCCACATGCGGATGCCCGACGACGACATTGTGCTTCTTGCAAGTGTCGACCACGCGCTTCATCTGCTTGAGCAGTTCGGGATGCTCGTACTGGCGCGGGATGCCCAACTCCTGGCCAAGATCGCCTTCGCCGATCAGCACCGCCCCGATGCCCTTCACCTCCTTGAGCATCGCGTCGAGATTTTCGACGCCGCGCATGTCCTCGATCTGCAGAATGCAAAAGATCTCGCCGTTCGGATCGAGCGGCCACACATCGGCCTTCGCATAATACTCCTGCTGCGACAGGCCCCAGTAGCGTACCGCGCCGTGCGGGCCGTCCCCGCGGATGCCGGCCGGCTCGTAGTTCTTCGCGGTCTTGAGGCGCGGATAGCGGCACGCCGCGACCGCGTTGTAGGCCTCATCCACGGTCGAGATATGCGGAAACACGATGCCGTAGCAGCCGATGTCGAGCGCCTGCTTCGCCTGCCACTGCGCTTTCTCGACGCCGTTCACCGGCACGCGCACCATCGGCGTCACCGCCGGCGCGACGCTGCCCGCTTTCGCGATCTGTCCGCGGTTGAGCAGATATTGCATCGCATCGCGCAGCGCCTTGCCATCCCACGGATTGTGCTCCATCTCCCAGACGACGCCGTCGAATTTGGTCGACTGGATCGCGTAAGCGGAGTCGATTTCGGCCGGCTGGAAACACGTAAACGCCGGCCGTCCGGCTTCGAGCGCGCGGATCACACCATTGAGACGATCGGCCATTCCACTCCCCATGCTTCCGGTTTTGCGCTAAGGATCGTATCAGACCCGCAACAACCCCCACAATCATCGCGACGGACCCCATGATCATCGACTGCCACGGCCATTACACGACCGAGCCCAAGGACCTGCACCGCTTCCGCAAGGACCAGACCGAGGCCGTGAAGAACAAGTCCGCATTGCCGCCGCGCGCCGGCCTGAAAATGTCGGATGATGAAATTCGCGACAGCCTGGAGCAAAACCAGATCAAGTTGCAGAAGGAGCGCGGCACCGATGTCACGATCTTCTCGCCGCGCGCCTCCGGCATGGGCCATCATGTCGGCGACGAAAACGTCAGCATGGAGTGGACACAGATCTGCAACGACCTGATCCACCGCTGCGTCACGCTGTTCCCGAAGAACTTCATCGGCGTGTGCCAGCTGCCGCAGTCGCTCAACGTGGCGCCGGGCAATTCGGCGAAAGAACTGGAGCGCTGCGTCAACGAACTTGGCTTCGTCGGCTGCAACCTCAATCCCGATCCGTCCGGCGGCTATTTCAATTCGCCGCCGCTGACCGACAAATGGTGGTATCCGCTCTACGAGAAGATGGTCGAGCTCGACGTGCCCGGCATGGTGCATGTTTCGGGCTGCGCCAATCCCGCGATGCACACGACCGGCTCGTACTACCTCAACGCCGACACCATGGCGTTCGTGCAGCTCATCCTGTCCGACCTGTTCCGGGATTTCCCAACGCTGCGGCTGATCATTCCGCACGGCGGGGGCGCTATCCCGTTCCACTGGGGCCGCTTCCGCGGCATCGCGCTCAACGCCGGCAGGCCGGAACTCGATCCGAATCATGGGGAACAACATTTTCTTCGATACCTGCGTCTATCACCAGCCCGGCATCGACCTGCTGTTCAAGGTCGTGCCGGTCGACAACATCCTGTTCGCCTCCGAGATGGTCGGCGCCGTGAAGGGCAACGATCCGAGGACCGGCTTCGGCTTTGACGACACCAAGCGCTACGTCGAAGGCACGAGCCTGTCGGCGGCCGACAAGGCGAAGGTGTTCGAGGGCAACGCGCGCAAGGTTTACCCGCGCATCAACAAGAAGCTCGCGGCATAGCTCCGCTTGTCATCCCGGCCGAGTGCAGCGAGAGCCGGGATTCATAACTCAAACCGGGCTTGTCGGACAATTTCGTGGTTATGGATCCGGATAGCCGCCTGGGGCGGCTTCCGGGATGACAGTGGAGAACGCGATGACCACTCCCGACAATCGCAGTGTGCTGCAGCGCCGGTTTGGATCGGACGAGCCGTATCTCGACCTTCCGGACGATGCACCGGTCTCTCACGCACTGCTCGCCGTGCGGGGTGTGGTCCGGTCATTCTCCGATTTGCCCGTGCCGTACGATCTGCTGCAAAGACTGTGCGCACTCGCCCTATGCGCGCCGACCAAGAGCGATCTGCAGCAGCGCGATATTGTTATTGTCGATGATGCGCGATTAATCCGGGAGATTCTTGTCGCCGCTAGTTGAAGGACCCATCGGGCAAGCGTGGCTCAAGGATGTTCCGGCACTCTTGATCTTCTGCGGCAACAACCACCGCCAGCGGCTGTGGCACGAATGGCGCGGTATCCCCTTCGTGAACGACCACCTTGATGCGTTCTTCAACGCGAGCGTCGACGCCGGGATTGCGCTCAGCGCCTTTGTTCTCGCCGCGGTGGCGCAGGGGCTCGGCACATGCCCGATCAGCGTGATCCGCAATCGCGCGGCTGCGGTGTCTGAACTGCTGCACCTGCCGCAGCACGTGTTTCCGGTCGCGGGCCTTGCCGTCGGTTGGCCCGCGGGGCCTGGAAGCAAAGCATGCGGCTGCCGCTCGACGTGACGGTGCATCGTAACCGCTATCGCGAGGATGGCTTGCGCGAGGCCGTCGAAGACTACGACCGCCGCCGCGAGGCCGCTCAGCCCTACCGCGAGCAGCGCTACGTCGAGCCCTTCGGCAAGGCCGAGCAGTACGGCTGGTCTGAGGACAAGGCACGGCAGTATGCGGTGTCCGAGCGTGCCGATTTCGGCGCTTACATCCGGGCGCGCGGGTTCCGGCTCGATTGAGAGCGGGGCCACCCATTGCGGGAACAGTGCGGGCCAGAGGTCCGGCGCGCTGAACACAAGCGTGCAGCCTGCGCAAGGCGGGTGTATCAGAGTGAAGTGTATCAGAGTGAAAAGGAGCGTTCGATGAAAGCCGGGGTCTCGTCGCCGAACGGGCTGGAGCTGCGCGATATTCCGCAGCCGGTGCCGAAGCCGAACGAAGTGCTCACGCGCGTGAAAGCATGCGGGCTCAATCGTGCGGACCTGTCCGCCGCAAAGGCCTCGCTCGGTCATGGCGTGATGGGCGCGGCGCTCGGGCTCGAATGGGCCGGCGAAGTCGCAGCCGTAGGCAGCGACGTGAAGGAGTTCAAGCCGGGCGACCGCGTGGTCGCGTCCGGCTCGGGCGGCTATGCCGAATACGCCGTGTCGGACTACGGCCGCACGATCCCGCTGCCGGCGGGCTTTGGCTTCGAGCAGGCCGCGGTGCTCCCCGTGGCGCTGCACACGCTGCATAATGCGCTCGTCACGCAAGGCCGCCTCAAAGCCGGCGAGAGCGTGCTGATCCAGGGCGCAAGCTCCGGCGTCGGCCTGATGGGCCTGCAGATCGCCAAAATGAAGGGCGCAAAGCCCGTGTTCGGCTCCGCGACCAACGATGCGCGCCGCGCGCGGCTGAAGGAATTCGGCGCCGACTTCGCCATCGATACGCGCGACGAGACGTGGCCCGATCAGGTGCTCGAGGCGACCGGCGGCAAGGGCGTGAACCTGACGATCGACATGGTGTCGGGTCCCGCCATGAACCAGATCATGCGGGCGACCGCCGTGCTCGGCCGCATTGTCAACGTGGGGCGGCTCGGCGGACAGAAGGCCGAGTTCGACTTCGACCTGCACGCCATGAAGCGCATCGACTATATCGGCGTCACGTTCCGCACCCGCTCGGTCGAAGAAGTGCGCGAGATCGTGCGCCTGATGCGCGCCGACCTGTGGGATGCGGTGACGGCCGGCAAGTTGCGGCTGCCGATCGACCGCACCTTCCCGCTCGACGAATGCGTCGCCGCGCAGGCGCACATGCGGGCGAACCAGCATTTCGGAAAGATCGCGCTGGTGATGTGACGGCGTTGCGGCGCGACAATCGGCCCGCAACATTGCACTTTGGTAATGTGCCCGGCCGCGAAATTGTGTGCTAGGCAAGCGCTAACCAAGAGCCGCCCGCCTGCGAAACGGCGGCCATGGAGGGGAGCAGCGTGACCGCGGAAACCGCCGTATGGGTCGCACCGCGTGAGACAGCCCGGCGTTTTCCGCTCGGCTGGCTGTGGTCGGCTGGCCTGTTGGTGCTGCTCACCTTTCTGGTGATCTATCCGGTCTCGATGCTGGTGCTCGGCGCGCTGACCAACACCAATCCGGTGGTGGACGGCTTCGGCATCTTCGATCTCTCGCTGACCAATTTCATCACCGTTCTCGGCAATCCGAACGTCCATCTGGCGCTCGCCAATTCGCTGATCGCTTGCGGCGGCGGCACGCTGCTCGCCGTCATCATCGGACTGACGTTCTCATGGGTGGTGGTGCGCACCAATACGCCGTGCAAGCGCTTCATCGCGGCGGCGAGCATGATCCCGCTGTTCGTGCCGCCGCTGGTCGCGGCCGTGGCGTGGTCGATCCTCGCTTCGCCGAAGACCGGCCTGCTCAACACCCTGATCAAGTGGGCCGGCATCGATTTTCGTTTCGACGTCTACACGATGGGTGGGCTGATCGTCATCTTCGGCATCTACTACGCGCCCTACGTCTACATGTTCACCGCCTCGGCGCTGCGCAACATGGACCCGGCGCTGGAGGAGGCGGCCGAGATTTCCGGCGCGAGCCCGGTGCGTATCCTGTTCACCGTGACGTTCCCGCTGATCGCGCCCGCGATCATCTCCGGCATGCTGCTGTCGTTCATCGTGATGCTTGGCATCTACGGCATTCCGGCAGTGCTCGGTGCGCCGGGCGATATTCCGGTGCTCACCACCTACATCTTCAAGCTCACCAACTGGTCGCCGCCGCTTTATTCGACCGCCGCCTCGGTCGCGATCATCCTGATGATCGTCACCGGCTTCCTCGTCTATCTGCAGCAGAAGGTGGTGAGCGGGCGCAGCTACATCACGGTCGCCGGCAAAGCGTTCCGCCCCGGCGTGATGAACCTCGGTCCCTGGCGCTGGTTCACGCTCGGCCTTGCGGTCATCTATCTGCTCGTCGTCGTGGTGCTGCCGACGCTCGCGCTGATCGTCGCGGCGTTCCGCAAGTTCATGTTCATCCGCAATGTCGAGAGCCTGTTCGACATGAAGCAGTATTCGCTCATTCATTTCGAGCGGCTGTTCGACAATCCGCTCGCGATGCGGTCGATCTGGAACACGATGGAAGTGGGCTTCGTCACCGCCATTTTCGGCGGCATCCTGGCGTTCGCCATCGGCTACACGGTGCATCGCACGCAGGCGCCCGGGCGCCGCAGTATCGACGTCATCTCCACCATCCCGGTGGCGATCCCCGGCCTCGTCATCGGCGTTGCGTATCTGTGGGCGTGGATCGGGCTGCCCGGCGGGCTCTACGGCACGATCTGGATTCTGGCGCTCGCCTTCATCGCGCGCTTCATGCCCGACACCATCAAGGCGCTCTCCACCTCGCTGCTGCAAATCCACCGCGAGCTGGAGGAAGCCTCCTGGATCTGCGGCAAGGGCCTGCTCGGCACCATCCGCACCATCGTGCTGCCGCTCGCGCGCCCCGGCGTGATCGCCGCGATGACCCTGCTGTTCATCCTGGCGATCCGCGAGCTTGGCTCGTCGCTCTTCCTCTACACCTCGAACACCATGGTGATGGCGGTGCTGCTGCTCGACTACTACGAGGGCGGCAATGTCGGCATCACGTCGGCCTTCAGCCTGGTGCAGACTGCGCTGCTCGCGGTGCTGATCGGCATCGCGCACTTCCTGTCGCGTGGGGGCGCTGACACCTCCGGAGTGGGACGCGCCGGATAGGACACCTCAAGAAATTGAAAACGGAGACACGCCCATGACGAATTCAAGATCACTCGCCGGCAGTTCACCGCCGGCGCGGCCGCGGCGGCTGCGACGTCATTCAGCATCACCAACGCCGAGGCGCAGACTTTCGGCGGCAACGACCTGATCGAGGCGGCCCGGAAGGAAGCCAAGATCGTCTACTACACGGCCGACTTCACCGAGCCAGAACAGGAACTCATCAAGGCGTTCAACAAGCGCTTCCCGTTCGTGAAGGTCGAAATGGTGCGCGCCCCGGGTGGCCAGCTGATCACACGGATCAAGACGGAAGCCGCGGCCGGCAAGCTGCTGGCGGACGTGGTCAATCATTCGGATCGCGGCCTCATGCAGGGGATTGCCGATCTGTTCCAGGATTACGCGCCGCCGAACGCGAAGGATTATCGCGACGACGTGCAGATCGCGCCGCAACTCTGGCCCAAGACGACGCTCGGCTGGTCGATCGCCTACAACACCGAGCTGGAGAAGAATCCGCCGAAATCCTGGATGGACCTGTGCAAGCCGCAGTATGGCCCGAAGAAGATCGGCCAGGTGATCGCGCCCTCCGGCGGCACGACCTGGACCCGCATCATGTTCGAGCGGCAGGTGCTCGGCGAGGACTATTGGAAGAAGCAGGCGGCGACGCAGCCGATCCTCTATCCATCGGGCGCGCCGACGTCCGACGCCATGGTGCGCGGCGAGATCTCGATCGGCGTGCTGCTTTACAATATCGCCTACATCAAGAAGCGCGATGGCGCTCCGGTCGACATCATCTTCCCGTCGGAAGGCGTGCCGCTCAACTACTACGCGGCGGGCGTGACCAAGACGGCGGCCAATCCGAACGCCGCCAAGCTGTTCCTCAACTGGAACATGTCCGAGGAAGGCCAGGCGTTCCACATCAAGGAGCTTGGCTACCTTACGGCGCTGAAGAAACCGCCGTTCAATCCGCCGGGCTACGATCCGGCGGTGATCAAGCCGTGGTCGCCGAAGTTCGACGAATACGTCAAGCTGCGCGACAGCTGGATCGACGAGTGGAACAAGACGTACGGCTATCGGCAGTAATTTCCTTCTTCCCTCCCCCGCTTGCGGGGAGGGAAGGGTGGGGCAACCGCGGCCGGGAGATCTGAATGACAAAGACTCTGATCGCAGCGCTTGCGCTCGCAGCATTCATCGCGCCGGCGGCCGCGCAATTCGGCCCGCCGGAGCTGATCGAGGCCGCACGCAAGGAAGGCAAGCTCGTCTTCTACAGCGCGAATGTCGCCGAGAGCGAAACTCCGGTGATCAATGCGTTCAACAAGCGCTTTCCGTTCATCAAGATCGAGTTCCTGCGCGCGCCGGGCAACCAGTTGCTTCAGCGCGTCAAGACCGAAGCCGCGGCCGGCAAGCTGCTCGCCGACGTCATCGATCACTCGGACCGCTCGCTGATGTTCGAGATCGAGAACTTGTTCCAGGACTACGCGCCGCCGAATGCCGCCGACTACATCCCGGAGACGCGCGTATCGGAGAAGCTGTGGCCGCGCTCCACCGTGGTGTGGGCGATCGCCTACAATTCCGAGCTGGTGAAGAACCCGCCGAAAACCTGGATGGACCTGACCAAGACCGAATACGGCAGCAAGCAGATCGGCAACGTGATCGCGCCTTCGGGCGGCACGACCTGGACCCGCGCGATGTTCGAGCGGCAGGTGGTCGATCCTGATTACTGGAAGAAGCAGGCGGCGACGCAGCCGATGCTGTTTCCCTCCAATGCGCCGACCTCCGACGCGCTGGTGCGCGGTGAAATCCACGTCGCGGCGCTGCTTTACAACGCCATATTCCCAAAGCTGCGCGACGGCGCGCCGGTCAAGGTTTTCTTCGCACCGGAAGGTGCGCCGATGACGCCATTCGCCGCCGGCATCCCGAAGACCGCCGCCAACCCGAATGCCGCGCGGCTTTTCCTCAACTGGTGCCTTTCGGAAGAGGGCCAGGCGATGATGATCCGCGAGATCGGCAATCTTACTTCGTTGAAGAAGGCGCCGTTCTATCCGCAAGGCTTCGATCCGAATGTCGTGAAGGTGTGGGTGCCGAATTACGAGCAGTTCGTGAAACTGCAACGCGAATGGCTCGACGAGTGGAACAAGATTTACGGTTATCGGCAGTGACACGCTCTCAATGAGGGAGGGGCGAGTGATCGGAAAAGGACTGACGAGGCGAAAGGTTCTCGCGTCGGCCGCCGGCATCGGCAGCTTCGCGATTATCGGGCGCACGCGCGCCGCAACACCGTACAAGCCGTCCGACAGCCTGATCGAGGCGGCGCGCAAGGAGGGCAAGTTCCTCCTCTACACCGCGACCTTCACCGAGGTGGAGCAGGAGGTCATCAACGAATTCCGCAAGAAGTTTCCCTTCATCCGCGTCGAGATGATCCGCGCGCCGGGCGGGCAACTGATCCAGCGCGTGAAGACCGAAGCATCCGCCGGCAAGCTTGCGGCCGACCTCGTGCTGCACTCCGACCGCGGACTTGATGAAGGGCATCGAGCACCTGTTCGCCGACTACGCGCCGCCGAACGCCGCGGACTATCTCCCCGACTCGCTTGCCTCGCCCAAACTATGGCCGAACATTACCGTCGGCTGGTGCATCGCCTACCACACCGAGCTTGTGAAAAATCCGCCGAAGACCTGGATGGATCTCACCAAGCCGGAATATGCGGGCGGCCAGATCGCGCAGGTGATCGGGCAGTCAGGCGGCACGACCTGGACCCGCATCATGTTCGAGCGGCAGGTGCTGGGCGAGGACTATTGGGCGAAGCAGGCCGCGACCAAGCCGAAGCTTTATCCGTCGGGCGCGCCGCTCTCCGATGCGCTGGTGCGCGGCGAGGTCTCGATCGCGCCGCTCGTCTACAACATCATCTATCCCAAGGAGCGCGACGGCGCCCCGGTGAAGACCTTCTTTCCGCCCGAAGGGGTACCGGTCATCCCGTACGGCTCGGGCATTCCGAAGACCGCGCAGAACCCGAATGCGGCGCGGCTCTATCTCGAATGGCAGCTCTCCGAAGAAGGGCAGATCTACTCGATCAAGCAGCATGGCAACCTCACATCGCTCAAAGTGCCGCCGCTGATGCCTGCCGGAATGACCAAGGACACGAAGGTGTGGGTGCCGAAGTTCGAGGAATTCGAGGCGCTGTACGGGAAGTGGATCGAAGAGTGGAACAAGGTTTACGGGTACAGGCAGTGAACCCCTCTTATCCCTCCCCCGCTTGCGGGGGAGGGTAGGGTGGGGGTGTTGCAGCGCGCGTGTAAGGAAATGGAATGTCCGCCGAACTGATCGTTTCGCATCTGCGCAAGCAATTCGCGGTCGGCCGCCCGGCGGTCGACGACGTCAGCTTCCGCATCGCGGCGGGCGAGATCGTGGTGCTGCTCGGGCCCTCGGGTTGCGGCAAGACCACGACTTTGCGCTGCATCGCGGGTCTTGAGCAGCCGACCGCCGGCATGATCTCGATCGGCGGCGACGAGGTCGCGGCGCCGGAGCGCGGCCTGCACGTGCCGCCGCGGCTGCGCAACATCGGCATGGTGTTCCAGTCCTACGCGGTGTGGCCGCACATGACGGTGCGCCAGAACGTCAATTATCCGCTGCGCCACCGCAAGGTGCCGCGCGACCAGGCGCACCGCAAGGTCGACGAAGTGCTCGGCCTCGTGGGCCTGACCGAATATTCCGAGCGTCCGGTCACGCAGCTGTCCGGCGGACAAATGCAGCGCGTGGCGCTTGCCCGCGCGCTGGTCTACGAGCCGCGCATCCTGCTGCTCGACGAGCCGCTCTCCAACCTCGACGCCAAGCTGCGGCTGCGGCTGCGCGACGAACTGCGCCGCATCATCAAGAAGGCGAAGGTCACGGCGCTCTATGTGACGCACGATCAGTCCGAGGCCGTGGTGCTTGGCGACCGCATCGGCGTGATGGAAAACGGCAAGCTGATGCAGATGAGCGCGCCGGTCGAGCTTTACAACAAGCCCGAGAACCTGTTCGTGGCGAACTTCACCGGCGTCTCGAATCTCATCAGAGGCGAGATCGCGCCCGCGCCCGGCGGCGTGAAGCTTGCAACCGGTGAGCTGCTGCGCATCACGGCTCCCTCACGCGGCAAGCCGGGCGATGCCGTCGTGGTGGCGGTGCGGCCGGAGAACATTCTGTTGCGCCCCAGCGGCGACGCGGAGGCGAACAGCTACCCGGCGCGCGTGATCGAAGGCCACTTTCACGGCACGCAGACCACTTACGCGATCGAGACGCTCGGCCACCGGCTGGAAGCGATCGAGCTTGGCACCGTGCCGCGCTTTTCCGCGGAGGATCAGATCCGCGTCGTGATCCCGCCGGATCATTCGTGGGTGTTTCCGCACATCGACAGCCAGTACGCCGCCATGACGACGGCCGGCGTTACTCCGCCTTGATCTTCGCGTCGCGGATGATCTGGCCGTATTTTGCGGATTCATCGTCGATGTATTTCGCGAATTCCGCGGTGCTCGATCCGATCGGCTCGAAGCCGATCTGGCCGAGCTTCTGCTTGATCTCCGGCGTGGCCACGGCCTTCGCGACTTCGGCCTGAAGCTTTGCCGCGATGTCGGCGGGCAGGCCCTTCGGCCCCCACAGCCCGTACCACGAGCCGAACTCGAATCCCTTCATGCCGGACTCTTCCACCGTCGGAATGTCAGGCGCGGCCGCGGCGCGCTTGAGGGCTCGTCACCGCCAGCGGCTTGATCTTGCCCGACAGGGCGAGCGGCAGCGAGGACGCCATCGGGTCGGCGATGAGCTGAATCTGCCCGCCCATGATGTCGTTGAGCATCGGGCCCGCGCCCTTGTAGGCGATCACCAGTGTGTCGACGCCCGCATCGCGCTTGAGCAGTTCGACCGCCAGATGCCCGGCCGAGCCGTAGCTCGACGTCGCGAAGGTGTATTTCGCCGGCTCCTTGCGCACCAGATCGAAGAATTCCTTGAGAGTATTCGCCGGCACGTTCGGCGCGGTCGAGACCATCAGTGGCCCGGACGCCACCAGCGAAATCGGCGCGAAATCCTTCACGGCGTCATAGGGAATCTTGCTGTTGATGAACGGCGTGATGATGTGGATCGAGGCGGTGAACATCAGCGTGTAGCCGTCCGGCGCGGCCTTCGCGACCGCATTCGCGCCGACCGCGCCTCCGGCACCTCCGGCGCGATTCTCGACGATGAAATTCTGGCCCATGCTCTCGTTGAGCTTCTGCACCAGCAGCCGCGCCACCACGTCGACCGAGCCGCCGGCCGGAAACGGCACGATCACGCTCACGGTGCGGTTCGGATAGGGCTGCGCGATCGCGGGTGCGGCGAGCATCAGCAGAGCGAGTGCCGTCAGGATGCGCTTCATCGGCCGTCTCCTTGGCGCTAGTACGTACCCGGATAGCTTCCGCCGTCAATCAGCAGGTTCTGCCCTGTAACGAAGCCCGCCTGCGCAGAGCAGAGGAATGCACAATACGCGCCAAGTTCGTGCGCCTGCCCGAACCGGCCCGCCGGGTTTTGCGCCACGCGCGCCTGCCAAAGCTGATCGAACGAATGGCTCGCATCCACCATGCCCTGCACGTGTTCGCGCTGCGCGTCGGTGTCGAAGGGACCGGGCAGCAGATTGTTGATGGTGACGTTGTGCTTGACCGTCTGGCGCGCGAGCCCGGCAACGAAGCCGACCAGGCCGGAGCGCGCGCCGTTCGAGAGGCCCAGTTCGAGCTGCGGGATTTTCACGCTGCGCGACACGATGTTGACGATGCGGCCGAAGCCGCGCGCCATCATGCCGTCGACGGTCAGCCGCATCATCTCGATGTGGCTGAGCATCATGGTGTCGAGCGCAGCGATCCAGTCGTCGCGCGTCCAGGTGCGGAAATCGCCCGGCAGGCGGCCTTCGGCGTTGTTTATGAGAATGTCCGGCGCCGGGCATGCGGCGAGCGCGGCCTCGCGCCCCTGCGGCGTCGCTATGTCGCCCACCACCGGCGTCACGGTCGCGCCGGTCGCGCGCAGCTCATCCGCGGTGCGCTCCAGCACGTCGCGCCTGCGCGCCACGATCGTGACGTCGGCGCCCTCGTGCGCCAGCGCCAGCGCGCACGCCTTGCCGAGCCCGCGGCTCGCGCCGGAGAGCAGCGCCTTGCGGCCGCGAATGCCAAGCTCCATGACGTTCCCTATCACGCGCCATGCCGGCTTGCGAAGTTGGGATGCGGCCCGCTTCCGGCGCGGCGCATGCGGCAGTTGCCAGCCGCGGAAAAGCGTGGTGCCCTGCGTGCCGACAGAAAAACAGCCGGGAGCCGCAAATGACCAGGAGCTGCAGGCTTGCGTTGATCGCGCTGGCGTTTGCCGCGCTGCCGCCTTCCGCACGGGCGGAGGAGATCGTCGTCAGCAACTACGGCGTTACCACCAACGGCATGCCGTTTGCGGTCGCGCTCGCCAAGGGCTTCTTCAAGCAGCAGGGTGCCAACGTCACCGGCATCCTGTCCTCGGACGGCGGCGGCACTACGGTGCGCACGCTGCTGGGCGGCAATCTCGCCTATGGCGAGATCAACCCGACCGCGACCGTGATCGCGATCCAGCAGGGAGCGGACCTCAAGATCGTCAGCGACAATGTGCAGACCGTGGCGGAATTCATCTGGGCCGTGAAGCCGGACTCGCCGATCAAGACCGCAGCCGACCTGAAGGGAAAGAAGATCGGCTATACCAATCCGCGCTCGACCAGCCAGGCGCTCGCGATCCTGGTGCTGGAGAAGGCCGGGCTCAAGCCCACCGACGCCGAACTGGTGAAAACCGGCGGCTTCGGCGAGGGCGTCGTGGCGCTCGATCTCGGCGCCGTCGATATCACGCCGATCCCGGAGCCGCTCTGGTCGCTGCATCAGGCGAAATACCGCGCGGTGGTGCGGGCGAGCGAGCTGTTGCCGCCGCTCGACAACGTCGTCGGCGTCACCACCGGCAAGGCCGCCAGGGAACGCGGCGATTTCATCCGCGCCGTGATCCGCGCGCGGCGCCAGGCGGTCGATTTCATGTACGCCAACCCGGACGAGTCCGCCGGCATCATCGCCAAGGTCTACAATCTGACGCCCGGGGTTGCGCTGAGCGCGTTGAAGAACCTGCTCGGCAGCCACGAGAAATCCGGCGTGCGCTACTGGAGCGGCGGCGAGATCAACCTGAAAGCCATGAACGAGATGATGCGCGCGCAGAAGATCGTCGGCGCGCTGAAGGACGATCCGGACTGGAGCAGGATCATCGACGAGAGCTTTCTTCCCGACGATCTGAAGAAGAAAACCAACTGACCGTGACCCCGGTTCACGTCGCGCTACGCGGCGTCACGCGCGTCTTTCCGGCGAGCGCCGCGCAACGCGAGGTCAAGGCGCTCGGGCCGATCGATCTCGATCTGCGAACGGCCGAGTTCTTCGTGGTGGTCGGGCCTTCGGGCTGCGGGAAATCCACGTTGCTGGAAATCATCGCCGGCCTGAACACGCCGACCGACGGCACCGTGACGATCGAAGGCAAGCCGGTCGCGGGCGAAGTGCCCGAAGGCATCGGCGTCGTGTTCCAGGAGGACGCAAGCTTTCCCTGGCTTAGTGTCACCGACAACATCGCGTTCGGGCTGCGCCAGACCGCGCTCGATAAGACCGAGGTCGGACGCCGAGTCGAGCATGCGTTGCGCCTGATGGGACTTACGGAGTTCGCCGCCGCCTATCCGGTGCAATTGTCCGGCGGCATGCGCCAGCGCGTGTGCCTCGCGCGCACGCTGGTGCAGCAGCCGCGTGTCATCCTGCTCGACGAGCCGTTCGGTGCGCTCGATCAGCAGACGCGCTTCCTGATGGGTGACGAGTTGCTGCGGCTGTGGCGCTCGACCGGTGCGACCGTGATGCTGATCACGCATTCGCTCGACGAGGCGGCGATGCTCGCCGACCGCATCGGCGTGATGTCGGCGCGGCCCGGCCGCATGCTGGAAATCATCGAGACCGGCTGGGGCGAGGAGCGTGGCAGCAGGGTCGTGGCAACGCCGCGCTTCGGCGAGATCACCGCGCGGCTGTGGGAATTGCTGCGCGAGGAATCACAGCGCGCGATGACGGGCGCGCCGTGACGCCCGGCCGCGTCCGGTTCGCGCTCGCGGCGGCGCTGGTGCTGCTGCTCGAAGGCTTGAGCCGCTTTGGTTTCATCGATCGCTTCGCCATGATCCCGCCGAGCGAGATCCTCTGGCACCTTGGGAAGATCCTCATCGTCGGCGAGATGTGGCCCGCGATCGTCAAGACGCTGACCAATGTCGCGGTCGCCTGCGTGGCCGCCATCGTCGTCGGCGTCATCCTCGGCACGCTGATCCACGCGTGGCGGAGCTTACGCGAAACGCTCGATCCGTTGTTTGCCGCCTATTACGCGATCCCGGTATACGCCTTCTATCCGCTGTTCATCGTGATCTTCGGCCTTGGCGATTTCCCGCAGGTGCTGATCGGCTTTATGCTCGGTCTGGTCGCCGTCATCGTGAACACGCTCAACGGCCTCGACCGCGTGCCGCGCGTGCTGATCAAGACCGCGCGCATCCAGCGTCTCGGGCCGCTGGCGACCGCGCTGAAGGTCACGCTGCCCTACGCGGTGCCGTACATCTTCACCGGCATCAAGCTCGCGGTGGCGTATTCGTTCATCGGCGTGATCGGCGCCGAGCTGATCATGTCGCGCACCGGCCTCGGCTACGAGATCGGCTACGCCTACAACAATTTCGACAATGCCGTGATGTATCCGCTGATCGTGTTCGTGCTGGCGGTCGCCGCCACCGTCAACACGATGTTCTTCCTGTGGGAGAAGAAGATGCTGGCGAGGCGGCGCAAATGAGAACCTTGCGCGCCGCAATCCTGATCGCCTGCGTGCTGGCCGGGTGGCAAGCGCTATTCTGGATCGCGGGCTCAAACGCCCTGACCTCGCCGCTCGACACGATGGCCTACCTAGGCGAGCTTCTCTCCTCGCCTAGGTTCTACCCGCATCTGATCGAGACCGCGAAAGCGTTCGCGGCTGCGCTCGCCATCGCGATCTCGGCGGGGATCCTGATCGGCTTCACGCTCGGCCTCTATCGCTTCGCCGCGGATGTGGGCGAGCCGGTGCTGGTCGCGCTCTACTCGATTCCGAAACTCACGCTCTATCCGATCGTGCTGCTCGCCTTCGGCATCGGCATGCCGGCCAAGATCGCATTCGGGGCGATCCACGGCATCATGCCGATCGCGATCTTCGCGCTCGGCGCGGTGCGCAATCTCAACCCGGTCTACCTCAAGGCCGCGCGTGTGATGCGTCTTTCGCCGTCACGCATCGCAGCCCGCGTGCTGCTGCCGGCCGCGATCCCGGAAATCTTCACCGGCATCCGCATCGGATTTTCGCTGACGCTGATCGGTACGTTGCTGGGCGAGATGTTCGCCTCGCAGCGCGGGCTCGGTTACCTGCTGATCCAGGCGATCGGCCTGCACAATGTGCGGATGATCATGGCGCTGACCTTGCTGCTGGTGGTGATTGCCGTGACGGCGAGCGCGCTGCTGCTGGCGGTCGATCGGAGATTGCGCCGGCATATGCTGGGGACGAACTAGGCAGAAGGCAGGATTGCGGTTGGCGCCGGTTGGTATTATCGTGACGCTTGGTGAACAAGCCCGTCAGGCTTGGTAGACCGCCAATGAAAATCGACCGTCTGATCGCGCGCGAATGCAGCGGCTGATGCTGCGTGCCGGCGACAGGGAAGGTATGTTGCGCAGGATCACCACGCGGTCGTTCCGCCTGAAGCTGGAAAAAATACAACGTCAAGAATTTTGCGCCAAAAACAATCATCAGGGAGGGTCTCATGCGCCCCGTTATTTTTGATTCCCGACGGAGTCGTCTTTGCGTTTGCGTCGTCGGTGTCCTGGCCGCATTCGCCGGGATCGCGATTGAACCCGCGGCGGCACAACAGGATTTGCTGCGCCCCGGCGAAGCTTTTGCGACCCGCTTCTCGGGAACCGCCTCGATCAACGGTCCCGATGGCAAGCCGCTCGTCGTGATCGATCCCGCCGGAACGGTCGGCAGCATTGTCGACCTCCGCGCGCCGGGCCGGCCGCCAGCTGGCGAGCACTGGGTCGACGAACCGCAGCGCAGAAACGTGACGGCGCGCGACGTCGGTCAGGTCTTCGGCGTTGCCCTGGACACCGCATCGCCGCCGAACATTTATCTCGCCGCGACCTCGGCGTTCGGGCTGCATCGCAGCCCGGACAATTCGCAGTGGATGGACGGCATGTGGGGCGCCGGCGGCGGTCCCGGCACCATCTATCGGCTCGATCGCGAAGCCGGTTACCAGCCGCGCGTGTTCGCCACCGTCACCCTCAATGGCCGGCCGAACGGCGGGCCGGGATTGGGCAATATCGCGTTCGACAAATGGAATCAGCAGCTGTTCGTGTCCGATCTGGAAACCGGAATGATCCACCGGTTGCGCGCCGCGGACGGCACCGATCTCGGCTTCTACGATCACGGCACGCAAGGCCGCGCCAACTTCCTCGATGTCACCCGCGGGCAGCCGGGCAGCCTTCCGCCGATTCCGTTCGATCCCGCTTCGCAGCCGCGCATCAACGATTGCGCCGACCGGCAAGTTCGACAACTCGCCCGAATGCTGGAACTTCGCGGCCTCCGGCCGGCGCGTTTGGGGTCTCGCCGCGTGGAAGCATCCGATGACGGGCGAAACGCGGCTCTATTACTCCGTATGGAGCAGCCCCGCGCTTGGCGATCCGAATTGGGCCGCGAGCGGCGATGACAGCGAGAAGCGCAATTCCATCTGGTCGGTGCGGCTTGGCCCGGACGGCGGCTTTGTCGTCTCCGACATTCGCCGCGAGTTTCTGATGCCCGATTTCTTCCGCGATCCGGCGGCCATCGCGCGCAGCGGCCACAGCTCCCCGGTCAGCGACATCACGTTCCCCGAGTGCGGCGGCGCGGGCCTCATGCTGCTCGGCGAGCGCGGCGGCATCCGCAATCTCGGCCTCGATGCCGACAACCCGTTCGCCGCCCCGCATGAGTCGCGCGCGTTCCGGGTCGGATTGAGCCAGCAAGGCGAGCTGGCGCATCATCGGCCGCTACGATGTCGGCTTCTATAACCGCCGTCTCGACGGCGAGCCCTATGTCCGCGCCAACTGCGCGGGCGGCGTCGCTTTCGGGCCGAGTTATTCTCCGGCCGGAATGGCCGACCTTGGCCGGCCGGATCAGTTCGCCTGGATTTCCGGCGACGCGCTGTGTTCAGTCGACGGCCCGTGCAACAACTCCGCGCGAATGCAGCCCGGACCGGGTCCCCACCGCAGGCGCCGCAGACGGTGTCCGATCAGCAGTCGCTGGACCCGGACGATGCGGAAGTCCACGGCCTCCAGGGCATGCCGGTAGACCTGTTCAGCCAGATAGCCCCGCCCCCGAACGCGAACGATCAGGCAGCGGGCGCGGACCAAGCGTACCTCATCGACATCGACATCAATGTCGATTCAAGCGGCGCGATCATACCCGACTCGCTGCTGCGCAACGACGCGACCAAGATCGGCGATCTTGCGGTCTATCAAATCTGCGATGCCCCGGCCGGAGCAGCCCCGCTGGCGTTCGCGCTGCCGCTGCTTCAGGTCGCGCACTGGCCGGTCTTTTCGCATTCGCGCGCCGGAACGCATAATCCGCGCTACAGCCATCACCGGCATGGAACGCACAATCCCGAAGCTCAGTCACGAACGGGCGCGCTCGCACACCCGCTCGATGACCCATCACCGCTACATCAGCCGTCCGCAGCGGCCAGGCACGTCAACGCGAGCTCAGGTTCATCCGCCGTCCCTGACCCACAATCGGGAACAGAGCTCGCATCAGCAGCCGAAGTCGCATAACCCGCGCGTGAGCTCGGACGTGCCGACGCTCAGCCATAATCGCAAGCTCAGCCATCCGACCGAGCGGACCCACAATCCGCGGATCAGCCACATCCCGCCCGGCAGTCACAACCAGCGGATCAGCAACGAGCACAGGCCGCCCGGCAGCCATAACCGGAAGGCCAGCAACGACCACACGCGGCAGCGCAGTCACGCCGTGAAGGGAGCAACGACCACACGCAGGCGCGCAGCCACGCCGTGCAAGGGAGCAACGACCACACGCGCCAGCGCAGTCACGCCGTGCAGGGGAGCAACGAGCATACGCCGGCGCGCAGCCACAATCGGAATATCAGCGGCCACAAGCCGTCCCAAAGCCACAATCCGAGGATCAGCGGCCACCAGCCGGTCGGCAGCCACAATCGCAGGATCAGTGGCCACAGGCCGGCCGGCAGCCACAATCAGCGGATCAGCGGTCACAGGCCGCCCGGCAGCCACAATCCGAATATCAGCAGTCGGCGGCGGAGTGCCGAGGCTCGGACCGGGGTTCCAGGGTCCTGGACGCGGCGGGTTCGGCGGCGGCGGATTTGGCGCGCGGCGGCGGCGGCGGCTTTGGCGGCGGCGGACAGGGCGGACCGCGCCGGTAGACCGGAAATCCGTCATCCTCGATCTCCGGCAGGGCGGACCCTGCCGGAGCGCGCGGTTGAGTTCCGGACACCCCCGGATTTCCTGTCGCTTCGCGGCATGCAGAATAAGGTCGTTGGCCGATGCGCGTGAAATCGTGGTGTGCGATCGCCTTGCTGTTTGGGCCGGTCATGGCCGGCGAGGCTTCGCGAAGAGCACCGATCGTCCGCGGGTCTATACCAACGAGGCGTTCGTCGAGGACGCGACGCGCGCCACGACGTTGCCGACGGCCGATCTCAAGGCGATGCTGGCGTTCGTGCTCGGCACCCTGCCGGACAGCGTCAAAGTCTATCCGACGGAAAATTATTACTATTTCTACTTCTATCACAATTCGACACGCTACGCCGGCAACATCCGTCTCGATGCGTCCGACCGCGACGAGGGAAAACTGCATTTTGCCTATTACGAAGATCTCGCCGAGTGGAAAGAGCAGTCGCCGGTGCTGTATCAAAGGCTGGACAAGTCCGACGGCGTGACCGTGGAGAAGCTCGAACGGCTGGTCTATCGCGTCTCCTACGGCGAGAAGAGCGTGGTGTTCCGGCTGAACGACCTCTCCGCCGTCAAGCCGCCGCCAGCTATCATGGGCCCGGATGAAAAATATCTCGGCCCGGTGTTCGATGAGTCCGCCGTCCGCTACTTCCTGATCTTCAACAAGCGGCTAAAGCTCTTTCACTACGTGCTCGATGAAACCATCCCGGTTGCCGATCAATTCGTTCGCGCCGGTCAAACCAGCCGCATTCTCATCGGCAGGCGAACCGGTTTCGCTTTCTATCAGGACTACCGATTGAAGCGGAAAATCCTGATCGGCGTGTTCGCGGGAAATGCCCGCGTGAACAATTACTTCGATGGTCCTTTCGATCAACTGCCGGACAATTTCATCGAAGGCGAAGAGTTGCGCGAGGCCATTCTCGCGGTTGACCCAAGTCTTGCGGGAAAGATCGATCGCGTCGGCGGAGCACCCGACGGTTCCGGCCGCTATTTGATCGGACCGTATCTCTATTACCGCACCGAGGAGGATCTGCGGCCCTTCCATGATTGCGCCACCCTGCGCCGGCGCACCGATGACACCTATTACCGGTGTTTCGTCCACAACGAGGAGGACGCCGAAGCAGCCACCACCCCGATCCGGCCAAGACCGGCACGCAAGACATCCCGAAACGCGAGATAGCGGCGGCACAGCCGGCTCTGCGCGGAATGTCCGCGCCCTAATCCCTCCGCTCCACATTATCCTTCACCCGCGCGCGCAGTGCCGCGTTGTCGATCTGGTGCACACTGCCGGCGCCCGCGAGATCGAGCGCGTGCGCCGCCGCCGCGCCCATCGCGATGCATGGGCCCATGACGCGCACGCTGGAAAGCGCCGCCACGTCGCCGTCGATGTTGCGGCCGGCCGCGACCATGTTGTCGCATTCTCCCGACACGAGACTGCCCATCGGCACATAATGCAGATGGTCGTCCGGAAATGGCTCCCACACATGGCCCTGCGGCGTGTCGTGCAATTCGATCGGCCAGCCGGTGCACGCGACCGCGTCGGGAAAATTGCGGCCCGCGCGCACGTCCTCGACGGTCAATTGCTGGCGCCCGACGATCCAGCGCGTCTGGCGGATGCCGAGCGCCCCATAGGTGCGGATGCGCGCGTTGCCGAATGCCGCCGGATATTCGGCGCGCAGGAACGCGACCGCGCGATCCGCCTGATCCTTGCCTTCGAGCGATTTCGCCGTCATCTCGACCGGATCGAGCGGCGTCTCGACGTGCGTCATGTTGACCAGCGCGATGCTCTTGCCCGGGAACACGAAGGCAAAACCGCTCTCGCGCGTCAGGCCGTAAGCCTTGGCTTTTTGCTTGAGCCGTGCCGCGACCTCCGGGCGCTCCGGCTGATGCGCCTCGTCGATCCCCTCGATGACCACCATCTGGGTGCCGTAGATCGGGCCGTCGGCCGCTTCGCGGCAGGGGAGCCCGGCGTTCCACGCGAGCGCCGCGTCGCCGGTGGCGTCGACGAACCCCGCCGCCGCAACACTCACGTCGCCATAGCGCGTCGCAAGCTCAATCGAATGGATGCGCCGCCCATCGCGCTTGACCTCGCGCATGACCGCGCCGAGCAGCACCGTGATGCCGGCGGCGCGCACCTGACTCTCGATCCAGCGCGCGAGCGCGATCTCGTCATATTGCACAACGATGGTGTTCGACGGGCCGCCGTGGCGATAATGCAGCGCGCCCTGGCTGCCCAGATCGCGCAGAATTCCGTCCGCGATGCCGTGAACGGTCTGATAGCCGGAATGCCCGTTCGAGAAGAACCCGCAGAACGTCCCGATCACCGAATTGACCGCCTGCCCGCCGAGCGCGTGCAGCCCGTCGACCAGCGCAACCTTGCGGCCGAGCCGCGCCGCCTCCAATGCGGCCGAGACGCCCGCGATGCCGGCGCCCACCACGCAGATGTCCGCGCCGATCTGCCGCGCCGTTGCGCCCTCGCGCCGCACGATGCGGGTCGCGGTCTTGACGGTGGGCTGAGTGGGCATTGCGTATCCTGCCTGTCCTTTTTCGAACCCCTTCTATAACCTTCCGACAAACAGCCGGGAAATCCCGGCATGCGGGAGGAATTGAAACGCATGGCGGCGCGCAGTACCGAGGGATTTCTCACCACGCATACCGGCAGCCTGCCGCGGCCGGACGACCTCATCCAGATGATGTACGCCAAGGAGAGCGGCGTGCCGGTCGACCCGGAGGCGCTTGGGATGCGCGTGCGCTCGGCGGTCGCGGAGATCGTGCAGAAGCAGGCCGGTGCCGGCATCGACGTGATCAACGATGGGGAGTTGTCGAAGCCGAGCTATGCGACCTACGTGAAGGACCGGCTTGCGGGTTTCGGCGGCAGCGGCAACACCTTCGTCTATCAGGACCTCGCGGACTTCCCGAAGCTGCAGCAGAAGGTATTCGGCGATCCGGGCCGTTCGCGGCGCAAGACCCCGGCCTGCAACGCGCCGATCAGCGTGCGCGACCCGCAGGCGGCGATCACCGACGCCGACAACCTCAAGCGTGCACTCGGTGGCGTGCGTGCGAGCGGCGGCTTCATGAGCGCGGCCTCGCCCGGTGTCATCTCGGTATTCTTTCGCAACGACCACTATCCAAGCGAGGAAGCCTATCTTTACGCGATCGCGGATGCCATGCGCGGCGAGTACGAGGCGGTCGCCAAGGCGGGCTTCGTCTTGCAGATCGATTGCCCGGATCTCGCGATGGGCAAGCACATCAAGTATTACGATGTCGATCTGAAAACCTTCCGCAAGGCAGCAGCGCTCAACATCGAGGCGATGAACCATGCGACTGGGAACATTCCCCCCGAGCAGCTGCGCATGCATGTGTGCTGGGGCAATTACGAAGGCCCGCACCATTACGACGTGCCGCTCGCCGATGTGATCGATCTCGTCTTCAAGGCGCGCGCGAGCTACATTTCCTTCGAGGCCGCGAACCCGCGCCACGCGCACGAGTGGACGCTGTTCGAAACCGTGAAGCTGCCGGAGGGCAAGGTGCTGATCCCGGGCGTGATCGAGTCGAAATCGAATTTCATCGAGCATCCCGAGCTGATCGCGCAGCGCATCGGCCGTTATGCGAAACTCGTGGGCCGCGAGAACGTCATGGCGGGCAGCGATTGCGGCTACGGCACCTGGGTCGGGCAGGCGGCGGTCGATCCGGACGTGGTATGGGCGAAGCTCGCGGCGCTTGCCGAGGGCGCACGCATCGCGTCCAAGCAGTTCTGGAGTTAACGCGTGAACGTTGGATTTGTCGGTCTCGGCGCCATGGGTGCGCTGATCGTGCCGCGGCTGATGGCGGCGGGGCACAGCGTGACCGGCTGGAACCGCTCGCGCGACAAGGCCGCGATACTGATCGATGCCGGAATGACATGGGCGGATTCGCCCCGCGCGGTCGCGGCGCAGTGCGAAATCGTGTTCTCGATCGTGACCGACGGCGCGGCGGTGCGCGCGGTCGCGCTCGGGGCCGATGGCGTGCTGGCGGGCCTCAAGTCCGGCGGCATCTACGCCGACATGAGCACCATATCGCCGGATGTCAGCCGCGAGGTCGCGGCGCAGTTCGCCAAGGCCGGCCGCTACATGCTGGATTCGCCGATCTCAGGCAGCCCCGTGACGGTCGTCGCCGGCAATGCCTCCGTGATGGTCGGCGGTGAAGCGGCGGCGTTCGAGCGGGCGAAGCCCGTGATGCTCGCGATCGGCCCGAAGGTGACGCATATCGGCGGAATGGCCTTGCCTGCCAGATGAAGATCGCCGTCAACCTGCTGCTGATGGTGGAGGTGATCGCGTTCGGCGAGGCGGTGGCGCTCGCCGAGAAGGGCGGGGTGCGGCGCGATGTTGCGGTCGACGCGATCCTGAAAAGCGTCGCGGCCTCGCCGGTGCTCGGCTATCGCGGGCCGTTCATTCTGGAAGGCAAGATGCCCGCCGTGCCACTTGCGGACGTGACGTTGCAGCAGAAGGATATGCTGCTCGCGCTCGATCTCGGCCGCAAGCTCGGCAGCCCGGTGCCGCTTGCGGCGGCGGCGAACGAGATGATGAATGCGTGCCGCGGCCTGGGCATCGACGCTAAGGATTTCGTCGCCGCGCATGAAGTCTATCGCCGCCTTGGAGGGCAATCATGACATCGAAGGCCGAGATGTTTGGCGCCGCCTTGGGCAAGGCGTTCAAGAAAACCGCCGAGAAGATCAAGGAAGGCATGCCGCCCGACAAGATGTACCGCACCAATCTGCGCGACGTGCCGAAGGTCGATGGGCTCAAACGCGACGACGGCTGGGTCGACATGCAGGTGCAGTTCCTGATCGACAAGAAAACGGCCGGCGCCGATCACGTCGTCGGCTGGACCGTGCTCAAGCCCGGCGCGCGCCATGAGAACCACCGCCACCACAATTGCGACGAGTTCTTCATCGTGCTCAAGGGGCAGGGGCACATCTACACCGAGGAAGGTCAGAAGCCGGCGATCGAAGGCGATGTGGTGTACTCGCCGCGCGGCTGCTGGCACGGCTTCAACAACACGTCCGATCAGGATGTCGTGCTGGTGTGGGGCTGGATGGGCGCGGGTTCGATCGAAGCTTCGGGGTATGAGGTCGGTGAGGGACACAAGTGACAGACGCCTGGGACGATCCGCGCATCGCGCGCGGCATGGAGACGCAACTCGCCACCCGCCGCGCCCGCATTGCGGCCGGCGAAAAGCCGCTCGGCTGGAAAGTGGGCCTGGGCGCGCCGCCCGCGATGGAGCGGCTCAATATCAAGGCGCCGCTCGTTGGTTTCATGATGCAGAAATCGCTCGTGCCGAACGCCGGTACGGTCTCGTTCGCGGGCTGGACCAAGCCGGTGGCCGAGCCGGAGATCGCCGTGCACATGGGCAAGGACTTAGCCAGCGGAGCCGATCGTGCCGCCACCGTCGCGGCCATCGCCGCCCTTGGTCCGGCGATCGAACTCGCCGACCTCAATCCGCCGCCGGATGACGTGGAGGCGGCGCTCGCCGGCAATATCTTCCATCGGCATGTGATCCTCGGCCCACCCGACCCCGCGCGCGCGGGCGCCAGGCTCGACGGCCTCGTGGGCCATGTGTTCCGTCGCGGCGCGCTGGCGGCCAAGCAGGAGAAGGTCGAAGCCCTGATCGGCGAGATCATTGGCATCGTGCAGCACGTGGCGGGCACGCTTTCGGCCCACGGCGAGCGCCTTCGCGCCGGCGATGTCATCATCACCGGCTCGATCGTCCCGCCGCCCATCATCGAGCCGGACGAGACCGAGTTCGCCTATGCGCTCAAGCCGCTCGGCGGGCTGTCGGTGAAGTTCACCCGTTAACCAGCGACAATATCGCCAAATTGACCCTGCCGCTCAGGGTGCTACCGTCTGGCGAATAACAAGACAAAACGAACCACTCAGGGAGGAAGGCATGCGAAAGTCACTCGCGGCGAGCGCGCTCGCCGTACTGCTCGGCATCGGCGCGGCGAATGCGCAAGGCAGCGTCAAGATCGGCATCATCCTGCCCTATTCGGGCCAGTTTGCCGACACCGCGACGCAAATCGACAACGGCATCAAGCTCTACATGAAGCAGCACGGCGACAGCGTCGCCGGCAAGAAGATCGAGATCATCCGCAAGGACACCGGCGGGGTTGCACCCGATGTCGCCAAGCGTCTCGCGCAGGAACTGGTTGTGCGCGACAACGTCGACATTCTGGCAGGCTTTGCGCTGACGCCGAACGCGATGGCGGCCTCCGACATTTCGGCCGAGGCCAAGAAGTTCATGGTGATCATGAATGCCGCGACGTCGATCATCACGACCAAGTCGAATTATTCGACCCGCACCTCGATGACGTTGCCGATGGTTGGAGAGACCATGGGGGCCTGGGCCTTCAAGAGCGGCATGAAGAAGGCTTACACGATGGTGTCGGACTTCGGGCCCGGACACGACGCCGAAGGCGCATTCCACCGCGCCTTCAAGGCAGCGGGCGGCGAGATCGTCGGCTCGGTGCGCATGCCGGTCGCCAATCCTGACTTTTCGGCCTTCGTGCAGCGCGCCAAGGACCTCAATCCGGAGTCGATTTTCATCTTCGTACCCGGCGGCGCGCAGCCGGCGGCGCTCGGCAAGGCATTCGCCGAGCGCGGCGTCGATCCCAACAAGGTCAAGATCATGGGAACCGGCGAGGTCGTGGACGAGCAGGCACTCAAGAGCATGGGCGATGCGGCGCTCGGGATCATCAGCGCGTGGCACTACGACTACAATCTCGACTCCAAGATGAACAAGGACTTCGTCGCCGCGCACAATGCCGAGCACAAGCGCAATCCCGACTTCTTCTCGGTCGGCGGCTATGACGGCATGCACGTCATCTACGAGGCGCTGAAGAAGGCCGGCGGCAAGGCTGACGGCGATTCGCTAATCGCCGCCGCCAAGGGCCTGTCGTGGCAGAGCCCGCGTGGTCCGGTCTCGATCGATCCGGAGACCCGCGACATCATCCAGACGATCTATATCCGCAAGGTGGAGAAGGTCGGCAGCGATCTGCGCAACGTCGTGTTCGACAAGACCGACAACGTGAAGGATCCGGTCAAGGCCGCGATGAAGAAGCAGTAGTTTTCTGCATGTTCTTGTAGCCAATCGACAGGCGGGCGGATCGTCGCCCGCCTGTCGCGTTGTGGGCGTGGGGTGATGCCCAACCTTTCATGCCCAAGCGCGCGCTGGTCGCTGAAGGAGTCGACCGCGCACGCGTTCGTGGCTAGGATTTCCGCCAACAAGAACGAATTTCGCCGGAGGGGACCTATGCGAAGACCCATGCTCTGCACTGGGCGGCCTCGCTGCCTTGGTGCTCGCCACCGCCGCGGGCGCGCAGGAGCCGATCAGGATCGGGCTGATCATGCCGTATTCCGGCCAGTTCGCCGACACGGCGACGCAGATGGACAACGCCATCAAGCTCTACGTGAAGCAGAACGGCGAGACGGTTGCGGGGCGCAGAATCGAGTTCATCCGCAAGGACACGGGCGGCATCGCGCCGGATGTCGCCAAGCGCCTCGCGCAGGAACTGGTGGTGCGCGACAAGGTGGACATTCTGGCGGGCTTTGTGCTCACCCCCAACGCGATGGCGGCGGGCGATGTTTCGGCCGAGGCGAAGAAATTCATGGTCGTGATGAACGCCGCGACCGCGATCATCACCAACAAGTCGCCCTACATGACGCGCACCGGCTCGACGGTGCCGCAGAACACCGAGACGCTTGGCACCTGGGCGGCAAAAAAGGGCGGCGTCAAGAAGGCCTACACGATGGTGTCCGACTACGGGCCGGGCCACGACGCCGAGCAGGGTTTCGTGCGCGCCTTCAAGGAAGCGGGCGGCGAGATCGTCGGATCGGTGCGCATGCCGGTTGCCAACCCGGATTTCTCCGCCTTCGTGCAGCGCGCCAAGGATGTCAATCCGGAGGCAATCTTCATCTTCGTGCCGGGCGGCGCGCAGCCGGCCGCGATCGGCAAGGCGCTGGCCGAACGCGGTATCGACACGCAGAAGACCAAGGTGATGGGCATGGGCGAACTGACCGAGGACGAGGCGCGCAAGAGCATGGGCGACGCCTCGCTCGGGATCATCACGGTCTATCACTACGATCACGGGCACGATTCGGCGAAGAACAAGGCGTTCGTGGCCGCCTACAGGGAAGCCTACGGCGGGCGCAATCCGAACATCTATTCGATGGGCGGTTACGACGGCATTCACCTGATCTACGAGGCGCTGAAGAAGGCTGGCGGCAAGACCGACGGCGACGCGCTCATCGCCGCTGCCAAGGGCATGAAATGGGAGAGCCCGCGCGGGCCCGTCTCGATCGATCCGGAAACCCGCGACATCATCCAGACCATCTACATCCGGCGGGTAGAAAAGGCCGGCGGCGAGGCCCGCAACGTCGAGTTCGACAAGGTCGAGAACGTCAAGGACCCCGTGAAGGCGCGGATGAAGACGAATTGACGCGGCCGTGAAAAATAGGCTTGTGAGCGCGGGTATTCGCGGTTGTCATCCCGGACGCGCCGAAGGCGCGATCCGGGACCCATATACCCCGACTGACAACGGAGCCATCATCGGACACATGCGTCAGTCTCATTTCTCTGCTCTTTCGAACGTCGATAATCCCCCATGATCGCCCCCGTGATCGGCGTCCTGTTCGACGGCTTTGCCTACGGGATGCTGCTGTTCCTGCTGTCGGTCGGGCTCTCCGTCACGCTGGGGATGATGAATTTCGTCAACCTGGCGCACTGCGCATTCGCGATGCTCGGAGGCTACGTCACCGTCACGTTGATGAACCGCTTCGGCTGGCCGTTTCTCGCGACCTTGCCCTTCGCGTTTCTCGTGGCGGCGCTGGTGAGCATCGTGTTCGAGCGCGTGCTCTACCGCCGGCTTTATCGGGCGAGCGATCTCGATCAGGTCCTGCTCACGATCGGGCTCGCCTTCGTCTCGGTGGCGGTCGCCGCCTATGTCTACGGCACCATCCAGCAGCCGGTGCAGATGCCGTCCTACCTGCGCGGTTCGGTGACAATCCTGGGCGTGGGCTTTGGCATCTACCGGCTGTTCCTCGTCGCCGTCGCGCTGGCGATCACGCTGCTGCTGGTCGCGGCGCTCGAATACACCCGCTTCGGCGCGCAGGTGCGTGCCGCCGTCGACAACCAGCGCATGGCGCGCGGCCTCGGCATCAATGTCGACGGCGCCTTCGCGTTCACCTTCGCGCTCGGTTCGGGGCTTGCCGGCCTCGGCGGCGCGCTCGCGATCGAGATCGTCGGGCTCGATCCGTCCTTCGCCTTCACCTACCTGATCTATGTGCTGATCGTGGTATCTGTCGGAGGCCTCGGCTCGATTGCCGGATCGTTCGCCGCCGCGACGCTGATCGGCATCAGCGACGTCGCGGGCAAATACTACGTTCCCGAACTCGGAGCGTTCCTGATCTATCTTGTGATGGTCGTGCTGCTGATGTGGCGTCCGGCCGGACTGTTTGGGCGGCGATGATGTCAGTGACCGCCGCCACGCCGCACGCCTATCTGGAGCGCCAGGCGCGCTGGACCTGGATCGAGGCCGCGTTCTGGGCGGCGGCCTTGCTGCCGTTCTGGCTGACGCCGAATTACCTGGCGCTGGCGAGCCAGATCGCCATCACGGCGCTGTTCGCGCTCTCGCTCGACCTGATCCTCGGCTACGCCGGCATCGTGTCGCTCGGCCACGCGGCGTTCTTCGGGCTCGGCGCCTATACGGCGGGGCTGTTCTCGAAATTCGTCTGGGGCGAGCCGCTGACCGGTCTCGTGCTCGGCGCCGCGGTCGCCGGCCTTGTCGGCTACGCGGCGAGCTTCATCATTTCGCGCTTCCGCCATCTCGCGCTGATCATGATCACGCTCGGCATGGGGCTTCTGTTGAAAGAGGCGGCGAACAGCGCAAGCTGGCTCACCGGCGGCGCCGACGGACTGCAAGGCGTCAAGATCTGGCCGATCCTCAACGTCTTCCGCTTCGACCTCTACGGCAAGACCGCCTACGCGTATTCGCTGATCGTGCTGTTTCTCAGCTTCCTGGTGGCGCGGCGCATCATCAATTCGCCGTTCGGGCTGTCGCTGCGCGGCATTCGCGAGAATTCGCTGCGCATGCCGGCGCTCGGCGCGCCGAGCCGCGCGCACCTGCGCAAGATCTACACCATCTCGGCCGTCATTGCGGGCGTCGCCGGCGCGCTGCTGGCGCAGACCACCGAGACCGTCTCGCTCGCATCGATCGACTTCGAACGTTCGGCCGACGTGCTGGTGATGCTGATCCTCGGCGGCGCGGGGCACCTCTATGGTGGGCTGGTCGGCGCGATCATCTTCATGGTGGCGCGCGACCAGTTCTCCGGCAACACGCCGCAGTTCTGGTACTTCTGGATAGGGACGCTGCTCGTCCTCGTGGTGATGTTCCTGCCGAACGGAATCCTGGGCGGCCTCGCAAAGCTGACTTCGTCGTGGCGAAGCAAATCGTGAGCGCACTGTCCACACGCGGGCTCGACAAGAGCTTCGGCTCGCTGGTCGTCGCGAGCGGTATCTCGTTCGACCTGCCGCAGGGCGCGCGTCATGCGCTGATCGGCCCAAATGGCGCCGGCAAGACCACGCTGATCAACCTGATGACCGGAATGCTGCGGCCGGATGCTGGTGAAATCCGGCTCGGTGACGAGGAGATCACCGCGCTCCCGCCCGAAAAGCGCGTCAGTCGCGGACTGGTGCGCACCTTCCAGATCAACACGCTGTTCCCCAATCTCAACGCGCTCGAAGCCGTCACGCTCGCGGTGTGCGAGCGCGAGGGCGTCGCGCGCACCTGGTGGCGGCGCGTTTCCGCGTACCCGTCGGCTGTCGATGAAGCGCACGCCATTCTCTCCTCGCTGATGCTCGGCGACGATTGCTACCGGCCGACGCGCGAGCTGCCTTACGGCCGCCAGCGCCTGCTTGAAATCGCGCTCGCGCTTGCAACCCGCCCGAAGGTGCTCCTGCTCGACGAGCCGGCCGCGGGCGTGCCGCGCGACGAGAGCGCCGAACTGTTCGCCGCGATCTCCAACCTGTCGAGCGACATCACGGTGTTGTTTATCGAGCACGACATGAATTTCGTGTTCCGTTTCGCAAGCCGCATCATAGTGATGGTCGGCGGACGCATCCTGCTCGAGGGAACGCCTCAGGAAGTCGCCGCCGATCCGCGCGTGCGCGAGGTCTATCTCGGCAAATCGCATCGCGACGGTGCGCACCATGGCTGAGCCGCTGCTCGCGCTCAACGAAGTGCGCGCCGGCTACGGCGACGCGGTCGTGCTCGACGGCATTTCTCTGGAAGTCCCGCACGGGGGCAGCCTCGCGGTGCTCGGCCGTAACGGCGTCGGCAAGTCGACTTTGCTGCTCACCATCATGGGCTTCACCAGTGTGACCCGCGGCACGGTGTGCTGGCGCGACCAGGAGATCACCGGCAAGCCTATGCATCAGCGTGCCCGCGCCGGGCTCGGATGGGTCGCGCAGGAGCGCGAGATTTTCCCTTCGCTGAGTGTCGAGGAAAATCTCACGGTCGCGTCGCGCGCCGGCCGCTGGGACCTGAAGACGGTGTACGGCCTGTTCCCGCGCCTGGCCGAGCGCCGCGCCAACATGGGCAATCAGCTCTCCGGCGGCGAGCAGCAGATGCTGGCGATCGCCCGCGCGCTGATGACCAATCCGGCGCTGCTGCTGCTCGACGAGCCGCTCGAAGGGCTGGCGCCGATCATCGTCGAGGAATTGAGCGCCGCGATCGGGCGCATGATCAAGGATGAGGGCACCGCCGTCATTCTCGTGGAGCAGCACGCCGAAGTCGTGCTGTCGCTGACGCAGGAGGCGGTCGTGATGGAACGTGGCGTGATCGTGCACCGCGCGCCCTCGCGCGAGCTTCTCAATGATGCCGCCACGCTCGACCGGCTGATCGGGCTGCGGATCGAGGGCGAGAAGCAGGCGGGTTAAACCGCCAGCCGCACCACCGCGCTGTCATAAGCGCCTGCGCCGAGATCGTTGCCCTCGAAAATCCCGCGCTCGCGGATCCAGTCGCGCGACTCCTCGAACACTTCCTTCGAGTAGGGCTCGAACACGATGCGCTCGCCCGGTCCCCAGCGGCGCGTGTCCATCTTGTCGTGGTAGCGTTTGGGGAATTCGTTCTTGTAGAAGCGCGTGTAAAGTTCCGGCCGCAGGTCGATGTCGCGTTGCGCCCGCTTGAGCGCGCGGAAGAATTTGCGCACGTCCTCGGGGTCCGGCGCGCCGGTGATCATCGTCGCCATCATGAAGGTGCAGTCGGTCACTTTGCGGAAACCGAGCTGCTCGGCGAAATAGTACGGGCCGGAGAACAGCGTGCAGGCCGGGATCTTGCTGTCGAACAAGAGGTCCATGCGGCTGAACAGCATGCCTTCCTTGTACGAGAGGTTGATCTGATCGAGCGGCATGTACTGCTCGAGCGCCTGGATGGTCGCGTAGTGGCTGCCCGACTGATAGCCGACCGAGATCGGCACTCCGCCAAGATCCTCGGGCGTCTTGATCTTGGAATCCTGCGGCACGAAAACGCCGCACGGCGACACCGAATAGGCGTCGCCATAAAGCTTGCCGTGGCCCTTCGCGGCCGCGACATTCACGGTCCAGTGGCAGGCGCAGCTGATGTCGGAGGTGCGGCCCTTCTCGATGGTCTGCATCGCGCCGACCTTGTCGCCCTGCGCATGAGCCTTGCCATCGGTCGACTGGATCGTCTCCTGGAATTCATAAGTGAGCCCTTCGTCGGTGAAGTAGCCCTTCTCTTCGGCGATCCATTCGTGCAGCCGGAAGTGCGGCATGATGATGAATTTCTGGTTCTTCATGGCGGTCTCCCTTTCGTGTTTTTTAGCAGCAGTGATCGGTGTCATGCGCATGCTCGGCGACGCGCCGCGCGCGGATCATCTTCACGTGGTCGTCCATCAGCCGCCGCGCGCCCGCGGCATCGCGCATTTCGATCAGGCCGCTGAGTTCGCGATGCACGTCGAGCACGCGGCGCGCGACCTGCGGCGTCAGCGTGCGGTTCTCCGATGGCCACGAGACGTGCTGCAGCGAGATGAGTTGCGTCACCAGCACGCGATTGTGCGAAGCCTCCGCGACCGCCAAATGAAAGTCGCGGCAGGAGCGCGTATAGGCCGGGGCGTCGTCGATGATGGCTTCAGCCTCGGCGAGCAGGCGCTTGAGCTTGGCGTGATCGGCCGCGGTCGCGTGTTCGGCCGCAAGCTCGGCGGCGAGCGTTTCGATCGCGCGCTGCGCGTCCATGATCTCGGCCGCGCTCACGCCGGTGAGATCGAGCTGCACCGCGAGCGCCTCGGCGAACAGGCGCGGGTTGCCGCGCGAAACGCGCGCCCCGCCGCCCTTGCCCATCTTGATGTCCACGATGCCGAGCGCCTGCAGGGTGCGCAGCGCGTCGCGCGCCACGATGCGGCTCACGCCGAAGCGGGCCGCGAGGTCCTTCTCGGTGCCGAGGAAATCGCCGGGTTTGAGCTTCTTGGCGAACAGCGCGTCGCGCACGTCCGCAACGATCTGCGAGGAGAGTGACGCCGAACGGCCGCCGATAAAGATTGGCGCGGTGGTGGCGCGCGCGGTGGTGTTCTGGATTGCCGGATGTGCGGACATTGGGGTCGTCCGGTTAAAGTAGTAAAGATAGTATCTTATGGAAAAGGGGCGTCAACCGGGTCGGGAAAAGGACCTGGAGAGTCAGAATATCACGTTAATTCAATAAGTTATACGACTTTGTCCGGCTGCTCTCAATGAAAATTCCGCCCCTTGGGCATCACCCTGGCGGTCTGCGCCGCCACGTCGCCTGCCGCGGCGGGCAACTCCCTGAAACAGCGTCACCAGCGAGTCGCCGCTGCGCGGATGCCGATGCCGCTCGACCGGCGGGCGGCGCGCTTCGTCGGCATGGGCCAGAGCGTTGATGAATTCATCGTCCGACAGCCGGCGCAGCAGCGGCGTCAGGTCCTCGATGTGCTCCATCACCACATGGATCACCCCCGACGCGCTCTGCAGCGGTCCGGTGACGGCGACGAGGCGCGCACCGATCACCACCGGGCGGAATTGCTCGAATGCGCGCGCCCATACGATCGTGTTGGCGATGCCGGTCTCGTCCTCCAGCGTCATGAAAATGACGCCCTTGGCGGTGCCCGGCCGCTGGCGCACCAGCACGAGTCCCGCGACCGTGACGCGTTCGCCGGAGCGAATGCCCGGCAGCATCTCATGCCGCGTGATGCCGCGCCGGTCGAGATCGCCACGCAAAAACGAGACCGGGTGCGCTTTCAGCGACAGATGCAGATGGCGATAGTCCTCGACCACCTGCGCGCCCGGCGGCATCGGCGGCAACGCGACGTCGGGCTCCATCTCGGGCATCGCGACGCGGCGAAACAGCGGCAGGTCGTCCTTGTCGCCCGCGCGTTGCAAGGCGCGCACGGCCCACAAGGCATCGCGCCGCGACAAGCCGAGCGAGCCGAACGCGTCCGCATTGGCGAGCCGCTCCAGCGCGGACGGCGGCAGCCGCGTGCGCAGCCACAGATCGCGCACCGAGTTGAAGCCGCGGCCGCGTGAGGATTCGACGATCTTGCCATGGTCCTCCGAGAAGCCACTGATCTGGCGGAAGCCGAGCCGCAGTGCCTGCGTGGTGCGGATGTGGGGTTTCATCGCGGCGTGGCGGGGGTGAAGGCGAATCTCTCCGCTGTCATTCCGGGACTGCCCGTAGGAGCTGGGCCCGGAATTCCATAACCACGGATTCGGGCTTATGCGATTCCGCGCTCGTGACTTCGTCGCGCTCCCCGGAATGACAGAGGCGAGAACGGCTCCAGCGTGCAATCCCAGTCGGAACAATTCACGTCCGCCGGACGCACCTCGACGCCATGCTCGCGCGCGTCGCGCACGATCTGCGCCGGCGCGTAGAAGCCCATCGGCTGGCTGTTGAGCAGCGCGGTGGCGAAGACGTCGGGGTAGTAGCACTTCATCCAGCACGAGACGTAGACGAGGTTTGCGAAACTCGCCGCGTGGCTTTCCGGAAAACCGTATTCGCCGAAGCCGCTGATCTGGTTGAAGCAGTTCTTGGCAAATTCAGGATCATAACCCCGCGCCACCATGCCGTTGATGAACTTGTCATGGAAATACTGGATCGTCCCGACGCGCTTGAAGGTCGCCATCGCGCGCCGCAGTCTGTCGGCCTCGGCGGGCTCAAATCGCGCCGCAACGATTGCGATGCGCATCGCCTGTTCCTGAAACAGCGGCACGCCCATCGTCTTGTGCAGGATGGCCTTCAGCTCATCCTTGTCGCCATGCGCGGGCGACGGCGCCGGATAGGCCGGCTCTACGCCGGTCGCGCGGTAACGCTCGCGCGCCAGAAGATAAGGATGCACCATCCGGCCCTGGATGGGGCCGGGCCGCACGATCGCCACCTCGATGACGAGATCGTAGAATTTTTCCGGGCGTAGCCGCGGCAGCATCGACATCTGCGCGCGGCTTTCGATCTGGAACGTGCCGAGCGTGTCGGCGCGCTGGATCATGTCGTAAACCGGCCTGCGCTCCGTCTCGTCGTCATACTGCTGCGCCAGCAGCGAGGGGACGGTGGGCGTCAATCCGTAATGGATGCGCAACAAATCGAGCCCGCGCCGCAGGCAGGACAGTATGCCGAGCCCGAGCACGTCGACCTTCAAGAGCCGCAGCGCTTCGAGATCGTTCTTCTCCCATTCGATGACGGTGCGCTCGTCCATCGTGGCGTTTTCCACCGGCACGACTTCGTCGATGCGCGAACGCGTGATGAGAAAGCCGCCCGGGTGCTGCGAGAGATGGCGCGGCGTATCGATCAGCTCTTCGGCAAGCTGCATCACTTGGGCAAGCCGGGGATCCGACGGATCGAGTCCCGCCTTGCGCGCTTCCTGTTCCTTGACGCCGGACTGCGACCAGCCCCACAGCATGCCGGCGAGTGCGCCGACGGTATCGTCCGACAGCCCGAACACCTTGCCGACTTCGCGGATCGCGCTGCGGCCGCGATAACGGATCACGGTCGCCGTGAGGCTGGCGTGGTGGCGTCCGTATTTGTTGTAGATGTGCTGGATCACCTCTTCGCGCCGCTCGTGTTCGAAATCGACGTCGATATCGGGCGGCTCCTTGCGCTCCTCGGATACGAAGCGCTCGAACAGCAGGTCAACTCTCTCGGGATCGACCTCGGTGATGCCGAGGCAATAGCAGATGACGGAATTCGCCGCGGAGCCGCGGCCCTGGCACAAAATGCCCTTCGATTTTGCGAAATTGACGATGTCGTAAACGGTGAGAAAATATTTTGCATAGTTGAGCTTGATCGTCATATCGAGTTCGCGATCAAGCGCATGGCGCGCTTTTGCGCTGACCCCTTTGGGATAGCGCCGCTTTGCACCTTCCTCAACGAGCGCGACGAGCGCATCCTGCGGCGTCGCGTAACCGACGCGGTTCTCGTCGGGATACTCGGTTGCCTCCAGCTCCTTGAGCGAGAAATTGCAGCGGTCGAGAAAGCGCAGCGTCCGATCGACCGCCTCCGGCGCGCGGCGAAACAGCCGCGCCATTTCATGCGGAGATTTAAGGTGCCGCTCCGCATTGGCTTCGAGCAGGCGGCCGGCCTTGTCGATGGTGACGTGCTCGCGAATGCAGGTCATCACGTCCTGCAACGCTCGCCGTTCGGGCGCGTGATAGAGCGCATCGTTCACCGCGATGAGCGGAACGCGCATGCTTTCGGCGATGGCTGCCAGCCGTTTGAACCGCCGGTTGTCGTCGCCGCGATACCGCATGCTGGCGGCGAGCCAGACGGAGCGCGGCGCGAGGTCTCTTAAGCGGGAGAGCAGGTTTTCAGGCCCTTCCGCTCGTCCCCGAACGAATAGAGATGGCATCACGATGAGATTGAGGCCCGCGATGTGCTCGATGAGATCGTCGAAAAACAAAACGCACTCGGCCTTCTCGCCGCGGCTCTTGCCGACGGTGAGCAGGCGCGTGAGGCGCCCCCAGGCGGCGCGGTTTTGCGGATAGGCGAGGATGTCGGGCGTGCCATCGGCGAACACCAGCCGCGCACCGACGATGAGCTTTATCGCCGGCAGATCGATGCCCCTGGTTTCCTTCTCGTTGAGCGCACGCTCTTTCCATTGTTCGAGGGCGGCATAAGCCTGCACCACGCCTGCCACGCTGTTGCGATCTGCGATGCCGATGCCGGTCAGCCCGAGCGAGATGGCCTCAAGGATGAAGTCTTTTGGATGCGACGCGCCGCGCAGAAATGAGAAATTCGTCGTGACGGCAAGTTCGGCATAAGCGGATGCTGGCGCGGACGCGCTTTCGCCTTTCTGTTCGCTTTCCTGTTTGGCGAACGTGACGACATTGCTCATGCGAACATGCCATGCAGGAACCAGCGCGTTGGTTCGCCGCTGCGAACCAGGCCCTCGCGGAAAAGCCAGACGCGGACGCCCTCGCGGCTCTCGACGCGAAAATAGTCGCGCGTCAGCGCCACGCCGGCCGCATCGCGCCACCACTCCATCGCGATGCGCTCGGGACCTTCGGCGTGCGCCACCACATGGCGCATGCGCCGCCAGGTGAATTGCACCGGCGGCCCGTCCGGCACTTCGGCCACGGCCTCGACGGGTTCGGGGCGTGCAAAGAGACGGATCGGGCGGGTGGGGCTGAGGGAGTCTTGGAAAGTGGCAAGCTCTCTCGCTCCCTCCCCCCTTGTGGGGGAGGGGTGAGGAGGGGGGTAGAACTGAGGTTCGCCGCCGGACCCCCACCCCGCCCGCCTTCGCTTTGCTACGGCGGTCGACCCTCCCCACAAGGGGGAGGGTAAAGCAGCCCCCACCGCCATCACGGCGAACTCCGGAATATGCGTGTCCTGTGCCACAAGCCGCGTGACGCGGCGCAACCCGAAGCGCGCGCCGAGCCGGTCGATCAGATGCGCCAGCTCTTGCGCATGGTCGGGCGCGGCGAGGCCGGTCTGCGCCGGCTCGCGGCGTTCGGTCGCGAGCGCTGCGAGGCGCAGCATGTCGAAGCCGAAGCCCGGATCGACCTCGTCGCCGATCACGCCGAGCCGGTCGGCGAACAGGTGGCGAATGCGGGCTGGATCGCGCAGCGGCTCGCTGGTGCCGACCTCGATGCGGAAGACTTTTCCGTCGGTGCGGAACAGCGCGGCCTGCAACAGCCGCGCGCCTTCGCCGCGCCGTTCCAGCAGGGTACCCAGTTTTTCGGCGAGCTTCTCGATGGTGCCGAGCACGTCGCGCTCGAGCGCGATCGGCTCGGCGAAGCGCTGCTCCGCGATTGCCGCCGGGAACGGGCAGGCGCGGCGCGATCGGCTCGTCGTCGCGGCCGAGCGCCTGATCGATGCGGCGCACGAACTCCGCACCGAACCGCGCCGCGAGCGGCGCACGCGGGCGATCGAGCACATCGGCGATGCGTTTCAAGCCGACCTGCGACAATGCTTCGATCGTTTCGGCAGAAAGGCGCAACGCGGCGAGGGGCAACGGTGCGATCGTATTTTGTGCTTCGCCCACAGGCACGACGCGATTCTCGCCAAACCGCGCCACCGCCCACGCGCACCCGACCGTATCGGCGACCGCGACGCGGGCCTGATAGCCCTGCGCCCCAAGCCGCCGCACGAGATCGGCCGCAAGCGCCGCCTCGCCGCCGAACAGGTGCGCGCAGCCGGTGACGTCGAGCATCAATCCATCGGGCGGATCGAGCCCGGCCAGCGGCGTGTAGCGGTCGCACCAGTCGGCGATCGCTTCGAGCAGCGCGAAGTCCGCGCGCGCGTCCGCATCCGCGACCGCGATCTTCGGATACATCGCGCGCGCGTCGGCGAGCGCCATGCCGACGCGCAGGCCGAGCGCGGCCGCGGCGTCGTTGACGGCGGAGAGCCGCAACGCGCCTTTGACCGGGCTGGCCACGACCAGCGGTTCAGGCGGAGAGCGCCTGATCCGGTCGGTCGGCAGGCGCCGCAGCCACACCGACAGATAGCGCCGCAAAGACGCGTTCATGGTGATCCCAGGTGAGTGTCCAGGTGCCGCATGGGCCGCGGCGGTTACGCAGGAGAGAGAGCCGGAAGGCGGTGCGGCCGAGGCCGCCGAGTTCGTCGGGCACGCTTGGGCAGGCCGAAATCTCCCAGCGCGTGCGCGCCGCGCTTGGCGCATCGCTCGGCTTGTGGCGCAGCAGCAGGCCGAGCGCGCCGCCTTCGCGCGCCGCAAGCGAGAGCCGCCGCGTCGCCGTCAGATCGACCTCGCCGTTCACCTCCGCCACGACGGTCGAAAGCGCGCGGCATTTGAGCGCCTCCTCCATGGCGAACAGCGCATCGACCGGCCGCGCGACGCGCGCGACCAGGAGCCGCTCGGTGTCGAGCCCGAGGAGATCGAGGCCGGGACCATAGAGCGCGCCGGTTTCCAGCATGCCGAAATCGGTGGCGATCCACAGGACGTGCTGGGCCTTTGGCGAGCGCGCCGCGAGCGCGAGTGCGAAGCCCGCGGCCGCGCCGAGATGCACCGGCGCGGCGCTCAGTTCATGCAGCGCCGCGCAGGGAAGCCCGCCGCCGAGCGCCGCATCGACATCGGGCACGCCGAGCGCGAGCGAACGCGCCTCGTCTGCGAGCGTTTCCTCGCTCGTCGCAATCGCGCGGCGCAGGCGGGAAGGTGCTGCTCCATCGGCTCGGCAGGGAGCATGGGAGTTCCAAATGTTCATGATATGTTCCTATAATTCCGCCGCCACGACGGAGAAGTCAAGCGACAAGTCAAGCCATTGCGGAATGCTAGGATTTTACCGCCGTCACTTCGACCTCGACCCTGAATTCGGCCCTCGTGAAGCCCGAGACGATCACCAGAGTGGAGGCGAAGGCATTGCCCGACACGTAGCGGCTGCGCACCGCGCCGTAGACCGGGAAATAGGCCCGGTCGGTGACGTAGGCGGTGAAGCGCACCACGTCGGCGAAGGTCATATCCGCCTCGGCCAAAATCGCCTTGATGTTCTCGAAGCACAATACCGCCTGCGCCTCGGCGTCCTCCGGCACGTGATCGTCCGGCGAAACGCCAAGCTGGCCCGAGGCGAACAGCATCCGCCCGGACGGCACCTCGACGGCGTGGCTGTATTGCGCGAACGGTGCGCGGATCGAGGCGGGGTTGATCGGGCGTTTCATGCGAATTGCATATCATACTCTCGTCATCACCGGGCCGCCGCGAAGCGGCGAGACCCGGTGATCCCGATAGAATTGGCACAGGCGGTGCCTTACTAAGCGGGATGGCCGGGACAAGCCCGGCCATGACGAGGTGCTAATGAGTTTTCTAACAATATCCCCCGGCGTTTCCTCATACCGCCTCGCCAATGCGCGCGTGCCGGTGTGCCTTGTCGCCGATGCCGCGCAACTGAAAGCCGACGCCGACGGCCTCGCGCCCTGCGACATCGTGATCGAGAAGGAGCGCATCGCCGCAATTGCCCCGGCAGCCCCTGCGAACGATGACCTGCCGCGCTTCGATCTCGATCGCGGCATCGTGCTGCCGCGCCTTGTCGACGTGCACACTCACATCGACAAGGGTCACATCTGGGGGCGCGCGCAAAATCCCGACGGCACCCACATGGGCGCGCGCACCGCCGTGATGGCGGATCGCGAGGCGAACTGGTCGCGCGATGATGTGGGGAAGCGCATGGACTTCGCGCTGCGCTGCGCCTTCGCGCACGGCACCGGTGCGCTGCGCACGCATATCGACAGCTATCCAAAGCAGACGCCGATCTCCTGGGGCGTGTTCGCCGAAATGCGCGAGCAATGGAAAGGCCGCATCGCGCTGCAGGCGGTCTCGCTCTATCCGATCGACATGGCGCTCAACGATGAGCCGAACTTCCGCGCCATGGTGGAGACGGTCGCGAAGCATGGCGGCCTGCTCGGCGGCCTCACATTTCTCGGCGAAGCGCCGAACGCGAAATCCGATGCGGCGCTCGACAGGATCTTCCAGGCCGCGATGGCGCACGGCCTCGATCTCGATTTCCACGTCGACGAAAGCGATTCACCGAAAGCCCGCTCCCTCGGCCAGATCGCGGACGCCGCGCTGCGCCACAAATTCAAGGGCCGCATTGTCGCCGGCCATTGCTGCTCGCTCGCGCTGGCGGACGACAACGAACGCGCGACCATCGTCGCCAAGGTCGCGGAGGCGCGCATCGCGATTGTCTCGCTGCCGATGTGCAACATGTATCTGCAGGATCGGCAATCCGGCCGCACGCCGCGCTGGCGAGGTGTCGCGCCGCTGCACGAGCTTGACGCCGCCGGCGTCACCGTGATGGTCGCAAGCGACAATACGCGCGATCCGTTCTACGCCTATGGCGACCTCGACATGCTGGAGGTTTTCCGCGAGGCAACGCGCATTTTGCATTTCGATCATTCGGACCGGCTGTGGCTGAAAACAGTCGCCGCGACGCCGGGCGAGGTGATGGGCTTGGCCCACGGCCGCATGGCGGTCGGCGCGCCGGCCGGCCTTGTGCTCACGCGCGCGCGGACGATGAACGAACTGTTGTCGCGGCCGCAGACCGATCGCGTGGTGCTGTGCGCGGGCAAGCAGGTGGACCGCACGCTGCCGGATTATCGGGAATTGGATTAGGCGAGCCGAGAAAGCTCGCACTCGGTCCGAGCTGCAATACAGCGATCGAAAGCTCCGCTCTAAGAGCTCGCCTCCCGGTACGCACTGAATCAGAAGACAGTCGCCAAGTCGCGCAAGCGGGCGTTTGTCCATGATGCCCGGATGGGACCGGCGGAGCCCCATTCGACAGTCCTGTCACCCGGCGAAGAGGCGATCATCGTCGCCTTCCGCAAGCACACACTGCTGCCGCTGGACGACTGTCTGTATGCCTTGCAGGCGACCATCCCGCACCTGACACGCTCGTCCCTGCATCGCTGCCTCAAGCGCCACAGCATCAGCCGACTGCCGGAGATCGCCGGTGACAAGATCACCAAAAAGCCCTTCAAGCGCTATCCGATCGGCTACTTCCACATCGACATTGCCGAGGTGCGTACCGGCGAAGGCAAGCTCTACCTGTTCGTCGCGATTGACCGAACGTCGAAGTATGCCTTCGCAAAGCTACACTCGGCCGCCAACGTCAAGACTGCGGCTCAACTTCCTAAACCGCTCCACATCCCTCAACAACTCGATGAACCGCTCCGCCTGAAACTCCGCCCATTGCCTGCCCTTCTCGGCTGTGCCGAGCGAGGCGTCGCCGGCGGCGCCCGCCGGATGGATGTCCTGCGCGATCCAGGCATGCGCGTGCAGGCCGGTCGGGCGCAGGAACTTGAATTCGTTCTCCATCCGCACCGAGGACGGCACGAAATTCGCCACCTTCTCCTTGCGCACGAGGTCGGGGCGGAAATGCAGCATCAGCGACGTCTCGATATCGCCCGCGTGGATGCCGTGCAGCGCCTCCGGGTCCGAGAACAGGCCCTTCGGCACGCCGAAGCGCCAGCCGGTGGTGACGCACAGCATCTGGCAATTGACGCGCAACTCACGCGCCACGACCCGCATCGTGTCGACGTTGCCGCCGTGCGAGGTCACGATGACCATCTTGCGCAAGCCCGCACGCGCGACGCTCTCGCCGATCTCGGTCCACACGCGCTGCGCGGTCTCGGCCGTGTAGGTGATCGTGCCGGGCGAGCGGATGTGCTCGTTCGATTTGCCGACCGCCTGCACCGGCAGGAACAGCACGGACAGGTCCGCGGGCAGCCGCGCGATCACGGTGTCGACCATGCTCTGCCCGATAATCGTGTCGGTCGAGACCGCGAGGTGCGGCCCGTGCTGCTCGATCGCGGCGATCGGCAGGACCGCGATCGTTTTCTCCGGATCGAGGCCGGCGAAGTCTTCGGTGGTCAGTTGCAGCCAGTGGACTTTGCGCATGTCAGAACTTTACCATCGCGGCACGCACTTTGGCCATGAACGCCTTGCGCGTCGCCTCGCTGGCGACGTTCATGTGATAGAGCGGATAATAGTCGACCTTCGCGCCGTTGGCGAAACGCGGCATGTAGCGCGTCATGATCTTTTTCGGTGGATTGCCGACCAGCAGGGCGTTCCACCACGGCCGGCCATAAGTCGTGATTCCGGCGATCCGCTTCAGATTGGTCAGCATCGGGATCGCCATGTTCGGGTTGGACAGATCGAACGCAACGCCGGGCATCAGCAGCCGGTCCATCCAGCCCTTGAGCATGGCGGGCGGGCCAAACGACCAGACGGGAAACTGGAAAATGAGCGCGTCGGCCTCGCGCAGGCGGCGCACGTAATCTGTGACGCCCGACTGGTTTTTGGAGAGGTCGTGATAGTCGCGCCGTTCCTCGGTGGACATCACCGGATCGAATTTCTCCGCGTAGAGATCGCACAGATCGACCGTGTGGCCGGCCTCCTTCAGTCCCGCGAGCGCCTCGTCGCGGATCGCCGCGTGGAAGGATTTCGGGGAGGGGATGGCAGTAGATGTAGTGGACTTTCATTGTCATCCCGGGCGACGGAGCGCAGCGGAGGAGACCCGAATAACCACAAGTCTGCAATTCATCGAAAGTCCTGTGGTTATGGGTCCCGGCTCTCGCTGCGCTCGGCCGGGATGACTTCACCGCTTGGGCACATAGGTCCGCATCTTGCCCGGATTGAGCAGCCCGTACGGGTCGGCCTCCGCCTTCATGCCAAGCTGGTCCGCGCCGGTGGACTTGTGCCGTGTCCCGTCCTCCAGCGTGTAGACATGGGGGTTGGCGATGAACACGCCGTTGCTCTCATGCAGCGCGATGATCTCGTTCAGCCGCTCTTCCGTCGTGTAACGCACGATCGGCAGCGCCGAGCAGGTCACGCGCCCGGCGAAGTGGATGAACTCGGTGTGCGGCAGCACCTCGTCGGGAAACATCTCGGCCATCTGCCGCACCGACTCGATCACGCGGTCATGCGGGAACAGACATTGCAGGTAGGTGATGGTGCGGTCCTGCTTCAGCCACTGCAGGGTCGTGTGGTTCCAGGTGTATTCGTACAGTGGCTCCTTGCCGGCCGAGTCATCGTGCGGCTGCTCGTAGGTGATCGTGCCGCGCGTGCCGAGTATTGCCTTGAAGCTTTCCAGCGACGGCTCGGCGATCATGCAGAAGACGACGTGCTTGCTCTCGGGGCAGTGTTTCTTGAGGGCCGGGAAGTGGATCGGGATCGGCCAGATCATCGGCGTGATCAGCTTCTTCACCACGCCGTCGGCCAGCGCGACGTCGTAACCGAACTGCATCGCCTCGAAGAAATCGTCGAACGTCACGATCACGTCGACCCACGGCCACGCCGGCGCCAGCGGCATTTCCAGCGCCGTGATGATGCCGGTGGTGCCGTAGGCGCGGTTGACCTTCTGCGCCGCATCGGTGCGCAGCTCGATCACGCGCGGCGTTTCCTCCAGCGTAACGACGCGTGCGCAAAGGATGTTGCCCGGCTCGCGCAGGCCGCCATAGTTGATCGAGCCGATGCCGCCCGAGCCGCCGCCGACGAAGCCGCCGATCGTTGCCATGCGCTTGGTCGAAGGATGCATGCGCAGCTCAAAACCGTTCGGCCGGGTGGCGGCATCGAGATCGTTCATCTTGATGCCCGGCTCGCAGCGCACGATGCCGGGCTTCTGCCATTCGATTTTCGTCATGTTGGTGAGATCGAGCAGCACGCCGCCTTCCAGCGGCACCGCCTGGCCGTAGTTGCCGGTCGCGGCGCCGCGCGGCGTCAGGGGAATGCGCAGCTTTGCGCACGCGGCTGCCACGGCGATCACGTCGGCCTCGTCGCGCGGCGTCGCGACCACGTCGGCCGACTTGCCGTGCAGCTGCTTGTTGAGGACGGGCGAGTACCAGAAGTAATCGCGCGAGCGCAGGCGCACCCGCTGCATGTCGGTCGTCACCGGCACGTCGCCGATCATGCCGAGGAAGCGGCCGATATCGTAGCGGGCGGTGGCTTTGGCGGCGGTCACGGGCATCGGTTTCTCCGGGTCGGGCGCAAAACTGGCATCCGTCCGCCCCAAGCGCAATCATGCCGCACCGGCCCTCAACCGGCATCCGCGCAACCTGAAAGCGTGGCGTCCCCTGTGGGTTACGGGGCCGGTTTCCGGCCTGCCTCTTACCTGGGCAAGCGGGTGCTGTATCCTTGGGCATGAAAGGGTGGCCGGACCCGTTTCAACGGCCCGCGGACACGCTAGAACACGGCATATCTGTTGCTAGGAATGCCCTTGGTCTCAGCCGCCCTTTGGGGCGCGTTTGAAGTGAAAGGATTGACCCATGAAATATCGCATCGACCGCCGCAAGGCTCTCGGCCTGATGGGTGGCGCCGCCCTCGTGGCGGTCCCGGGCGCGCGTGTGTCCGCACAGACGCTCGACAAGGTGAGCTACCAGACCAACTGGCGGGCGCAGGCCGAGCACGGCGGCTTCTATCTCGCCGCCACCAACGGCATCTACAAGAAACACGGCATCGAGTGCGATGTCCGCCAGGGCGGGCCGCAGCAGAACCCCTCGCAGCTCCTGCTCGGCGGGCGCGTCGACATGATCATGTCGAACTCGTTCGAGGGCATCAATTACGCCAAGGAGAATATCCCCTTTCTGGTGATCGCCGCGATCTTCCAGAAGGACCCGCAGGTCATCATCTCCCACCCCGGTGTCGGCCACGACAAGTTCGAGGACCTCAAGGGCAAGCCGATCCTGATCGGCGCGGGCGGCCGCACCAGCTACTGGCCGTTCCTCAAGGCGAAATTCGGCTTCACCGACGAGCAGGCGCGGCCCTACACCTTCAACATGGCGCCGTTCCTCGCCGACAAGCAGATCTCGCAGCAGGGATTTCTCTCGTCCGAGCCCTACGTGATCATGCAGGCCGGCGTGCAGCCGGTGGTGCACCTGATCGCCGACGCCGGCTTCGACAACTACCAGACCACCATCAACATCTCGAAGAAGATGGTCGACGAGAAGAAGGACGTGGTGCAGCGCTTCATCAATGCGTCGGCTGAAGGCTGGGCCGAATACATGAAGGGCGGTCCGGCGATTGAGGCCGCCAATGCGGCGATCAAGAAAGACAATCCGGACATGACCGACGACAAGATGGCCTATGCGCTCAAGGTCATGAACGAGCGCGGCATCGTGAAGTCGGGCGATGCGCTCAAACTCGGCGTCGGCGCGATGACGGACGAGCGCTGGAAGCGCTTCTACGAGACGATGACGGCGGCCGGCGCATTCCCGGCCGGGCGTCGACTACAAGAAGGCTTATTCGCTCGAGTTCGTGAACAAGGGCGTCGGCGCGTGACCATTGCCGCTGCGGCGGGTGTGGAAAGCCGCACCCGCCCGCTCGTTTCGATCCGCAAGGTCTCCAAGCAGTTCGCGAACGGCACCGTCGCCATTCGCGGGGTCGATCTCGATCTGCGCGACGGCGAATTCGTCAGCCTGCTTGGGCCGTCAGGCTGCGGCAAGTCGACGCTGCTGCGCATCATCGCCGGGCTCGGCGCGCCCAGCGCCGGAACGATCGAATGGCCGACCGCACCGCACTCGGCGAGCGGCGAGCCGCAGCCGGATCTGGGCTTCGTGTTCCAGGACCCGACCCTGATGCCGTGGTCGAACGCGCTGCGCAATACCATGCTGCCGCTGACGCTCGCGGGCGTTGCGAACGGCGAGGCGGAGGCGCGCGCCGCCGAAATGCTGGCGCTGGTCGGGCTGAAGGGTTTTGAGAAATCCTATCCGCGCGAGTTGTCCGGCGGCATGAAGATGCGCGTCTCGATCGCGCGCGCTCTGGTGACGCATCCGAAGATTCTGCTGATGGACGAGCCGTTCGCGGCGCTCGACGAGATCACGCGGCACAAGCTCAACGACGACCTGCTAAGCCTCTGGTGGCAGAACCGTTTCACCGGCGTATTCGTCACCCATTCGGTGTTCGAGTCGGTGTATCTCTCGCAGCGCATCGTCGTGATGGCGGCGCGGCCCGGCCGCGTGATGGCGGATTTGCAAAACGACGCGCCTTATCCGCGCGACGGGCTGTTCCGCACCTCGGCCGACTATGCGCACCTCTGCCGCGTCGCGTCGGAGACGCTGAAGCAGGCCATCGCCGCATGAGCGACCTGCCGCTCCACGCGGTGCGGCTCACGACGGCACCGACGCCGAGGCGCGGCCGGTGTTCGCCGAGGAGCGGCGCATCCTCGGCATCGCGGCAAGCACGTGGCCCGGCATCATCGCGCCGGTCGTCATCGGCATCATCGCGCTCACCGCGTGGGAGCTGACTGTTCGCATCAAGGGCATCCCGCACTACATCCTGCCCGGCCCGATCCTGATCGCGCAGACGCTGTGGAACGACTGGGCAACGCTGTCGGAATCGCTGCTCATCACGCTGCGCATCACCTTCGCGGCGCTGATCGCGGCGGTCGTGGTTGGCGTTGCGCTCGCGATTATCTTCACGCAGTCGAAGTGGCTGGAGAAATCGCTGTTTCCCTACGCGGTGATCCTGCAGGTGACGCCGGTGGTCTCGATCGCGCCGCTGATCATCATCTGGGTCGGCGACATCAACCTCTCGCTGCTGATCTGCGCCTGGATCGTGGCGTTCTTCCCGATCCTGTCGAACACGATCCTCGGGCTGAACTCGGCCGACCACAATCTCATCAACCTGTTCCAGCTTTACCGCGCGAGCCGCTGGCAGACGCTGCGCTATCTGCGCCTGCCGGCCGCGCTGCCGTACTTCCTCGGCGGCCTGAAGATTTCCGGCGGGCTCGCGCTGATCGGCGCGGTGGTGGCCGAGTTCGTCGCCGGCACCGGCGGCAGCGCCTCGGGCCTTGCCTACCGCATCCTCGAATCCGGCTACCGGCTGCAGATCCCGCGCATGTTCGCGGCGCTGATCATGATCTCGCTCACCGGCATCGCGATCTTCTTTTTGACGAGCTGGATCGCGCATCTGGCGCTGCGCCACTGGCACGAAAGCGCCGTGCGGCGGGAAAACTAGATGTCCCCGTGCACACGATCGCGGAAATCCTCAGCGCGCATCGGTCCGGAACCTCGCCTGAAGACACGGTCGCGCGCAGCTACGCGCGCATCCGCGCCCACAACGATCCTGCAATTTTCATCACGTTGCGCGACGAAGCGGAGGCACGCGCCGAAGCGCGAGCCCTGAAAGGACACCTCGCTGCCGCTCTACGGCGTCCCGTTCGCCGTCAAGGACAACATCGACGTGGCGGGCCTGCCGACCACGGCGGCGTGCCCGGCGTTCGCCTATACGCCCAAGGCCGACGCGACCTGCATCAAGCGCCTGCGTGCCGCCGGCGCGATTCCCGATCGGCAAGACCAATCTCGACCAGTTCGCCACCGGGCCTCGTCGGCGTGCGCTCGCCCTACGGGTCCCGCGCAATGTGTTCGACGCGAAGCTCATTCCCGGCGGATCGAGTTCGGGCTCCGGCGTCGCGGTCGCGGCCGGGCTGGTGCCGTTTTCGCTCGGCACCGACACGGCGGGCTCCGGCCGCGTGCCGGCGGGCCTCGGCAATATCGTCGGTCTCAAACCCAGCCTCGGCATGGTCTCGACCGCGGGCGTCGTGCCGGCGTGCCGCACGCTCGATTGCGTCTCGGTGTTTGCTCTCACCGTCGACGATGCGTGGACGGCTTTCGCCGCAATGGCAGGACCGGATATCGCCGATCCTTACACGCGCAACCGCCCCGCCGGCGTGCCCGGTCCGGTGCCGAGCCTGCGCATCGGCGTGCCGATCAAGGGCGAGCGCGTGTTCTTCGGCGATCAGGTCTCGGCCACGCAGTTCGAAGCCGCGATTGCGCGCTTTGCGGCGCTCGGCGCATCGATCGTCGAAATCGATATCGAACCGTTCTACGAAACCGCGCGGCTGCTTTACGAAGGCCCATGGGTGGCCGAGCGCTACCACGTCATCCGCAATCTGATCGCGTCAAGCCCCGAGGCGATCCATCCGGTGACGCGCGAGATCACACTTGGCGGCGCGCGCGCGAGCGCGGCGGATGCCTTCGCGGCGTTCTACAAGCTCGAGGATCTCCGCCGCGTGCGTGACCATCTGTTCCGCAGCATCGACGTGCTGCTCGTGCCGACCATGCCGACCGTCTACACGGTGGAGCAGGTGCTGGCCGATCCGATCCAGCTCAACAGCCGGCTCGGCACCTACACCAATTTCGTCAACCTGCTCGATCTTGCCGGTCTCGCCGTGCCGGCAAGCATGCGCCCGGACGGCATTCCGTTCGGCGTCACCTTGCTTGCGCCGGGCGGCCACGATGCGCTGCTCGCCTCGCTCGGCCGCGTGTTTCATGCGGATACGACATTGCCGATGGGCGCGACCGGCGCGCCGCAGCCGCCGCTTGCCTCACTCGCCGCCACGCCGCAAGCAGGCGAGATCGCGCTTGCGGTGGTCGGCGCGCATCTCTCCGCCATGCCGCTCAACGGCGAGCTGAAATCCCACGGCGCGCGCTTTCTCGAAAGCACGCACACCGCGCCGGACTACCGCATGTTCGCGCTCGCGACGCAGCCGCCGAAGCCGGGCCTGCTGCGCGTCGCGGCCGGGCAGGGCGCATCGATCGCGGTGGAAATCTGGGCATTGCCGGCAGACGGCTTTGGCCGCTTCGTCGCCGCGATCCCGCCGCCGCTCGGCATCGGCACGCTGACACTGAGCGACGGCCGCGCCGTGAAGGGCTTCCTTGCCGAATCCGACGGCGTTGACCGGTGCGCGCGATATTTCCAGCTTCGGCGGCTGGCGGCGTTTGTGACGAAATGGTTTCGTACATTCCGCTGCACGCCAGGCGTGAAGCCCGGAGTCCATAACCACGCTCCCTCAACTCAATCCCGATCGTGGTTGTGCATCCCGGCCCTCGCGCGCGCTCGGCGCGGAATGACAGTCATCGCTCCTCAATCAAACTCACATGCGCCGCGACCACGTGCCAGCCGTCGGGGAAAGCGCACCCACGTCTGCATCTGGCGGCCGACCTTGCCGGGCACGGTCTCGCGCCGGAACAGCGTGGAGGCGACCGCGAAGTCGCGGCCGTAGGTGGTGATGACGGTTCGCGAAGTCGAGCGCATCAGGCCGACCGGCGAGCGCGCGGCGCGGAAGCCCGCGATCTCGTCATGGCCGTAGAGATTTTCGCCGATGCCGTAGCGGATCGTCTGCGGCGCTTCGCGGAAGGTCGAGTTGAGAACGTCGAGGTCGTTTGTGATCAGCGCCTTCTCGTAACGGTCGAAGGCCGCCGCGCACCTCGGCCACGACCTCCGGCAGGTCGATCTCCATCAATCTCCTCCCTCGATTTCGGCTTGTTATAACGCGGGCCTCGGCGCGACGCACACGCCGGCCTGCTCCAGCGCATAGGCTATACGCAGCGCCACGTCCTCGCGCCACGGCGCGGCGATCACCTGCACGGCGATCGGCATGGGGACAAGCGGCACCGGCACGGCGACAACCGGGAGCCCGATGAACGAGATCGGCTGCGTGTAGATGCCGATGTTGGGGCGAACGAGCTGTTCGACGCCATCGAGCACGAACGTCTGCTGGCCGATCGCCGGCGCGGTGCACGGCGTCGCGGGCGCCAGGATCGCATCGACGTTCTCGAACAGCTTCAGGACTTCCGCGCGATACCAGCGGCGGAATTTCTGCGCACGGTTGACCAGCGGTGCCGGGATCATGGCGCCGGCGATCAGCCGGTCGCGCACCACGGGCTCGAAATCGGCGGCGCGCCGCGCGCAGGCGATCGAGATGCAGGCTCGCGCCTTCGCTCGCCGTGATGACGTAAGCCGCCGCGCGCGCGCGCGCCGCTTCGGGGATTTCGATCTCGGTGTTGGCGTGCAGCGCCGCCGCGACGCGGTCCATCGCGACGCAGGCCTCGGGAAAAGCGCCCTTGCGGAAATAGCCGCCCGCAACGGCGATGCGCAAACCGTCGACGCCGCGTGTCAGCGCCGCCATGACCGGCTCGACAGGCCTGTCGACGCACACCGGGTCTTCCGGCGTCCGGCCCCTGCATCGCGTCGTAGGCGAGCGCGAGATCGCGCGTCGATGCGCGCGAGCGGCCCAAGATGATCGAGGCTCGCCACGAACGGAAACGAGCGCGCGCGCGTGAGCCGCCCATAGGTCGGTTTCAGCCCGAACAGCCCGCAGAACGAGGACGGCACGCGGATCGAGCCGTTGGTGTCGGAGCCGAGCGAGAGCGGCACCAGCCCGCCCGCGACCGCGCCGCCCGATCCGCTCGACGAGCCGCCGGTCATGCGCGTCACGTCGTGCGGATTGTGCGCATTGCCGTCGTGCACGTTCTCGCCGGTGAAGTCGTAGGCGTATTCGCCCATGTTGAGCGCGCCGACCAGCACGGCGCCCGCCGCCTCCAGCCGCTCGATCAGCGGCTGGTCGTGCGGCGAGGCGCCAAGCTCGCGATTGATCTTCGAGCCGGCCCGCGTCGGCAGGCCCTTCACGTCGAACAGGTTTTTCACCGCGAACGGCACGCCCGCGAGCGGGCCTTTCTGTCTTGCCCGCATCGATGGTCGCGGCGCCTGCGCGCGCACGCTCCGCCAGCACATCGGTGAACGAATTGAGCACCGGGTCGCGTGCCGTGATGCGCGCGAGCGCATCCTCGACGACCGCCGTGGCCGAGACGCAGCCGTCCGTCACTGCCGCCGCGATCTCCGCGGCCGAGGCCCAGCCGGTGTCCATGTCAGGCTTGTGAAGACCGGTGCGGGCTCGGCATCGTCCGGCAGCTCCTTTTCGCCGACCAGCGCGGCGAGCCTGAACGTGACGTCCAGATTGGCGCGCACCGCCGGCTTCCATTCCGGCTGAACGCGGAATGCCCAGCGCCTGCGCGGCGGCGTCGATATAGGCGTCGAGATGGTTGGGTTTCGGCATTGGACTCTCACACCGGCGGATGCGGGATCGCCTCGAGCAGGTCGCGGGTATATTGGGCTTGCGGAGAAAACAATACGCGCTCGGTCGGCCCCTGCTCGACGATCTTGCCCGCCTTCATGACGATCACGCGGTCGCACAACAGCCGCACCACATTGAGGTCGTGCGAGACGAAAAGATAGCTCATTCCGAGCGTGTCTTTAAGGTCCTGCAGCAGATTGAGCACCACCGCCTGCACCGACACGTCGAGCGCGGCGGTCGGCTCGTCCAGAATGATCAGGTCCGGATGCAGCGCGATCGCGCGTGCGATTCCGACGCGCGCCTTCTGCCCGCCGGAAAGCTGATGCGGAAAGCGATCGAGAAATTCGAGCGGCAACCCGACTTGCGTCGCCAGTTCCTCGCAGCGCGCCCGCACCGCGTCGCGCCCGCTCACGCCGCCGAGGCGCAAAATCGGATCCGCGATCGCGCGCGCGGCCGTGTAGCGCGGATTGAGGCTGTCGGTCGGGTCCTGGAACACCATCTGGATGCGCTTGCGCAGCGGCAGGGTCGCGAACTGCTTCGCCGGGATCGCGCCGATGTCGTCGCCGCCGAACTGGATCAGGCCGTCGCTCTTGTCGATCAGCCGCATGACCATCATCGAGGTGGTGGACTTGCCGCAGCCGGATTCGCCGACCAGCCCGACGCTCTCGCCGCGATCGATCGTGAAGCTGATGCCATCGACCGCGCGGAACACCTCCGGTTCCGGCGCCGGCCCGCCACGGAACAATCTCGATAGCGATCCGGTAATCCCCTGGCGCGGATACTCCTTCACCAGCTTCTCGACCACGAGCAGGGGCTCGCTCGTCTTCGCCTTCTCTCCGCCGCGGGGAGAGGATCGGGGGCGCTTGCGGCGAGCGGAGGCGTTTCCTCCGGCAGCAAGTCCCTCAAGCTCACGCCGGGCCGCGGCGTCGCGCGCATCAGCTTGCGGGTATAGGGATGCGACGGTGCCTTGAAGATGGTCGAAGACAGCGCGGTCTCGACCACATGGCCCTTCTCCATCACCACCACGCGGTCGCAATAGACCGCCGCGAGCCCGAGATCGTGCGTGATCAGGATCGTCGACATGCCGCGCTCGCGCGTCAGTTCCGTCACCAGGTCCATCACGGTCTTCTGCGTCGTGACGTCGAGGCCGGTGGTCGGCTCGTCGGCGATCAGCAGTTGCGGCTTGCAGGCGAGCGCCAGCGCGATCACGACGCGTTGGCACATGCCCCCGGAGAGTTCGAACGGATAGGCATGATAGCGCTCGCGCGGCCGCGCGATGCGCACCTGGTCGAGGATTTCGATCGCCTTGTCGGTGAGCGTGGCGGAATCGGCCTGCGCGTGCTGGCGCAGCACGTCCTCGATCTGCCTGCCGACCTTGCGGATCGGGTTGAGCGCGGCGCGCGGGTTCTGGAAGATCATCGACATTTCGCGCCCGCGCAGATCGCGCATCTGGTCGTCGTCGGCGGCGCGCACGTCGACGCCGGAAAACATCACCGAGCCTTCGGCGATGCGCCCGGCGCGATCCAGTATCCGCATCACGGCGAAGGACGTGACCGACTTGCCCGAGCCGGACTCGCCGACGATGCCGACGGTCTCGCCCTTGGCGACCTGCAGATCGATATTCTTCACCGCGCGCACGATGCCGCGCCGGGTGGCGAATTCGACCGTCAGGTGCTTGATGTCGAGCAGCGGAACGCGAGGCGGCGCGTTGCTCAGAGGCGAATTGGTATCCATTCGTCCCTCACGTCCGCCGCTGCGGATCGACGATGTCGCGCAGCCCGTCGCCGAGCAGGTTGAAGCAGAACACCGCGATCATCAGCGCCAGCCCGGGAAAGAACGCGATCCACCATTCGCCCGACACCATGAAGGCCGCGCCTTCCGCCACCATGATGCCCCATTCGGCGTCCGGCGGGCGCACGCCGAGCCCGATGAACGAGAGGCCGGCGGCATTGAGGATCGCGTAGCCCATGGTGAGCGACATCTGCACGATCATGATCGGCATGATGTTGGGCAGGATCTGCGCCAGCAGGATGCGGAACTCGCCATTCCCGGAGAGCCGAGCCGCCTGCACGAAGCCGGCCTCGCGCCGCACGTTCGCCTCGGTGCGGGCGATGCGGGCATAGAGCGGGAAGTTCACGATCGCGGTAGCGATGATGATGTTCTGCACCGTGTTGCCGAGCGCCGCCACGATGCCCATCGCGAGCACGAACAGCGGGAACGCCATGATGGTGTCGGCGATGCGCGACACGATGCGATCGGTCCAGCCGCCGAAGAAGCCGGCCGCGACGCCTGCGAGCCCGCCCATCAGGAAGACGAGCACCACGGAGAACACCGCGATGATGAAATCGAGCCGTGTGGCCGAGATCACGCGGCTGAACACGTCGCGGCCGAGCTGGTCGGTGCCGAACCAGTGCGCGCGCGACGGCGGCTTCAGGGACATCGCCGTGTTGCTGGCGAGCGGGTCATACGGAACGATATGCGGCCCGAGCACGGCGGCGAACACGATCAGTACGAACAGGGCGAACGCAAAGCCCGTGACCGGATTGTCCCCGATCACGTAGCGCGCGTGCTTGAGCGTGGCGGCAAGACCGCTCGAATGAGCTTCCTTCGGCAGGGTGATTTCGCTCATCCCTCAAGCCTCACGCGCGGATCGATGACGCCGTAGAGAATGTCGATCGCAAGATTGAGCGCCACATACATGATCGCCATGGTGAGCACGAAGCCCTGCACCGGCGCGAAGTCCGACGCGATCAGCGCCTCGACCGCGTAGGAGCCGATGCCGGGCCATGCGAACACCTTCTCCACCAGCACGTTGGCGCCGAGCAGGAACGAGAACACCATGCCGAGCGTGGTGACGACCGGCAGCATCGCGTTGCGGAACGCATAGGTGACGATCACGGTGAACGGCGTCAGCCCGCTGGCGCGCGCGGTGCGCACGAAATCCGAGGCGAGCACCGCGAGCATCGAGGCGCGCGTCATGCGCGCGATCGGCGCGAGCGAGAAGATAGCGAGGGTGAGCGCCGGCAACAGAAGCTGGCTGAGCGGAGGCACGGAATGTTTCCAGGTCGCCCGCGATCAGGCTGTCGACAAGATAGAAGCCGGTGACCTTCGGCGGCGCCGACAGGAAGGTATCGAGCCGTCCGAGCGGCGCGGGCGACCACCCGAGCAGATAGTAGAAGACATAAACGAGGATGAGTCCGGTGAAGAACACCGGCAGCGAGACGCCGGCCGTCGTCACCACGCGGCAGGTGTGATCGACCCAGGAGTTCGGTTTCACCGCCGCGAAGATGCCGAGCGGAATCGCGATCGCGACCGACACGATCAGCCCGAGCAGTGTGAGTTCGGCCGAGGCGGGCAGCCGGTTGCGGATTTCGGTGACGACCGGCTGGCCGGTGGTGAGCGACTGTCCGAGGTCGCCTTTCGAGAGATCCGTCACATAGCGGATGAACTGCTCCGGCAGCGACTTGTCGAGCCCGAGCTTCACGCGGACTTCCTGGATCGCCTCTTTGGTGGCGGCCGGACCCGCGAAATAGGCCGCGGGATCTCCGGGAAGCGCGCGCGTGAGCAGAAACGTGACGATCACGACGCCGATCAGGCTCGGAATCGCGATAAGCAGACGCTTGGCGATGACGGTCAGCATGGGTGGCTCCATCGGAGCGCGGCGAATGCGAATGGCGATAGCGAGTGATGAAGCTGGGCATCGCTATTCATGGCCTCCTATTCGCACTGCACGCGCTACGCTAACCTTCACCAGCGCGCGGTAATCCAGCCGCCGGTGGAACCAGTATTGGTACCCACTGACGTTCTTCTGCATCGCGACGTTCGAATAGGGCTGAAACAGCGGGATGCGCGGGATGTCGGCGAAGGCGAGATCGACGAAGCCCTTCACGTTCTTCTCGTATTCGGCGGTCTTGCCGATCGCGGCGGAATCGACCGCCGCATCGATCATCGTGTCGAGCTCCTTCGACTGGTAGCTCATCGTGTTGAAGATCGAATTCTTGCCGTGATAGCACCAGATGAAGAAGTACTCGGGATAATCGAGCCAGCCCGAGAACACGTTGGTGTAGAGCGGCAGCACCTTCTTGTTCAGTTCGGTGCGGAAGTTCGAGCCCGGGATCTTGTTGATCGTCGCTTTGATGCCGATCTGCCCCAGGCTCTCCTGAACCAGGATGCAGAGCGGCTCGTTCACGGTCGCAAAGCCGAGGTCGAACGAGATCGTGGTCTCGAAGCCGTTCGGATACCCGGCCTCGGCGAGCAGCGCCTTCGCTTTGGCGATGTCGGTGTTGAACTTGTGCTGCTGCGGCCATGCGACTTCCGTTCCGCCGGTACCGCCGAACAGCGGCTTGCCGAGGCCGAACAGCACCGCGTCCATGATCTTCTGGTACGGGACCGCGTAGGCGACCGCCTGGCGCACCTTGAGATTATCGAACGGCGGGTTCTTCACATTCATGCCGAGATACTGGATGCCGTTCGAGAACGGCGTCGACACGATGTTGAGCTTGCCGGCGTCCTTCAGCTCGACGAAATCCTTGTTCGGCAGTTCGTAGGAGATATCGGCGTCGCCGCGTTCCAGCAGCGCGCGCCGGTTGCCGGCGGAGGGCACCATCCGCCACACGATGCGCCGCACCTTCGGCAGCGGTCCGCCGACCCATTTGTCGTTGCGCTCGAGGATCACTTCCGTGCCGGCGGTCCACTGCACGACGCGATAGGCGCCGGAGCCGGCCGTGTTCTGCTTGGTGTATTCGAGGCCCCAGGGGTCCTTCTCGTTCGCCTTCGACTTCACCAGCCCCGAGTTGTAGATCGCCGGCACGATCACGGCGAGATCGGGGATCGTGAGGCGATCCTTCTTCATGAAGTCGACGCGTACGGTGTTGTCGTCGACCACGACGAACTGCTCGGGCTTGGTGAGCGAGCCCGCGCCCATCTGGAAGGTCGGGAAGCCGCCGACCGAGACGGCGCGGTCGAGCGACCACTTCACGTCCTTGGCCGTGACCGGCGTGCCGTCCTGGAAGGTCGCGTTCTTCTTGAGCTTGAACGTCGCCGACATGTCGCCGACGTTCATGTCCTCGGCGAGCTCCATCTTGAACTTGTCGCGGTCGTAGTAGGGCTGGCCGCCCGGCCCGGTCTTCATCTCGTGGCTGATCAGGCGGTCGTAGCAATTCCACGACACCTCGTAGCCCGGCACGTTGGTGCCGACGCCGTGGATGTCGATGTTGTTCGGCCCGCTTTCCGAGACGATCAGCAGGGTCTCCTGCCGGCCCTGCGCCTTGGCGGGGGAGAAGATTGCGGGCGCCGACACGGCGGCGCTGGCGGCCAGCGCGGAGGCGGATTTGAGAAATTCGCGACGCTTCATGGAAAAATCTCCCGATCGGACCGAAGTGATCTCGATAGGGTTCCGCAAACTGCGTGCCAGCCTGCCGGGACGCGCTGACGCAGGAGTTAAGTCTTTGATAAAATTGTATGATTGTCGAGATTCCGATGAATCCCGGCGCCTGACCAAATTGCATGCAATCGGGCGCTATCGGACTGCTTTTTTAGGCATTGCCCCGCTCAGGGCACTGCCGCCGCTTGCGCTATCAGGGCCGCACGGCCGGCGTCTCGACCGTCATGCCGCGCGCGCGCCACATCAGGAACAGCTCCAGGTCGACATACTCGTCCGCCCCGTAGGCGTAAGGCTCCGCCCGCATGCCGATCAGGCAGTTGCGCAGCCGGCGCTGCAGCGAGCCGAGGCTCTGCCATTCCAGGCGATAGAGCGGATAGCCGTTCGGATGGCCCTGCACCATCGGCACTGCCGGCGAGCTTCTGGCCCCAATTGTCGTCGTGGCAGTTCTGGCAGGAGAGGTTGAGCTGGCCCTGGCGGCGCGAATAATTCGCGCGGCCGGCTTCGATGAACGGTTTCGTCTTCGCGTCCTCCGCGACCGAAATCGGCATGCCGCGCGACTGCCTGCCGATGTAGGCGGTGAGCGCCAGCAGGTCGCGGCTCTCGTGGGCGAGCGGCGGCGCCTTCTGCTGTTCGGTGCGGCAGAGATTGATGCGCTGCTCGATATCGATCGGGCGGCCCTTGGCGGGACAGAACGCCGGATAGCGCGCCGAGACGCCGCGCATCGCTGTCGCGGCATCGCCGTGACAATCCGCGCAGGCCTTGCTCTCGCTTCCCGCCTTGCGCGTCCACAGCGCCTCGCCGTCGAGCACCGAGAGCGTCGCGGGATTCGACGTGTCGTCGTCCTGCATCGCCCTGGTGGCAGCGCTCATGTTGTCGTAGCCGGAGCGGCGTTCGGCGAGCGGGATTTCGGCGAAGGCGGGATACGACGGGACACAGCAAGGCGATCAGTGCGAGAGCAACAACCAGTACTCCGTCATGCCCAGCCTTGTGCCGGGCATCCCGCTTAGGCAGGCACCGGCCGTGCACTCCTTGTCGGGATGGCCGGGCATCAGGGCGTTTACGCCCGTCTTCGCGGGCTATGCCCGGCCATGACGAAGGAGAGAGCGTCACCTCACTCCACCACGATCTTCGCCTCTTCGGTCACTTCGAAGCCATTGTCGCCGGTCCAATGGAACGCGAGCGTGCCGCTCTCGGTCGCGACCGTGTGGAATGTGATGAACGGATTGGCGGCGATCGCCGGATAGAGCGTTGTGGCGAAAATCTCCTCGCCGTTATATTTGCACGAGAACGACGTGATGATGTCGCGCGGGATGAGCTCGCCGGTGTTGGAGTGGCGATAGCCGGTTTCCATCACGTGCGAAATCAGCGTCTTGATCTCGATCACGTCGCCGCGCTTGGCCTTCGTCGGCACATTGATGAGGGCGCGCGCGCCATCAGATCAAATCCTCCAGGCAGGCCGCCGAGCGTGACGATCACCTCGGCGTGTCCGACCAGAACGTGCCGTCGGACATCTCGGCGATGGCGATCAGCGTCTGCGTGTCGGCAAGGCGGATGCGCGTCGAGACATGCGGCCTTGCCGGCGCGCGGCCCGAGCTGCGCGCTGATCACGTTCGGCTGCGGGTTCTTCTCGTTGAACACGTGGATCGCCTTGACGTAGTCGGTCTCGCGTCATCGGGCTGTCGACCGTGACGGTCATCGGCACGGTGTTGCCGTTCTCCACCAGCGGCGGAATGTCGAGCGTCACCTTGCCCTTGCGTGATTTCGGCTTCGCCGGCGACTTCGGCGATCGCCGCCTGCATCTGGCCGGCGTCGCGTTCGCGGCGGCGCGGCGCAGCGCGCCGCGCCGCAGCGCGCCTGCGCCGCGCGATCAGAGCACTCGCGCCGCGTGATCCTGAGCATCGGTCATCGATCATCGCTAGTCCCTCAGCGTCACAAGATACGCCACCACGTCCTCGATCTGCTCCGCGGTCAGGATCGGCTTGCCGCGGAAGGCGGGCGCCACCCGGTTGAGACCATCGGTCCGATAATACGGCGGCATGATCGTGTCCGGGATTGAGCCGCGCGGCATCCACGATCCGCAAGCGCAACTGTCCTTCGATTCCAACGCGCACCGGCGCCCTTCAGGTCCGGCGCCATGGTGCCCTGGAACCGTTCCTGCGGAAACGGGCCCGAATGGCACAGCAGACACAAGCCCACCTGCCGGTTCGCGACGATCTTCGCGCCCGCGCGTCGGCATCGCCCGGGCCTCCGGTCAGCGATGCCGGGATGGCGTCGCCGGTCGACCGTGTAGGGCCGCAACTCCTGCGCCAGCGCGGCCGATGCGCCGAGCGCCAGCGCGGCCGTTATCGCGCCGAAGCTTCAGCCGAACACCTCAGCCGTGATCGTCTTGAACCAGCCGTCGGCGAGCTGCGCTTCCAGCGCGCGGGTCGCGCTGCGGCGCCTCGATCGGGCTGACGCCGCCCGCGCCCTGGATGTCGGCGAGCACGCCGTCGGTCGGCTTGTAGACGCCCGCGACCGTGATGCCGTAGTCCGGCGCGACCAGGCTGTAGCAGGTGTTGATCAGCCGCGGCTCGCCGGGCGTTCCGCCGCGCGAGCAGCTTCGCGATTGCGTCGGCGCAGACCTTGGCCTGCGCATTCGCCGAGAAAGCCGATTTCGGCATCGCGCCCATGATGGCGGCATCGCCGATCACGTGGATGTTCGGCACGCAGCTTCGACTCGAAGCGTCACCGGATCGACCGGGCACCAGCCGGAGCGGTCGGCGACGCCGGCGGACTGTGCGATGGCGGCGGCGCGCTGCGGCGGAATGACGTTCGCCACGTCGGCCTTGTAATCGTTGAAGTCGGTCTTCGAGCGTCTTCGTCGCCGCATCGACCGCATTCACCTTGCCGCCCTTCGACAGCGACACCCATTCGAGGTGATTGGGATAAAGCGCCGCCCAGGCGTTCTGGAACAGCCGCTGCTTGGAGAACGCGTCCTTGGCGTCGAGGATGATCAGCTTCGACTTCGGCTTTCTGGTCTTGAGATAATGGGCAATCAGGCTCGCGCGCTCGTATGGGCCCGGCGGGCAGCGGAACGGATTGGCGGGCGCCGAGATCACCACAGTGCCGCCGTCCTCCATCGACTCGAGCTGGCTGCGCAGCAGCAGCGTCTGCTCGCCCGCTTTCCAGGCATGCGGCATGATGTCGGCGGCGCGCGTCGTCGTAACCGGGCAGGCCGTCCCAGCGCAGGTCGATGCCGGGCGCCATCACGAGGCGGTCATAGGGAAGCGTCGATCCGCCGCTCGAGCGTCACGCTCTTGGCTTGCGCGTCGACGCCGGCCGCCGCTTGTATGGCGAGCGTGATGCCGGCGTCGCCGAGCTTCTGGTAATTGAACTGCTGCGCGCTCAAGGTGACGCAGACCCGGCGATCACGCCGTTGGAAAACGGGCAGGCGGTGAACGTCGGGCTCGCCTCGACCAGCGTCACGGCGATTGCCGGATTGGCTTTCTTCACGCAGCGCGCCGCCGACGCGCCCGCGAAGCCGCCGCCGATAACGACGACCTTTGGCCCGCGCGCCTTGCGCCAACGCCGGCATGGGGAACAGCGCCGCGGCGCTGGCGGCTTTGAGGAAATCGCGGCGGCTCTTGTGTATCGCCATCGAGCGCCCCTTACTTTTGCGACTGCGTACCAGGCGGCGATCGCCCGGATCTCGTCGTCGGAGAATCCCTTGGCGATGCGGTCCATGATGGTCGCCGGGCCGCTGGCCGGCCTTGAACGCAATCATCTGGCTCGCAATATCGGCCGCCGGCCTGCCATTGAGCGGCGGCACGGGGGTTTCCACGCGCGTGCTTGACGCGTGACAGCCCGAACACGCCGCCGCGCCGGCAGGCGCTTCGGCAGCCAACGCAACGCCGGCCGATGCCAGCACGATCGCCACGGCGGCGGTCAGACGCATCATGGGCATGTGCAAATCCTCGGAATGGAACGACGGCGGCCCGAGAGGGCCGCCGCCATCCTTCTTCGCTTCAGGCCATCGCGACGTTGTGGTTCTTCAGCGGGAACGAGCGGATGCGCTTGCCCGTCGCCTTGAAGTACGCGTTCATCACCGCGGGTGCCGCGACGCAGATGGTCGGCTCGCCGATGCCGCCCCACGGACCGCTGCCGCCGCTCTGAATGATGATCAACTCGACCTTGGGCATCTGGGCGATCCGCATGGAGTCGTAGGTGTCGAAGTTGGACTCGACGATCCGCCCGTCCTTTACGGTGCACTCCTGATAGTAGAGCGCGGAGAGGCCGTAGACGAACGAGCCGGCGACCTGGCGTTCGATCTGCGCCGGGTTGACGGCGTAGGTCGGATCGCTCGCCGCCACGATGCGGTGGACCTTCAGCTTGCCGCCTTCGACCGAGACCTCCGCGGCCCCGGCCACGTAGGCGTTGAACGCCTTCATGTGCGCGAGCCCGCGGAAGATTCCGGCCGGCGCGGGCTTGCCCCAGCCGATCCGTTCCGCGACCGCATTGAGCGCGGCGAGGTTGCGCGGATGGTTGCCGAGCAGCTTGCGGCGGAATTCGAGCTCGTCCTGGCCCGCCGCTTGCGCCAGCTCATCCATGAAGCATTCCATGAAGATGGCGTTCTGGTTGATGTTCACGCCACGCCAGAAGCCCGGCGGAACGTGCGGATTGCGCATCGCATGGTCGACCAGCAGATTCGGGATCGTGTAGCTGAACGAATGCTCGCCGGTCTGGAACAGGCCCTGGAACGTGAGCGGGTCGCGCCCCTTCTCCTGCTCCACCACCTGCGGACGCACGCTCGCGAGGATCGACTGCCCCGACAGGCGGATGTGCAGGCCGGTCAGGTTGTTGTCCTTGTCGAACGCACCGGTCATCTTGGCCATCATGATCGGGTGGAACCGGCCCTGCGCCATGTCTTCTTCGCGCGACCAGAGCAGCTTGATCGGGATGCCGGGCATCTGCTTGGCGATATTGACCGCCTGATGCACGTAGTCCTGGAACGCGCCGCGCCGGCCGAATCCGCCGCCAAGGTCAAGCGTGTGGACCTCGCACTTGTCGGCCGGCAGGCCTGACGCGGCGAGCGTCGCCGCGAACGAGGCCTCGCCGTCCTGCGTCGGGACCCACACCTCGCACTTGTCGGCCGTGAAACGCGCGGTGGCGTTCATCGGCTCCATGCAGACGTGGTTCTGGTAGGGATAGGAGTAGACGGCCTCGATCTTCTTCGCCGCATTGGCGATCGCCGCCTTCGCGTCGCCATTCTGGTTGCCGACGAAGGCTTGCTCGGCGTTGAGACCTTCCTTCAGGGTCTCGGCAATCGTCGCGCTGGAGACTTTGGCGTTCGGGCCCTCGTCCCAGACGATCGGCAGCGCGTCGAGCGCGACCTTGGCCTGCCACCAGGTATCGGCCACGACCGCAACCGCGGTATCGCCGACCTGCAGGACCTTCTTCACGCCCTTCATGCCGGCGACCTTGGCGCCGTCGAAGCTCTTCACCTTGCCGCCGAACACCGGCGACTCCTTGATCGTCGCGTTGAGCATGCCGGGGAGCTTGAGGTCGGCGCCGTAGACCTGTTTGCCGGTGACCTTGTCGACAGTCTTGAACCGCTTGAGCGGCTTGCCGGCGATCTTCCAGTCCTTCGGATCCTTCAGCGCCGGCTTCTCGGGCACCGGCAGTTTCGCGGCGGCGTCCGCCACCTTGCCGTAGGTGGTGGTGCGGTTCGACGCCTTGTGTGTCAGCACGCCCTTATCGGCCGTGATTTCGCCTGCGGGCACTTTCCATTCGTTCGCCGCGGCCTGGATCAGCATCATGCGCGCCGCAGCGCCGCCCTGACGGACGTACTCGTGCGACTCGCGGATGCCGCGGCTTCCGCCGGTCGAATACGAGCCCCACGGACGCTTGCGCTTGACGCTCTCGCCCGGACTCGGTTGCTCGTAGGAGACCTTCGACCAGTCGGCGTCGAGTTCTTCGGCAACCAACTGGGCAAGGCCCGTGATTGTCCCCTGACCCATTTCGGCGCGCACGATGCGCACCACGACGCTGTCGTCCGGTTTCACCACGACCCACACGCCGAGCTCAGGCGTCGAGAGCGCCTGTGCGTCCGCGGTCTCGGTGGCGAACGGGATGCCGATCGCGAGCCCGCCACCGGCGGCGGCGGTGCCGATCAGGAAAGAGCGGCGATTCATATTCGGAACGTAATTCATATGCCCCTCCCTTACGCGTTCGCTGCCATGTGGATCGCTTCGCGGACCTGCTGGAAGGTGCCGCAGCGACAGATATTGGTGATCGTCTCGTCGATATCCTTGTCGGTCGGTTTGGGTTTCTCGGCGAGAAGCGCCGACACCGCCATGATCATTCCGCACTGGCAGTAGCCGCATTGCGGCACGTCGTGCGCGACCCAGGCCTGCTGCACCTTCGTGAGCACGCCACTCTGCGCGAGGCCCTCGATGGTGACGATCTTCTTGCCGGCCGCATCGCCGACCTGCATCGAGCAGGAGCGCACAGCCTGGCCGTCGACGTGAACCGTGCAGGAGCCGCATTGCGCGACGCCGCATCCGTATTTCGTGCCGGTGAGACCGGCCTGTTCGCGGATCACCCACAGCAGCGGGGTGGTCGGGTCGACATCGATGTTATGCGATTGTCCATTGATGGTCAGAGCAACCATGTTTTTCGCCTCCCTGCTCACCCATCGGTGAGCTTTTCGTCGCCAACTCGCGCGCGATCAGTTTTTGTTGGCGCGGTTTTTCTCAAGCGCGCATCGGGGGGAAGACTAGCGGGTTCGACCAAGGGAAGACATCGCAATTCCGTGAACGGGAATAGATGTCACAGGTGGGCAGAGTTCAGGACTGGATTGGTCTACAAATAGAGTGAGGAGCTGGTCCGCACGAGCGCAGGGATCAAGCGAAGGTCGCTGAATCTGGCGCAGACGGAGGCTAATTCAGCCCCTTCTTGCGGCGCGCCGCGTCGTCGACCAACGCGATATTGTTGGCGATCGTGGGATTTTCCGGATCCTTGGCCTGCGCTTCGGCGAACTTCTGGCGCGCGCGGCGCAGGTCGCCGCGCAACAGGTAAGAATAGCCGATGTTGTTGATGACCTCCGGGCGCGGCCCGAAGATCGAGAGGGCCTCGCGATAGGCGCGGTCGGCGAGATCGTAGCGCTTGAGCCGGTCGTAGGAGGCCGCAAGCCCGAGCCAGGCCTCGCCGTCGCGCGGCAGCTTCTCGGCGGCGCGGCGGAAATGCTGCTCGGCCAGCCCGTAATTCTTTTCGCGATAGTGGCGCTTGCCGAGGGTCAGATCGTCGCCCGGGTCGCCTCCGAGCAGCGCATCCTTCACGGCGAAATTGGGCTCAGCGGTCGCAGGCGTGCTGCCGGTGACGTCGGAAGCGGCCGGTGGCGGAGGCGGGGTGTCTTCGGCGCCGCCCGGCAGCAGCGAGGCGAGCTTGAAATCGGGCGATGTCCCGCAGCCGGTCAGCGCGGTCAGGCACGCGAGCGCGACGAGCGCGCGGACGGCGATACGCATACAACTCACCACTCCGGCGCAGGGCCGGCGTTACGCAACAGACACAATGGGAGTGCGGACGCGCTCCCCCCGCCGGAGGATAGGCGCAGAAGGGTTAAGGGATTGTTGGCAACACTACCCTCATGCTGAGGAGCGCTGCGAAGCAACGCGTCTCGAAGCATAGCGGCGAGGTCCATCCCTCGAGACGCGCCCTTCGGGCGCTCCTCGGGATGAGGTGGCTCAATACGCCCCGACCTTCAGCCGGACATACACCGGCAGCAGGATCACGATGATCACCACCGGAAACACGCACAGCGTCAGCGGCACCGAGAGCTTGGCCGGCAGGCTGTAAGCCTTCTCCTCGGCGCGCGACATGCGCTTGTGGCGCATGTCGTCCGAATAGACGCGCAACGCTTCGGTGAGCGAGGAGCCGAGCTTCTCGGATTGCTGCAGCAGCGTCGCGAACGAGCGCGCCTCTTCGAGCCCGAGCCGGTCGGCCAGATGATCGAGTGTTTCGCTCAAGGTTCGTCCGGCGCGCATTTCCAGCGTCGCCATGTGGATGTTGGCGGAGAGCGAGCGGTACGAGTCCGCAAGCTCGCGCCCGACGCGGTCGAGCGCGGCCTCCATGCTCAAACCCGCATCGGCGCACACCACCAGCAAATCCATGAAATCGGGAAATCCCGCGCGATGCTCCACCTGGCGCACCGAGATGATGCGGCTGAGATAGATGCTGGGCGCGAAATAGCCGAGGATTCCCCCGCCCAGGACCATCGGCCAGAACGCGCCGCTGTCGGCGCGCATCACATACGGCGCCGCGAGGAACGCCACGACGGCGAGCGCGACCGCCGCGACGGCGCGCGCGAGGAAGAACATCGCCGGCGCGCGCGCATCGAGATAGCCGGCCTGGATCAGCCGGCGGCGCAGCTCCTTCACGTCGCCCGCGTCTTCGCCGGAATAATGCTTGCTCGTATATTCGATCAGCCGCTGCGTCGCGACCTTGCTGGCGTGACGCAGCGAGCGCGAATCGTCGCCCGCCTGGCTGGCGCCGGTGCCGATTTCGGCGGCGCGGCGCTTCACCGCGAGACGCACCTGAATCACCGCCATCACGCCGAACGCGAGGGCTGCCGCCGACAGGAACACGAACGCGCTCACCATCATGGTGGAGCCGTCGCCGCCGGAAATCTGACCCATCAGCTCGAACACGGCGTCCATGTCAGATCCGGAAGTTGCACATTTTGTACATCACGATGTTGCCGAGGATCATCCAGACGCCGGCGATGCTCAGCCCCATCTTGGTCAGGTACTGGTTCATGATGCTGGCGTAGAAATCGGGCGCCACCACCTGCAGCAGGAAGAAGATCACGATCGGCAAGCCGGAGAGGAACAGCGCCGAGAATTTCCCTTCCGCGGCAAGCGCGCGAATCTTGCGCCGCATCTTGAAGCGCTCGCGGATGACGGACGAAAGGTTCGAGAGGATTTCGCTCAAATTGCCGCCGGTCGAACCCTGGATCGATACCGCGGTGACGAACAGCGGCAGGTCCTCCTGGCCGACGCGGAAGTAAAGATTGCGCATCGCGGTTTCGACGTCCGCCCCATAGGTGATTTCATCGGCCGCGATGCCGAATTCGGTTCCGATCGGATCGGGCAGCTCCTGCGCGACCAGTGCGACCGCGACCGGCACCGGATGTCCGGCGCGCAGCGAGCGCACGATGATGTCCATCGCATCGGGAAACTGCGCGGCGAATTTGCCGTGGCGCCGCCGCCGCATGAAGATCAGCATCGAGAACGGCAACAACAGCGCGGCGATTAGCGCGGCTGCGCCCGCTTCCATCGCCTCGCCGCGAAGGTGCATCACGCCGGCGAACGCCGCGCCGCCGGCCACCAGCGCGATCAGCGCAAGGGTCAGCCCGCCGCGCGTCATGCCGGATTCGAGCATCAGCCGGTTGAACCACTGCACGCCGTAGCGCAGCATTCCATCGCTGGAGAGCCCGCGCTCGCGCCGCAGCTGGATCAGGATCGCCTCGCGGTCGGGCTGGCTTTTCGAGAGCTTGAGCCGGCGGTTGACGTTGCTGCGATACGACGCCGTGGAAAACCCCAGCAGATAGACCGCCTCGGCGAACAGCACGACCGAGATCGCCGCACAGATCGTAATCAGCGTGGTGGTGTCGAGTTCGAACCACATGGGAGTTACAGCGGCTTCGACGGGTCGAAATAGGCGCCCGGAATATTGATGCCGCGCGCGACGAGTTCGGAGAGGAAGCGTGGGCGCACGCCGGTCGCCTGGAAATGGCCCTCGACCGTGCCGTCGGCCGCCGTCCCGGTGCGCACGTATTTGTAGATATCCTGCATTTGCAGAATGTCGCCTTCGAGGCCCGGTGATCTCGGAGATCGCCGTGACCTTGCGCTTGCCGTCGGACAGGCGCTGGAGCTGCACGATGAGGCGGATCGCGGCGGCGATCTGCCCGCGCACCGATGCGATGGTCATCGGCATGCCGGCCATGCCGATCATCTGTTCGAGCCGCGAGATCGCGTCGCGCGGCGTATTGGCGTGGATGGTCGCCATCGAGCCTTCATGGCCGGTGTTCATGGCCTGGAGCATGTCGAAGGCTTCCTCGCCGCGGCACTCGCCGAGGATGATGCGGTCGGGCCGCATGCGCAGCGCATTCTTGACGAGTTCGCGCTGGCGGATTTCACCCTTGCCCTCGACGTTGGGCGGGCGTGTCTCCATGCGGCCGACATGCGGCTGCTGCAATTGCAGTTCGGCCGCGTCCTCGATGGTGACGAGGCGTTCCTTGTCGGAGATGAAGGCCGACAGCGCGTTGAGCATCGTGGTCTTGCCCGAGCCGGTGCCGCCCGAGATGATCGTGGTGATGCGCGCCGAGACGGCGGCGGCGAGCACTTCACCCATCGCGGGCCTGATCGCGCCGACCTCGATCAGCTTTTTCAGGTTGTAGGGCTTCTTGGAGAATTTGCGGATCGACACCAGCGGCCCGTCGACCGCGATCGGCCGCACCGCGATGTTGATGCGCGAGCCGTCGAGCAGGCGCGCGTCGCACAGCGGCTGCGTTTCGTCGACGCGCCGCCCGACCGCCGAGACGATCTTGTTGACGATGCGCAGCAGATGCGCCTCGTCCTTGAAGCGCACCGGCGTCGGTTCGAGCATGCCGGCGCGCTCGATGTAGACGCATTCGTGGCCGTTGATCAGAATATCGTTGATCGTCGGGTCCTTGAGCAGCGGCTCGATCGGGCCTAGGCCCGTCATCTCGTCGATGATCTCGTCGACGAACGCATCGAGTTCCTGCGCGTTGAGCGCGATGCGTTCGGCCAGCACATACTGGGCGACCAGCGCGGAAATCTGCCGCCGCACCTCGCCTTCGGATACCTTCTCGATCGCCGAAAGATTGATCTCCTCGATCAGCCGCCGGTGCAGGCGCACCTTGGCGTCGAGCAGCTTGTCGCGCAGCGGCGAGATCGACGGCGCAAGCTCGACATTCGGTTCGAGCTTGGGCAGTTCCGCCACCATCTGCAGGCTCGGCGCTTCGACGGGTGCGAGTTCGGCGACCGGCGCCGCGGCGCTCGCGGCTGCGGCCTGCACCTCGGCGATGCGCCGCGTCGCGGTGAAACGTCCGAACATGGTTACCTCAGCGCACGAGCGCGAGCTTGCGCTCGCTCGATGTCGGCGCCGGCGTTGCGGCGCTCTTCTGCTTTTTCGGCGGTGCGAGCAACTTGCCAAGCGCACCCGAAATATTGTTGCCGGCCTTCACCTCGTCGAGCGGCACGCCGCGATCGATCGCCTCGCTCACGAGGCGGAAATTGTTCGGGATCGTGCAGGCGAGCGAATCGCCGAGCGCCTGCTCGATGTCGGCACGGCGCAGGCCGGGCCCGAACAGGCGCTGCTCGAACCGGTTGACGATCACTTCCGGGCGCGGCCCGTCGGCAAGCCGTTCACGGATCACGTTGACCAGATGGCGTGCGTGCTTGAGCCCCGGCACCGTCATCTCGGTGACGAGGAACAGGCGGTTCGATCCGATCAGGACGCTGTCGGTCCAGGCGAACCACGTGCGCGGCACGTCGATCACGACATTGTCGAAGTGCGCCGCCACCAGATCGAGCAGCCGCGTCACCACTTCGAAATCGAACGAGCGCATCTCGGCGGGGCGGCTCGGCGCCGCGATCACCTTGAGGCCGGATGGATGCTCCGAGATCATCACTTCGAGCAGTTGGCGGTCGAGGCGGTCGGGGCGCGGCTCGATCTCGTCGAGGTCGAGGCGCGGTTCGAGGTCGAGATAGTCGCAGCACGAGCCGTGCTGGAAATCGAGATCGACCAGGCAGGTGGACGATTTCTGTCCGCCGTCGCCCTTGAGGAGCTGCATCGCGGTCTCGATCGCCAGCGTGGTCAGACCGACGCCGCCGGAGGCGGGCAGGAAGGTGTAGATCGTTGCCTCGGCCGCGCTGCTGCCGCTCTTTGCGCCTTGCGCTGCGCGCGCACAGGCGCGCACCAGATCGAGCGGCTGCACCGGCTTCACGACAAAATCCGCGACCCGCATTTGCAGCAACTGCCGCGCGACCGACACGTCGAACCCCGGGATCGCGACGATGACCGGCGGAAGGCCGCCGAGCCGCTGGGTCAGCGCATTGAGCGCCGTGAAATCCGCTTCGCTGGCGGGATCGATATCGACGATCACCACGGTGGCGCCGCCGGTATCGAGCTTGCGCACTTCGCTGGCGAATGCGCCGGTCACGACGCTGAGCTCGACCTTCGCGTCCATGCCGAACGTCGAGCGCACCAGGCGCTCGAAGTCGGCGTCGCGGCACTGCGCCACGACGCGCGTTTTCACCGGCTCTGAACTGGTACGCGCGAACATCAATGGACTCTTATTTCGAGGCTGGCTGCAACAGCACCGGGTCGTATCTCAGCGACGACGTGCTGGCGCCCATCAGCGGCTTCACCTTGTCGGTGCGGTAACGCTCCGCCGCCGTCGCCATGCGTTCGCCGTCATGCATGATGTTGCGGTCGCCGGCGCGCACCGGCCACGGATCGACCATGTGGGTGACCTTGTTGGCGGCGGTAGCGTCGCCGGCCGCGAAGCTCACGGTGTCGCGCCGGTCGAGATACATGTCCGTACACGCGCCGAGCAGCGTGGTGGCGGCGAGCGCCAGGATTGCGGGCGCTTTACTTCGCGACATAGCTTGCTCCCTTGGCGACATCGAGGATGTGGCCGATCGGCGGCGCGCTGCCGTCCGAGCGGCCCTTGAGCCGCCGGTCCATCGGCACGGTCACCTCCGACTGGCCGAGCAGGAAGAATTCCGCGTCGGTGGCCGGCTTGGTGGTGTCGAGCGGCGTGCGCAGCACGTCGCCGGGACGGGCAGGGCGCACGATGCGCGGCGTCACGATTATGACGAGGTCGGTTTCTTTCTTCTGATACGAGGCGCTGCGCGCGAGCGCGCCGAGCACCGGCACGTCGGCGAGCCAGGGCAACTGCTTCTGGTCCGCCGTGCTGATCGACTGCAACAGGCCGGCGATCGCGAAGCTCTGGCCGTCGCGCAGCTCCACCGTGGTGTTGGCGCGCCGCACGATCAGCGCCGGGATGGTGATCGCGCCGACCGTGATCGTCGTGGTCGGATCGATCTGGCTGACTTCCGGTTCGATCTTCAGGTTGATCACGCCGTCGCCGAGCACGGTCGGCGTGAACGCGAGGCCGACGCCGTATTTCTTGAACTCGACCGACACGTTGCCGAGATTTGAGGCAACCGGGATCGGAAACTCGCCGCCGGCGAGGAAGCTTGCGGTGTCGCCCGAGAGCGTCGTCAGGTTCGGCTCGGCGAGGCGGCGCACCACGCCGCGCTCCTCGAGCGCCTGCAACAGGGCATCGGCGCGCACGCCGTTACCGAGCAGACGGCCGACCACCGCGCCGAACGGCGCGCCACCGGAAATCGAGCGCCCCGGTGCCGACCGCCGCCCCGATACCGGAGCCGCCGGACAGCAGATTGGTCTGAACCGCCTGCCAGTTGACGCCGAGGTCGCGGCCGGCCGAGCGCGAGGCTTCGACGAAGCGCACTTCCAGCATCACCTGCTGCGGGGAACTCACCTTCATCGAATTGATCACGTCCGCGCCGAACTGCTTGGCGATCATCATCGCCTGATCGACTGTCGTGGCATTCGGCGCGGTGCCGCCCAGCATGATGCGGCCGTTGACCGACGAGACGCGGAAGCGCGCATGCGGGAAACGCTGCGCAAGCTCGCTGCCAAGCCGCGAGGTGTCGTAGGACACTTCGATGTCGTAGACGCCGACCAGCCGCTTGCTTTCGCCGTAAACCGAAACGCGCGCGTTGCCGATCTTCTTGCCCAGCACCGAGAGCGAACGGTCGGTGAGCGGGATCGCATCGGCGACATCCGGATCGCTGACGATCACCTCGGAGAAGCTTTCGCCGGTGCGCACGCTTTCCGATTTCCCGATCGAGATCTTCACGACCGCCGAGGTGCGGCGCGCGGCCGGTTCGACCTCGCCGGCCGCGGTCGCAGGCACGAGGCCGGCGGCAAGCTGCACGGCGGCCGCGGATGCCAGCACGACGCCAGCCCGCAGGACCGTCTTCAACCAGTCGCGCGGTGGCGCGGCGGTGTCAGGGCGCGGCGCGCCCCGGTTTGCTGTGTTCCCCATGACCCAACCCCTTCCCCATTATTCAGCGGCGAGCCGCTGCCTGTTCGTCGGCGCCCTGGCGCCATTCCGTTTCTTCTGATGCGACGTTGTATTCCTGCTTGGTCGTCCCGCGCGTCACCGAGACTTTCGCGAAGCTCTTCGCGACCGGTGCCTGCTGAATAATTTCGGTCTGGCTGAGATCGCTGGTGGTCACGCGGCGCGTGGCGTCCATCACCTGCTCGCCGGCGCGGCGCAGCATCAGCGACAGATTGCCGAGCGAAGCTGCGAGCGCGATCTTCTGCGCGCCGGTGGTGTCGACTTCGAGCGTCACCGCCTTCACGACCGTCGGCCGGTCGGCCGCGTCGTCGGCGAGCTGATCGACCGCGAGCACGCGGGCATTCTGCAGCACCACGTCGTTCATGCCGGTGGTGCGCTCGTTCTGGCGCGTGAGCAGCACGTCGACGCGGTCGCCCGGCAGCACGAAGCCGCCGACGCCCTCGACGTCGTTGACGCGCACCGTGACGGCGCGCATGCCGTCCTGGATCACCGCCGAGAGAGTGGCCTTCTGTCCGGGCCCGGTGATCTTGGTGCGCAGGAGCGGCTCGTTGCGCTCGATCGAGGCGAGCACGATGCGCTTGCCGCCCGACATCACGTCGGCGATCGTGCCGAACGTGCCGGCGGGCAGCGCTTCCTCGGGCCAGGTCACCTCGCGCAGGTGATCGGCCGAGACGTGCGTGCCGAAACGCAGTGGTCCTGTCGCGATGACGATCGTGCGCGTCGCAACCGCTTTTTCCTTCGGCGCGACGACCTTCCGGCTCAACTCGGCCTGATAGTTCAGCCAGCCTTGCGCGACGAACACCGCAAGGAGCCCGAACACGACCGCTATGCCGACCATCACGATGGTATTTTTACGCACCGCCGTCCCCGTAGTTCTACTTGCTTTTGTTGCGGGCAAACTGCGCTTCGAAACTGAATCCTTCCTGAAGTTCGGCGTGCGAATGCCGCTATGTTGAATCCGCCGTGAAGGCCTATCCTTACCGGCCGCTTAAGTGTTTCCCTGCAATGCGATCAATGAGGCGTTTACCAACGCGCTGGTGCGCGCGGAATACCGCGATGGCGCATGCGAAACGTTGCGCCGCTGTCCGCGCTTGCGCGCCGAATAGCGAATTATACTTAGCGCATTTTAAGAGAAGTTCCGGCTCGGGCGAGACCGAATGGTAAAACCCTGCGCGGCACTCTGCGCCCCGTCGATCTGCAAGGGGCTGAGAACCATGTGGCCACGTTTTTCTGGCGATCAACGCGGCGGCGTTGCTCCCATGTTCGCGCTCGCGCTCGTTCCCATCATCGGTGTCGTCGGCACCGCGGTCGACTACAGCCGCGCCAACGCGGCACGCTCGGCCATGTTCGCGTCGCTCGATGCGACCGCGCTGATGCTCTCGCGCGATGCCGCCACCATGCCGCCCGATCAAATCAGCTCAAAGGCGACCAGTTACTTCAACGCGCAGTTCAACCGGCCGGAAGTCGCCGACCTTCAGGTCAATGCGGTGCTCAACAACCCGCAGGCGGGAAGTTTCACGCTCAACGTGACGGCGAGCGGCAACGTTCCGACGACATTCACCAAGGTGCTCGGCCAGACCAAGATGGACATCGGCACGTCGGTCGACGTGAAGTGGGGCGTCAAGAAGCTGGAGCTTGCGCTGGTGCTCGACAATACCGGTTCGATGGCGAGCAACGGCAAGATGACGCAGCTCAAAATCGCCGCGCACAGCCTGCTCACCACGCTGAAGAACGCCGCGAAGCAGCCGGGCGACGTCAAGGTCGCGATCATCCCGTTCGACAAGATCGTGAATATCGGCACGGGTTATGCCGCGAGCGGCTGGGTCGACTATTCGGTGAACAACATCCAGCAGGCGCAGTGGCAGGGCTGCGTGCAGGATCGCGACCAGCCGAACGACACGCAGGACACGACCCCGACGTCGAACTTCCACACCAAGTTTCCGGCCGTCGGCTGCTCGTCGATCACGCCGATCATGACGCTGACCGACGTGCTGGACGAAACCGGCTTCACCAATCTCAATTCCAAGATCGACGCCATGAACCCGGCGGGCAACACCAACGTCACGATCGGTCTGGTGTGGGGCTGGCATGCGCTGACCAAGAGCGAGCCGCTGACGCAAGGCAGCGATCCCGCGCCCGACAAGGACAAGGTGATCGTGCTGCTGACCGACGGCGACAACACGCAGAACCGCTGGGGCACGAGCGGCTCCTCGATCGACGCGCGCACCGCACTCGCCTGCACCAACGCGAAGGCCGACAACATCAAGATCTATACGGTGCGGGTGATCGACGGCGATGCGAACCTGTTGCGCAACTGCGCCACCAAGCCGAACATGTATTACAACGTTAACCAGGCGAGCGAGCTTAACAGCGTGTTCTCCTCGATCGCACAGAATCTCGCGAACTTGCGGATCGCGAAGTAGGACTGCTGGCTCACGGTCGCAGCGGCTTCCGCGCCACGACGAGATCCTGATAGTTGCCGACGATCCCCTGTTCGATCGACAGAATCTCGAAATGCCGTCCCCAGACGCGCTTGATATAGCCCGCTGGTGAAAGACGTTGCGGTAATATGCGCTGCCTTGCGTGACCGCATCGATGGCCGGGTTGCGGCCGGCGTCGATGAAGCCATCGGCATCCGAGGCGATCTCTTCCAGCAGGTTGTCGTGCGCCGCCGCAACGTTGCCGAGGACCGACAGGAACAGCAACGCTCCCGGCTTCGCGATGCGATGCAGTTCGGCGAGCCACAGCGCTTCGTAATGCCGGTCGAGATGCGTGAACACCGAAATGCCGCAGACCGCTGCGAAGAAGTCGTCCGCGAATGCAGTCGGCGGCTCCGGCAGGATGGCGGAGAAGCGTCCCTTGATGTGTTCGGCACACCAGCGGACATTGTCGGCATCGATATCGACGCCGTAGAGGTCGGCGCCACTGTGGGCGAGAAACCGGCTGGTGCGTCCGCCGCCGCAACCCCAGTCCAGCACCGGACCCAGGTTCGCAAGCGGGCGGCCCGCAAAGCGCTGCGCCAACGCATCGAGCTTCTTTGCGACCGAATAGCCTTCGAGATTGAACAGGAACTCGGACTCGTGCCCGGCGACGCGCAGCCGGCGCTCCGGCTCCGGCATCGCGACCTCGAACAGCGGGTAGTGATAGTCGCGCAGCGTCTCGAACGGCTGTTCGGCCCCGAACGAAAAGCGCATTTCGGTCCCGCGCGGATCGAGCGGGATGGCGCCTTCGAAGGCGAATGACCTGAATCCAGGCGGCAGCGGCGATTTCCAGTTGTTGGCTCCTTCGCTCGTTGTCAGCGCGACCGGCTGCCCGTTGACCGTGATGCGGCCATCGCTGCCCGGCGGCGAAATGGTCCAGCCGCCGATATGGACCACGCCGTCCCCAATGGCGCCGGCCATCGCCCAGAGTCCGGACCGCAGAATTTCGCGCGCCAGTTCCTCATAGTGGCGCGGAGGATGCAGGCGAACCGCGAAACGCCCGTTCGTCAGCGGCTTGGCCGCACCGCGGGCGCGCACCTCGATGGTCTGCTCTGTTCCGTCAAAATGCTCCGCCGGGATCGTGTACTCGAACGCGCAGCGCCCATCCGGCGATTTGGAGATCAGATCGGCGCGGTAGCGGCCGGCGACCGTGCTGCCGGCGATCTTTCCATCGACGGTGAAATCGACCGTAACGGGCGCGTCGTTTCGCGTGTTGCGCGCCCAGCCGCGGAGCGTGCGGGCGCTGCGGGCGTCAACGACGCCCACGAGCGGGTTGCGCAGGAGCTTTCTGAGGAATTCCACGCGTCGCCTCGCGATGGCAGCAAGCTCGCACTAACCGACCACAAGGCGCCAATCAGCGAAAGCGAAGATTTTTCACGCCCCCGGGACCGTGGCGTTCGGGAAAAAGAGCTGCTGCCCGTTGATCTTGTAGTCGGCGATCGCCTTCTGGCCGTCGGCCGAGACAAGCCAGTCGATGAACTGCTGGCCGAACTCCTGCTTCACATGCGCATGCTTGGCGGGATTCACCAGCATGACGCCGTATTGGTTGAACAGCCGGTTGTCGCCCTCGACCACGATGGCGAGTTCGCCGCGATTCTTGAATGAGAGCCAGGTGCCGCGATCGGCCAGCACATAGCCGTTCATCGACGAGGCGGTGTTGAGCGCCGCGCCCATTCCCTGACCGATCTCGCGGTACCAGGGCCCCTTGTCGGCGCCTGCGACGTCAATGTTCGCCGCCTTCCACAGCGCAAGTTCTGCCGCATGTGTGCCCGACTTGTCGCCGCGCGACACGAATGGTGCGGCCTTGGCATGAATAGTTTTGAGTGCGGGTTCGATGTCCTTGCCCTTCACGCCGGCCGGATCGCTCTTCGGCCCGATCAGCACGAAGTCGTTGTACATCACGGCGAAGCGCCTCACGCCGAAGCCGTCGGCGACGAATTTCTCCTCCTGCGCCCGCGCATGAACGAACACCACATCGGCATCGCCGCGCCGCCCTGTGTCGAGCGCTTGACCGGTGCCCTGCGAGATCACCTTCACGTCGATGCCACTCCTGGTTTTGAACAGCGGCAGGATGTGGCCGAACAGGCCGGAGTCCTGCGTCGACGTGGTCGACGCGACGACGATGGCCTTGTCCTGCGCCAGCGCGGGCGCGGCGAGCGCGGCAGAGACGAGAATTCCGAGAAGAATGCGGCAGTTCATGGTGGCCTCCTTTTCAGATCACGCAGATCGCCGCGCAGGAACGCGGCGGCTTCCGATGTCTTGGGTGCATTGAAAAATAGCGCAGCGTCGGCGCGCTCGACGAGCCGCCCGCGCGCCAGGAACACGATGTCGCCCGCAAGCCGGCGCGCCTGACCGATGTCGTGCGTCGCCATCACGATCTTCACGCCCGACGCCGCGACGGCGCGCACGATGTCTTCCACCGCCTTGGTGGCGGCCGGATCGAGGCTCGCGGTCGGCTCGTCGAGAAACAGGATTTCCGGATCGCGCGCGAGCGCGCGGGCGAGCGCGAGCCGCTGCTGCTCGCCGCCGGAAAGTTTCCGCGCGGGGCGATCGGCGAGCGGCCCAAGCCCGACGCGCTCGAGCAATTCGGTGACGCGTGCATCGTCGCGCGCTCCCATCGCATAGGCGATGTTGGCCGCCGCCGTCCGCCGCAGCATCACGGGCCGCTGGAACACCATGGCGAGCCGCTCGTCCGGCACGGCGCGCCCGCCCCATGTGACGCGGCCGGATGTCGGCCGCACCAACCCCATCGCGAGACGCAAGAGCGTGCTCTTGCCCGAACCGTTGGGCCCCAGAAGGATCGTCGGCGCGCCGGAGCCGAGCGTCAGCGCAAGGTCGCGCACGATCTCGACCTCTCCGATGCGCAGCGACGCGTTATCAAACGCGAGCGGAAGATCGGTGATGGGTGCGCGCATCGTCACCCCGCGCGGACTTCGCCGACGCGCCGCGCGCCCCAGGCGAGCGCGTTCACGGCGATGATCAACGTAATGAGCACCAGCCCTAGCCCCATCGCGAGCGGCAGGTCGCCCTTCGAGGTCTCAAGCGCGATGGCCGTGGTCATGGTGCGGGTGAAGCCGTCGATGTTGCCGCCGACGATCATCACCGTGCCGACTTCCGCCGCGGCGCGGCCGAAGCCTGCGAGCAACGTCGTGACGAGCGAGAAGCGCGCATCCCAGATTAAGGTCGCGACGCGGCGCGCGGGCTTGACGCGCAGCGCGGTCAGTTCCTCGCGGTACTCGACCCACAGGTCCTCGATCACCTGCCGCGTCAGCGCCGCGATAATCGGCATCACAAGAAAAGCCTGCGCGACGATCATCGCTTTGGGCGTGAACAGGATGCCGAGCGAGCCGAGCGGGCCGGAGCGCGACAGCAGCAGATACACGGCAAGCCCGACGACGACCGGCGGCAAGCCCATGAAGGCGTTGATGACGACGACGATGAAGGTGCGGCCGGGAAAATGCGTCAGCGCCAGGAACGCGCCGAACGGCAACGCGACCAGCGCCGCGAGAATGACGGCGGACAGGCTCACGTAAAGCGACAGCGCCACGATGGAATAGAGCGCCGGGTCGCCGCCGAATACGAGTTGAAGCGCGGATGCGCCGTCAGGCATGGGAACGTCTCGCTGAGCCGTGCACCATTTTTCACACGGGCCGCGAAATGCAAGACGCGCAGCGTGGCGTAGTGAAAATATAGGGTGAGGCTATGGAGTTTTCGGCACAACGCGCGCGCCACTTTGGAGGAAATCGAAATCGCAGCCCTGGTACGTGATGCGAAGCCGGAACAGCCACAAGTAGCCCCGGTCCGGGCCTTCAGGGGACGGGAAGCGCGACAAATAACGCAGCGCGAAGCCTTGCGAAAGGTCTCGACGGGTCCGCATATGGAGCAAGCAACGTCGGGGCGGGGAAAAATGAGCCTAAATGCGCGACCATCGCTGGCCGAGTTCTCGAAAGTCGTCGAGGCGATCTACGACTGCACGCTCGACGCCACGCGCTGGCAGGACGCCCTCAAGCTGATCGTTGCGTTCACCAACAGTTGCCACGTCGGCATGGGGATCATCGACCACGGTAAGAAGCTCAACATTTACCGCTACGGTGCCGGCGCGATCTCGGACGAGGATGTTCAGATCTATTTCCAGAAATACGCGCAGATGAACCCGCTGTTCGTGGCGCGCCGCATGTACGACGTCGGGCAGGTCGTCACGACCGAGATGCTGGTATCGGAGGACGAACTCCTCGAGAGCCGCTTCTATCGCGAATACGCCGAGCCACGGCGGTTGCGCTATCTCATGACCATCGAACTCTTGCGCACCGGACACCGCAGCGCGGGAATCGCCGGCTATCGCTTCTCGGATCAGCCGACATATGGCTCCGCCGACATCGAGCTGTTTCAGCTCCTCTCGCCGCATCTGTGCAAAGCCTGCGCGATTGCCGACGCGCTCGACCTGCGCACCATCACGTCGCAAGTGCTGGAGGCGACGCTCGATGGGCTTGCCGCCGGCGTCTATCTCACCGACCGGCAGGGCCGCATCGTCTACATGAATGCCGCCGCCGAACGGCAGGCGAAGACCGGCAACGCGGTGCAGATCATCAACAATCGCCTCAGCGCGCGGAGTCCGGCGGTAAGCGAGACGTTGGCACGCGCGATCGACAACGCAACACGCGACGAGACCGCCTCCGAGGCCGGCGGTCATGCGGTCGCGCTTCCGGACGACGACGGGGCGGGGCTGGTCGCGAGCGTGCTGCCGCTCGACCGCGGTATGCGCCGCTCCGTCTCGACGCCGTTTGCCGCTTGCGCGGCCGTCTTCATCCAGGACCCGAAGGTGGCGCCCCCGCTTCCCGGCGAGGCTTTCGCCAAGCTCTATGGCCTGACCGGGGGCGAACTGCGTGCCCTGCTCACGATGGCGCCGGGCCTGACGGCGAAAGAGGCCGCCGACATGCTCGGTATCTCGGAAACGACGGTGAAGCCCACGTCCAGCGTGTTTTCGGCAAGACCGGCACCTCGAAGCAGACCGAACTGATGCAGCTTCTGAAGGACTCCGCGCCCCCTGTGCGCCCGAATTGAGGTTTCCACCTCTCCGGCGTCATCCCTTCGTATGACGCCCATACCCCGCTCCTGCCGCTAGGACATGACATCCGATCCGCCGCGCGATCGGGAGAGGGAGCACAATATGAGAGTCAATGATTGGCGCAGCCGCATTGCTGCGGCTGCCGTTCTTGCGGCGCTGTCGGCCAGTATCGGGCCGGCCCTCGCGCACGACAGCGACAACGACACCGTGCGCGTCATGAACCAAAATCTGTACGAGGGGACGAATTACATCGAGCTGGCGACCGCGGGATCGGCCCCTGCCTTCGTCGCCGCCGTGACGACGACCTACAACAACATCCTCGCCACCAAACCGGCCGAGCGCGCCGCGACGCTCGCGCGCCGGATCGCGCGCGAGAAGCCCGACATCGTCGGACTGCAGGAAGTCTCGCTGCTGCGCACCGGCACGCCGGGCACGCCCGCCACCACGGTGAAGTCCGACATGCTCAAGAGCGTGATGGATGAGCTCGACCGCCTCGGCGATCGCTATCGCGTCGTCGCGATCATCCCGGGATTCGACGCGCAGGCGCCGAGCACGATGAACCTCGATGTGCGGCTCACCTCGCAGGACGCGATCCTGGTCAGGCGCGAGCGCGGCGACGATCGCCTGCATGTCGAGAACTATGAGGTCCGGCACTACGTCGTCAATCAGGTGTTTCCGACGCCGGTCGGCTCCATTCCCAATGTGCGCGGCTATGCGGCGGTCGACGTGACGGTGCGCGGCCGCTCGTTCCGCTACGCGACCACGCACCTCGACACGACGCCCTCGGTGCAGTTCGCGCAGGCGGCCGAGATGATCGCAGCCGCCGGCAACACCGCTCTGCCGCTGATCTTCACCGGCGACTTCAACACGCGTGCCGACTCCGGGCTCGATCCGACCTTCCCGACCTACCAGATGTTCATGAACGCGGGCTTCTCCGACGCATGGCGTAAGCGCCTGCCGGACCCGGGCTACACCTGCTGCCAGGCGCAGAACCTGATGAACCCATCGTCTGCGCTGAACCAGCGGATCGACCTGATCCTCACGCGCGGGAACATCGGCGTGTCGAATATCCGCGTGCTGACCGAGAAGACGCCGTCCGGCCTGTGGGTTTCGGATCATGCCGGCGTGATCGCCGACCTGCGCATTCCGAAGCAGCAGGATCACCACGCGCACCGCTAGGAAAGACGACTCGTCGCGGGGGCGACGTGAGGGCTGCTACGGAGATTTCTTCAGGAAATCAAAATCGCAGCCCTCGTCTGCCTGCGTGACGTGGCTCTGGAACAGCCACGAATAGCCGCGATCCGAGCCCTCGTGCGCGGGCGGGGTTACGAACAGCGCGGCGCGGCGCGCCAGTTCCGCATCGTCGACCAGCAGTTCGATCGAACGCTTCGGCACGTCCAGGCGAATACGATCGCCGGTCCGCACCAGCGCGAGCGGGCCGCCGACCGCGCTTTCCGGCGTGATGTGCAGCACGATGGTGCCGAACGCCGTGCCGCTCATGCGCGCGTCGGAAATCCGCACCATGTCCTTCACGCCTTGCTGCGCGAGCTTCTTCGGGATCGGCAGGTAACCGGCCTCCGGCATGCCGGGCGCGCCCTTCGGGCCCGCATTGCGCAGCACCAGCACGTCGTCGGCGGTCACATCGAGGTTCGGATCGTCCATCCGCAGCGTCATGTCCTCGATGGTTTCGAACACCACCGCGCGGCCCTCATGCGTCATCAGCGCAGGCGTCGCGGCCGACTGCTTGATGACGGCGCCGCGCGGCGCGAGGTTGCCGCGCAGCACGCACATCGCGCCCTGCGCATTGATGGGATTCTTGCGCGAGCGGATGACGGTCTGCCCCGGCACCTGCTCGGCGACCTTCACATGATCGCGCAGCGTGCCGAACACCGTCGGCGCGTCGAGGTCGAGAATGTCGGACAGCTCCTGCATCAGCCGCGGCACGCCGCCCGCATGATGGAAGTGCTCCATGTAGTGATCGCCCGAGGGCTTCAGGTCGATCAGCACCGGCACCTGCTTTTGACAGCGCATCGAACGCATCGAGATCGAGCGTGATGCCGGCGCGCCCCGCCATCGCGGCGAGATGCACGATGCCGTTGGTCGAGCCGCCGATCGCCTGCAGCACGATCAGCGCATTGCGCAGGCTCCGCTCGGTGAACAGCTCGGTCGGCCGCGGCGAGCCCGCCTTCGCCATCTCGACCGCCTTCTTGCCGCTCGCCTCCGCGATGCGCACCCGCTCCGCATGCACGGCCGGCATCGCTGCCGCGTACGGCAGCGAGAATCCGAGCGCCTCGATCACGCACGCCATCGTGCTCGCCGTGCCCATCACCATGCAGGTGCCGACCGAGGGCGCGAGCCGCCCGCTCACCACCTCGATCTCGGCTTCGTCGATCTTCCCGGCGCGGTGCTGCGCCCACAGCCGGCGGCAATCCGTGCAGGCGCCGAGCACCTCGCCCTTGTGATGGCCGACCACCATCGGGCCGGTCGGCACCACGATCGCGGGCTTGTCGGCCGAGACCGCGCCCATCACCTGCGCGGGCAGCGTCTTGTCGCAGCCGCCGATGATGACCACCGCGTCCATCGGCTGCGCGCGCACCATCTCCTCGGTGTCCATCGCCATCAGGTTGCGCATGTACATCGAGGTCGGGTGCGAGAAGCTCTCGTGGATCGAGATGGTGGGGAATTCCATCGGCAGCCCGCCCGCCAGCATCACGCCGCGCTTCACCGCTTCGATGAGCTGCGGCACGTTGCCGTGGCAGGGGTTGAAGTCCGAATAGGTGTCGGTGACGCCGATGATCGGCCGGTCGAGCGCGTCGTCCGAGAAGCCCTTGGCCTTGATGAAGGCCTTGCGCAGGAACAGCGAAAAGCCGGGATCGCCGTAGGAGGTGAGACCTTTGCGCAGGCCGGAGGGGTCCTTGGACATCTCTTCTTTCACGCAGGGGCAAAGACGTGGATGGCCGGGACAAGCCCGGCCATGACGGAAGTTACTGTCGTAACGCTGTCGCGGCAATCCCGCGCCAGAGATACCGCGTGTTGCCCGTGACGCGTTTCCACTTAGAAGAGCTTCGTGACCTCCGCGTGCGCCTTCTCGATGTTCGCTTCGAGTTCCTTGAAGCCCGGGTCGCCGCCATCCTTGGCGGGCGTGATCGCGGCGAAACACCCCGATTCCATCCGCCCTGCGCCTGCCGTACGACTCGATCTCGGCGGTGATCGGCTTCCCGTCGGCGTCCTTACCCTTTGAATTGAGGCCGCCGCCGTGCCGGACGCGCCAGCCTCCGCCGTCGACCCATGTGTTCACGGCAAGACTGAACCAGGGATTTTGCGCGGGGCCCCATTTGGTCCGGGCCGCATCGATCCAGTCCTTCACCCCGTTCGCGAGGAAGCCGGCGTTTCGGTCGAACACGTCGAGGAAACGGAGATAGTTGTCGCCGTTCACGAACCATCCGCCGGCCCCGCCAAGTACCCTCCACTGCGGGTGGAGGTTTCCCTGCAAGCCGAGCTTGTCGAATACCGCCGCGCGGCAATAGCGCTCGTAGGATGTGTCGGCGACCTGCTCGATCACGGTGGCGAGCGCCATATAGTTGCCGCTTCCGTAAGCCTGCCCGTGGCCGGGATGGCGGATCAGCGGGAATTTGAGAAGCTCCGCGAGAACCTCCTGCGGCACATCGAGGTGGCCCTTGCCATTTTTGTAGCGAGCGGCCCGGATTGCGTGCGTCGGATCGCCCTTCTTGTCGTTATTGCCGCTCAATCCGGAACGGTGGGTGAGAAGTTGCTCGACCGTGACGTCCATGAATCGCTTGTCGAGTGGCAGACCGTGCTTCTTGAAGAAGTCGGCAAGCACCTCCTTCATCGGCGTCGTGAACTGGAGCTTGCCGTTCTGGATCAGCGTCGCGATCGCGACCGCGGTGATCGGCTTCGACATGCTGGCGACGAAAGATTGACTGTCCGGGTGCTTGTTGTGGCCATGCTTCGCGACCGTGCGCCCCTCGCGGCGGATCACGAGAACGGCAGTCTTGAATTTGTGTTTCTTGACGGCGTTTTCGAAGATGAGGCGATACAGTTCAGGAGTGTCAGGTTGGCTGAAAACGGGCGGCAGCTTTTGCTGTTTCGGTGCCGCAATCGCCCGGCCGCCGGGTCCGGCGGCAAGCAAACTCGCCGCGCCGGTGAGGAAAAGTCGGCGTCGCATGATGTGCTCCCCGTTTTCCGCCGGAAACTCTAGCACAATCATGATCAGTTTGTCCCGGCGTCCCTCACGCCCACGTTGATGGCGCGGGCGATGTCGCGCGCGGCTGCCCGCGCTTGCCCGGGTGTCGGTGACGGCGATGGATCGGCCGGTCGAACGCGTCGTCCTTTGCAGAACGTCACTTGTCCACAGCCTCCCGCGCCGCGCGCCTTCGTATTGCCGTCTCCGTCCGCCTTTCTGGCCCGGTCGAGTTGTAAAGGGGTGGACGATGGAGAAGGTCACTGTGACCATCGATCTGCCGGTATATGCGCCGCTGAGTGCGACGGTCCGCGTGCTTGAGGCGGCGCGTGATGCGCAGACCGATCCCGAGGCCAAGCAGGCGCTTGCGGTCGTGACCGCTCTCGCGAGCCGCGGATTGATCGAAACGATCGCAAGATCGCTGAAACGCCCACCGGACAAGAGAACCTCGCCGGCGGCGTGACGCGTCGCCTCACTCGTGCAGCCCCGGCGCCTCGTGGCCGGTGCGCGCCACATACTCCGTGTAGCCGCCGCCGTATTGGTGAACGCCCTCCGGCGTGAGCTCCAGCACCCGGTTCGACAGCGCGGCGAGAAAATGCCGGTCGTGCGAGACGAGCAGCATCGCGCCCTCGTAGCGCGAGAGCGCATCGATCAGCATCTCCTTGGTCGCCATGTCGAGATGGTTCGTCGGCTCGTCGAGCACCAGGAAGTTCGGCGGATCGAACAGCATCTTTGCCATCACCAGCCGTGCCTTCTCGCCGCCCGACAGCACGCGGCATCTCTTCTCGATGTCGTCGCCGGAAAAGCCGAAGCAGCCCGCGAGCGAGCGCAAGCTCCCCTGTCCGGCCTGCGGGAACGAATCCTCCAGCGACTGCAACACCGTGCGCTCGCCGTCGAGCAGGTCCATGGTGTGCTGCGCGAAGTAGCCCATCTTCACGCTGCCGCCGAGCGCGACCGTGCCGTCGTCCGGCTCGGTCGAGCCCGCCACCAGCTTGAGCAGCGTGGACTTGCCCGCGCCGTTGATGCCCATGACGCACCAGCGCTCGCGGCGGCGCACCGCGAAGTCCAGCCCCTGGTAGATCTTTCGGCTGCCGTAACCTTTGTTGCACGTTCTTCAGGCTCACGACGTCCTCGCCCGAGCGCGGCGCCGGCGCGAATTCGAACGACAGGGTCTGGCGGCGCTTCGGCGGCTCGACGCGTTCGATCTTGTCCAGCTTCTTCACCCGGCTCTGCACTTGTGCCGCGTGAGAGGCGCGCGCCTTGAACCGCTCGATGAACTTGATCTCCTTGGCGAGCATCGCCTGCTGGCGCTCGAACTGCGCCTGCTGCTGCTTCTCGCCGAGCGCGCGCTGCTGCTCGTAGAATTCGTAGTTGCCCGAATAGCTCGTCAGCGCGCCGCCGTCGATCTCCACCACCTTGGTGACGATGCGGTTCATGAACTCGCGGTCGTGCGAGGTCATCATCAGCGCGCCCTCGTATCCTTTCAGGAAATGCTCCAGCCAGATCAGGCTTTCCAGATCGAGATGGTTGCTCGGCTCGTCGAGCAGCATCACGTCGGGACGCATCAGCAGAATGCGCGCCAGCGCCACGCGCATCTTCCAGCCGCCGGAGAGCGCACCCACGTCGCCGTCCATCATCTCCTGGGTGAAGCTCAAGCCGGAGAGCACTTCGCGCGCGCGCCCCTCCAGCGCGTAGCCGTCCAGTTCCTCGAAACGGTGCTGCACCTCGCCGTAGTGCGCGATGATGCTCTCCATCTCGTGCGCCCGGGCCGGGTCCGCCATCGCGGCTTCCAGCTTGTGCAACTCGGCCGCCACCTCGGCGACCGGCCCCGCGCCCTCCATCACCTCGGCGACCGCGCTGTGCCCGGACATCTCGCCGACGTCCTGGCTGAAATATCCGATGGTGATGCCGCGATCGACCGCCACCTGGCCCTCGTCGGGCTACTCCTCGCCCGTGATCAGGCGGAACAGCGTCGTCTTGCCGGACCCGTTCGGCCCGACGAGGCCCGCCTTCTCGCCCTTCTGCAGCGTCGCCGAAGCTTCGATGAAGACGATCTGGTGGCCGTTTTGTTTCGAGATGCTGTCGAGACGGATCATGCGGACGGGTGGGCCTGATGCGGATGGGGGGAGAGTTGCCGCAGGGCTTAGGCCATGCAGGGCGTTAGCGGAAGACCCGAAAAACAAATGCACACGAGGCGGATGCGCCTCGCTGCGCGCCGCTGAATTCCGGCCGAGGTCCGGCGTTTTCGGTGCGCTGTTACCGTACGGCAACAGCGCCGGGCGCGGAATCCCATATGATTCGAAGGCAGGTTCGGGGCGAATTCCATGAAGTCCATCACCGTCACAAGCGTCATCGCCCTCGGCCTGATCGCGTTCAGCGCGCCCGCGTCCGCGCAATCGCTCACCAAATTCTTTGGCTTTGGCGACTCCTCGATCGATAGCGGCTGGTACGCCAATTCCACCAGCGGTACGGCGGGATTCGACGCGCGCATCGCGGCGGCCATTGCGATGGGCGGCCAGGCGAAGCCCGGCGGCCCGGGTCTGATGAACTCCGAAGTGCTGGCGATGCACTTCGGCCTTTCGGCCAATCCCGCCAACACGCCCGGCGGCACCAACTACGCAACGAGCGGCGCGCGCGACTCCCAGGTGAACCAGCCGGGCGACGGGCTCTTCCTTGGCGCGGTGCCGACGGCGACGCAGATCAACAATTATCTTTCGACCTACGGCCAAGCCGATCGAAACGCGCTCTATCTCATCTCGTCGGGCGGCAACGACGTCGCGTTCGCACTCGACAATCTGCCCGCTCCGCAGCGCAACGCCTACGTGACGACTGCGGCGAACGATCTCGTCGCCGCCATCGCAAAACTCTCTTCGAGCGGCGCGCGCTACGTCATCGTGCCGAACCTCAACGAGGACTTCGGCAACGCCAATACGCGTGCGCTGCGCGCGCTCTACAACACGGCGCTCTGGGGCGGGCTCGCGGCGGCGGGCGTGAACTTCATCCCGGCCGACAGCAATACGATCCGCGCGGTGCTTGGGAACAACCCGGCCGCGTTCGGCATCACGTTTACGGCGAACGGCACGCCCGGGCCGGGCACGGCCTCGGCCTGCCAGTCGCCGCCCGGCTCCAACAGCGCGTGGGGCCTGATCTGCACGCCGTCGACCACGCCGAACGCGACGACCGCCAATCTCGTCTCGAACGACGCCGCGCTGACACATCTGTTCGCCGACGACCAGCATTTCGCCGCGGTCGGCCAGCGGGTCTATGGCGACTACTACGCGAGCCTCGTATATGCGCCCTCGCAGATATCGCTGCTCGCGGAAAATCCCGTGAAGATCCGCGAAGGATTGGCCGCGACCATCGGCGACCAGATCGCAATCTCGCGCCGCGTGCGCGGGCCGCTCGGCTTCAACGGCTGGGTGAGCGGCGACGTGTCGAGCCTGAAGGTCAACAACGGTCCGGGCTTCGCGAGCGAGACCAGCACGCCGGCGCAGATCGCTGCCGGCTTCGACTATCGCTTCATGCCGAGCATCCTTGTCGGTGCGGCGTTCTCGTTCGACACCAAGAAGCCGGGCTTCGACACGGGGGGCACCTTCAAGCAGGACGAATACACCGCGAGCCTTTACGCCGGCTTCACGCAGAACGGCTTCTGGCTCGATCTCATCGGCACCTACGGCTCGCTGAAGTACGACATCAACCGCCTCGTGCCGATCGGCATCACGATTCAACCGAATGCCGGCTCGACCAGCGGTACCAACTGGTCGCTCGCCGCGACCGGCGGCTTCGACATGATCAACGGGCCGTGGACGCACGGGCCGGTAGTCGGAATCCTGCTCCAGCGCATTCGCGTCGGCGGCTTCACCGAGACGGGGAGTTTCACCAGCCTGTCGTTCGCCGACCAGACGCGCGACTCCGCGATCGGTTCGTTCGGTTATCGCGTGGCCTTCGACGCCGGCATGTTCCGGCCGTTCGTGCGGCTGTTGTGGAATCACGAGTTCGCCAACACCGAACGGCAGATTGTCACGGCGCTCACCACCACAGTCGCGCCGAGCTATTCGCTGCCCGCGATCGAGACCGGCAAGGACTGGGGCAGCGGCACCGCCGGTACGCAGATCGCGCTCGGCAGCGGCGTGACGGGCCTGCTCTCGGTGACCGGCCAGGTCGGGCAGGACCGAATCGTCCGCTATGGCGGACAGGCGGGGCTCAACGTCGCGTTCTGACGCGCTTGCGGCGCAGCGTTGGCTAAAGCCGGTTCAAAAGGCGTAAGCTGTGCGCAACGGGCGCCGCGAGCCTCAGGAGTACCACAATGGCCTTCAGACCGAACTACCGCCAGCAGCGCAACGATCGCGACCGTTCGGCGAAATCGCGCCAGGAGGAGAAGCTCGAAAAGCTGCGCGAGCGGTCGGAAAGACGCAAGGCCGAGCGCGAAGCGGACGGGCTTCCGCCCGAAAGCAGCGATGCGCCGCCCGAGGGCGAGCGGAGCTGATCGGACGCTTCAGGCCATCGTCTCGTTCACATACCAATCCGCAATCTGGCTTCCGGTCCAGAACACGACATCTTTCTTCGCCGCAATCATCTCGATCACCTGCCGGAAATATTTCAGCCGGTGCGCCGCGCCGAGGATGTAGGGGTGCTGCACCAGCGCCATCACGCGCGCGCCGTCCGCGGCATCGGCATAGATCTGTTCGAACTGGTCGCGCGCGCGATCGAAATATTCCGACGCCTTGTGATGCTGGATCAGCATCATGGCGACGTCGTTGCATTCCTGCGTATAGGGCACGTTGAGGATCGGCTTGCCGCGCGTCTTCAGCCACACCGGCTGATCGTCGAGCACCCAGTCGCAGACGTAGTCGTAGCCTTCCTCCACCAGCAGGTCCGGCGTCTCCCATGTTTCGGTGAGGCCGGGACCGAGCCAGCCGCGCGGCGGCTTGCCGGCGGCCTTGCGTGATCACTTCGCGCGTGCGGCGGATGTCGGCGCGCTCGTCCTCGACCTTCTGCATGTTGCGCTGGGTGAAGCCGTGACCGATGAACTCCCATTTGCGCGCATTCGCGGCCGCGACGATCTGCGGATAGGCGGCAATCGCCGAGCCGTTGATCGCGAGCGTCGCCGGCACGTGGAATTCGTCGAATACCTTCAGCATGCGCCAGAAGCCGACGCGGTTGCCGTATTCGTGCCAGGCCCAGTTCGGAATGTCGGGCGAGGGCGCACCACCGGCAGGTGGCGTGAGCACCGTGCGCGGCATCGGCGACAGGATGTCCCACTCCTCCACGTTGACGATGCACCACACCACCATGCGAGCCGCCCCCGGCAGTTTCAGCGGCGCGCGTCCGGCGATCGGCGAATACGCAATGCGTTCGGTCGGCAGCATGCCGGCGGAGGGGCGCTTGGCGGTGTCGTTCATGAGGCATACTCGGTGAAAGGATGTTGTGTCGCACCGAACCCGCAGCGAACTCGGTGTGCTCCCCTCCCCCTTGCGGGGAGGGGTTGGGGGTGGGGGTCATGCGGCTATGCGATGCGTGTGCCTCATCTCCCGACCCCCTCCCTAACCCTCCCCCGCAAGGGGGGAGGGGAACAGACCGAGCGTGCCGCTCCAACAGTGCTCGATCATCCTACTCCGCAGCTTTCTTCGTGGCGCCGGTCTGCGTCTGATACCAGTCCAAAATCTGCTCGCCGTTCCAGTGCAGCACGCCGTCATGGCGCGCCACATGCTCGTAGATTTGTTCGAGATACTTGATGCGGTGCGGCTGGCCCGAGATGTAGGGATGGATCGCGAGCGAACAGATTTTCGCGCGGCTCGCGCCTTCCGCATACAGCCGGTCGAACTGGTCGATGGTGCGCTTGAGCAAATAATCGCTCTCGTGGTGCTGCACCAGCATCATTGGAATGTCGTTCAGCTCGACCGAATACGGCAGCGTGGTGAGCGGGCCCTTCGCGGTACGAATCACGGTCGGCTCGTCGTCGTAGACCCAGTCGCCGATGTATTTGACGCCCGCCGCCGCGAGCAACTCCGGCGTCTCGTAGGTCTGCGTCAGGCCGGGCCCGAGCCAGCCGACCGGCCGCTTGCCGGTGAATGTCTCCAGAATGCCCATCGAGCGCGCGATCATCGCGGCCTGGTCCGGCTCCTTGTGGATCGGCCCCTGCTCGTAGGAATGGCCCATGAACTCCCAGCCGGCGTCCTTCGCCTGCTGCGCGACGCGCCCATAGTCCTCGCAGACGCGCGCGTTGATCGAGAGCGTGGGCTTGATGTTCGAGCCGGGCGAACAGGTCGAAGAAGCGCCACACGCCGACCCGCATGCCGTATTCGTGCCAGCTCCAGTTCGGCACGTCCGGCAGCATCGGCACGCCGGTCGGAGCGGGCAGCACCTGGCGCGCCATCGGCTTGCCGATGTCCCACACTTCGAGATTGACGATGGTCCAGAACACGATGCGCGCGCCGCCCGGCAGCTTGAGCGGCGGCCGGTCGACGATCGCCGAATAGTCGGCGCGCTCGCGCGGGATCATGGGATCGGGCATGGGCATTTCCTCGTCATCTATGATACGCGCGAGGCGGCGACCGAGTTCACCGGGGTTGACACATTGCGCATCCTGATTGTCGGCGCGGGCATTGGCGGGCTGACGGCCGCGCTCGCGCTCATGCGCGACGGGCATGACGTCGAAGTCTACGAGCAGGCGCCCCGGCTCGCAGAGCTTGGCGCGGGCGTGCAGATTTCGGCGAACGGCGCGCGCGTGCTGTTCGCGCTCGGACTTGAGGATGCGATCCGCCGGGTGTGGTGCGTCCCTTCCGCCAAGGAGATCCGGCTGTGGAATACCGGCGAGACGCTGGAAGCTGTTCGATCTCGGCGCCGAGTTGGTCGCGCGCTACGGCGCGCCATACTTCATGATCCACCGTGCCGATCTGCACGGCGTGCTGATCGATGGCGGTGCGCGCCCTGAAGCCCGATGCGATCCGCCTCAACGCGCGTTGCGCGGGCTTCGAGAGCGACGATAGCGCCGTCACGCTGCATCTCGCCAATGGCGAGCGTATCGCCGGCGATGCGCTGATCGGCGCCGACGGTGTGCATTCGCGCATCCGCAATCGTCTCGTCGGCGACGACAAGCCCGAGTTCACCGGCTGCATGGCGTGGCGCGGGCTGGTGCCGGTCGAGAAACTGCCGCCGCACATGCGGCGCAATGTCGGTGTGAATTGGGTCGGGCCGGGCGGCCACGTCATCAACTATCAGCTGCGCCGTGGCGAGATCTTCAACTTCGTCGGCATCGTGGAGCGCGACTGGCGCGTGGAGTCCTGGACCGAGAAAGGCAGCCACGAGGAATGCGCCGCGGATTTCCCGGGCTGGCACGAGGACATCCACGCGATCATCCGCAATATCGCCCAGCCGTACAAATGGGCGCTGCTCGGCCGCACGCCGCTGACGCGCTTCTCGTACGGGCGCGCGACGTTGCTCGGCGACGCCGCGCACCCGACATTGCCGATGCTGGCGCAGGGCGCCAACATGGCGATCGAGGACGGCATAGTGCTGGCGCGTTGCCTTGCCGCATACGACGACGCCGAAACCGCGCTCGCGCGCTACGATGCGGCGCGCGTGGAGCGGACTGGTAAACTGGTGCGTGGTGCAAACGACATGGCGAAGCGCTTCCACAATCCGGCGCTCGCGGATGCGGTTGGTGCGAAGGCCTATGTGGATGCGCAGTGGAGCGAAGCGACGGTCAAGCAGCGCTACGACTGGATTTTCGAATATGACGCGACCCGCGTGGCGATCTGAACGATGACGCGCCGGCAACTCCTCCTCGTCATCGCGATTTTCGCGCTCGCCTTCCTGGTGCCGGCGTGGCCCTGGCTCTCGGGCGCCGTGACGGTGCCTTACGACGCCAAGTCGACCTTCTTCCCGCCGGTCGCGTTCATGGCGCGCGCATTCGCGAGCGGAGAAGTCGGCGTTCTGGACGCCGAACGTGTTCGCCGGCTGGCCCAACATCGCCGACCCGCAATCGATGCTCACCTCGCCGCTGCATGTGCTGCTGGCGCTCGCGAGCCCGGCGCCGGGCTTTCGCGCCAATCGACGCCATGACCTTCGCGTATCTCTTCATCGGCGGGCTCGGGATCATCCTGTATTTCCGCGATCGCGGCTGGCATGCGGCGGGCGCGCTGGTTGCTGCGCTCGCGTTCGCATTCGGCGGCGCCGCGAGCGCGCGCCTGCAGCACACCGGGCAGGTCATCAGCCTCGCCTGGCTGCCGGTCGCGTTGTTTCTGCTGTCGCGCGCGCTCGATCGCTCATCGTGGCGCTGGGGCGCGCTCGCGGGCGCCGCCGCTGCGCTGATCGTGCTCGGCCGCGATCAGGTCGCGCTGCTCGAAGTCTACGTTCTTGCCGGATTTGTCCTCGCGCACTGGTGCGGCGCAGGCTGGCGCGCGCGCGTGCGCGCGAGCATCGTGCCGCTCATCGCGGGCGGCATCGCGGGGCTGATCATCGTTGCGCTGCCGGTGCTGCTCACCGAACTGCTGGCGCTGCGCTCGAACCGGCCCGGAATTCAGCTACATCGAGGCCGGGCGCGGCTCGCTGCACTACACGCATCTGCTCTCGCTGATATTCCCCGATCTGTTCGGCGCGATGGACCGCAAGGTCGATTTCTGGGGCGCGGGCGGCTTTGCCTGGAACGAGCGCTTCGGCATGGCCGACCTCTTCCTCGCGCAGAACATGGGCCTGCTCTACGCGGGCGCGCTGGTGCCGGTCGTTCTTGTCTATCGGCCTGACGCGCGGTCTCCTGTGGTCGCGCGAAATCCGCTTCTTCACGATTGCGGCGGTGTTGATCGCCTTCTTCATGTTCGGCTGGTACACGCCGGTGTTCCGCGCGATGTACGAACTGATGCCGGGCGTGAAGCTGTTCCGCCGTCCGGCCGACGCGACCTTCGTGTTCGGCGCGCTCGTCGCCATCATGGCGGGCTATCTGGTGCATCGCGTGCTGACGGGACTCCCGCTGGCGAGCCGGATTCAGCGCGTGCGTCGAAATCGGTCTCGCGCTTGGCATTCTCGCGCTCACGATCTGGCTTTCCGCCACGACCGTCGGCCTGAGTGTCGCGCTCAAACCCGATCGTCACGGGACTTATTTGTATCGCCGGAGCAATCCTCGCGCTGTTCCTGGCCCGGCGGCTCAATGCCGGCGCGCCGGTATCGGCCACGATCCTGCTCGTCGCGTTCACCACGGCCGATCTCGCCTGGAACAACGCGCCGCATGAATTGACCGGCCTTCCGCCGGCCGTCTACGACGCGCTGCGCCCCGACACGCGGAACGAAACCGTCGCGCTGATCAAACAGCGCCTCGCCGCGCAGGCGGAAAACCATCGCGACCGCGTCGAACTGATCGGCATCGGCTATCACTGGCCGAACATCTGCATGATCCACGGCTGCGAGCACGTGTTCGGGCACAATCCGCTGCGGCTGAGGGATTTCTATGAAGCAACGAAAGTCGGCGACACGGTCGCGGCGCCGGGGCAGCGGCCGTTCTCGGCCCTCTATCCGTCCTAGCGCTCGACCTTCGCCGACCTGTTCGGCGTGCGGCTGATCGCGACCGGCGTGCCGGTGGAGCAGATCGACAAGACGCTCAAGCCCGGCGACCTGAATTTCGTCGCGCGCACCGAGGATGCCTATGTCTACGAGAACCCGCGCGCGCTGCCGCGCGTGATGCTGGTCGGCGGCTGGCAGGTCGCCAACTTCGCCAAGTTGATGACGCGAGGGGTGGCCGCCGGGGATCGACCCGACCCAAACCGTGCTTCTGGAGAAGGACTCTCGCGCGTTGTCACGGTCGGCTGCCCCAATGGTGGGAAGCGCGCGCCTCGTCCGCTACGCCAACACCGAAGTCATCGTCGAGGTCGATGCGCAGTCCGACAGTCTGCTGGTGCTCAACGATGTCTGGCATCCGTGGTGGCGCGCGACGGTCAACGGGCGTGAACACGAAATCCTGCGCGCCAACGTGATCTTCCGCGCCGTCGCGGTGCAGCCCGGAAAGCACACGGTGCGGTTCACGTTCGAGCCGCTGCGCGGCGCGTGGCGGAGAACTGCGCGAAAAGCTCAGCGGCCCCTGAAATCCCGGAACACCATGTCCGGCGCGCTGGTGTTGTGGCGCGACGGCACGAGCCGGCCGGCCCACACTTCGACCGCGCTCGCGCGCTTGAAGTCCATGATGCCGCTGCGCTCCCAGCTCTGCGCGCCTTTGAGGCGCCAGCCGAGCTGCGCCACGTCGTTGTTGATCTCGGTGACGAACATCGAGCGCAGCGCCGCGAACGGCAGGTCGCCGACCGGCGCGTCCAACGTCACGTCGAGCACCTGCTTGTCGATGTCGAGTGTTTCCAGCCGCAGCGTCGCGCTGCCGCCGCGCGTGAACGCGAGCCGGAACGTCCTGGTGTTCGGATCGAACACCACCTCACGGATATCGACGAATGGCCGTTCCTTGAACTCGATCGGCCCGAACAAGAACGACGATCCGTAGGCGCTCCATTTCAGGTTCGCGGGCGGCAGCGGGCGCGCGCGCCAATAGCCGTCCTGCGGATAGAGCACGAGCACTTCCTCGGCGCGGTCCTGCGCGCGCACCCAGAGCTGTAGCAACTGCACGCCGGTCTCGATGCGGTCGCCGACGCGCACCGGCACGATGTTCTTGCGCCAGAAATTCGGAATGGTCAGGCCGACGAGCTGCAGGTCGGGCGTCTCGAAGATCGTGACGCGCCTCGGCTTCTCGGTGATGAACGGCGCAGCCGCAAGTCCGGGACAGTTGTGCAGGTCGAACGCCGAACGGTCGACCACGATGGTGCCGATGTAATTCGGGTGCACCGCCTCGATGGTGAAGCGGCGCACCTCCGGCGAAGTGAGCTTGAGATAGACGTTGTCTTTCTCGGCGCAGAGCGTCGGCTCGCTCGCGTTCTGCACGTCGACCGAAAGATCGTCGGCGGCGAATGCGCCGCTCGCGAACAGCAGCGCGAAGGCAGCAAAACTAACGCATCGCATACACATCCCCGGAATTCGCCTCCATCGGCAGACCGTCGAGCCAGCGGCCGATCGCCTCCGCGCTTTGCCATCATCATGCACCAGCGTCTGGCTCTCGCCCAACGCCGCATTGTAGCGGACGTAGCCCAGCGCCTGACAGCGCGCGATGCAGGCATGCGCGACGTCGCGCTGGATCGTGGTAAATTCGAACGACAGCGCGGAAACCGGCTGCGTTAGCCCGGCGAGCGCCTCCGCCTCGAAGCCCTCCACGTCGATTTTCACGAACGCCGGCACGCCGTGGCGCGCGATCAGCGCGTCGAGCGTGGTCATCGGCACGCTGATGCTCTTGTCCCAGTGCTGGCCTTCCCAGCCGGCGGCGCCTTGCGAGGCTTTGACGAAATCGGTGGATGCGGTCGAAACCGTCGGATTGTCGGTGTTGATCCGCATTTCGATCTCGCCCGCCGCAGCGCCGACCGCGACCGGCTCGAGCGTCACCATCTCGTCGTCGCCGTAGAGCCGGCGTAGCGTCGGCACCAGCGATGGATTGGGCTCGCACGCAACCACGCGCGCGCCGAGCCGCCGGAATGCCGCGATGCGGTCGCCGACATGCGAGCCGACATCGAACACAAGATCGCCCGGCTTCACGAACCGCGCATAGAGCGCGTCCATCGCCGCGATGTCGCGCTGATCGTCATAGTAGATGCGCAGCGACCGTTCGATGCCGCGCCGCGTGCGGTCGTCGTCGGACATCAGTGCGTCCGCAGCGCCGCGGCTTCGATCGCCGGCAGCGCGAGCCTGCGCAAGGCTGGGGGCGGCGCATTCTCCTCCGGCAGCGCGCCGAGGCCGGCGCGCATCAGCAGGCGGCCAACCGAAGGCCACGAGCTGATGACGGCGAGCGGAATTGAGAGCGCCGGCCCGGCGGCGATGAACAACGCATAGGGGATCGCGGCCGGCACCGTGAAGGCGAGCACGATGATCGGGAACCAGCCGGCGAGCGTGTGCGGCCAGAGCTGCTTTGCGGCATCGCTCCACGGCACCGAATGGTCGTCGCGCGCCTGCCCGCCCCATCCGAGGCGGCGGCCGAGCAGGAGACCGCCAAGGAACATCGTGTGGCCGACCCACATGATCGGCGACAGCATCAGGAAGAAGATCGTTTCGGTGATCGTGAGGCGACGAAGCGCGCGGCGCCGCCGAACGAGCGCCGCAGCGCCGGCCGCGACAGCACGTCGAGCACGGTCGCGATCTTCGGCGCGAACCACATGATCAGCGTGATGACGAACAGCGCCATGCCGGCGTCGGGCCGGATGAAATTCGCCGCGCCTTGGCTGGCAACCGCCAACGAGCCGAGCACCAGCAGCCCGATCCACGCGGGCGAGCCCAGGAACATCAGCATCGCGAACGCGATCTGATAGCGGCTCACGGGGCGCAGCCCCCGCATCACGAGGTACGGCCAGTACTGCATGTTGCCTTGCGCCCAGCGCAGATCGCGGCGGATGAATTCGAGCAGCGTCGGCGGGTTCTCCTCCCAGCTCGCGCCTTCCTCCGGCAGCACGCGCACCTCAAATCCGGCGCGCCGCATCAGCACGGCCTCGATCTGGTCGTGGGACAGAATATGCGTGCCATCCGGGCGCGGCGGGATGTGGCAATGCGCGATGAAGGGGCTAGGCGAATGACCGCGTTATGGCCCCAATACGGGCCGCAGTCGCCCTGCCACCACGCACTGCCGAGCGTGTAGGAGCGCATGCCGAGCCGCATGCCGAACTGGAACACGCGCGCGAACGCGCTGCTCGACGGCATGCCGACCACGAGGCTCTGCAGGATTCCCAGTTTTGGCTCGACCTGCATGATACGCACCATGCGCAGGATCGATTCCGCGGTCTGGAACGAGTCCGCATCGAGCGTGACCGCAAGATCGTAGTCCGCGCCCCAGCGGTTGCAGAAATCGAAGACGTTGCCGGCCTTGAAGCCGGTGTTGTCGGTGCGCCGCCGGTAAGTGAGTTCGAGCTGCCCTTGCCACTTCGCCTTCAGCGCGGCGAAACGCGGCTCCTCGAGGACGGCAATCTCCGGATAGTTGGTGTCGCTCAGGATGAAGACGTGGAATTGTGCCGCGGCGTTCGATGCCGCGATCCCTTCCATCATCGGCTCGATATTGCGGATGACGCGCTCGGTGTCCTCGTTGCGCACGCACCACAGGATCGCGGTCTTCGCCGTGATCGGCTCGTCGCCCGTGACGCGCGCCGAAACCGGCGTTACGGCCGCGACCGGGTTGGCGGAGCGCATGATGAACAGCCCGATGGTGGCGTTCCAGAAGCCGATGACGGACCACGGCAGCGTGATGGCGAACAGCACCACCAGGATGAAGTCGATCACCCCGAAGCCGCCGGCCGTCAGCGCAAAGGACAACAGCCAGACCAGCCCGATCATCGAGGCGGCGACGATCAGGGTGAAGAACACGCGCCGCCCGGTGAGCGGATCGGCCTGCGCAGGGACTGCGTAGTCGGGAAGCGTGCTTTCGGTCATTGGGGGTCGGGGTGCTTTTCCGGGCCGCAGCGGGTATAGCGGGCGCGGTTTGGAAGTCCAATCGGGGCTAGGTGGTGGCTGGAAGCTCGGAACAGGCGCAGGCGCTCTGGTATGTCGGCCCGGGCAAGGCCGAAATCCGCGCTGAGCCCCTTGCGCCGCTTGGGGCCGGCGAGGTCCGCGTGCGCGCGACGCATAGCGCGCTCAGCCGGGGGACCGAGCGACTGGTGTTTTCGGGGCTTGTCCCGGAAAGTGAATACGACCGCATGCCTGCGCCATTCATGGGCGGAGCGTTTCCTTTTCCCGTTAAATATGGCTACGCGATGGTGGGCCGTGTAGAGGATGGTCCGGCGGATACAAAAGGCCGCCTGTGTTTCGCGCTTTATCCGCACCAGACCGTGTTTAACCTTCCCGCCAAAAATATCGCGCTGCTCCCGGCGGCCTGCCGCCGGAACGCGCCGTGCTCGCCGCCAACATGGAAACCGCGCTCAATGCCACATGGGACGGCGACGCCGAACGGGCAAGCCGGATCGCCGTGGTCGGCGCCGGGGTTCTGGGTCTGCTGGTCGCACGGCTTTGCGCCGCGATGCCCGGCAAGACCGTCACGGTGGTCGATATCGAGCCGTCGCGGGCCGCCGTGGCGCAAAGGTTTGGCGCAGCATTTGCGACCCCGGATGCCGCTCCGGCAAACTGCGATCTCGTCTTTCACACCAGCGCCTCGGAGGCCGGGCTCGCGACGGCACTCCGGCTCGCCGCCTTCGAGGCGACCGTGCTGGAGCTCTCGTGGTATGGCGCGAAGGAGATCCGGGTGCCGCTTGGCGGCGCGTTTCACTCGCAGCGGCTGAAGCTCATCTCGAGCCAGGTCGGGCACGTCGCACCCTCGCGGCGCGCCACCTGGACGTACCAGCGGCGGCTGGAGGAGGCGCTGCGGCTGCTTGACGACGCGGTACTCGATACGCTCATTGCGCCGGCGGTCGCATTCGCCGACCTGCCGAAAAAGCTGCCCGACATCCTGAACCCCACGAGCGGCGTGCTGTGCCAGCTCATCCGCTATTCCTGAAAGGACTGCCCGTGTACGCCGTTGAAGTTTCCGACCACATCATGATCGCCCACTCGTTCAAGGGCGAGGTTTTCGGGCCCGCGCAGGCGCTGCATGGCGCGACCTTCACGGTCGCGGTCGCGTTCATGTCCGAAAAGCTCGACCCGAACGGCATCGTGGTCGACATCGGTTGCGCCATCGACGTGCTCAAGGCGACGCTGAAGCAGGTGAACTACAAGAACCTCGACGCGATCCCGGAATTCAAGGGCATCAACACCACGACCGAATGGCTCACCCGCTGGGTGTTCGATCAGTTCGCCGCCGCCGTGAAAGCCAACAAGCTGGGCCGCACGCCGAAGGAAATTTCCGCGATCCGCGTGACGGTCGGCGAGTCGCCGAACGCGCGCGCTTGGTACGAGGCGCCCCTTTGGTAAAAGGCGATTTCGTTTTCGCCGTGCCGGGCGATCTCGACACTCCGACCGGCGGCTATGCCTACGACAAGCGCATGATCGCCGAACTGCGCGAGCTTCGCTGGCGGCCGGAGGTCTTGAACCTCGGGGAGGGGTTTCCGCACCCTTCCGCGCTCACGCTCGCCGCCGCGAAGGTCGCCCTGACCGATGTTCCGAAAGGCCGGCCGATCGTGATCGACGGGCTGGCGTTCGGCGTGATGCCCGAGGCCGCCGAAAGCCTGCGCGAGACCCATCCGCTGATCGCGCTGGTGCATCATCCGCTGGCGCTGGAGACCGGAGTGACGCCCGATCAGGCCAGGGCACTGCGCGCGAGCGAGCGCAGGGCGCTTGCCTGCACGCGCGCCGTCATCGCCAACAGCGCCGCGACCGCACGCGCGCTTGAGGCTGACTATGGTGTCCCACCCGAGCGCATGACCATCGCGCCCCCCGGCACAGATCGCGCGCCGCTCGTGCGGCCAAACACCACATCAACTTTGGTAGCCCTGCTTGCGGTCGGTGCCGTCGTACCGCGCAAGGGCTACGACCTGCTGATCGAGGCGCTCGCCGGCCTCACCGACCTGCCATGGCGCCTGACCATCGTCGGGGACTGTAGCCGTTCGCCTGAAACCGTTGAAAAACTCAAGTCCGCGATAACAATGCATCGCCTCGCCCCGAGGATCACGATCGAGGACGCTGCTCCGGCAGCGCTCTTGGCCGAGCTTTACGCCTTCTCCGACGTTTTCGTGCTGCCTTCGCGCTACGAGGGCTTCGGGATGGCCTACGCGGAAGCGATTGCGCACGGCCTGCCGGTGATTGGCACGACCGCGGGTGCCATCCCCGATACCGTTCCGGCGACCGCCGGCGTCCTGATCCCGCCGGACGATGTCCCGGCGCTTGCCGCCGCGCTGCGCCGCCTGATCGGGAATGCCGGCGAGCGCGCGCAACTCGCCGCCGGTGCTGCCGCTGCCGCCGCGCATCTGCCGACCTGGCAGGACTCGGCGAGATTGTTCTCAGCCGCGATGGAGAGGGTCGTATGAGTTTCTCGTCTGGCTGGCTGACGCTGCGCGAGCCTTACGACAGGCGCGCGCGCAACGCCGCAGTGCTCGACGCGGTCGCCGCCTGGGCGGCGGAGCGACAGTCCATCGCGGCGGTCGACCTCGCCTGCGGGCTTGGATCGACACTGCGGGCCGTTTCCGAACGGCTGCCCAAGCGCCAAAGCTGGCGGCTGGTCGACAACGATCTGAGCCTGCTTGCGCGCGCCGCCACGCTCGCCAAGCCGCCCGATCTGACAGTGACGCCCGTACCGGTCGATCTCGCCCGCGATCTTGAGGCGGCGCTGGACGGGCCGGTCGAACTGGTCACCACCTCGGCGCTGCTCGATCTCGTGTCGCACGACTGGCTCGACCGGCTGGTCACCGAGACGGCAGCGCGGCGGCTGCCGGTCTATGCGGCGCTCAGCTATGACGGTCTGGCGACGCTCGACCCGGCCGATCCGCTCGATTCCGCGGTGGTCGACGCGGTCAATCAGCACCAGCGCGGCGACAAGGGCTTCGGCCCGGCCCTCGGACCCGAGGCGGCCGCCACCGCGCCCGAGCGGCTTCGAGGCGATCGGCTACACGGTCACACAGGGCGCGTCGGACTGGGTGTTCGGGCCGAAGGATGCCGAAATCCAGACCGAAGTGCTCACCGGATGGGCAGTGGCTGCGCGCGAAATCGGCGAGGCCTCGATCGGCGACATCATCAACTGGCTCGCCCGCCGGCGCGATCACATCGCGGCCGGCCGCTCATCCATGCGCGTCGGTCACGTCGACTTTTTTGCCCGGCCGACGGCAACGCGCTGAGCCGAAAGATCGCAGTCGAGCAGCACTTCCTCGCCGATCAGATGCGCACGCATGGGCGCGCGCAGCGCCTGGTCGGCGGTCTGGATCGGCTTGAGCGTGATACCGGCCTGACCCGAGCCCAGCATGGTTGGCGCGACCATCACGTGCAGCCGGTCCAGGCAACCTGCTGCAATAAAACGTGACACCGTATGCGCGCCCCCTTCGATGAGGATGCGAGCAAAGCCGCGTTCGGCCAGCGCGCCAAGGATCGCCGTCGGCGCGACCTCTCCGCCAGGGGCCGGAACCTCAACAATTTCAACGCCCGAGCCAAACCTCGGCCGCACGCCCTCGGCCGTGATGACGAGGCGGCGGATGCCATCGTCATCCAATACCCGGGCGTTCGGCGACAGCCGCCCCTTGGGATCGAGCACGATCCGCGCGGGGCTCGGTCCGGCTACGCGGCGCACGGTAAGCAGCGGATCGTCCGCGACGGCCGTCCCGATGCCCACCAGAACCGCGTCGACCAGCGCCCGCAGGCGATGCAGATGTGCCAGTCCGGCCGGACCGTTGATGTATTTGGAGTGCCCCGTCACCGTCGCGATACGGCCGTCGATCGATTGCCCGATCTGCCCGACCACCATCAGGTGGTCGACCGCGCTCCGGCGCAGCGGACCGAACCTGTCTTCCCAGGGCTGGGGCAGGGGGTCAGAAGAGGTTCGAAATTTGCTTGGAACCTCAAACCAGCGTTCGGCGTTACCACGCCGGATCATCGGGCTCGCCCTGATGAGTCATGTCTTCGCATGTGCCTTTACTAGCAAAGGAAAGACCCGAGCGACCAACCTTATGATCTTCGGTGATTAACGGCCGTTCATGGAGCGGGGACTTCATCCTGCCACACTAATCTGATACGCAGAACCTTGAAGGCCGAAGAACAGTAGACGGAATAACAGTGTAGTTCACGGTTTTCACCCTATCATATGGAATCTCCAAGCAACATGAGTAAAACGAAAAACGGGAACGGACACGCGGGAAGCGTGGTGTTCGGTTCACCGGATCGCGTGCTGGTCAAGCGCGGACTCGCGGAGTTCCGCAGCGGTCGGCCAGTCATCTTCTCCTCACAGCCCGCAAAGTTCCTTCTCGCGCTTCCGGTCGATGGCCTCGACGCGGCGCGTCTGCATGCCTTCGAACATCTCTGTGCACCTGCGACGCCCCGGCTTGTCGTGACGGCGCGGCGCGCGCGAGCGCTCGGAGTTGAGTTACCCGGCCCCGTCGCACTGAAGATCGCGAAGGGAACCAGCGCGGAAGCGATCTTTTCGCTCGTCGCAGATGCGGACCCGGATGAAGCCGTGGAACTCGTTGGCCCAGCGGACGAACGCGCGGCGGCCTCGATCGAACTTGCCAAGATTGCACACCGGCTGCCGGCGCTGCTGGTTGCCGACATCGATTCGCCGGCCGAGCGCAATGATCGAGCCGCCGCTGGTTGTCGTCGCATCCGAGGCGGTGATGAAATTCCGCCGCGAAGACGTTCACTCGCTCGAGATCGCCGGCGAAGCCAAGGTCCCGCTTCAGGGTGGACTCTCGACTCGCTTCGTCGTGTTCCGCGATGCGGTTGGCGGCGGCTCCGCCGCCGTGATCGTCGGCCAGCCAGATTTCTCCAAGCCGGTGCCGGTGCGTCTGCATTCCGCGTGTCTTACCGGCGACGTGTTCGGTTCGAGCCGCTGCGACTGCGGCGATCAACTCCGCATCGCGCTCAAGCGCCTGAATGAAGAAGGCGGCGGCGTCATTCTGTATCTCGAACAGGAAGGCCGCGGTCTCGGGCTCGCCAACAAGATGCGCGCCTATGCGTTGCAGGATGCCGGCCTCGACACGGTCGACGCCAACACCACGCTCGGGTTCGATGACGATGAGCGTGACTACGGCATTGCGGCGCGCATGCTGCAGAAGCTCGGATGCACGTCGATTTATCTCATGACGAATAATCCCGCGAAGCTCGACGGTCTCAAAGGGCTTGGCATCGAGATCGTCGGACGCAAGCCGTTGCACGCGCCGATCAACGCGCACAATCGCCGCTACATGACAGCGAAGGCGATGCGCGCCGGTCACAAGCTCGATCATTTGATAGCGGCCATCGCAGCCGAAGCGGGCGAGGTGCAGACGGTCGTCCGCGCCGCCGAGGAAGTCCGCTAGACAGCTTTCGTGGTTTGACGTGGATCGGCGCGATGGCGGCTCAGCCCGTTACGCGCCGATCGCTTTTGACGGGCACCATCGCGACGCGATGAGCCCCGCGCGTTGTGCGCGAACCCGTTCCGGTTTCAAGCTTTCCCCAATTCGTAAACGCGGTGCTAACCATAATTTTGGCCGTTCGCATCGGCGCTCCGGTTTTCATCGTTTGTAGAGCGTGCCCGCAGTAAGCAAGAACTCTGTGCTCTGGAGTGGGCGTCGTATTTCTTGTGGACCATTGGGCCGGCTTGAATGTCGTTCGAGGTCAACACCCTTTTTCTTCTCACGATCGACGTTGAGGCGATTCTTGGCCTGCTGCTGCTGCTCGTTTGGGTGCAGAACACGCGCGTCCATGCGGTCGCCTGGTGGGCCAGCGCACATCTGATGCGCGCCACCTCGGTGATGCTCTACGGTCTGTACGGGTCGGTACCGGATCTCATTTCGATCGATCTACCCAATGTGATCCTGTTCTCCTCGTTCGGCGTGACCTGGAACGGCGCCCGCGTCTTCAACGGCCGCGCAGCGCTGCCGGGATCGCTGATCGCCGGTGCCGGCGTGTGGCTCGTTGTGTCCCAGTGGCCCGGATTCGAACCGGGCTCGGAGGTGCGCGGCCAGCTCTCCGCGATGATCATCGCCGGCTATACTTGGCTCACGGCTTATGAGTTCTGGCGCGCGCGCAACGAGCCGCTCGTGTCGCGCTGGCCCGCCATCGTGCTGTTTGTCGCCCACGGTTCGATGTTTCTGCTGCGCACGCCGCTCAACGCGCTGCTGCACGGCAAGGAAACCGACAACATCCTGTCGAGCGCGTGGATCAGCGTGCTTAGTCTCGAAGCCTTCCTGATGACGATCGCGACCGCTTTCATCCTGCTGGCGATGTCGAAGGAGCGCACCGAGTTGCGCCACAAGACCGCCGCGATGATCGATCCGCTGACGGGTTTACTCAATCGCCGCGCCTTCCTGGCTGACGCCGAGGCGCTGCTGCAACAGCAGATCGCTCGCGACCGCCCGATCGCCGTGCTGCTGATCGATCTGGATCACTTCAAGTCCATCAATGACCGCTTCGGGCATGCGGTCGGCGATAAGGTCTTGCAGATTTTCGCGAACACCGCGCGGGCGAGCCTGCGCCAGACCGATCTCGTCGGGCGTCTGGGCGGCGAGGAATTCACCGTGGTGCTGGCCGACGCCAGTATGGACAACGCGTATCTGGTGGCCGATCGCCTGCGCAAGGCATTCGCCGCAGCGGCTGCCGTTGCCGATGGCGAGCCGCTGTATGCGACCGCGAGCGTCGGTGTCTCCGTGATCGTCGATCCGCGCCAGGATCTCACCAAGCTGATCACACTCGCCGATCAGGCGCTGTATCTCGCCAAAGCGCGCGGTCGCAATCGCGTCGAGGTCGCGCCGATCGAAGTCGCCGGCGTTGAGGCGCCGCGGCGGCCAACGCTCGTTCACGCCGCGGAGCGGACTGCCGCCTGATCGTTCACGTGCCCGGGTTGCAGGCGCGCCAGACTTTCGCGGGTGTTGCCGGCATATCGATATTCACCCCGCGCCCCTCCGGGATCGCATTGGCAATCGCGTTCATGATCGCGGCGAGCGAGCCGGTGGTGCCGGCTTCGCCCACGCCCTTCACGCCGAGCGGATTCGTCGTAGCCGGAACATTGTGCCCGGCATCGACGATTGGCGGCATGTCGACTGCGCGCGGCATTGCGTAATCCATGAACGTGCCGGTCACGAGCTGGCCATTGCCGTCGTCATAGACGGCGTTCTCCATCAGCGCCTGCCCGATGCCCTGCGCGAGGGCGCCGACCAACTGCCCCTCGACGATCGTATGATCGAGCACGACGCCCGCATCGTCCACCGCCGCATAGGCGACGATCTCGACGACGCCTGTGTCCGGATCGATCTCGACCTCGGCGATGTGGCAGCCGTTCGGGAAGGTCTGCGGCGTGTCGACCGTCGCCTTGGTGTCGAGGCTGTCGCCGTTCTGCTGCGCCTGCGCCGCTACCTCGAACAGCGACACGCGCCGGTCGGTGCCGACCACTTCGAAATGCCCGTCGCGATACGAAATGTCGGTGTCGGCGGCTTCCAGCATGCCTGCGGCGATTGGCTTCGCCTTTTCCAGCATCAGGTCGACGGTGCGATAGAGCGCGCTGCCGACTGTCATCGTGGAGCGCGATCCGACGGACGGAAATCCCTTCAGGTCGAGGTTCGTGTCGCCGTGACGGTGCACGATCTGCGTTGCCGGAATGCCGAGCTTCGCGCCGACCAGTCTCGGATAGACGGTGGCGTGTCCCTGACCGGTACTCTGCACGCCGATGCCCAGGACGAGAGTTTTGCCTTCGAACAGCAGCGACGCGCTCTCCGTCGGCATCGCGCCGGCATGTTCGAGAAAGCAAGAGACGCCGATGCCGCGCAGCTTCCTGCGCCTGAACGAGTCGCGGCGGCGCTTCTTGAACTCGGCGTAGTGCGCAAGCGCGAGCGCCTTGTCGAGGATCGGCGCGAAATCGCCGGAGTCGTAGGTGGTGCCGACCGCGGTCTTGAACGGGATCTGCTTCGGCTTGATGAGATTCATGCGGCGCAGCCGGACCGGATCGATGCCGCTGACACGCGCGGCTTCTTCCACCAGCCGCTCCAGCGCGTAGTTCGCCTCCGGCCGCCCGGCGCCGCGATAGGGCCCGGTCGGCACCGTATTGGTGAACACGCATTGCACGCCGACATCGATGCGCGAGATCGCGTACATGCCGGGCAGGCAGCGCGAAAAGTTCATGGTCTGGATGTTCGCGCCCGGAATGCCGATGTAGGCGCCCATGGCGGCGATGTGCCTGACGCGCAACGCCAGGAACTTGCCTCTCGCATCGAGCGCAAGCTCCATCCCGGTGATCGTGTCGCGCGCATGCTGATCGCTCAGGAACGCTTCCGAGCGCGTCGACATCCACGCGACCGGACGGCCGGTCAGCTTGGCGGCGACCAGCAGCGCGGGATACTCCGGATAGGCGAGCGTTTTCACGCCGAACGCGCCGCCCACGTCCTCGGTGATGATGCGCATCTTCTCGCGCGGCAGCCCCATCATGGCGATGAGCTGTTCGCGCTGCGGATAGGCGCCCTGCGAGCAGGAGCGCAGCGTATAGAAATCCTTTGCAGCATCGTAGTGCGCCTGCGCGCCGCGCGGCTCCATGCTGGCGACGACAAGACGCTGGTTGCGCACGGACACCTTGGCGACTTGGACGGCTTGCCCGAACGCTTCGTCGATCGCGCGCAGCCCGGCTTCGTCGTTCGGGACCGGGCCGAGCCAGTCGAGCGCGATATTGCCGGGCGCGTCGGGATGAAGCTGCGGCGCGCCTGCGGCGATTGCGGCGCGCAAATCCGCGACCGCGGGAAGCTCCTGGTAGTCAACCGCGACAAGTTCGGCCGCATCCTGCGCCTGCGTCTGCGTCTCCGCGACGACCAGCGCGACCGCCTCGCCCGCATACATCACGCGCTCGCCCGCAAGCGCGGGACGGAACGGCATCACCAGCTTCTTGCCGTCGCGGCCAACGAGTGGCGGATTCACCGAGGTCGAGCCAACGCCCGCCGCATCCATCTCCCGGTGCGTCAGGATCGCCACGACGCCGGGGGCCGCGCGCGCAGCCTCGACGCCGATCGCCGTGATGCGTGCATGCGCATACGGCGAGCGCACGAATACCGCATGGGCCTGGTTCGGCTGCGGGGCATCTTCCACGAAGCGCCCGCGCCCGCGAAGGAGCGCATCGTCTTCGACGCGCGGCTCGAAATGGTGCTCGTGCTTGTCGGCAAACTGGTCCACGCGGGCGGCCTCCATGCTGGCCTGCCAGTCATACCGCGCGGTCGAGTAACATCAATGGGGTGACGAAGGCCCCAGCCTTTCACACCGGGAAAATCAGGCCACTATTCGGGAACGACCGCCGTGGCCTCGATCTCGATTTTGGCGGCTTTCTCGACCAGGCCAACAACCTGCACCACCGCCATCGCGGGATAGTATGTGCCGATCGTCTCGCGATAGGCGCGGCCCAAATCCCTGAGACTCGCCCGATACTCGTCGAGATCGGTCACGTACCAGGTCAGCCGCACGAGATGTTCGGGTCCGGCGCCGCCTTCGCCGAGAATTTTCAGGATGTTGGAAAACGTCTGCCGCGCCTGACCGGCGAATGTCTCGGGAAAATTGCCCATGACGTCCCAGCCGACCACGCCGCCTGTGATCACGACACGGCCCTTGGCGGTCATGCCGTTGGCGTAACCGTGCGGGCGCGGCCAGCCCTGCGGCAGCAAGGTGCGCGGGAGTTCATCGTCTTCGGGAGGCTTGACGAACAGCGTCGGTTTCCGTGCCATGGTGTTGATCCCTACGAGGCGAGTTTTCGCTGCGCCTGTTCGGCGGCCTGTCGGCGCAGCTCGAAGCGTTGCAGCTTGCCGGTCTGCGTCTTCGGCAGGTCGGCAACGAATTCGACCGCGCGCGGATACTTGTAGGGCGCGATGTTCGCCTTCACGTAATCCTGCAGCGTGCGCGCCATCGCGGCATCGCCATTGTGGTCCGCGCGCAGCACCACGTAGGCCTTGACGATCTGCCCGCGTTCCTCGTCCGGGACACCGACCACGCCGCATTCGGCGACCGCCGGATGCAGCAGCAGCGCGGATTCGACCTCGGGGCCCGCAATGTTGTAGCCGGCCGAAATGATCATGTCGTCGGAGCGCGCCTGGTACCAGAAGTACCCGTCCTCATCCATCAGGTACGTGTCGCCGGTGACGTTCCAGCCGTGCTGCACGTACTTCTGCTGCCTGCTGTCTGCGAGATAGCGGCAGCCGGTCGGACCGCGCACCGCCAGGTAACCCACGGTACCGGCTGCACACTCGCGGCCGTCATCGTCGATCACCTTCGCATCGTAACCCGGCACGGCCTTGCCAGTCGATCCGGCGCGGATTTCGCTTTCCGGCGCGCCGATGAAGATATGCATCATCTCGGTCGCGCCGATACCGTCGAGAATCCGCATGCCGGTCGCCGCGTGCCAGGCGTCGAAGGTCGCCTTCGGGAGCATTTCGCCGGCCGAGACGCATTTGCGCAGCGACGAAATGTCATGGTCGGGCAACTTGGGCAGCATCACCCGGTACGCGGTCGGCGCCGTGAAGCAGATTGTGGCGCGATATTTCGCGATCGCCGGTAGCAGGTCCTCAGGCGGAGCCTTCTCAAGCTGGATCGTCGCCGCGCCGATGCGAAACGGGAACAGTACATGACCGCCGAGCCCGAACGTGAAGGCGAGGGGGGCCGAGCCAATGAAACGGTCATCGCGGTTCGGCTGCAGCACGTACTTCGAATAGCTGTCGGCGCTCGCCAGCATGTCGCGCTGGAAATGCATCGTGCCCTTCGGAACGCCGGTTGTGCCTGAGGTGAAGGCGATCAGGCAGACGTCGTCGCTCGCGGTGTCGCAGGCGGTGAAATTCCCATAGCCTGGTCGCGCCATCAGATCTTCGAGCTGGCCGTCACCCCAATAAACGATGCGCTCGAGCTCACGCGCGAGCGGCCTTGTTTTCTCCATCTCGTCGAACAATCGTGTATCGCACAGCGCGAGCTTGATTCTGGCTTTCGCTACCGCGTACGACAGCTCCTTGGCGCGGAGAAGCGGCATGGTGGCGACCGTCACCCCGCCCGCCTTGATGGTCGCCAAATAGCACGCAATCGCCATTGGCGAATTCGGCGCACGCAACAGCACGCGGTTGCCCGGCACGAGCCCGAGGTCGCGTGTTAGCACATTGGCAATGCGGTTGATGCGCTCGGCAAGCTGCGCGTAGGTCCATGTTTCGTAGGGTGATACGATCGCGATGCGGTCGCCGCCGCCGCCCGCCACCCATTTGTCGACGAACTCAATCACGCAGTTGAGCCGCTCCGGATACTGCAGCTCCGGAAGCGTGAAACGGAACTCCGGCCACTGCTCGCCGGGCGGCAGGTTGTCCCGCGCGAAACTATCGACATGTCCCGATCGGATCATGACGTGCTCCATCATTCCGCCGCCAGCGCCGGCTTCGCCGGGCGGTTCTTCAAGGCCTCTCTGGCGATGACGATCTTCTGCACCTCGGTCGCGCCTTCGTAGATGCGCAGCGCACGGATTTCGCGATAAAGCTCCTCGACCTTCTCGCCCTTGGTGACGCCGCGCCCGCCGTGCAGTTGCACGGCGCGGTCGATCACGCGCTGTGCCGCCTCGGTTGCGAACATCTTCGCCATCGCGGCTTCGCGCGTGACGCGCGCGGCGCCCTTATCCTTGGTCCAGGCAGCGCGATAGACCAGCAGCGCGGCGGCATCGACCTCAGTCGCGCTGTCGGCGATCGCGCCTTGCGTCATCTGCAACTCGCCGAGCGGCGCGCCGAACAGGTTGCGCGTTGCCGCATGCTCGACGGTTTCGTGCAGCGCACGGCGCGCAAAGCCGAGCGCGGCGGCGCCGACCGTTGCACGGAAAATATCGAGCGTAGCCATCGCGACCTTGAAACCTTCGCCGCCCGCGCCGAGCCGGTTGCTCACCGGAACGCGGCAGCCGTCGAACTTCAGCGTCGCGAGCGGATGCGGCGCAATCACATCGATGCGCTCCGCGACAATCAGCCCCGGCGTATCGGCATCGACCATGAACGCCGAGAGCCCCTTCGCGCCCGGGCCTTCGCCGGTGCGGGCGAACACCACGTAGTGATCGGCAATGCCGCCGTTGGAGATCCAGGTCTTCGTTCCGTCGATGCGCACGTGCGCATTGCCGTCGGGCGTGGCCGTGGTCGCCATCGCGGCGACATCGGAGCCGGCCTCCGGCTCGGACAGCGCGAAGGCCGCGATCGCCTTGCCGTCGCGCACGTTGGCGGAGATAGCGTTGTTTCAGTTCCGGCGTGCCGTAGAGCGAGATCGAGCCGGTGCCGAGCCCCTGCATGGCGACCGCGAAGTCCGCCAACCCGTCGCGGAACGCCAGAATCTCGCGCGCGATGCACAGCGTGCGGACGTCGAGTTTCGCATGCAGCCCGCCATACTCGGCCGGCACGCACGCCCTGAAGAACCCGGCCTTGCCGAGTGCCGCGACGCGGGCGCGGCACGCCTCATCCACGTCGTCATGCGGCAAGCCGGGCAAGGTCGCATCGGCCCAGCGCGCAAGCTCATCGGCAAAGCGGCGGTGATGCTCCTCGAAGAACGGCCAACTAAGCGTTTCGGCGAGCGACATCAGTTGCCCTCGAACACCGGCTTCTGTTTCGCGGCGAACGCGCGAAATGCGCGCGCGAAATCCTCCGTCTCCATGCACAGCGCCTGCGCGACCGCCTCCGCCTCGATCGCCTGCTCGACCGACATCGCCCATTCCATCTCCAGCATGCGCTTGGTCATGGCGTTGGCGAAGGTCGGTCCGTCGGCGAATTCCTGCGCGAGCTTGGTCGCCTCGGCGAGCACCGCATCGGGCGTCGCGAGCCGGTTGAAGAAGCCCCAGCGCTCGGCCTCCTCGCCGCTCATCGCGCGGCCGGTGTAGAGCAGCTCCGACGCGCGGCCCTGGCCGATGATGCGCGGCAGGATCGCGCAGGCGCCCATGTCGCAGCCCGCGAGCCCGACGCGATTGAACAGGAACGCGACTTTCGCCTTGGCGGTGCCGAAGCGCAGGTCCGACGCCATCGCGAGGATCGCGCCCGCGCCGGCGCACACGCCGTCGATCGCCGCGACGATCGGCTGCGGGCACTGGCGCATCGCCTTCACGGCCTCGCCGGTCATGCGGGTGAATTCGAGCAAGTCGACGGTGTTCATCTCGACCAGCGGGCCGATGATCTCGAACACGTCGCCGCCGGAACAGAAATTTCCGCCTTCGCCGGTGATGACGAACGCCTTCACGGTCTTGTCCTTCGCGGCGGCGCGGAAAATGTTCGCGATCTCGGCGTAGCTCTCGAAGGTGAGCGGGTTCTTCTTGTCCGGCCGGTTCAGGTCAACGTCGCGACCTTGCCGTCGACGGTCAGGCGCACATGCTGCGCCTTGTAGTCCGACAAGCGGGAGCGTGACGGGGTTCGCGATCATTCGGCACCCCGTTCGGCGTTGCGCGCGGATGCCTTGGTCTTCGCCAGCAGGGTCATCAACTGCTCGATCTCGCCGGCATCGAGCCCGGCGAAAATCTCCGCGATCCAGTCCTCATGCGTGCGCGCCATGGTGCGGAACACGCGGCGGCCTTCCGCCGTGAGGCTGACGATCTGCGCGCGGCGGTCCTTCGGCGCGGCGCGGCGGTCAAGCAGGCCCTGCTCGACGAGGCGCTCGGCCAATCCCGTCACGTTGCCGTTCGATACCATCATGCGCCGGGATAATTCGCCAAGCGTCATTCCGTTCGGCGCCTTGTCGAGCTGCGCCATCAGGTCGAAGCGCGGCAGGGTCACGTCGAAGGTGTCGCGCAGCCGCCGGCGGACCTCGCCCTCGATCAGTGTCGTGCAGGTGAGCAGCCGCAGCCACAGCCGCAGCTCGGCCTCGTGATCGGCCGGACGCTCGGCGACCTTGGTCTCGGAGTCGAGCGGGATGACGCGATCGTCCATCAGATCTCTCCGCCCGCGACGGTGAGCGTCGTGCCGGTGATCGCGCTCGCGCCGGGCGAGCAGAGGAACAGCACCGCGGCGGCGACTTCCTCCGGCGTGATCAGCCGGCCGATCGGCTTGTCCTTGAGCATGTCGGCAACCGCTTGCTCTTCGCTGCGCCCGGTCTTGGTACGTGACGAAGTCGATTGCGGCGCCGACCAGATCGGTGTCGGTGTAGCCGGGGCACACGGCATTCACCGTGACGCCGCTCTTCACCGTCTCCTGCGCCAGCGCGCGCACGAAGCCGACGACAGCGTGCTTCGCCGCGCAATACGCCGTCACGTAGGCGTAGCCCTTCAGCCCTGCGACCGAGGAATTCACCACGATGCGGCCGAAGCCGCGCTTGGTCATGTCGCCGAGCACCGCGCGCGTCGCGTGCACCACGCCCATCACGTTGAGGTCGAACATGCGGCGGAACTGCGCGGCGTCCGCCTTCATGAACGGCGTGCTTTCGCCCGTGCCGGCATTCGCGATGAGAATATCGATCGGGCCGCGTTCTCCGACGGCCTGTTTCACCGCGGCATTGACCGCGCTCTCGTCGGTGACATCCGCCACGACGTAACCCTTGGCGTGTCCGGCGCTGACCGCATCCTTGAGCGCGGCTTCCTGCCGCCCCAGCACCGTGACCGCCGCGCCGGCTCCGCTGAGCGATGCCGCGATGGCCCGGCCGATGCCGCGCCCGCCGCCGGTCACCAGAGCATGCCGCCCGTCGAGGATTGTCATGAAGCGCCTCTGCGCGGCCCCGAATCCGTCGGAGCGAAATTACTTTAAGCTTCAAATTTCTAGGCTTCAAGCACCGCAGCCCGCTTGCACGAAAATTATTTTAAGCTTAAAGTAATTTCTGGAGCGACGCTAGGAAAAGTGGGAACCGGTTTTTTCCGTCCGGCGTCGCGACCACGAAGTAGGCGTGGCGCCAGGGAAGCCTGTTCCGGCTGGTGAACCGGAAGGGGATCGGGCTTTCCGTTCGGCGCTGCGATCCTTGCGGAGGTGCCGATGAAAGTCGACGTGATCGGCGGCGGTCCGGCCGGGCTGTACTTCGCGATCCTGGCGAAGAAGGCCTGGCCGCAGATGCGGCTCACCGTCTACGAGCGCAACCGGGCGGACGACACGTTCGGCTTCGGCGTCGTGTTCTCCGACGAGACGCTGGAGACCTTCGAGAAGTACGACCTCGAAAGCTACCGGGCGATCACGGCGAACTTCGCCTATTGGGACGACATCGAGATCCACCACAAGGGCACGGTGCATCGCGTCGGCGGCAATGGCTTCTGCGGCTGCGCTCGCGTGACACTGTTGAAGCTCTTGCATGAACGCGCCCGCGCGCTCGGCGTCGAGCTGAAATTCCAGACCGAATACGATTCCGATACGGCGAGCGACGCCGACCTGGTCGTGGCGGCGGACGGCATCAATTCGCGCATCCGCGAAAAGCATGCGGCGGCGTTCAAGCCCAGCGTCGATCTTCGCCCGAACAAGTTCGCCTGGATGGGTTCGACCCGTCCGTTCGATGCCTTCACGTTCTTCTTCAAGGAAACCGAGCACGGCATCTTCATCGCGCACTGCTATCAATACGAGCCCGGGCAATCGACCTGGGTGATGGAGACCGACCCTGAGACGTTCGCGCGCGCGGGGCTCGACAAGCTCGATGAGGCCGCGTCCGCGCGTTTCCTCGAAGGCGTGTTCGCCAAGGAACTCGCCGGCCACAGGCTCATCATCAACCGCTCGCTCTGGCGCAGCTTCCCGACCATCCGCTGCGAAAGCTGGACGCACGACAACATCGTGCTGATCGGCGACGCCAAGGCGACCGCGCATTTCTCCATCGGCTCCGGCACCAAGCTCGCGATGGAAGACGCGATCGCGCTGTTCAATGCCTTCAGGCGACCGGCGGCAAGGACGTGAAGGGGGCGCTCGCGCACTACGCAACCGAGCGCCGCCTCGAGGTCGAGAAGACCCAGCATTCCGCCGACGTGTCGCTGGTCTGGTTCGAGCACCTGCGGCGCTTCTGGGACATGGATCCGACGCGCTTCGCGTTTGGCCTGATGACGCGCTCCAAGGCGATCACCTACGACAACCTCGCGCTGCGCGCGCCCGAGTTCATCGCCGAAGTGGACAAGCTCGTGGCGCGCGATGTGCGCCATCAGGGCTTCGATGCCGATCTCACGAAGCCCACCGTGCCGATGTTCCAGCCGTTCCGGCTGCGCGGCATGACGCTGAACAATCGCGTCGTCGTCTCGCCGATGGATCAGTATTCGGCCGTCAAGACGGCATGCCGACCGACTGGCATCTGGTGCATCTTGGGAGCCGCGCCACCGGCGGCGCCGGACTGATCTTCACCGAGATGGTCTGCGTTTCCGCCGATGCGCGCATCACGCTCGGCTGCACCGGCCTCTACAACGACGCGCAGGAAGCCGCATACCGGCGCATCGTCGATTTCGTGCATGCCAATTCGGCGGCGAAGTTCTGTCTCCAGCTCGGCCATGCGGGGCGCAAGGGCGCCACCAAGCTGATGTGGGAGGGGATCGATCAGCCGCTTCCCGAGGGCGCCTGGCCGATCGTTTCGGCATCGCCGATCCCGTATTATCCGCAAAGCCAGATTCCGCGCGAAATGACGCGCGCCGACATGGACAAGGTGATCGCCGATTTCGTGCAGGCGGCCGAGCGCGGCCACCGCGCCGGCTTCGACATGCTCGAACTGCACTGCGCGCACGGCTATCTGCTGGCGAGCTTCATTTCGCCGCTCACCAACCGGCGCACCGACGAATACGGCGGCTCGCTGGAAAATCGCCTGCGCTTCCCGACTGAGGTATTCCGCGCGCTGCGCAAGGCGTGGCCGGACGAGAAGCCGATGTCGGTGCGCATCTCGGCCACCGACTGGGAGGACGGCGGCCTGACCGGCGACGACGCGGTCACGGTCGCGCGCGCCTTCGCGGACGCCGGCGTCGACCTGATCGACGTGTCGACCGGCCAGACCACGCCCGACGCCGAGCCGATCTACGGCCGCATGTTCCAGTTGCCGTTCTCGGACCAGATCCGCAACGAGGCGGGACTTGCGACGATGTGCGTCGGCGCGATCACCAGCGCGGATCAGATCAACACCATCGTGGCAGCGGGCCGCGCCGACCTCGTGGCGCTCGCGAGGCCGCACCTGGTCGATCCGTTCTTCACCATGAAGGCGGCCGCCTGGTACGGCGCGACGAACATCCATTGCCCGCCGCAATATCTGCCCGGCCGCGACCAGATTTTCCGCAACTCGGTGCGCGACCGCGCCGACCTGACCGAACTCAAGCGCAAGGCGAAGCCGAAAGGCCACGCGACGCCCGGCTGGAAGCAGGCGGCGGAAGTAAGCGTCGCATCATGCGCGACCTAGACCTGCAAATACCGCGTCTTCACGCTCGCGTCCGCCGCGAGCGCAGCCGAGTTGCCGGTCCACACCACGTGGCCCTTTTCGATCACCACATGGCGGTCGGCGATTTTCGTCAAAGCATCGAGGTGCTTGTCGACCAGCAGGATCGCCTGTCCTTCGCTCTTGAGCCGCGCGAGGCACGCCCAGATTTCGCTGCGGATCAGCGGCGCCAGTCCTTCGGTCGCTTCGTCCAGAATCAGCAGCTTCGGATTGGTCATCAGCGCGCGGCCGATCGCCAGCATCTGCTGTTCGCCGCCGGACAACTGATTGCCCATGTTGGCGCGCCGCTCGGCGAGCCGCGGGAAGAACTCGTACACGCGCGCCAGCGTCCAGCGCGCGGTGCCATGCCGTGCCGCCGCGGTTGCGACCAGGTTCTCCTCGACCGACAGCGTCGGAAACACCTGCCGCCCTTCGGGCACGAGGCCAAGCCCGCGTTGCGCGATGCGATAGGGCGGGCGCCCGAGCAATGCCTCGCCTTCGAAGAGCGCGGTGCCGCCGCGTGCCGGCAGCAGGCCCATCAGCGTGCGGATCGTGGTGGTCTTGCCCATGCCGTTGCGGCCGAGCAGCGTCACGACCTCGCCCGCGCCGACCGCGAAACTCACGTCGAACAGCACGTGCGCGGGGCCGTAGCCGGCTTGCAGTTTTTCGACGGCAAGCATCACTCCATCTCCTCCCCGAGATAGGCGGTCACGACGGCCGGGTCGGCACGCACCTGCGCGGGCGGGCCGCTCGCGAGGATGCGGCCGTAGATCAGCACCGAGATGCGGTCCGCGAGCGCGAACACGGCGGTCATGTCGTGCTCGACCAGCACCATGGGGAAACGCCCTTTCAGCGAGCGCAGCACCGCGACCAGCCGCTCGGATTCGTCGTGGCCGGTACCGGCCATCGGCTCGTCGAGCAGCAACAGCTTCGGCTCCATCGCGAGCGCGATGGCGAGTTCGAGCGCGCGCTTCTCGCCATGCGAGAGCTCGCCGGCCGGCGCGTCCGCACGCTCGGCAAGGCCAACTTGGCCGAGAGCAGCCATTGCGGGAGCATTCAACTCCTCTTCATCCGCCGCGCTGCCAAAAAACCGGAAGCTCGTGCCGCGGCGCGCCTGCACGGCGAGCGCGACATTCTCCAGAACCGAAAATCGCGGCAGGATGGAGGTGATCTGGAACGAGCGCGCCAGCCCCCGCTGCGCGCGCGCCGAGATCGGCAAGCCGGTGACATCCTCGCCGGCGAACATGATCGTTCCGGCGTCGGGCGCCAGCAATCCGGAAATCTGGTTGATCAGCGTGGTCTTGCCGGCGCCGTTCGGCCCGATCACCGCATGCAATTCGCCCGGCATCACGTCGAGGGTCACGTCGTCGGTGACGCGCAGGCCGCCGAAATTCTTGGTGAGATTCTGGATGCGCAGCACGGCCTCAGCCACGGACCATCCTCCGCAGCTTTTCGGCGACGCCGATCAGCCCGCCGCGCGCGAACAGCGCGACAACCACGAGCAGCGGCCCGAAGATGATCTTCCAGTGCTCGGTGATGCCCGACAGCCATTCCTCGGTGAGCAGGAAGGCTGCCGCGCCGACGATCGCGCCGTTGAGCGTGCCGATGCCGCCGAAGATCACCATGATGAGGAGTTCGCCCGAGCGCTGCCATGACATGTAGGCGGGGCTGACGAACTCGGTGGCGTTCGCGAGCAGGAAGCCTGAGAGCCCCCCGAGCATGCCGGCGATCACATAGGCGACAAGCTGGAAGCGATAGACGTCGAAACCGATGGTGCCCATGCGCAGCGGATTTTCGCGCGCGCCGCGATAGACGCGGCCGAAGCGCGAGGCGACCAGCGTGCGGCACAGCAGGTACGCGCCGAGCAGCGCAATGAGGCAGATGTAATAGAGCGCGCGGTCGTTGGCGAAGACCGGCAGGCCGGCAAACGTTGAGCGCATGCGCACGGTGAGGCCGTCGTCGCCGCCATAGGGCGCGAGCGAACTCGCGGTGAAATACGCCATCTGGCCGAATGCCAGCGTGATCATGATGAAGTAGACGCCCTTGGTGCGCAGGCACACGATACCGGTCGCAAGCGCGAACAGGCCGGACAGGGCAAGCGCGGCGGGCAGCGAGATCAGTGCGTCGTTGATGCCGTGCGACGCCAGAATGCCGACCGCATAGGCGCCGAGCCCGATGAACGCCGCATGGCCGAACGACACCAGCGCGCCGTAGCCGATCAGCAGATCGAGCGCGAGCGCCGCGATCGCGAAGATCATCACGCGCGTCACGAGGCTCAGCACGTAAGCTTCGGCCCGGAACGCCGCGAACAGCGGCACGATGGCGAACAGGAGAAAGATCGCGATAGGCAGCGCATTGCCGGCGAACAGCGAGCGCCGTGTCTTTGCCTCGGTGGCGGACAGGGCAGCGTCCGCCATCTCAGCGGCCCTTCGCGGGGAACAGGCCGGCGGGCCGGACGTAAAGAACGACCGCCATCAGCAGGTAAATCAGCATCGAGGCGATGGCGGGCCCGACGGTACGGGCGGGCGAGGGCGCCATGAACAGCCGCAGGATATCGACCGAGAACGAGCGGCCCAGCGTATCGACCAGCCCGATGATGTAGCGCGGCGAGAAACGCGCCGCGGATCGAGCCGATGCCGCCGATCACGATCACGACGAACGCGAGGATCAGGATCGTGTCGCCCATGCCGGGCTCGACCGACAGGATCGGCGCGATCATGATGCCGGCGAAGCCCGCCAGCATGGTGCCGAAGCCGAACACGATCATGAACAGGCGGCGGATGTTGACGCCCAGCGCCGACACCATCGCGGCATTGGTGGCACCCGCACGGACCAGCATGCCGACGCGCGTGTGGCTGACCAGCAGGTAGAGCAGTAGCGCGACGCCAAGTCCGGAGCCGATGATCACCAGCCGCCACACCGGATAGAGGATTCCGGGCATCAGCACGACCGAGCCGGACAGCATCTCGGGTATCGGCAGGCTCAAGGGCGACGCGCCCCAGAGAATTTTCACGCCCTGGTTTAGGAACAGGATGATGCCGAAGGTCGCGATCACCTGATCGAGATGGTCGCGATCGTAGAGATGGCGGAACACCGCGAACTCGAGCAGCAGCCCGAAGGCGAGTGTCGCGCCGAGCGCGAGGATGAGCGCGAACAGGAAATTGCCGGTGAGACCGTAGAACATCACCGCGAGGTAGGCGCCCAGCATGTACTGCACGCCGTGCGCCAGGTTGATGAAGTCCATCACGCCGAACACGAGCGTTAAGCCCGCCGCGATCAGGAACAGCAGCACGCCGAGCTGCAGGCCGTTTAGCGTTTGCACGATGAGGAGGGTGGTGGACATGGCGCCTCTTCATCCCTCCCCCGAAAGGGGGAGGGTGGCGCGCGCAGCGCGCCGGGTGGGGTTGCCTCATCACGCGAGAACCCCACCCGGCCTCGCTTCGCTCGGCCACCCTCCCCGCAAGCGGGGAGGGATGGGACCGAGTTACTTCATCGCGCAGTCCTTCACGTGCGGGTCGGAATAATTCTCGAACACCTTCTGGGCGATTTCGGTCTGGTATTTGCCGTCGGCGCGCTTCGCCACCTTCACCAGATAGAAGTCCTGGATCGGATAGTGATTGGTGTTGAATTTGAAGGCCCCGCGCAGCGACTTGAAGTCCGCCTTGGAAAGCGCTGCGCGCAGCGCGTCCTTGTTGTCGGTCTTGCCGCCGGTTGCCTTCAGCGCCGAGTCGATCAGCAGCGCGGCGTCATAGGCCTGGAACGCGTAGCTTCCTGGCACCGCGTTGTATTCCTTCTCATACGCGGCCACGAATTCCTTGTTCTGCGGATTGTCGAGATTGGGCGCCCAGTTGGCGCCGCCGAAGAAGCCGAGCGCGGCGTCCTGCTGCGCCGGCAACGTGGACTCATCTACCGTGAACGCCGAGAGGAACGTGATCTTGTCGGCGAGCCCCGCCTGGCGGAACTGCTTGACGAAGTTGACGCCCATGCCGCCCGGCAGGAACACAAAGATTGCTTCGGGCGCGGCCGCCGCGATTTTCGACAGCTCGGCCGAATAGTCGAGCTGGTTGAGCGGCACATAGACCTCGTCGAGCACTTCGCCCTTGAAGTAGCGCTTGAAGCCGGCGAGCGAGTCTTTGCCCGCCTGATAGTTCGGCGCCATGATGAAGACCTTCTTGATCCCCTTGTCCTGCGCGTATTTGCCCAAAACCTCGTGGTTCTGGTCGTTCTGGTAGGAGGTGACGAAGAAGTTGGCGTTGCACTCCTTGCCGGCGAAGTTCGAAGTGCCGGCGTTGGGCGAGATCAGGATCGCGCCGCCGTCGGTCACTGGCTTGAGGATCGCCTGCAGGATGTTGGAGAAGATCGGCCCGACCACGAAGTCGACCTTGTCGCGATCGATGTAGGCCTTGGCCTTGCCGACCGCGACGTCGGGCTTGAGTTCATCGTCCTGCACCTGCAGCTCGACCTCGCGCCCGCCGAGCTTGCCGCCCAGCGTTTTCAGCGCGAGCTGGAAGCCGTTGCGCTGCTGGTTGCCGAGCGCCGCCGGCGGTCCTGACAGCGTGGTCAGGATGCCGATCTTGAGCTTGTCCTGGGCGGCGGCTTGCGTGGCGATCCCCAGCGCCGCGACCGCAAGCATGATGGGCAGCTTTCTCATGTCCACTCCTCCGGAAGTCTTCTGTTGCACACGCTTGAACGCGTCCCTGTGGCGAGTATGGCCCGGCCGCGCGCGCCACGTCCAACAGGGGCGCCGGACCGGGTCGGTCGGCAGATACTTTAAGCTTAAAGTATCTCTCCTGTGAAGTCCCGTTTTGCAGGCACATTGCCGCGTCCGCTGGCGCACAACTGGGCGGCGGCGCGGCGTTTACGCTGTCATCAAGTTCACTGGCCGGCTTGTTTCGAGGATGCGCGGTTCGTGGTTGAATGCGCGCCAACTTAGGAACTGGAGTAACGCGTTCATGCAATTGACCGCAGGCATCACCAAGGCTTCAACCGGCCTCGACGGCATCGTCTGGAACATCCTCGGCCAGACCTACGTGCCGAAATCGCTGAGCGAGAACCAGTTCTCCTGGCACGCGACCTTCCCGCCCGGCACCTTCGTGCCGCCGCACATCCATCCGACGCAGGACGAGTTCATCTACATGTTCGAGGGCCGCATGGATGCGGTGATCGACGGGCGCGAATACGTCGCGACCGCGGGCGACCTGATCCGCCTGCCGATGAACATCCCGCACGGCCTGTTCAACAAGTCCGAGCAGCCGATCAAGTGCCTGTTCTGGGTCACGCCGACGCGCAAGCTCTACGATCTGTTCTGGGCGATCCACGGCATGAAGGAGCAGAACCCGCCCGACGTGGTCGCGCTCGCGGCCAAGCACGAGATCGTGTTCCTGCCGCCGCCGGAGGCGTAAGCGGCGGCGCGCTCAATTCGTCTTGATGCCGGCAGCCTTTACCAGCGCGACGTTTTCGGCGATCTCTTTCCTGATCAGCGCATCGAATTCCGCCGGTGTGATCGGCATCGGGTCGATGCCTTGCTGCCCCAGCTTCTCCCTGACGGCCGGGCTTGTGGCGGCCTTCTGCGCTTCTTGATGCAGCCGTTCGACGATTTCGCGCGGTGTCTTCGCCGGCACGAAAAGTCCGTTCCAGAACGTATAGTCGGAATTCGCATAGCCGAGCTCGATCGTGGTCGGCACGTCGGGCAGGTAGGAGCTTCGCTTCGGCGTCGAGACCGCGAGTGCGATGAGTTTGCCCTCGCGGATGAGCGGCAGCGACGGCGCGATGGTCGAGAAGCAGAATTCCACGCGCCCGGTCATCACTTCGGTCAGAACTTCCGGCATGCCGCGGAACGGCACGTGCACGCCGTCGAACCCGGCGCTGAAGCGTAGGCGTTCGGTGGTGAAGTGCGTCGATGAGCCGACGCCCGCGGTCCCGAAGGTGATCGCTCCGGCCTTCTGTTTGGCGGAGGCGACCAGTTCCCGCAGTGTCTTGATCCCCTTGTCGGGTGAGATCACCAGGATGTTCGGAGAGCTTCCGAGCGCCGCGACCGCAATGAAGTCATTCGCCGCGTCATAAGGCGCATTCGGATAGATCGCAGGCGTGACCACGTGCGCGGACGAGTTCGCCAGAATCGTGTAGCCGTCGGGGTCCGCGCGGGCCACCGCCGCGGTGCCGATTGTGCCACCGGCGCCGCCGCGATTTTCCACGATGATCGACTGGCCAAGCTGCTGCGACAAAGGTTCGAGTACGATGCGGCCCACGATGTCGATGGTGGAGCCCGCGGTGAACGGGATGACCGCACGGATCGGCTGTTTCGCAGGCCAGGCCTGCGCATGTGCCATGCGCGGCAGCGCAGGCGCCGCGAGGGCAGCACCGAGCAGGCGCAGATGACGGCGGCGTGTGTGCATGCGGAATCCTCCCAGGCGCGTTTGCGCAATTCAGTTGCACATCGGCCCGGATCGCACAACGCCGGTTGTCTTGTCCCCGGCCGCGTCAAACGGCGTCTTGCGTGCCATGCCAACTTCCAGAAGGATACGGGCGACAATCGAACAAGAGGCAGGGAGGCTGTCGTGACCAACCGGTTTTTCGGACCCGTGCTGACGGGTATCTGCCTCTGGCTTGCGGCGCTTGCGCCGCAGGCCGACGCGCAATCGGGCGCGAAGACCGTGACGCTGGTGGTTCCGTACGCGGCCGGCGGCGGGACGGATACGGTGGCCCGCCTCATCGGCGATCAGATGTCGCGCGCGCTTGGCCGCAACGTCATCATCGAGAACGTGGTCGGGGGCGGCAGCACGATCGCCAACGATCGCGTCGCCCGGTCGGCACCCGACGGCTCCACCGTCCTGATCAATCACGTCGGTCTTCTGGCGGCGCCGAGCCTGTTCACTAACCTGCGCTACGATACGCAGACGGCCTTCGAGCCGATCGGCCTCGTCAACAACGCGCCGATGCTGCTGATCGGCCGCAAGTCGATTCCGGGAGCCGGCCCGAAGGATTACGTGGCGTGGATCAAGGACCAGGGCGCGAAGGCGAACTTCGCGCACGGCGGCATTGGCTCAAACAGCCACCTGTGCGCAGTGATGATGGGCAATGTGCTCGGGTTCAAACCGACGATCGTGGCTTATCGCGGGTCGGCGCCGGCGATCACCGATCTGCTGGCCGGGCAGATCGATCTGTTGTGGGACCAGGTCACCAACGCGATCACGCAGGTTCAGGCCGGCACGCTGCATGGCATTGCGGTGACGTCGCCGCAACGGCTCGAGCAGTTGAAGGACGTGCCGACCACGGCAGAACTCGGCATGCCCGAGGTCAGCTACACGATGTGGCACGGGCTCTATGTGGCAAAGGGTACGCCGAAGGAAGCGGTCGGCGAATTGAACGCGGCGCTGCGCAAGGCGCTTTCCGATCCTGGCGTGCTGGGCAAGCTGAAGGACCTTGGAACGCTGCCGTTCCCGGCGGCGGAGATGAGCCCGGAGGCGCACGCAAAGCTGTTCGCCAGCGACTTGCCGCGGGTGGCGAAGCTGGTCGAAAGCTCGGGGATCAAGGCGAGCGAAGCGAAGTAGGGGCTTCGTAGCCCGCATGGAGCGAAGCGCAATGCGGGTCAGTCGAGCCATATGCGACGAAGCCCCGGATTTTGCTTGCTTCATCCGGGCTACGCTAGGGTTTCTTATTCACCTGCTCCCGCGCAAACCCCGCCGTTGCGGCATATCCGCGCACGATCGCCATGCGCTGCTCGTAACTCATCACGTCGTCGATGTTGGCAAAGCCCTCCGGCGCGAGCGCCTCGACGGCGTCGATCACGCCTTCGGGCCCGCCCTTGCGGTTCATGCGCACGATCTGCGCGGTCGGCGGCAACCGATCCGCCTCGTAAGCGCTGAGCGCATGCAGCGGATGCTCGGCGCGCACCAGCCAATCCGCGAGGCAGCGCGCGTCGAGGATCGCCTGCGAGGCGCCGTTCGAGCCGACCGGATACATCGGGTGCGCGGCATCGCCGAGCAGCGTCACGCGCCCGTGCGACCAGCGCGGCAGCGGATCGCGGTCGCATAGCGGAAACTCCCAGAATTCGCCGGTCGCCTCGATCAGGTGGCTCACATCCACGTAGGGCAGGCGGAAGTTCTTCAGCAGCGGCCCGAGGTCTTCCCAGCGCCCGGGGCGCGACCAGTCCTCCTTGGCGGGTGGCGCGCCACCCTCGGAGACTTTCGCCATCACGGCCCAGTTGGTCAGGCGGCGGTCCGGCGCGGTGCCGGCCGCGATCGGATAGAGCACGAATTTCGCCTCCATGCCGCCCGCGATTGCCATCGAGCGGCCGGTCAGGAATTGCGGCCAGTCGACCGCGCCGCGCCACAGCATCGTGCCGTTCCAGCGTGCCGGGCCTTCGTTCGGGAAACAGCTTCTCGCGCACGAACGAATGAATGCCGTCGGCGCCGATCAGCACGTCGCCGCGCGCGGTCGCGCGATGCGAGCCGTTGCGGTCGAAGAAATACGCGCTGACGCCCGAGTCGTCCTGCGTGAAGCTGCCGAGCCGGTGACCGAGATGGAAACGGCTCTCGCCGAGCCGCGCGCGCGCCGCCTGATAAATGACGTTCTGCAGCCTGCCGCGATGGATCGAAAACTGCGGCACGTCGAAGCCCGCATCGAGCCCACGCAGTTCGCGCCAGATCTCCTGTCCGAAGCGGTTGAGGTAGAACAGCTCGTAGGTGCGGATCGCGACCGCGTCGAGCCGCTCCAGCAGCCCCAGTTCCCTCAGCTCCTTGATGGCGTGCGGCAGCGTGTTGATTCCGACGCCGAGCTCGCGGATCGCCTCGGCCTGCTCGTAGACCGCGCAGTCGATGCCGCGCGCATGCAGCATCAGTGCGGTGACAAGCCCGCCCACACCTCCGCCGACAATGATGGCCTTCATGCACTCAAAACGCTTCACGCCACGCTGCGCGCGATACTGCCCAGCCGGGAAGACGCGATCAACCGCCCGCCATCCATACGGTTAGCGGCCTTTACGTCGGCTCCGTTGCGGCGGTAAATGCCGCCCAAGACAGGGCAGGAAAGCGACATGACGCAGCCGTTAACGCTGTTCGACAAGGTTTGGGCGCAGCACGAGATTCTCAAAGCCGAGAACGGCCTGTCGCTGCTGTGGGTGGACCGGCATTACGTGCACGAAGGCTCGTTCCAGGGCTTCGACAAGGTCGATGCGCGCGACGCAAAGGTCGCGCGGCCGGACCTCACCTTCGGTATCGCCGACCACTACGTGCCGACCAATCACAGCCGGACCTTCAGCGATCCCTCGCTCAAGCGCATGAACGATCAGATCGAGGAAAACACCAGCCGCCACGGCATTATGCTGATGGGCATGACCGACCCGCGTCAGGGCATCGTGCATGTGGTCGGCCCGGAGCAGGGCCTGACCATTCCGGGCCTCGTCATCGTTTGCGGCGACAGCCACACGGCAACGCACGGCGCGCTTGGTGCGATTGCGATCGGCATCGGCGCGTCGGAAGTCAGCCACGTGCTGCTGAGCCAGACGCTGTGGCAGAAGAAGCCGAAGCGTCTGCGCGTCACGGTCGACGGCAAGACCGGACCCGGCATCGGCGCGAAGGACATCGCGCTGTCGATCATCGCGCAGATCGGCACCAATGGGGCGCAGGGGCATGCGGTCGAATATGCCGGCGGCGCGATCCGCGCGCTCACGATGGAAGGGCGCCTGACGCTGTGCAATCTGGCAATCGAGTCCGGTGCGCGCACCGGCATGGTGGCGCCGGACGAGACGACGTTCGCTTATGCGAGGGGCCGGCCATTCGCGCCGAAGGACGCTGATTTCGAACGGGCTGTGGACGTCTGGCAACGGCTGCCGAGCGATGCCGGCGCGGAGTTCGATACCGAAGTTTCGCTCGATGCCTCGGCGATTGCGCCGGTGGTGACGTGGGGCACCAGCCCGGAGGACACACTGCCGATCGACGCCGCGGTGCCCGACCCCGCGCAGGTGACCGATCCCGACAAGGCGCAGCAGATGCAGGGCGCGCTCGAATACATGGGACTTATCCCGCGCCAGAAGCTGACCGACATCCGGGTCGATCGCGTATTCATCGGCTCGTGCACCAATGCGCGCATCGAGGATTTGCGCGCGGCGGCTTCCGTCCTGGCGGGCCGCAAGGCCAAGGTGCCGGGTCTCGTCTCGGCCGGCTCGACGCAGGTGAAGCATCAGGCCGAACAGGAAGGCCTCGACAAGATCTTCGTCGAGGCCGGTCTGACCTGGGGCGAGAGCGGCTGCTCGATGTGCATCGGCATCAACGGCGACACCGTGGCGCCGGGCGAGCGCTGCGCCTCGACCACCAACCGCAATTTCCGTGGCCGGCAGGGGCCCGGCGCGCGCACGCATTTGATGTCGCCCGCGATGGTAGCGGCAGCGGCAGTTACCGGCCATCTCGCGGATGTGCGCCCGATGTTGCAGGGGAGGGCGTGATGGAAAAATTCACGCAACTCAACGGCGTCGCGGTCGCGCTGCGGCGCGACAATGTGGATACCGACCAAGTGATCCCGGCGCGTTTCCTGAATATTTCGCGCGCCGAAGGGCTGGGCGACAAGCTGTTCCGCGACCTGCGCTTCGATCCCGACGGCAAGACACGGCCGGATTTCCCGCTCAACGATCCGGCGCGCGAGGGCGCAAGCATCCTGATCGGCCGCAGGAACTTCGGCGTCGGCTCCTCGCGCGAGGCGGCGGTCTATGCGCTGGTCGATCACGGCTTCCGCTGCGTGGTGGCAACGAGCTTTGGCGACATCTTCGCGGGAAATTCGGTGAACAACGGGCTGGTGGCGGCCATCGTGTCCGAGGAGGACATCGAGAAGCTTCTCTCCGCCGTGGAGCAGACCGGCCGCGCCGAGGTCGATCTCGAAGCGCAGACCATCCGGGCCGGAAATTACGTCGTGCCGTTCACGATCGAGCCCGCACGGAAGATGCGCCTGCTCAATGGCTGGGACGATCTCGATCTGACGGAGACCTACAAGGACCGGATCGAGGCCTTCGCGGCGAAAGACCGAGGCGAGCGGCCTTGGGCGGTGCCGCGGGCTACTTAGATATCCGCAAGCTCGCGAGATTTTGCGCGATCGACGTGAACACGCTGTTGAGTTCGCTCGCCTGCTGTACGTCGTAGTACATCGTCGGAGTGGTGGCGCAGCCCTGCAGCAGGCTCGAATTGCCGTTGATCACGCGCACCGTATAGACCTTGATGTTGGCGGCCTTGACGTTGTCGCACGTCATCTGCATGCGCGCGTCGATCTGGGATCCCGTGGTAGTCCAGCGATCCTCGGTGTTGTCGCCGTCGGTCAGCATGATGATGACCTTGTCGAGATCGGTCGCGGGCGCGGCGCCCTGCGTCAGCGGCAGGTTCGAGGTGAGCGCATGCCAGCCCCACACCAGCCCGATGGTGGTGTTGGTGTTGCCGGCCGGGGTCATCGCGTCGATCTTGTCGTTGAGATTGGTGAAGCCGGTCGGGTCGTACACGTCGGTCAGCGGCATCAAGGTGACGAGCGAGCCGCACTGCACCGCCGGGAACCAGGTGTGGTCGTCGCCGGCGACCGGCGTGGTGTCCTTCGTGTTGTTGTTGACGCCGTTGGTCTTGTCGCGATCCTGCACGCAGCCTTCCCACGAGTTCTTGCTGATGTCGTTCTGATTGAAGTCGATCCAGAATTCATTCTTGTAGCCGGTGCCAGGCTTCACCGTGACGTCGAACGGGATGATCGCGACCTTCACGTCGCCAAGTTTCTTCGCGGCGTTCTTCAGCGTGGTGAGCAGGTTGTGCGACGCGCTCTTCAGCGCCGTCATCTTGCCGCTCTGCGCCATCGACCCGGTGTTGTCGAGCACGATCGCAAGCTCGAGCTTCTTGATGCCCCACTTGACCTCGGCGGATGACGAGATCGGCAACGACGACTGGCCGAACACGCCCATGAAGCGCAGGTCGACCGATCCGCTTGCCGTCACGGTCAGCGTGAAGCTGCCGGCCTGCGGAGTGACGAGAACCGGCACGACGGTCATGTTCTTGGCGTCGAGGTTCGCGAAGCTGGCGTTGAAGTAATTCGTCGCTTTTGCGTTCAACTGCTCCTGCGTGAGGCCAACCGCTTCCTTCGACATCGTCAGCGCGGTCGCGTCGAGCGCCGACTGCATTTCGGTGCGCGCCGCGTTCGCGCGGCTGTAGTCGATGGCGGTGCCGGTCAACGCGACGATCGGAAGCATCGCGATCGCGAAGATCGGCGCGACGTTCCCGCGCCGGTCGCGGCGGAAGCGCGAAAGGTAGTCACGGGCGAGCGGTAGCGGTGACTTGAGAGCATGCGGCATCGGCGCTGTCCTTGCGTCAGATTGCGCATCCTCGTTGACGAGGTTTTACAAAGAGTCATTGGAAACGGCTGCCTTTAATTCAATAGGCGCTTAAATTTCATTCCAATTGTCTGCATCGGAAAAATGCCGCGTTTGGCCAACGCATTGCGATGGTTCCATCATCATTTCGTGAGCGATGGTTACGTGCCGCTAGGGTGTATCGGAAAATAACGGCTTCAATCGATTAAGGATCAAGAGCGGCGGCGACCCGCACGCCGAACGCTTTCGTGCCGAGCGGGCCGCCGAGATCGGACGTGCGCCACTCCGGCGCTGCGATCACGGCATCGAGCGCTCGCTCGATTCCCGCAGCGGCCTGGCCGAGGCGCGCATCGTCGCGCCGCTCGCCGAGCCAGGCAAGCAGCATCGCGGCTGAGCCGATCAGCGAAGCCGGATTGGCCTTGTCCTGTCCGGCGATGTCCGGCGCCGAGCCGTGCTGCGCCTGCGCCATCGCGTGATCGGTCCCGGCATTGACCGAAGCCGCGAGCCCGAGGCTGCCGGCGATCTCGGAGGCCTCGTCGGACAGGATGTCGCCGTACATGTTGGTGGTGACGATCACGTCGAACTTGCTGGCGTCGCGCACCAGCAGCGCCGCCATCGCGTCGATGATCTTCTCCTCGCAGGTCACCTGCGGTAGCGCGCCGCGACCGCGCGGGTGCATTCCAGGAACAGCCCGTCGGAGACGCGCAGCACGTTCGCCTTGTGCACGACCGTGACATGCCGGCGCCGCTGCATCGCGAGGCGGAACGCTTCCTCGGCGATGCGCATCGAAGCGTGGCGCGTGATCTTGCGCACCGCGAGCGCCAGGTCGGCGGTCGGCATGAACTCGCCCGAACCCTGGAACATGTTGCGGTCGGCGTAGAACCCTTCGGTGTTCTCGCGCACCACCACGAGATCGACCGGCTTGCCGCAGCGCGCCGGAAAGCCCTCGCGGGTCTTGGCGGGACGGATGTTGGCAAACAGGTCGAGCCGCTTGCGCAGCGCGCCCGACGGGTTGATGCCGCCCTTGTCGGCGGGCGGATAGTCGTTGTGCGAGACCGGCCCGAGGATGATGCCGTCGGCGGACTTCGCGGCCGCGAAGCTCGCTTTCGGGAAACGTCGTTCCTTGCGCGGCTTGAGCGGTTCCAGCCCGACCGGCGACTTCATCGAACGCAAACTCGATCTGCCACGTTTTCGCGCTGCGGCACGCAGCACGTCGAGCGTCGCGGCCGTGATCTCCGGCCCGATGCCGTCGCCCTGCATCACGCAGAGGCGGATGCGGGGAGGTGTTGGGACGGGGCATTGCAAGCTCACATGTCATCCCGGGCGACGGCGCGAAAGCGCCGGAGACCCAGTATCCATGACTACCACTGCACGCCGCTCTCCGCACTTGGGGAGAAATGGGTCCCGGCTCGCGCTCGCGTTGCTCGCTTGGCCGGGATGACAGCGGAGTTAATGCCCCGCGTTCGCCTTCTCGACGAACCGGTCCGAGTACGTCTTCGCCAGATCGATCTTGGCGTTCTGTACGTTCGGATCGAATGCCTTGAGCACCTTCAGCGCCGTTTCGGGGCCGTCTTTCATGAAGCGTCCGTCCGGCGAGTAGGCGGCATGGTTCGCCTTGATCGCCTCCACGAACAGCGGCTTGTCGCCGAGCATGTATTCTTCCGGCATCATCTTGGCGATCTCCTCGGCGCTGTGCGCCTGCACCCATTTCAGCCCGCGCACCAGGGCCGTCACCAGCGCCTGCACGGTGTTGGGGTTCTTCTCGATGAACGCGCTTTGGGTGTACAGCGTCGCGGCCGGGTAGGGGCCGCCATAGACCTTGGTGGTGCCTTCGAGCGTGCGCGTATCGGCGACAACCTGGATCGCGCCCTCGCGGTCGAGCTTGGTGATCATCGGGTCGGCGTTCGAAATGGCGTCGACTTCGCCGTGCTGCACCGCAGCGACGACCGTTCCGCCCGAGCCGGTGCCGATGAACACCGCGTCGTCCGCCTTCAGGCCGGCCTGCGCCATCATGTACAGCACCATGAAATGCGTGCTCGACCCAGGCGCCGTGACACCGATTTTCATGCCCTTGAGGTCCTTCGGGCCGGTGTAAGTCGCGGCCTTTGCCTTGCGCACTCCGAGCGCGAAGCCCGGGAAACGGCCCATCTGCACGACCGCGACGATCGCCTGATTCTTCGCCTGCATCTGGATGGTGTGGTCGAACGAGCCCGTCACCACGTCCGCGCTGCCGCCGATCAGCGCCTGCAGCGACTTTGCGCCGCCGGCGAAGTCCGAAATCTCCACGTCCAGCCCGGCTTCCTTGAAATAGCCGAGGCGCTCCGTGATGGTCAGCGGCAGGTAGTAGAGCGACGACTTGCCGCCGACCGCGAGGCGGACCTTGGCGGTCTCGGGCTTCTGCGCCTGGGCGGCTGCGGGCAGGGCAAGGATCAGCGCGGCGAGGCCCGCCGCAATCCATGAACGCATCGATCGTCTCCCTCTGGCTTTCCGGTCTTCGGGGCAACATTATCGGAAAAGCATCGCGAACTGAATGATTGTATTCGCTTTGATGCCCGGAAGGCGTGAGTCTTGTCCCCGCCGTCGCGCCATGCATCGATTCTCCCGACACAAGGGAGAAACGCTATGCCGTCGCCGTTCGGGCTGGAAAACAAGGTCGCCATCGTCACCGGCTCGAGCCGCGGCATCGGCCGCTCGATCGCCGAGCACTGCGCCGCACTCGGCGCCAAGGTGGTGGTGTCGAGCCGCAAGGCCGACGCCTGCGAGGAGGTCGCGGCCGGCATCAAGAAGAGTGGCGGCGAGGCGGCCGTCATCCCGTGCAACATCTCGCGCAAACCGGAAGTCGAGGCGCTGGTCGCCGAGACGGTCAAGCAGTATGGCGGCATCGACATTCTGGTCTGCAACGCCGCGGTCAATCCCTACTATGGCCCGCTCGCCGGCATCAGCGACGAGCAGTTCGACAAGATCATGGCGTCGAACATCAAGAGCAATCTGTGGCTCTGCAATCTGGCGATCCCCAACATGGTGTCGCGCGGCGGCGGCTCGGTGATCATCATCTCGTCGATCGGCGGCATTCGCGGCACCGAGGTGCTCGGCGCCTACGGCATCTCCAAGGCGGCGGACTTTGCGCTGGCGCGCAATCTCGCCTGCGAATGGGGCCCGAAGAACGTGCGGGTGAATTGCGTCGCGCCGGGGTTGGTGAAGACCGACTTCGCGCGCGCGCTGTGGGAGAACGAGGAGATGGTCAAGCGCCGCAACGCCGCGACGCCGCTTCGCCGGATCGGCATGCCGGACGAGATCGGCGGCGTGGCGGCATTTCTCGCAGGGCCGGCGGCGAGCTTCATCACGGGCCAGGTGATCGTGGCGGACGGCGGGGTGACGATCAGCTGATACGCGCCGCGAGCGGCGAAGCTGCATTTGCGCCCTCTCCCCTTGTGGGAGAGGGCTACGCAGGTCCTCAACAGAACTCGATCGTGTGAGGGGTACCCCTCACCCGATCAGCGCTTGCCGATTGACGGAGATGCCCTCTCCCACAAGGGGAGAGGGCGCATCGGCAGCGACCGCGCTCGCTGCGCCTACTTCTTCTTCTGACTCCGGTCCTCGTACTTCCGCAATTCCAGCCGCGCCACCGCCTCCTCGTGCACCGCGTCCGGACCGTCCACGATCCGCATCGTGCGCGTGCGCGCATACGCGTAGGCGAGATGGAAATCCTGGCTCACGCCGCCGCCGCCGTGCACCTGGATGGCGCGGTCGACCAGCTTCTGCGCCATCTTCGGCGCCACCACCTTGATCATCGCGATCTCGCGCCGCGCTTCCTTGTTGCCGACCGTGTCCATCATGTGCGCGGCGTAGAGCGTGAGCAGCCGCGACTGGTCGATCTCCATGCGCAACTCCGCGATCCACTGCCGCGTCACGCCCTGTTCGGCGATGGTCTTGCCGAACGCCGTGCGCGCCATCGCGCGCTGGCAGAGCAATTCCAGCGTGCGCTCCGCGAGCCCGATGGTGCGCATGCAGTGATGGATGCGGCCTGGTCCAAGCCGGCCTTGCGCGATCTCGAAGCCGCGGCCTTCGCCGAGCAGGATGTTCGACACCGGCACGCGCACGTCCTTGAAATCGACCTCGCCGTGCCCGTGCGGCGCGTCGTCATAGCCGAACACGTGGAGCGAGCGCATCATCGTGACGCCGGGCGTGTCCATCGGCACCAGCACCATCGACTGGCGCTTGTGCTTCTCGGAATTGTCCGGGTCGGTCTGGCCCATGAAGATCATGATCTTGCAGCGCGTGTCCGGCGCGCCGGAGGTCCACCACTTGCGCCCGTTGATGACGTAATGATCGCCGTCGCGCTTGATCGAGGAGCGGATGTTGGTCGCGTCCGACGAGGCGACCGCCGGCTCGGTCATCGCGAAGGCGGAGCGGATCTGTCCGTCCATCAGCGGCTCGAGCCACTGCTTCTTCTGCGCATCGCGTCGCGTAGAGGATCAGCGTCTCCATGTTGCCGGTGTCGGGCGCCGAGCAGTTGAACGGCTCGCCGCCGATCGGCGAGCGGCCCATGGTCTCGCACATGCTGGCGTATTCGAGATTGGTGAACGAATCCGGGAAATGCTTCTTCGGCAGAAACAGATTCCACAGGCCCGCCTTCTTCGCCTTCGCCTTCAGCTCAGTCCATGATCGGCGGCGCATGCCAGCGGCTTTCGCCCTCGTCGAGTTGCTGGTGATAGGTGTGCTCCGCCGGGATGATGTGCTCATCCATGAACGCCTTCACGCGCTCGCCGATCTCGACCGCCTTGGCGCTCGGCGGCGGCAGGACTCGGAATGGCCATGCGTGTCTCCCGTTGTTCTTCTTGTGTTACTTCGCGCCGATGATCCCGCCCATGCGGGCGAGCGCGGCGAGATGATGATCGGCATCGCCGAAGGCCTTGTCGATCATGGTGGCGCGTTTGAAGTAGTGGCCGACCTTGTACTCCATGGTCATGCCGATGCCGCCATGAAGTTGGATCGCGCCTTCGCCGACGATCTTCGCCGAACGGCCGATCTGCACCTTGGCGGCGGCAATCGACTTGCGCCGCTCCACGGCGTTTTGCTCCTCGCTCATCATGCTGGCGAGCATCGCCATCGAGCGCGCCTGTTCGAGCGCGATCAGCATGTCGCCGGCGCGATGCTGCAGCACCTGGAAATTGCCGATCGGCACGCCGAACTGCTTGCGCTGCTTGAGATAATCCACGGTGATCTCGTGCATCGCGCCCATCGCGCCGACCGCTTCGGCGCAAAGCGCCGCGATCCCTGAATCGACGACCTGCTCGATCAGCGAAAAGGCATTGCCGGGTTCGCCGATGACGGCGTCGGCGCCGACCTTCACGTTCGACAGGGTGATTTCGGCGGCGCGCAGGCCGTCCATGGTCGGATAGCCGCGGCGCGAAACGCCATCCTGTTTGGCGTCGACGAGGAACAGCCCGATGCCGTTCTTGTCGCGCTGCGTCGCCCGAGACGCGCGCCGAGACGATGAGCTTGTCGGCGCAGTCGCCATGCACGGCGAGGCTCTTCTCGCCGTTGAGCACGTAACCGGCGCCGTCCTTCCTGGCCGTCGCCGCCACATCGGCGAGATCGTAGCGCGCCTGCCGTTCGATGTGGGCGAACGACAGCAGCGCCTCGCCCGCCGCGACCTTGGGCAGCAGTTCGGCCTTCACGGCATCGCTCGCGCCGCGACGCAGGAAGCCGCCGCCGAGCACCACGGTCGCCAGATAGGGCTCCAGCGCGAGCGCGCGGCCGAACGCCTCCATCACGATCATGGTCTCGACCGGCCCGCCGCCGATGCCGCCGTGCTCTTCGGCGAACGGGCAGCGCGGTCAGGCCAAGCTCGGCATACTGCCGCCACATGTCGCGGCTCCAGCCGTCCGGCTCGGCCATGAATTTCTTGCGCGTCTCGAAGTCGTAGCGCTGCGTCGTCAGACGCTCGACCGAATCTTTCAGCAGGCGCTGTTCGTCGGAGAGTTCGAAGTCCATTGGTTCATTCCGTTGCCCAGAACTCGGTGCGTTCCCTCCCGCGCTTGTGGGGGAGGGCTAGGGAGGTGGGCCGTGATGAAGCTCGCGCGTCGCCGTGAAGACCCCCACCCGACCGGCCGTGCGGCCGGTCGACCCTCTCCCCGCAAGGCGGGGAAGGACAAGAAAGCTCACAACCCCAATATCGCCTTCGCGATAATGTTTTTCTGGATTTCGTTCGAGCCGCCGTAGATCGAGATCTTGCGCCAGTTGAAGTATTGCGGCGCGAGCGGCGGCGCGTAGTCCGGGCCGATCGGCGGCTCGTTCCAGCGGTCGTCGTGGCGGAACTGATCCGGCAGCGCGTAGGGGCCGATCGCCTCCATCAGCAATTCCGAGATGTTCTGCTGGATTTCCGAGCCCTTGATCTTGAGGATCGACGAGGCGGGATCCGGCCGGTTGCCCTTGCGGTTGCGTTCGGCCGCGACGACGCGCAGCTGCGTCATCTCCAGCGCCTTGAGCTCGACCTCGATCGCCGCGATCTTCATGGCGAAGCGCTCGTCCTCGATCAGCGGCTTGTCGCCGATGCGCTCGAACGAGGCGATCTCGCGCAACCGGCGCACCTGCGCCTTCGAGGCGCCGACGCGCGCGATGCCGGAGCGCTCGTTGCCGAGCAGGAATTTCGCGCAGTCCCAGCCCTTGTTCTCCTCGTAGATGCGGTTCTCCACCGGCACCCTCACGTCGTCGAAGAACACCTCGTTGACTTCATGGCTGCCGTCGATGGTCTGGATCGGCCGCACCGTGATGCCCGGCGTCTTCATGTCGCAGAGAATGAAGGTGATGCCCTCCTGCTTCTTCACCGAGGTATCGGTGCGCGCGAGAACGAAGATCCAGTCGGCGTATTGCGCCGCGGTGGTCCAGGTCTTCTGGCCATTGATGATGTAGTGGTCGCCCTCGCGCTTCGCGCTGGTCTTGAGCGAGGCGAGGTCGGAGCCCGCGCCCGGCTCGGAGAAGCCCTGGCACCACCAGTCGTCGAGATTGCGGATGCGCGGCAGATACTGCTGCTTCTGGTCCTCGCGGCCGAACGCGATGATCACCGGCCCGACCATCATGGTGCCGAACGGCAGCGGCTCCGGCGCCGGGGCCTGCTGCATCTCCTCCTTGAAGATATAGAGCTGCACCGGGCTCCAGCCCGTGCCGCCCTATTCCTTCGGCCAGTGCGGCACCGCCCAGCCCTTCTTGTTGAGGATGCGCTGCCAGGTGACGATGTCTTCCTTGACGTAGCGGATGCCCTCGGCGGCCTTCTTGCGGATGCCGTCCGGCAGGTTCTCCTTGAAGAACGTGCGCACTTCGTCGCGGAACGCGTTTTCTTCCGGTGTGAAGCGAAGGTCCATGATCAGTGCCTCGCGTTAGTGAATCTCGAACAGCCCCGCCGCGCCCATGCCGCCGCCGATGCACATGGTGACGACCGCGTGCTTGGCGCCGCGCCGCCTGCCTTCGATCAGGATGTGGCCGGTCATGCGCGAGCCGCTCATGCCGAACGGATGGCCGATCGAGATCGAGCCGCCGTCCACGTTGAGCTTGTCCTGCGGAATGCCGAGCCGGTCGCGGCAGTAGAGAACCTGGCTGGCGAACGCCTCGTTCAATTCCCACAGGTCGATGTCGTCCATCTTCATGCCGGTGCGCGGCCAACAGCTTCGGCACCGCGAACACCGGGCCGATGCCCATCTCGTCCGGCTCGCAGCCCGCGACCGCGAAGCCGCGGAACGTGCCGAGCGGCTTCAGGCCCTTCTTCTCGGCCATCTTCGCGCTCATCACCACGCAGGCGCTGGCGCCGTCGGATAACTGGCTGGCATTGCCGGCCGTGATGTAACCGCCCTCGCGCACGGGCTTCAGCGATGACAGGCCTTCGAGATTGGTGTCGGGGCGATTGCCCTCGTCGCTCTTCAAGAGAGCATCCTCGATCGACTCCGCCTTGGTGTTCTTGTCGACCACCTTCTTGCGTGACGGCAGCGGCACGATCTCGTCGTTGAACCGGCCCGCCTGCTGGCCTGTCGCGGTGCGGCGCTGGCTTTCCAGCGAGTACTCGTCCTGCGCCTCGCGGCTGACCTTGTAGCGCGCCGCCACGATGTCGGCGGTCTCGATCATCGGCATCCAGACTTCCGGCTTGTGCGCGAGCAGCCATTCTTCCGTGACCGGACCTGAGCGGCCGCCTTCCTGCGTCAGGCTGATGCTCTCCAGCCCGCCCGCCACGATGCAATCGGCCTCGCCCGCGATGATGCGCTGCGCCGCCATCGCAATGGTCTGCAGGCCCGAGGAGCAGAAGCGGTTCACCGTCACGCCCGAGACCGTCACCGGCATGCCCGCCCGGATGGCCGAAAGCCGCGCGATGTTACTCCCGGTCGCCTTCTCCGGCGTGGCGCAGCCGAGCACCACATCTTCGACCTCGGCGGGATCGATCCCGGCGCGCTCGACCGCGTGCTTCACCACATGGCCGCCCAGCGTCGCGCCATGCGTCATGTTGAAGGCGCCGCGGAACGCCTTGCCGATCGGCGTGCGGGCAGTGGAAACGATGACGGCCTCGGTCATTAGTCACTCCCTGAAATGAAATTTACGCGGCAGCCTTCGCGGAGCCGGCGAACGTCCCGCCCTCATCGGCGAGTTTATTGAGCAGTGCGGCCGGCTCGTGGCGCTTGTCGCCGGTGTCCTTGGCGAGTTCGCCGCAGCCGGTCGCGGATTTTCTTCAGGCCCACGGTGTCGGCCCAGTGCATCGGGCCGCCGCGCCAGGCCGGGAAGCCATAGCCGTAGAGCCACACCACGTCGATATCGCCCGGCCGCGTCGCGATCCCCTCTTCGAGGATGCGCGCGCCCTCGTTCACCATCGGATAGATCAGCCGCTCGATGATCTCTTCCTTCGAGACGTTGCGGCGCTTCACACCCATGCGCACCGAGGCATCGACGATGACTTTCTCGACCTCCGGATCGGGGCGCGGCGAGCGGCCTTCATAGAGATAGAAGCCCTTGCCGGTCTTCTGGCCGTAGCGGCCTTGCTCCGCCAACGTGTCGGTGATCTCGTTGCGCACGCCGCGTTCCTTGCGCGAGCGCCAGCCCACATCGAGGCCGGCCAGATCGCCCATCGCGAACGGCCCCATCGGGAAACCGAACTCAGTGAGCGCGCCGTCCACGTCTTGCGGCAATGCGCCTTCCAGCAGCAGCTTCTCGGCCTCGATCCCGCGCGCGGACAGCATGCGGTTGCCGACGAACCCGTGACACACGCCGACCACCACCGGCACCTTGTTGATCTTGCGTCCAACCGCCATCGCGGTCGCGAGCACATCCGGGGCCGTGTCCTTGCCGCGCACGATCTCCAGAAGCTTCATCACGTTGGCGGGCGAAAAGAAATGCATGCCGAGCACGTCGGGCACGCGGCTCGTCATTTGCGCGATCTGATCGACGTTGAGATACGAGGTGTTGGTTGCCAGCACCGCGCCGGGCTTGGCGATCTTCTCGATCTTGCCGAACAGCTCCTTCTTGATCGCCATTTCCTCGAACACCGCTTCGATGATGATGTCGGCATCCTTCAGCGCGTTGAGGTCTGTGGTCGGATTGAACAGCGCGAGCCGCTTCGCCATGTTCTCCGGCGTCAGCGAACCGCGCTGCACCGACATCTGATAATTCTTCTCGATTGTCGCCATGCCGCGCTTGAGCGCGTCCTCGTTGTTCTCGATGATCGTCACCGGGATGCCGGCATTGGCGAAGTTCATCGAGATGCCGCCGCCCATGGTACCGGCGCCGATCACGGCGGCGCGCTTGATCTCGCGCGGCTGCACATCCTTGGAAAGGCCCGGCACTTTTGCTGCTTCGCGCTCCGCGAAGAAAATATGGCGCTGCGCCTTCGACTGATCGCCGACCACGAGCTTGAGGAACAGGTCACGCTCTTTTTTCTGCGCCTCGTCGATCGGCGTATCGAGCGTCAGCTTGATCGCTTCGATCGCGGCAGCGGGCGCGTGCAGTCCGCGCGTCTTCTTGGCGTGCGCTGCTACGATCTCGTCGAACTTCGCCGGATTGGCGCGGATATCCTTCAGCTTGTCTTCGCGGTCCTTCACGCGGGTGAGGGGCCGCTTCTCGGCCAGTACCTTGCGGGCGAAAGCGACCGCGCCGGAAACCAGATCGCCCTCGATAATTTCGTCGACGAGTCCGGCCGCAAGCGCGTCCTTGGCGGGGATCGGGTCGCCCGAGAGGATCATCGGCAGCGCCTTCTCGATGCCGACGAGGCGCGGCAGGCGCTGCGTGCCGCCGGCGCCCGGGATGAGCCCGAGTTTTATCTCCGGCAGGCCGAGCCGCGTGCCTGCGGCGGCGACGCGGAAGTGGCAGCCCATGGTCAGCTCAAGCCCGCCACCGAGCGGCGTGCCATGCACGGCCGCGATGGTCGGCTTCTTGATGTCGTCGATGACGGAAATCACGTCCATCAGGCCGGGCGGTTGCGACGGCTTGCCGAACTCCGTGATATCGGCACCCGCGACGAATGTGCGCCCGGCACCCGTGAGCACGATCGCCTCCACGCTCGCGTCGTCGCGCGCCGCGGTGACGCAATCGAGGATGCCCTTGCGCACGCCATGGCGCAGCGCATTCACCGGGGGATTGTCGATTGTGATGATGGCGACGTTGCCGTCGCGACGCAGACTGACTGGATTGTCCAAGATCGTTTCCTCGGGGATTTTGTTTCTTATAGCAAGCTTCGGCGGGACGCGCTCGGACTGGCCCCGCGCGCAATTCCGCAGATCGAAACGCCATTCTGCACGTTGACCGAAACGCTAGGGTGTGGTGGTGTTGGTGTCAAATTGACAACGGGGACGCGGCCATCTGGGCGCGCGATCACCGGATGATGGGGAGCAAGGCGCCGACGTGACTCTCGAACTCGGGCACGAGTCCTGGGATATCGCACCCGCGCGCGGCGTGCGCCCCGCGGCACATGGCGATCGCAAATTCATCACCGCGCTCGCGCGCGGGCTGGAAGTGTTGCGCGCTTTCACGCCGACCGAAGGCCTGCTCGGCAATGGCGAGATCGCGGAGCGTACCGGCCTGCCGAAGCCGACCGTCTCGCGGCTGACCTACACGCTCACCAAGCTCGGCTACCTCTCTCACGTCGAGCGCCTCGCGAAATATCAGCTCGCACCCGCGGCGCTGGCGCTCGGCTACACGGCACTCGCGAACATCCGCATCCGCCAACTTGCCCGCACGCACATGCAGGAAGTCGCCGACTATGCGGGCGCCGTGGTGGCGCTCGGCACGCGCGACCGGCTCGACCTGATCTACCTGGAGCTTGCGCGCTCCAAGCACGGCGCGATGCTGCGCCTGATGCAGGGCTCGCGCCTGCCGATCACCACGACCGCGATGGGCCGTGCGCTGATCGCCGGCATGCCGGAGAGCGAGCGCACCTGGCTGCTCGGTTACATCAAGCGTCAGGAAGGCAAGAACTGGCCGAAGGTGAAGGCGATCCTCGAGCGCGCGATCAGGGATTTTGAGACGCGCGGCTTTACGCTTACGCTGGGTGAATGGGAGCGCGACATCAATGCGGTCGGCGTGCCGCTGATTGCACCTGACGGCTCCGGGGTATTCGCGTTCAATTGCGGTGCGCCGGCCTTTCACTTCACGCGCGACAAGCTTGAGAACGATATCGGACCGCGGCTGGTCAACATGGTCCGCAATGTCGAAGTGGCGTTAAGCGGCCGGTAACAGGCCGGCAACGCAGTCAACGCGGCCGTCAACGGCCGTTGGAGGGGAAACGTTCGTGTCCGCCACGGCCGCCGTCACGGAAGCGCCGCGCCCGGTCTCTCGCGCGAGCACAGCGCCGCTGATCGAGGTGCGCGACATCTGCGTGCGCTTCGGCGGCATCGTGGCGCTCGACAACGTGTCGTTCACGATTCCGGAAGGGTGTCTGCTCGGGCTGATCGGCCCGAACGGTGCCGGCAAGACCACGCTGTTCAACTGTTTCAGCCGCCTCTACACGCCGGTCTCCGGCGACATCGTGTTCGAGGGCCGCACCATTCTGGACCGGCCGCCGCACCGCATCGCCGACATCGGGATCGGCCGCACATTCCAGAACCTCGCGCTGTTCCGCACCATGTCGGTGCTCGACAATGTGCGCGTCGGCAGCCATCCGATCGGCCGCACGGACTTCTTTTCGAATGCGCTGAAGCTGCCCTGGACCCAACGCGAGGAGCAGTCGCTTGCCGACATCGCCTGGGAGTTGATCGAGTTTCTCGATCTCGCCGATGTGGCGCACCGGCGCGTCGCCGATCTGCCGTTCGGTATCCAGAAACGCGTCGAGCTGGCGCGCGCGCTAGCGGCACGGCCGAAGCTGCTGCTGCTCGACGAGCCGGCCGGCGGTCTCAATCACACCGAAATCAACGGGCTCGGCGAACTGATCAAGCGCATCCGCGACGAGCGTCAGATGACGGTTCTTTTGGTCGAGCATCACATGAGCATGGTGATGTCGATCTGCGACAAGGTCGTGGCGCTCGATTTCGGCAGGAAGATCGCCGAGGGCACGCCCGCGCAGGTGCAGAACGACGACGCCGTGATCCTCGCCTATCTGGGGACCACGAAAAAATGAGCAAGCTGCTCGAAGCGCGCGAGTTGAGCGCCTTCTACGGCGCCACGCAGGTGTTGTTTGCGGTCGATCTCGGCGTCGAGGACGGCGGCATAACCACGCTGCTCGGCGCGAACGGGGCAGGCAAGACCACGACGCTGCGCGCGCTCTCCGGCATGGTGACGACGCGCGGCGCGATCGATTTCGAAGGCAAGGGGATCGCGGGTCGCGCCACGGAAGACATCGTGCGGCTCGGCATCGCGCATGTGCCGCAGGGGCGCGGGACGTTCTCGCGCCAGACCGTCGAGGAGAATCTCGAGATCGGCGCCATGACGCGGCGCGACCGCAAGGCGATCGCCGCCGACGTCGAGCGCGTCTACGGCTATTTCCCGCGCCTGAAGGAGCGCCGCCGCCAGCAGGCCGGCACGCTCTCCGGCGGCGAGCAGCAGATGCTCGCGGTCGGGCGCGCGCTCATGCTGCGCCCGCGCCTGATGCTGCTCGATGAGCCTTCCTTCGGCCTCGCGCCGCTGATCGTCGAGGAATTGTTCGGCATCCTGCGCACGATGAACAAGAACGAGAAGGTGAGCATGCTGCTGGTCGAGCAGAACGCCGCGCTCGCGCTCGATCTTGCCGACCACGCCTACCTGATGGAGACCGGGCGCCTCGTGATGTCGGGCCCGGCGCGCGACCTGCGCGACGACGAGAACATCCGCAAGGCCTATCTCGGATACTGAGAGCGACGCATGGAACAGTTTCTGAATCAGGTACTGGCGGGGCTCGCGACCGGCGGCATCTATGCCTGCATGGCGCTCGCCGTGGTGATGATCTACCAGGCGATCGACCATCTCAATTTTGCGCAGGGCGAGATGGCGATGTTCTCCACCTTCATCGCCTGGCAGCTCATCCAATGGGGATTCCCGTACTGGATCGCCTTCGGCGCCACCATCGTGATCTCGTTTGCGGCCGGCGTGCTGATCGAGCGCGTCGTGCTGCGGCCGATCCACGACGCGCCGATTCTCAGCCACGTCGTCGCGTTCATCGCGCTGCTCTCCATCCTCAACAGCGGCGCCGGGTTCCTGTGGGACTGGACCATCAAGAACGTGCCGAGCCCATTCGGCTCCGGGAAGTTCATGGGGCTGAACCTGATCAACAAGCACGATGCCGGCATGATCGGCATGACGCTGGTGATGCTGGTGCTCCTTTATCTCTTCTTCGCCCACACCCGCATCGGGCTTGCGATGCGCGCGGCCGCCGCGAACCCGGAGTCCGCGCGGCTCGCCGGCATTCGCGTCGGCTGGATGACGGCGCTCGGCTGGGGCATGGCGGCGGCGATCGGCTCGGTCGCCGGCATGTTGATCGCGCCGGTGGTGTTCCTCGAACCGAACATGATGCTGAGCATCCTGCTCTACGGCTTCGCGGGCGCGGTGGTCGGCGGGCTGACCAGCCCCGGCGGCGCGGTGATCGGCGGCTTTTCGGTCGGCGTGATCGAGAATCTGGCCGGTACTTACATCCCGGTGATCGGGCGCGAGATGAAGCTGTCGATCGCGCTCTGCATCATCGTCGCCGTGCTGTGCGTGAAGCCAAGCGGCCTGTTCGGCCGCCCGGTCGTGACGAGGGTATGATGCTGCAAAGGCCGATCGAAGCACGCGAACCGCCCGTCGCCACCATCGCCGGCATCGCCATGCCGACGTGGCGGATCGCCATGCTGTGCGTCGGGCTGGTGATTGTCGCCGCGATCCCGTTCGCGCTGAAGAACTTCTACATCTTCCAGATCACGCTCGCGATCATCTACGCCATCGCGATTCTCGGCCTCAATCTGCTCACCGGCTTCAACGGGCAGTTCTCGCTCGGCCACTCGGCGTTCTACGCAATCGGCGCCTACACGGCGGCGATCATGATGGAGAACATGGGGCTCAGTTACGTTTGGACGATTCCGGCCGCGGCCATCGTGTGCTTCGTGTTCGGCTTCCTGTTCGGCCTGCCGGCGCTGCGCCTCGAAGGCATCTATCTGGCGCTCGCCACTTTTGCGTTGGCCATCGCCATTCCGCAGGCGTTGAAATCGAGTGTGGTCGAGCACTGGACCGGCGGCGTGCAGGGCATCGTGATCATCAAGCCCGACGCGCCGTTTGGCCTGCCGCTCAGCTCCGACCAGTGGCTCTATATCTTCACCGTGGCGGTTGGCATCGTGATGTATGTCTGCGCCGTCAACCTGGTGAAGAGCCGCACCGGCCGCGCGCTGATCGCGATCCGCGATCATCCGGTGGCGGCGAGCGCGATGGGCATCAACGTTTCGCTCTACAAATCGCTGACGTTCGGCGTGAGCGCGCTCTATACCGGCGTTGCGGGCGCGCTCGGCGCCATCACCATCGCCTACGTCGCGCCGGATAGTTTCACCTTCGTGCTGGCGGTCGCGCTGTTCGTCGGCCTCGTGGTCGGCGGCGTCGCGTCGATCCCCGGTACGCTGGTGGGAGGATTCTTCGTGCTGTTCGTGCCGAACGTCGCCGAGTCCGTGTCGAAGGGTTTGGCAGGTGCGGTCTATGGAGTGATCCTGCTGCTAGTCATCTATCTGATGCCGGCCGGTTTCGCCGGCCTCATGCGGTTGATCACCGGCAAGATGATGCGGCAGGGCCGGTGAAATTGGAAGCTGGATACTGTAAGAGTCGACCCAATCGCCGCCGCGGCGGCTGACAACGGAGGAAGCAATGAAGCTGAACAAACGAATGTTACTGACTTCGATCGCCGCCGGCTTTGCGGTAGCGGTCGCGGGACCGGCGCTCGCGCAGAAGAAGTATGACACCGGCGCGAACGACACCGAAATCAAGATCGGTAACACGAACCCCTACAGCGGACCGGCGTCGGCTTACGGCACGATCGGCAAGACCATCGATGCGTACTTCAAGAAGGTGAACGCCGAGGGCGGCATCAACAAACGCAAGGTCAACTTCATCACCTATGACGACGGCTATTCGCCGCCGAAGGCCGTGGAGCAGGTGCGCAAGCTGGTCGAGAGCGACGAGGTGCTGCTCGTGTTCCAGCCGCTCGGCACGCCGTCGAACACCGCGATCCAGAAATACATGAACTCCAAGAAGGTCCCGCAGCTGTTCGTCGCGACCGGCGCCACGAAGTGGAACGATCCGAAGGGCAATCCCTGGACCATGGGCTGGCAGCCGAACTACCAGAGCGAAGGCCGCATCTACGCCCAGTACGTGCTGCAGCACAAACCGCAGGGCAAGATCGCGATCCTGTACCAGAACGACGACTACGGTAAGGACTACGTGAAGGGCCTGAAGGACGGTCTCGGCGAGAAGGCCAAGACCATGATCGTCTCGGAGCTGCCCTACGAGCCGGCCGATCCGACCGTCGACTCGCAGATCATCAACCTCAAGGCCTCCGGTGCCGACATTTTCTTCAACGCCACGACGCCGAAGTTCGCCGCGCAGGCGATCAAGAAGATGGCCGAGATCGGCTGGAAGCCGATGCACCTCCTCAACAACGTCTCGGTCTCGGTCGGCAGCGTGATGAAGCCGGCCGGCTTTGCCGCGAGCCAGGAGATCCTCTCCACCGGCTACCTCAAGGACCCGACCGACCAGACCTGGAAGGACGATGCCGCGCTCAAGGAGTGGGCGGCCTTCATGGACAAGTACTATCCGGACGGCGACAAGACCTCGAGCTTCACGGTGTACGGCTATGCGGTTGCCAAGACGCTGGAGCAGACGCTCAAGCAGGCCGGCGACAACCTCACGCGCGAGAACGTGATGAAGCAGGCCGCCAGTCTGAAGAACTTCGAGATCGGCGTGCTGCTTCCGGGCATCAAGATCAACACGAGCCCAACCGACTTCGCCCCCATCAAGCAGATGCAGATGATGCGCTTCAAGGGCGAGAGCTGGGAGTTCTTCGGCCCGATCATGACCGGAGAGGTGGGGAGCTGATCCGCGAAGCGGATCATCACCGGGCCGCGCGGAAGCGCGTGACCCGGCGATCCCGAGAGGCATATCTGGTGCATGGCCGGGCGAAAGCCCGGCCATTTCTTTTAGAGGCGTCGCCGCGCGGCCACCGCCTTGTAGACCTGCCATGCGATCAGCCCGGCACAGAACACCAGCAGCGTGACGGCGATCGGACGTGTGTAGAACAGCGACAGTCCGCCGCGCCCGACGAGCAGCGCCTGACGGAAATTCGTCTCTAGGATATTGCCGAGCACGAAAGCGAGCACCAGCGGCGCGGGATCGAGATCGGCGCGGCGCATGAAGTAACCCGCGATGCCGAACGCGATCATGATGATGACCTCGACGACGCTGTTCGACAGCGTGTAGGCGCCAACGACGCAGAACACGATGATGAGGGGCGCCAGAACGGCGCCGGGCACGCGCAGCAGCAGCACGAAGATCGAGATCAGCGGCACGTTGAGCACGATCAGCATCAGGTTGCCAACGATCATGCTGGCGATGACGCCGAAGAAGATGTCAGGGCGGTTCGCGATCAGGGTCGGCCCCGGCGTGATGCCTTGCACGAGCAGCGCGCCGAGGATCACCCCCATCACGGCGTTCGCGGGAATCCCCAGCGACAGCAGCGGCACGAACGAGGATTGAGCGGCCGCATTGTTGGCGGACTCCGGCCCGGCCACGCCCTCGATTGCGCCGTTGCCGAAGCGCGATGGGTCCTTGGCGAGCCGGCGTTCGAGCACGTAGGCGGTGAATGACGACAGCGTTGCGCCGCCGCCGGGTAGCAGCCCGAGGAAGAATCCAAGCCCCGTGCCGCGCAGGATCGGCATGAAGCTCACCCGCCAGTCCGCGCGCGTGGGCAGCAGGTCGGAAAGCCTGCTCGGCTGCGCGACGGCCTGTCGCTTTTGATCCCCGCCCGAGGCCATTACCAGCAATTCGGCGACGCCGAAGATGCCCATCGCGAGCAGCGCGATGTTCAACCCGTCGAACAGCGTGTAGACGCCGAACGTAAAGCGCTCGGTGCCGTAGATCGGGTCCTTGCCGACGGTAGAGAGCATGAGCCCGAACGCCACCATCAGCAGCGCGCTGATCTGCGATCCGGACGAGAGCTGCGTCACCAGCAGCAGGCCGAGCAGCACCAGCGCGGTATATTCGGCAGGTCCGAACGCGAGCGCGACATTCGCGAGCGCGGGCCCGACCAGAAAGAGCGCGGCTGTCACCACCACGCCGGCGATGAACGAGCCGAATGCCGCAATGCCAAGCGCCGCGCCCGCGCGGCCCTGCCGCGCCATCGCGTAGCCGTCGAGGCAGGTGACGACGGTGGACGCCTCGCCCGGAATCCGCACCAGGATCGCGGTGATCGAACCGCCATATTGCGCGCCGTAGAATACCCCGGCCATCAAGATCAGCGCCGAGGCGACGTCCATCGTGAATGAGAACGGCAGCAGCAGCGAGATCGTCGCGACCGGCCCAAGCCCGGGCAGCACGCCGACGGCCGTGCCCACGAACACGCCGATGAAGCAATAAATCAGGTTCGGACCGGTCAATGCGGTCGAGAAGCCGAGGATGATCGCATCCCAGAGACCCATCAGCCGGTGAACCGTTCCCATAACGTACCGGCGGGAAGGATCGCGCCGAGCCAGATGCCGAACAGCACGTGGCAGGCCGCGGCCGCCCCGGCAGCGATGCCGAGGGTGACGAGCCAAGAATAGCGCTCGGCGAAACGCAGGATCGCGGCGACCGAGACAATAGTGGCGACGATGAAGCCGAGGCTTTCGAGTGTCAGCGCGTAGAACAGCAGCATGGCGATATAGAAGCCCATGCGGAGGAATTGCGGGCGTTCGGCCTGCGTCGCGGCTTCGCGCCGTTGCCGCCAGGTAACCGCCGATCCCGCGATACTGAACGCGATCATCCCGGCCGCAGTGATGAACGGAAACAATCCCTCGCCCGGCGAACGCCCGCGCCACAGGCCGAGTCTAAGCGCGACATAGAGCGCATATAACCCGAACGCCCCGAGCACCGCGAAGCCCGCGAGACGGGCCGCGCGGGAGACGGGGGGCGTAGAGGCGCTCTCGTCGCTCATCGGCGCGCCGCGCCTACTTGATCCCCGCCTTCTTCACCGCCTCGGCGTTCGCCGTGGAATCGGCGTCGAACATCTTGCGGAAGTCCTTACCCGGCAAGAACCGCGCAGTGGCGTTGAGCTTCTCGGTCGCCGCCTTGTAGGGCTCGCTCGCGACCGCGTCGGCGCACGCCTTTTCGAGCTTCGCCACGACCGCGTCGGGCGTTGCGACCGGCACCACCAGTCCACCCGCGCTGAAAGCTTCGGACGGAAAGCCCAGCTCCTTCATGGTCGGTACGTTCGGCAGCGAGGGGATGCGTTCGCTCGTCTGCGTGGCGAGCACGTTCAAGCTGCTCGCCTTCGCGACGGCGGTCGATTCCGACATCGCCATCACGGTGCCGGCGAGCATCGCTTGCGCCATCGGCCCCGCGCCGGTGAACGGCACGTGCACGCCATCGGCCTTGATCGCCGAGAGCGCGGAGAGAATTCCAAGATGCGGCTGCGTGCCGGGGCCGGGCGAGGCGTAAATCAGGTTGTCGGGCTTTTCTTTCGAATAGGTCACGAATTCCCGGAACGTCTTGAACGGCGCCTTGGGTGAGGCCATCACCACGTAAGGCACGTGATAGGTCAGGCAGATGTATTTGAACGAGTCCATGCCGTAGGGCAGCTTTTGCACATGCGGCTGCGCGGTGAGCGGATTGTTCGGTGTGAGTCCGATCGTGTAGCCATCGGGCCTCGCGTTCGCGACCTCGATATTGCCGATGGTGCCGCCAGCACCGCCCTTGTTGACCACGACAACGGACTGGCCGAGCGCTTTGGCGAGTTCCGGCTGCAGCGCGCGCGCCATCAGATCGGTGTTTCCGCCCGGCGGGAACGGGATCACCATGTTGACCGCGCGGCTCGGGTAATCCTGCGCGGCGGCGCTGCCTGCGATCAGCAGCCCGGCCAGCGTCACGATCGTCCTTGAAATTCGCATGCGTCCCTCCGAGACCTGAAAGCTTTTTGCTTCTTGGCCCTATTGGCGGTCAGAACGGACGGAAAGACAAGTGCGAGTTTAGCTCTTGTGCGGGCTCATCCAGCGCGCGCCGAGCAAGATCCCGATCCCGATCCCGGCGGGAAAGAATGCCGCCCAGCTGCCGCCCACCGCGAGCGCGGCGGTCGCGGCCCACGAGATCGACGAGAACGCCTCCGCGAATGTCGCAAAGCGCGACGCGGTCTGGCGGTGGCGGAAATAGCGCCGCGTCGCCTGCTTGCGGAACCAGAACTGGATGCCGGTGGCCGCCGCCGCCGCCATCAGGATGCCCAGAGCGGCGATGAGGGCATGAGGAACCGAGAGCAGCGCCAGCGCGGCGATGAACGGCGCGAACGCAATTGCGATGCCGCCGAGCACGGCCTCGACCTTCGCGCGCACGATATGCTGCGCCAGCACCGGCGCGGTCGCGACCAGATCGGGTGCGTCCTCGCCGGAAATCGCCAGCCAGGCGAGACCGCCGGCAAGCTGCCCCGCCGCCATCACCAGCACCGGCACCAGCACGATCAGCGCCCCGGTACCTTCGCCGTAGGAGCGCCACAGCAACAGCGCGGGCGGCAGCAGGTAGAGAAGCTGCATCAGCGTCTGCGATACCAGCCACGGATCGCGCAGCAGCAAGGTCCATTCCTTCTGCCGCAGCACGCGCGCGGGCGAGCGGCCCCGGAAGCCGGAACGGGAGGCCTGCCGCGCGCCGGTCGCCGTCACGCTCGATGCCGCGATGGCGTGATCGCCGAAGCGCGCCGAAAAAACCAAAATCGTGCCGCCGAGCAGCGCGAGACTGCCGCCGAGCACGATCGCCAGCGCCGTCAAATCGCCGAGCGCGGCGCGTGCCGGCAGCCACAACAGGCTGTCGATCTCGGGCACCAGCGCGACCAGCGTATCGGATTCCAGAAACACCATGCGCGACAGCGATCCGTGCGACAGGATCGCGGCCACCTGCAGTCCGATGATGAACACCGCCGCGATCACGGCGGCGACGATCTGCGCGGCGAGCCGCGTGCGCTTCGGCCCGATCGTGCGGAACAGCGCGACCGTGAGCGCGACCGAGCAGGCCGCCGCCGTCGCGCCCATCGCGATCACCACGCCATAGGCGCCGAGCCAGCGCGCGCCGCCGCGCGCGATCGCCACATTGATGATCGGCGCGCCGAGCAGCGCCGCCATCAGGATCACCGACAGCGCCATCGCGCCGATGCGCACCGCGAAGATTTTCCGCGCGGCCGCGGGCGAGGAGAGGATCAGGTCGAGGTCGGAGCGCGAATAGAACGCCCGCGTCACCGACTCCATCGCCTGCGACATCAGCAGCGACCACGAGAGCAGCACGGTGCCGGTGATGACCACCAGCGCGGGCTTGTCCGGCTCGGTGCCGACATTGACGTAGCGCGCGACGAAATACCAGGCGAGCAGATGCGCGAACACGATGAAGATAACGAGTGCGATTGCGACCACGCGTTCGCGCCCGCGCCGCCCGGCCGTCATCATGGAGAGAAAGTCGCGCCACGCGAGACGCAGCTCGTGGTTCGCGAACCAGGGGAGTGTGCCTGCGGTCACGCGGCGGCCTGCTGCTCGGCGACGAGCGCGAGGAATGTATCTTCGAGACTCGAGAGGCCTCGGCCCGCTTGCGCGCGCAGTTCGTCGAGCGTGCCCTCGGCGATCAGCCGCCCGCCCGCGATGATGCCGACGCGGTCGGCCATGCGTTCGGCCACTTCGAGGATGTGTGTGGTCATGATCACGGTATTGCCCGCCGCGACCCGTTCGCGCAGCACGCGCTTGACCTGCCGCGCGGAGCCGGCATCGAGTCCGGTGAGCGGTTCGTCGAGAATGATGATACGCGGCCCGTGCACCAGCGCGCCGGCAAGCGCCACCTTCTGCCGCATGCCTTTGGAGAAGCCTTCGCAGCGTTCGTGCGCGTGCGGGCTCAAGCCCAGCCAGTCCATCAGATCGCGCGCGCGGGTCTCGGCCTCGCCGGCATCGAGGCTCCAAAGCCCCGCGACGAATTCGAGATATTCGTAAGGGGTGAGCTTGTCGTAGATCATCGGCTCGTCGGACACCCACGCGACGATGCGCTTGGCTTCCACCGGGTCGCGCAGCGCATCGATGCCGCAAATGTGGATCGATCCTGAGTTCGGCGGCAGCAGTCCCGCAACCATGCGCAACGTGGTGGTCTTGCCGGCGCCGTTCGGCCCGAGCAGCGAATAGAATTCGCCCGCCCGAACCGTGAGGTCGAGGCCGGCGACCGCCGGCCGATCGAAGGATTTGCAAAGGCCGCGGATGTCGAGTGCAGGCGTCATGGTGAATCTTTGGTGAAATTCGGGATCGCGCAGTGTAGCCGGAGAGAGGTTTCGGCCGCGTGAATCGGCGCGCCGACTTCGTTGACATCGCCGCTTTTGCCCGCGATAAACACCGCATGCGAAGCCGCAGCGCACTGAAATCCAAGAAATCCTCCACGCGGGGGATTGGATTTTCGCGCGCGTCATACGGTTAAGCACCGCAAAACGCACGAAGATCGCAAGGCCCCGCCGGTTCGGACGGGGTCTTTTTCGTTTGTCATCCCCGCTCCTCCGGCCAACATGAGGAGAAGGACGATGAGCATTCAGGGACTTTGGTTGCCGCTGGTCACGCCGTTTCGCGACGGCGCGCTCGATGAGGCGTCGTTACGCCGGATGGGGCGCCATTATCTTGGACAGCCGGTCGATGGATTTATTCTCGCGGCGACGACCGGCGAGGGACTGACCCTTGATGATGATGACGAAACCGAGCGGCTCGTCGCGATCGTCACGGCAGAAGTCGCGGGAAAGGTGCCGGTCTATCTCGGAATATCGGGCAGCGACACGCGCAAGCTCGTGAAGGCGCTCGCCAGAACGTCGACGTGGCCAGTCGACGGCTACCTGATCGCCTGTCCTTATTACACGCGGCCCTCGCAGGAGGGCCTCTATCGTCATTTCGCCGCGCTGGCCGGCGCGACCGAGCGGCCGATCCTCGTCTACAACATCCCGTATCGCACCGGCGTGAACATGGCGAACGACACGCTGCTGCGGCTTGCCGAGCTGCCCAACATCGCCGGCGTGAAGGATTGCTGCGCCGACCAGACCCAGTCGTTCGATCTGATACGCGCCCGCCCGCCGGGTTTCTCGGTCATGACCGGCGAGGACGCGCTGTTCCATGCCGCGCTCACGCAAGGCGCGGACGGCGGGATCCTGGCATCCGCCCACATCGACACCGCGCGGTTTGCGGCGATCCGCGACTTGGTCGTTGCTGGCGATCAACAAGGCGCATTGCATGCCTGGCGCGCGCTCGTCGATCTGCCGCGGCTGCTGTTCGCCGAGCCGAGCCCGGCGCCGATCAAGCATTGGCTGTGGCGCCTAGGGTTGATCGACAGCCCGGAGGTGCGGTTGCCGATGACGCAGGTGAGCGATGGGCTCGCGGCGCGGATCGAGCAGGAAATGCAGCGCGTTCGCATGGCTGCGTAGCCTTTCGGCGGTAGACAAAGGGGGGCCATTTCGGGGATTGTCTGGCCCCCAACACCGCCTGGAACTTCCATGACCTTTCCCAAGGCCTCGACTGCGCTCAACCGCTTCACCGTGCTCGATCTCACGCGCGTGCGTGCCGGTCCGACCTGCGTGCGCCAGCTCGCGGACTGGGGCGCGAACTGCATCAAGATCGAGATGCCGGAGCACATGGCGGACGCCGAGGGCCTCGGCGGCCCGCGCGAAGGGTCCGACTTCCAGAACCTGCATCGCAACAAGCGCTCGATCACGCTGAACCTGAAATCGCCCGAAGGCGTCGCGGTGCTCAAGAAAATGGCCGCCAAGGCCGACGTGGTGGTCGAGAACTACCGCCCCGACGTGAAGAGGCGCCTCGGCATCGATTACGCGGCGCTGTCCGCCGTCAATCCGCGGCTGATCTACGCGAGCATTTCGGGCTTCGGGCAGGACGGCCCTTACGCCAACCGGCCAGGCTTCGATCAGATCGCGCAAGGCATGGGCGGGCTGATGTCGATCACCGGCCTGCCGGGGCAGGGGCCAGTGCGCGTCGGCATTCCGGTCGCGGACCTCTGCGCCGGCCTGTTCGGCGCGATGGGCATCATGGTGGCGCTGCTGGAGCGCGAGCAGTCCGGCAAGGGGCAGGCAATCGAGACTTCGCTGCTGCAGGCGCAGATCTTCATGCTGGACTTCCAGGCGACGCGCTGGCTCACGGGCGGCGAAGTCCCGCCGCAGGCCGGCAACAATCATCCGACCTCGATCCCGACCGGCGTGTTCAAGACCTCCGACGGCTACATCAACATCGCGGCCGCGGGCGGCAAGATGTGGGAGAAGGTGTGCGAGACACTCGGCATTCCGGAGGATGTCGGAAAGCATACCGATTACGCGACCGGTGCGGCGCGCTCGAAAAACCGCGATGCCGTCAACGCACTGATGGAAAAGGAAACCGTCAAGAACACCAGCACCTACTGGGTCGACGAGTTCAACAAGACCGGCGTGCCATGCGGGCCGATCTACTCGATCGACCAGACCTTCGCGGACGTGCAGGTGAAACACCTCGGCATCGCCAAGGACGTGCGCACGCAGAGCCAGAAGACCATCCGCCTGGTCGGTCAGCCGGTATCCCTGTCGCGCACGCCGAGCGCGATCGTGGCGCCGCCGCCGATGCTCGGCGAGCACACCGACGAGATTCTGGCCGAGTTCGGTTTCAGCAGGGACGAAATCGGAAAATTGCGCGCTGAAAAGACCCTTTGAGCTATAGTGGCGCGAACGGAAGGCACCTGACATGAACGAAATGGCCAAGACCGACAAAGTGCTCTCGCGCAAGGAGGGCGGCGTCGGCTACGTGGTGTTTAACAATCCGGCGCGCCACAACGCAATGTCGCTCGACATGTGGGCCGAGACCGGCCGCATCATGGAGGAATTCAAGCGCGACGACTCGCTGCGCGTGGTCGTGCTGACCGGCGCGGGCGAGAAGGCCTTCGTGTCGGGCGCCGACATTTCGCGTTTCAGCGCGGAGCGCTCCAACGAAGAGGCGGTCGCGCACTACAACGCCACCACGGAAGCCGCGAGCCTCGCTCTGTTCACCTACCCCAAGCCCACCATCGCGATGATCCGCGGCTATTGCATCGGCGGCGGTCTCGGCATTGCGATGTGCTGCGACCTGCGCATCGCCACCGAGAATTCCACCTTCGCGGTTCCGGCCGCCAAGCTCGGGCTCGGTTACGGCCATTCGGGGGTGAAGCGGCTGATGGATGTCGTCGGGCCGTCCTTCACCAAGGAAATCTTCTACACGGCGCGCCAGTTCAGCGCCGAAGAGGCCAAGACCATGGGCCTCATCAATCGCGTGCTGCCGAACGCCGAGCTTGAGAGCTACGTGAAGAAATACGCCGAGACGATTGCCGGCAACGCGCCGCTGACCATCAAGGCGCTCAAGACCGTGGTCGGCGAACTGGTCAAGGACGAGTCGAAGCGCGACGTTCCGCTCATGCAGGACGTGGTCAACACCTGCTTCCGCAGCAAGGACTACCTCGAGGGCCGCGACGCCTTCATGGAGAAGCGCAAGCCGGTGTTCACCGGGACCTGAGTGCCGTTGCGCCTGGCAGCGTCATGAGCCGGCGCAGGGAGCTACTGCTCAACCTTCTGCTCTCTCTCGCGAGCATCGTCGTCTGCCTGCTCGCGGCCGAGATCGTCATGCGCTTCCTGCCCGTGTCGACCGGCCTGCGCAGCATGCCGGTGACCGCCGCCGATCCGGTGCTGCGGTTCACTCCCAACCGGCCATTTACGAATTCGCTTGGCTGGAATTTCCACAATGTCGTGCACGGCCGCGTCAACAATGCGGGCTTCGTCAACGATCAGGACTATGCGCGCGATGGCTTGCCGCTGATCGCCGTCATCGGCGACTCGTTCATCGAGGCGCAGATGGTGCTCTATGCGGAGTCGCTGCACGGCCGGCTTGCGGCCGCGCTCAAGGACAAGTTCCGCGTCTACAGTTTCGCGGCATCCGGCGCGCCGCTCAGTCAGTATCTGGTCTACGCGGGCCACGCCGTGCGGGAATACGGCGCCCGCGCGGTGGTTATCAATGTTGTGGGGAACGATTTCGACGAGAGTTCTCAGCGCTTACCGGCTGGGCCCGGGCTTCTGGCAATACGCGCCGGACGCGGGCGGCGCGTTGCGCCTGCGGCTCAACGAGCATCAGGCAGGCACGCTGATCTCGCTTGCCCGCCGCAGCGCGCTCGCGCGCTACGTCATCATCAATCTCGGCGTTCAGAACCATCTGTTCGGCATCCGCCCGCTCGGCGAACTGATCTTCGGCAAGCCCGCGAATGCCGCGCCGCGCTATGCCGGCAACACGGATGCTTCCACCAATGAGAAACGCGTGCGGGATTCGCTTGCCGCGATCGACGCCTTTTTGCGCGATATTCCCGAACGCGTCGGCCTCTCCCCGGACCGCGTGCTGTTCACCCTCGATGGCTTCCGTTACGCCGACGCCGCGCGCGACGGGGCCGGGACCTACTTCGACCTGATGCGCCGCGCCTTCATGGAGCGCGCCGCCGCGCTCGGCTACGAGGCGATCGACCTCGATACGCGCTTCATCCCGCGTCATGCCCGGACGGGCGAGAGCTTCGAATTCCACGACGACAATCACTGGAACGGCGCCGGCCACGAGGTCGCGGTGCAGGCCGTGATGGAATCGAAGCTGCTTGCGCGCGTGAGGCAATAAAGGGAAAAGACGGACAATCAAAACCCGGAGGGGACGTGGCGTCGGTTGAACTGCGCGGGCTGACCAAGCACTACGGAGATTTGGCCGTCGTCGACGACGTCTCGCTGCGCGTCGAGCATGGACTGCTGGTCTGCCTGCTCGGGCCGTCCGGCTGCGGCAAGACCACGACGTTGCGGCTGATCGCCGGTTTCGTCGAGCCGTCGGCTGGCGAGATCGCGGTCGGCGATCGCGTGGTGTCGTCGCCTGCGCGCACGCTGCCGCCCGAACAGCGCAACATGTCGATGATCTTCCAGAGCTACGCGCTGTGGCCGCACATGACCGTGACGGAAAACGTCGCCTATGGGCTGAAGCTGCGCAAGCTCGACAAGGCGCTGATCGCCCAGAAGGTTCGTGCAATTCTCGCCACCACCAAGCTTGAGGCGCTGGCCGAGCGCTATCCGGGCGAGCTTTCCGGCGGGCAGCAGCAGCGCGTCGCGCTGGCGCGCGCGCTGATCGTCGAGCCCGCGACGCTGCTGCTCGACGAGCCGCTGTCTAACCTCGATGCGAACCTGCGCGAGGAAATGCGCTTCGAGGTGCGCCGGCTGCACGACGAATACCGCTACACCACGGTTTACGTGACGCACGATCAGTCCGAGGCGATGACCACCGCGGACCTGATCGCCGTGATGAATCTGGGCAAGATCGAGCAGGCCGGCTCGCCGGAGGAGATCTACGACCGGCCGCGCTCGGAATTCGTGGCGCGCTTCATCGGGTCGAGCAACATCCTCAAGGGCAAGGCGCTCGATGCCGACCATATCGAGGTTGCGGGCGTGCCCTTGCGCTGCACCGGCGACCCGCTCAAGGCCGGCAGCCCGACCGCGATCTCGGTTCGCCAGCACGAGATCACGCTCTCATCCGCGCAGCCGGCGCCGGGCGCGCCGAATGCTGTTCCGGCGACCGTCGTCCGCCACGTCTTCCTCGGCAACAGCCGCGACTATATGGTCGAGCTTGCCGATGGCGCGCAGCTTCGCGTGGTCACGTCGGCGGAGCAGAGCGTGCCGCAGGGCGACAAGGTCTGGCTGCATTTGCCGCCGCAGCGCTGCCGCGTGCTGATAGGGTAGAGCAGGCGCGACAAGAAACGACGAGAGGGAGACGACAATGCCCAATCTATCCCGGCGCAAGCTCCTGCAAGGCACGACCGCGCTCGCGGCGACCACCGTGTTCGCATCGCCCATTCGCGCGCAGGCGCCCGCCGCCGAGCCGGTCACGCCTGCGCTGATCGAGGCCGCGAAGAAGGAAGGCAAGGTCGTCTGGTACACCTCGGTCGACCTGGCGCTGTCCGAGAAGGTCGGCAGGGCTTTTGAGGCGAAATACCCCGGCATTTCGGTGCGCGTGGAGCGCTCGGGCGCCGAGCGCATATTCCAGCGCATCGGGCAGGAGTATTCGAGCCGCATCCATGCGGTCGACGTCGTCAACTCCTCGGACGCCGCGCACATGATCGTGTGGAAGCGCGACGGCTGGCTTGGCGCTTACGTGCCCGAGGATGTCGCCAAGCATTATCCGGCCGAGCACAAGGACCCGGACGGCCAGTTCGCGAGCTTCCGCGTCACGCTCAGCGTGATCGCCTACAACACCAACCTGGTGAAGCGCGGGGACGCGCCGAAGAGCTTCGCCGACCTGCTCGATCCGAAATGGGCGGGCAAGATCATGAAGGCGCATCCGGGTTACAGCGGCACCATCCTGACCGCGACCTATCAGATGTCGCGTGATCTCGGCTGGGAGTATTTCGAGAAGCTCGCCAAGCAGCGCGTCATGCAGCTTCAGTCGGCCTCCGACCCGCCGAAGAAGCTTTCGCTCGGCGAGCGCGCCATCATGGCCGACGGTGTGGAATATCTCGTGCTGCAGCAGAAGGAGGCCGGCAATCCGGTCGAGCCGGTCTATGCGATCGAAGGCACACCGCTGATCGTCGGGCCCAACGCGATCTTCAAGAACGCCCCGAACCCGAATGCCGCGCGGCTGTTCCAAAACTTCTCGTTCTCGCCCGAGTGCCAGCAGCTCATCATCGATGTGGGCGGGATGCATTCGGCCCATGCGTTGACCAAGGAGAAGCCGGGCCGCAAGCCGCTCTCCGAGATCAAGCTGATGAAGGACGACGCGGCGGCGGTGGAGAAGATGAGCGAAGAGATCAAGGCGCGGTACACGAGGATTTTCAAGGTGTGATGCGCGCGTTCGTGGAAGGACTGTGCTGCGGCGAACTCCGGTGTGCTCCCTCCCCCCTTGAGGGGGAGGGTTGGGGAGGGGGGTCGAAGTTTGTCGCTCCTTCTGTCCGCAGTCTCCGACCCCCACCCCTAACCCCTCCCCAGCGAAAGGGCGTTTACGCCCGTCTTCGACGGGCTATGGGGGAGGGAAACACAGCGGTGCAGTCGCTCCCCATGAGTGCCGCCGCCACCGCGCTGCGCGCGCGCCTCGATCTCTCCTGGCCGATCCTGATCGCGTTCGCCGCGATCCTGTGCGTGCTGATCGTGCTGCCGATGTCGTGGCTCGTCTATTACAGTTTCACCGACAAGGCGGGCGGATTTACGCTCGGCAACTTCGCGCTGCTCATCACCGACCCGACCTTCACCGATCCGCTCCTCACCACCGTCATTCTCGCCACGTCGTCCGCCATCATCTGCTGCGTGGTCGCGGCTCCAATGGGCTGGCTGGTCGCGCGCACCGACATGCCGCTGCGCCGCACGATCCGTGCGCTGGTGACAGCCTCGTTCGTTACGCCCCCGTTCCTCGGCGCCATCGCGTGGGAGTTGCTCGCCGCGCCGAACTCCGGCCTGCTCAACCAATTGTACCGCAGCGCCATCGGCGATCCGGCGGCCGAGCCGCTGTTCAATATCTACTCGCTCGGCGGGCTGATCTTCGTCATCTCCTGCTACACGTTCCCCTACGTGTTCGTGCTGGTGGCAAACGCACTCGACCGCATTCCGGGCGACCTGGAGGACGCATCGTCGATTCTCGGCGGCCGCATGTGGGTGACGGCGCGGCGCGTGACCATCCCGCTCGCGCTGCCCGCCGTGCTGGCCGGCGCGCTGGTGGCGTTCCTGCAGGCCATGACGCTGTTCGGTTCGCCCGCGATCCTGGCGCTGCCCGCCGGCTTCCACACCATGACGACGAAGATCTGGAGCCTGTTCCAGTATCCGCCCAAGCCCGAGCTTGCCGCCGCGGCCTCGCTGCCGCTGCTCGTGCTCACCGTGATGCTGCTGCGCGCCGAGCAGATGATTTTGGGCCGCCGCGGCTATGCGCTGGTCGGCGGGCGGCAGAGCGATCCGCGCCTCATCCGGCTCGGCGGCTGGAAATGGGTGGCGCTTGGGGGCGCATTCCTCGTGCTAATGAACCCGGTGTTCCTGCCCTATGGCGCGCTGCTCAACGCGGCGTTCTCGCGTGTCGCCTCGCAGCTCGTCTCCTTCAGCAACATCACTCTGCACAACATCAATTTCGTGTTCTTCGAACTCTCCGCCACCAAGCTGGCGTTCAAGAACACCTTCGTTCTCGGATTTCTCTCCGCTACCATCGGCACCGTCATCGCTGTCGTGATCTCCTACATCACGGCGCGCAAGGCGATATCGGGCTGGCGCGCGCTCGCATTCCTGGCGACCGCGCCCGTCGCCGTGCCGGGCATCGTGCTGGGAGTGGGACTTTTCCTGAGCTACACGCGCCCGCCCTTCGTGCTCTACGGCACGCTGTGGATACTGCTCATAGCGTTCGTCACCATCGCGCTGCCCGCCGCCTACCAGCAGCTTCAGTCCGCGTTCCGCAGCGTGAGTGTGGACCTCGAAGAAGCAAGCCGCATCCTCGGCGCGACGCGGCTGCAGGCGCTCGCACACATCACGGCACCGCTGCTGCGTACCAGCGTCATCGCCACCTGGTGCTTCATCTTCGTCGGCGTGATCCGCGAATTGTCCGCCGCCATCATGCTGTTCACCTCGGAGACCAAGGTGATTTCAGTGCTGATCTTCGACCTTAATGAATCGGGCGACCTCGGCGCCATCGCGGTGCTCGGGCTGATCATGCTGATCGTCACATTCGCGGTAGTGATCGCCGTCAACCGCGTGCCCGGCTTCGGTGGCGGCGTCCGCCTGCGCAACACATGAGCGCGCTTCCCGAGATCGCGATCGCCGAGCATCTCGCCGAGCGCATCGGCGCGCTCGAAATCCCGCCGGCTGTCGCTGGGAAATGCATCGATCTCGGCGTCGATGTGATCGGTTTATGTGTTACGGCGCGCAACGAAGATTACGTGCGCGCGACGCTCAGCGGATGCGATGACGACGGCCCCTGCACCGCCATCGGCCATGCGCGCACCCTGAGTGCGGCCGGCGCCGCGCTGATGAATGGTACTGCCGCGCACGGCGAGGATTTCGACGATACCTTCGAGGGCGGGCCGGTGCACGCGGGCGCCGTCGTGGTGCCGGCGGTGTTGGCGGCCTGCGAGCGGCACAACGGCGATGGCGCGGCGGCGTTACGCGGCATCGCCGTTGGCGTCGAGGTGCTGTGCCGGTTGAGCCTCGTCGTGCCGAAAGCCGTGCACAAGGCGGGCTTCCATCCGACCGCCGTGTTCGGCGCGATGGGGGCGGCGGCCGGCGTCGCGGCGGCGCTGCAATCGACCCGCAAGCAGACCGTCGATGCGCTCGGCATCGCGGGCAGTATGGCGTCCGGCATCATCGAATATCTGGCCGAAGGCGCCTGGACCAAGCGGATGCACGCCGGCTGGGCGGCGCAGTCCGGCCTGCGCGCTGCCTTGATGGCGCGTGCGGGCTTTTCCGGGCCGCGCACGGTGTTCGAAGGTACGCACGGGCTGTTCCATGGGTTCGCGCACAAGACCGACGGGAACTACGATGCGCTGCTCGGCGATTTCGGCACGCGCTGGGTGACCGAGACGCTTGCCTTCAAGCCCTATCCGTGCGGAACGATGACGCATCCCTACATCGATTGCGCGCGGCGGCTCGCGGCGCGTGGGATTAAGGCGGAGAGCATCAAGGACATCGTCTGCGATGTCGGCGAGGGAACGGTGCATCGGTTGTGGGAGCCGCTCGCCGCCAAGCAGAAGCCCACGAACGGTTACGCGGGAAAATTCTCGCAGCCCCATTGCATCGCGACGGCGCTCGTGCGCGGCAATGTCGGGCTTGGCGATTTCACCGACGCGGCCGTAAGGGATCCGGCGGTACTCGCAGTCGCCGCGAAGATCCGCTACCGCATCGACCCGCAAAATCCCTATCCGAACGAATTCACCGGCCATATCCGCGTGACGCTCGCCGACGGCAGCGTGGTCGAGGAGCGCCAGCCGCACTTCCGCGGCGGCGCCAAGGAGCCGCTGACGCGTCAGGACGTCGAGGACAAGTTCGCGCTCAATTGCCGCCATGGCGGCTGGGACGAGGCGCACACGAAAGGTGCGCTCGGGCTGGTAAAATCGCTTTATGATGGCGCTATCGATTTGAAAGGGCTGCGCTAAGTGAGTGAACAGGAACTGTCGGGCCGCGTCGCGCTCGTCACCGGGGCGGGGCGCAACATCGGCCGCGCGATGGCGAAGGCGCTTGCGGCGGGCGGCGCCGCGGTCATCGTCAACGTGCGGTCCAACAAATTGGAAGCCGAGCAGGTCGTGCGCGAAATCGAGCGCGACGGCGGCAAGGCGATCGCCGCGGTCGCCGATGTCGGAGACGAGAAGGCCGTTTACGCTTCTGTGGCTGATGCCGCGAAACAGCTCGGCCGCATCGACTATCTGGTCAACAACGCGGCGCTGCGGAGGGAGCAGACCTTCGAGGAGATGTCGTTCAAGGAGTGGCGCGACGTGCTCGGCGTCACGCTCGACGGCGCATTCCACTGCGCCAAAGCGTGCCTGCCGTATCTGAAAGCAAGCGGTGCGGGCGCCATCGTCAACATCGGCGGCCTCTCGGCGCACACCGGCTCGAAGCACCGCGCGCATGTCACGGCCGCCAAGCTCGGTCTCGTCGGTTTTACACGCGGTCTCGCGCATGATCTCGCGCCGAACGTCACGGTCAACCTCGTCGCGCCTGGCACCGTCGACACCCCGCGCGATCCCGCCGCCGCAAAGCCCGCGCATCACCTGACCAACAACATGCTGATGGGCCGGCGCGGCGCGCCCGACGAGGTCGCCGCGATGGTGCGCTTTCTCTGCGGACCCGGCGCGCGCTATGTCACCGGGCAGACCATTCACGTGAACGGCGGGGCGTATTTCGCTTAAGCGAGCGCGCGAACCGAATCGAAAAGGTCGCGCACGGATTTTTCGGTCACATTCCGCGTGACGAACTCCAGGCGGCTCGCACGGTTATCATCAGGCCAAGCCTGAAGCTCGACCGGCGCACGGGCGAGATGCTGCATGAACTGCACCACGACCGGGCCGCGGCAATCCGTGACGTTGAGCAATCCCTTCACGTGCACGAGGTCGTCGCCGCGCAGCGCCATCAGCGTCGCCATGAAGCGGCTGAATGTCTCCCATGCGAGCGGCGTGTCATCGGTGAGCGTGAAGCTGTTGCCGGTCAGCGGTGGTGCGCTTTCGACATAAAACTCAGCCCCTAGCGCGCGTTCGGTTGCGAAGGTGCGCAGGATCGGTGCGAGTTCCTGGCTGGTTTCAATGGCGACGCAGGCGAAATGATGCTGCCCGCGCTCCGCCAACAGACGCTGCAGCGCTGCCTGCAATTTTACACGCACGGTGCAGCACAGGCACCCGATCTCGGGCAGGAGGGCTTCGTCCGTGCCGAAGTCATCCACCAAAACCACCGTGTCGCGATCCTGCGTCCTTGCATCGCTGACGATGTGGACCGGAATCCGGTGCCCGCGCGCGTGACGCTGCCGCCGCCCGAACATGCCGATGTCGGGCGAGCGAAAGTGCACCTTCATCGATAGCCCGCGAAGCGGGCGTAAACGCCCTGGTGCCCGGCCACCCGATGCCGGTGTGCCCTCCTAAGCGAGACGCCCGGCACGGCGATCAGAAATCCATCTCGAGGATGTAGAGCCCGCCGACGTGGCGATCGACCGTGTAGACGATGCCGCGCTCGTCCACGAACACGTCGTTGAGCTGGATCGTGCCGCGCGGCGCCAATGCCGGCGCCTTCGGCACGAACGTTCCCACTTCCTTGGGCTGGTACGGATTGGAAATGTCGTAGGCGCGCAGGCCGCCGTTGAAGAACGTGCCGATGATGATCGTGTCGGAGTGCCACGATGTCGGCAGCGGCACGTTCTCGTGAATGTTATGCGCGCCGAAGCGCCCGCCCGCATGCGCGAACGCGTCATAGGGCAGGGGACAGGTCGAGATCGGTACCGGATTGGTCTCGTCGCGCGCGTCGAGGATCCAGATCAGCTTCGGCCAGTCGTCGGCGTCGTCCACCACCGACTCGTCGGTGACGACGAACAGGTTTCGGTCGAACAACGGCAGCACCGTGTGGGTAAAGCCGTGATAGGGCGGCGAGTTGTCCCAGCGGCACAGCGGTTTCGGGTTCGCCTTGTCGGAAATGTCGAGCACGTACATGCCGGCATCGATGTAGCCGAGATAGCAGCGATCCGGCCGCTGCGGATAGACATTCGTGTTGTGCGCGCGCATCCCCATGTCGAGGAGCGGCGCCTTGTGCCGGATGGGCTGCGGCTCCGCGTCGCCGACGCGCGTGCCCGGCATCCACCAGCGTCCGACCTCCTTCGGCGCCGACGGATTGCGCACGTCGAAGATCTGGTAGCACTGGTCGTCGAGCTGATTGTGCGTGACGAAATCCGCCGCACCCGATGCCATGTGGACGTACTCACCATCGCAGAACCAGAGCTGGTGGACGCCGCGCGATTTATCGCCCGAGCGATCCACGAACGCGATCGACTTCGGCTTTTCCGGCACCGAGATGTCGAACAGCTCGAAGCCCGCGGGCTTCTGCCCCGGCTTCTGGCACTGGTAGGCGACCGCCATGATGTCGCCGGTCACCTCCAGCGAGTTCGAGCGCATGTAGGCTTGCGGCAGCTCGGTCTGCGTCACGACCTTCGGCTTGCGCGGGTCGGAGACATCGACCGCGGTGAAATTCTTCGGCGCGCTCTCATGCGCGAGCCAGATGATGCGCCGGCCGTCCTTGGCGATCTGGATCGACATGCCCTCGCCCATGCCGCCGAAGCCCTGCAGCTCGTGGTGGGCGATGAGTTTGAAATTCCATTCGATCTGGTCAGGCATTCAATTCTCCGTTCGCCCGTCGAAGACAGGCGTAAACACCCTTATGGCTTGGCCTCGCGATGCGCCGCGCAAATCTTGTTGCCGGCCGGGTCACGCAGGTAGGCGAGATAGATCCTTCCGGCGGCGCCCTGACGCCAGCCGGGCGGATCCTCGATGCTCTTGCCGCCATTGGCGACGCCGGCGTCGTGGAAGGCCTTGGCCTGCTCGGGGCCCGTACACGCAAAGCCGACGGTCCCGCCGTTGGCGTGGCACGCCTCATTTCCGTCGATCGGCTTGGTGATGCCGAACGCGCCGGTCTTCGTGCGATAAAAAACGCGACCCTTCGGGTCGAACTGGCCTGCCGGTACGCCGATGGCGCCGAGTACGGCGTCGTAGAATGCCTTGGACGCTTCAATATCCTTGGCGCCGACCATCACGTGCGTGAACATCTCTTCCTCTCCAGGGCAGTTGATTGGGAAACAATGGCGGGAGACCGGGGCCCGAGCAAGTTCGACCTGTCTGTCACGCCCCGACCCGCGCCTTCTCCATGAAGTCCGGCCGCAGCGCCTTGGACCAGTCGGGAATCGCGGCGATCTTTTTCTCCTTCAGCAGAATCTCGGCCTGCTCCTGCATGTAGGGCTTGAGGTCGCCCGGGAAGCCCGGGTCGACGTCCACGGTGGACAGCGCCTTGCGGAAGGTGTCCTGCGACATCGAGTAACCCTTGGAGGTGTAGAACGAATAGATCGCGTCGGCGACCTTGTTGGGCTCGTTCTTGAAATCCTTGGCGACTTCGAGCCACGCCTTGAGATAGGCGACGATGACGTCCGGGCTTTTGGCGACGAAATCCGGCGTCGCCGCCATGAACACCGGCATCTTGTCCACGTCCCAGTAGTTCATGATCTTCACCGCGAGGCCATCCGCTTCGGCGATCGCATTGTAGGGCTCGACATTGACCATCACGTCCACGGTTTTCGCCGAAAGCGCCGTGATCATGTTGTTCACGTCCATGCGCACTTCCTGGTAGTCGCCCTTCTTCAGGCCGTGCTTCGGGCCGATCTGGTCGACGAAGATATTGCCGACCGATGAGCCGGTCTGGTTCGCGATCTTCAGCCCCTTGAGCTGCTCCATCTTGGTGATGTTGAGGTCCTTGCGCACCATCACGCTCGCGGTCTTGCCGACGTGCTCGATCTGCGCGATCGCGACCAGACCGCCCTTGTCGTGCCCGAGGATCAGCGAGGGACCCGCATAGGTGCCCATGTCGACCTGCCGCGCCACCATTTGCTGCATGGTGAGGTTGCCGGACGGCACGCCGAACTCCTCGAACTTGATGCCGCGCTTTTCCAGCAAGCCGGAGCGCAGCAGGTAATAGGTCGGCATGCCCCAGAGATTGGTCTGATAGCCTTGCCGGATCGTCGTCTGCGCGAAGGCTGCGCGCGGCGCCGAGCGCGGCGGTCAGCATGGCGCCGGCGGCGGCCAGATAGTGGCGGCGGGAAATCTGCATCATCGCATTCCTCCGTGGGATGGCCTTCTCATGAGGCCTTCGTGTTTCCGAGATGATTCAACAATTGCTTCTGGAATTCCAGAAATTCCACGCTCAAGGGATCGCGCGGGCGCGGCAGCGTGATGTCGATCGTGGCCTGCACGGTGCCGGGATGCGGCGTCATCACGATCACGCGGTCGGCGAGATACACGGCTTCGGCGACGTTGTGCGTCACGTAGATCACGGTCTTGCGCGTTTCTCTCCACACATCGGCGAGCAGGCGCTGCATCTCGTCGCGGGTGAGCGCATCGAGCGCCGCGAACGGCTCGTCCATCAGCAGCACGGACGGATTATACGCGAGCGCGCGCGCGATCGCGACACGCTGCTGCATCCCGCCGGAGAGATGGTGCGGATAGGAACTCGGTGAACTTTTCCAGCTTCACGAGGCGAAGCTGGTTGCGGGCGATCTCCTCGCGCTCGGCCTTGGCCACGCCCTTCATCTCCAGCCCGAAGGTGACGTTGCCGAGCGCGGTGCGCCACGGGAAGAGCTGCGCAAAATCCTGGAACACCACGCCGCGGTCGAGCCCGTGGCCGGTCACGGCCTTGCCGCCGATGCGGATCTCACCGCCGGTCGGCGTCAGAAAACCCGCAATCAGATTGAGCAGCGTCGACTTGCCGCAGCCGGATGGGCCGACGATGCAGAGAAATTCGGACTGGTCGATGTCGAAGCTCGCGGCCGCGACGCCCGCGACCTGGCCCGAGGGGGTATCGTAGGTGAGCGAGACGTCGCGCACTTCAATATGGGGCATCGGCGTTTCCGAATTTTCGCAAACCTAGCACGGATCGAGCAGCCGTCAGCCCTTGCTCCAGCGCCCCGCGCGCTTCTCGGCGAACGACGCTAAGCCCCTCTGCGGCTTCCGCCGACTGGCGCTTCGCTGCGTGGCTTTCGACAATCGCGGTGAAATCGCTCTCGTCGAGGTCGGCCCAGGCCGACTTCAATATCCACGCTTTGGTCTGCGCGATCGCCTCGGGACCGTTCGCCAGCAGATGATCGACAATGCGCGTGCCCGCGTTCTCGAGGTCGCTGAGCGAAACCATCATGTGCGCGAGCCCGATGCGGCAGGCTTCCTGCGGGCCGAAGCGCTCGCCGGTCAGCGCATAGCGGCGCAGCTGGCGCGCGCCGATGGCGTCGGCGAGTTGCGGAATGATGATCGAGGCATGCAGTCCCCAGCGCACCTCGGCGATCGAGAACTGGGCGTTGTCGGCCGCCAGCACGATATCGCAGGCCGCGATCATGCCGGTGCCGCCGCCGAAGCAGCCGCCATGCACCAGCGCGACCGTCGGCACCGGCGCCACGTTGAGCCGCTGCACGGCTTCGGCGGTCGCGCGCGAGACGCGCAAATTCTCCTCGGGCGAGGACTTGCGCACCGCGTTGATCCATTTCAGGTCGGCGCCGGCCTGGAAATGCTTGCCGTTGCCCTTGAGCACGACCGCGCGCAGGCCCTTCGCGCCGCCCAGCGCATCGAGCGCCGCGAGCAGCCCGTCGATCATCGCGCCGTCATAGGCGTTGTTCACCTCGGGCCGGTTGAGCGTAACGGTCGCGACGCCGCGCGCATCCACGTCCCACAGAACCGGGCCCTTGAGGTTCGACGTCATGCAGGCTTGCCGTCGAGGAACGCCGCGATCGTGGGGTTCTGCCTCAGGCGCTCGACATCCTGCGGTGTCGGAAGTTGCGGCTTGTCGCGTTGCGCATCGACCATGCAGAGGAAGCCGAGCGACTCCTCGGCCGTTGCGCGGAACTGGTGCCATGTCATCGGTGGCACGGTGATGAGATCGCGCGTTTCCAGCATCTTCACCGCGTCACCGACCAGGCAATGGCCACGCCCGCGCAGGATCAGCACGCCGTGCATGTGCTCGTGCCGCTCCAGCGTCGAGAAGCCGCCGGGCGCGACTTCGAAATAGCGCAGCTCGCCCGCCATGTCGGGATCGGAAAACAGCACCTGCCGGGTGATGGTCTTGTAGAGCGCGCGCTCGTCTTCCTTGTAGGGGCGCATCTCGACGCCTTCCCAGCGGAAGTCCGCCTTTGCGGCGCGGCGCGGCACGCGCGAAACCTCATCGTGAGGTTTATTGTGAGCGGGGCTGGCCATAGCGATATGCTTTCACCTCTGCGACGAACGCCGCTGTCTCTTGCGTCAGGCGCTCGCGCGCTTCCAGCAGCGCGCCGCCGATCAGCAACATGACCTCCGAGCCGTAGAAATCAAGCATTTCGGCCACACGCTCGCGCGACATGCCGCCAGCCGGAACCGGCGCCGCGGGCTTGAGGCCATGCCATTGCGCCAGCGCGGTGCCGGCAAGCTCGCGGCACAGCTCCGGCGAATAGCCGAAGCGTCCGCCATGATTGGGGAACACCAGCGCGTCGGCACCGAGCATGCGGAAGATTTTTCCAAACAGCAGCGGCGGCGCGATGCGCGCGGCGCCCGCCAGTGTGGGATGGGCGAAGAACGCAACCTCGGGATTCTCGCGCACCAGCCGCGCAAAATTCGACAGGCCCATGATCATCGGCTGCACCATGACGGTGTCGATCCCGGCGCTCTTCGCGGCCGTCATCTGGGCGCGCAGGGCATCGAGATCGCCGGAGAGACTCGGCACATAGCGGGTGCGTCGCCCGGTCTCGCGCTCGACCGTACGCAGCGCATCCGCCACTGCACTCACTCGCTCGGCGAATGGCGAATAGGCCTGATCGGCAAGCCCGTGATCGTCCTTGACATAATCGATGCCGCCGCGCGCGAAGCGCGCCGCAAGCTCGCCGAGCCGGGCAGGGGAGAGCCCCTGCGGTTTGAGCGCCGAGCAAGTGAGGGCGCGGGTTCCCGCGCCTGCGCGCTCGCGCAAGCCGTGAAGCCCGAAACCCGGTCCTGAAAAAATCCGCACCGCGTCGTCTGGAAATTCCGCATCGTGCAGGATCACGTCGTCCTGCAACGAGGAGTTTCCGAACAGCATGTTGATGAGCTGGCCCGCATCGTGACCAACCGTCGCGCGGCTCAGCCCGATGCGCACCGCGAAAGTGCCGTCTCCGATCTCGCCGATGTCCTCGACCCGCCCGACGATCTCGTCGAGGATCTGTGGGTCCTCGATCGCCGACAGCGGCATCTCGACGCTTTGCTCGACGGCGATCGCCTGCGCCCGCGCCGCGATGGCGCGCGCATCCGAGCGCACGTGATAGATCGCGGTCAGGCGGGACGGCACGACGAGAGATTAGCGGCAGGCTGGCGAAGCGCCTACCCGATGGCGCGGCGCGGCAGCACGACCGGCTGGCGCGCGGAGCGCCAGAAGCGGCGCGCGACGTCGCTCAGGATGGTGGCGGCGACAGCGGCTCCGGTCACCACCAGCAGCGCGACCATGCTGAACAAGGCCAGGCTGACCACGAAGAGGAGGGGCAGGGCAATCACCGGCGCGAGCAGCACGGCGTCGAACAGGCTGAGCCTGACAGCGCTGCGGGGTAGATTTGCTATGGCAGGTCGCCGGAGCATGCGAACACTCCTCCCGGATGACGGTGTCACTTTCGTGGCGACACCTTAAAGGCGACAGCGTTTCCAGCAAAGATAGTTGATTCGCGTAATTTTAGCGATGTGGATCATCCCTTGGCGGCCCGTACCATGCCCCAGCGCAACACGGTCGCGCGCTCCAGCGAGCCGAATACCAGCCGCTCGAACACGAACCCGATGGCGCCGATGACCGCCAGCGAGGCGAGCATCAGGTCGGTATTGAGGAACTCCTTGGCGTCGAAGATGACCCAACCGAGCCCCCAGTCGGAGGCGGCGAGCATTTCGGCCCCCACCACGGCAATCCAGGCACGCAGGAAAGCCTGCCGCAGCCCCGTGATGATGAACGGCGAGGCACCCGGGATGATGACCTTCCAGAACAGCGCGTTCTCGTCCGCCCCCATGGCGCCTGCGGCACGAAGCCACAGCGGGTTCACGGCGCGCACGCCGCTCCATGTGTTCAGCAACATCGGAAACAAGGCCGCGTAAAACACAATGAGGATCGCGACGGTGTTCCCGAGCCCGAACCACAGGATGAACACCGGAACCCAGGCGAGCGAGGGGATCGGCATCAGGGCGCTCGCGAGCGGCAGCACGAAGTTTTCCACCGCCTTGAACCGCCCCATCAGGATTCCAATCGGCAGGCCGGCCACGACCGCGAGCGAAAGGCCGAACAGCACCCGGTAGAGGGTGCTCGCCGCGTGGCCGATCATCGTGCCGTCGGCGAGCGAGGCGACGAGCGCGTTCGCGACCTTGGGCAGCGTCGGCATCAGGGCGGGCGCAAACCAGCCGGAGCGGGCGAGCGCCTCGTACAGAGCCGCCGCCAGCAGCAGCGTCACGGCGGCGCGCAGCCATGAGCGCGAACGGTCGCTCATGTCATCATCCCCCAGCGCACCACGGTGAAATTCTCCAGCCGCTGGAACACGAGCTTCTCCAGCGCCAGCCCGATGATCGCGATCACGGCGACGCCGGACAGCATCACGTCCATGTTCAGGAACTCGCGCGCGCCGAAGATCATCCAGCCGAGCCCCCATGGGACCGCGGCGAGCATTTCGACGCCGACCAGGATGCGCCACGCCTGCGCCAGCCCGAGCCGCAAACCGGTGAGAATGTAGGGCAACGCGCCGGGCAGGATGACGTAGCGGAACAGGCGGGCGTCGTCGGCGCCCATCGCCTGCGCGGAGCGCACCCAGATCTCCTTTACGGCCTTCACGCCGGTCCAGGTGTTGAAGATGATCGGGAAAGCCGACACGAAACCGACCAGCAGCACCGCCGACTTGTTGCCGAGCCCGAACCACAAGAGGAACAGCGGCGCATAGGCGATGCCGGGGATCGGTGCACCGATGCTCACCAGCGGCAGGAAAATATCCTCGGCGCGGCGCGAGCGCCCCATCGCGATGCCGATCGCGACGCCAGCGATAGCGGCAAGCGCGAAGCCTATCCCGAGCCGGATCACGGTATCGAGCGCGTGATGCGGCAGGATGCCGTTGAGTGTGAGCCGCCAGAACGCCGCGGCGATTGTTTCCAGCGAGGGAAACAGCCGCGCCGGAAATACGCCCGCGCGCGCCACGATCTCCCAAATCGCCCCAACGACGAGAAACGGAAACGCATTGCGCCACACCACGCGCCAGCGCGGCTCGCCTTGCCGTGCCGGTGCGTCGAGCGTGAGGGTTTCGGCCATCGCGCGATCATGCCGGTGCGGCTATGGACCGGCAAGCACTCGGACCGGCAAGCGCTCGGCTCATTTCCGATGATGAAAGCGCCCTTGTTGCCGGATCGCCGTCACGCCGATAGCATCGCGCCCCAAAAGCCGGGGGCGGCACAAGAAAATCGGAGGAAACACATGGACCGACGAACCTTCCTCGCCGGCACAGCCGCGGCGGCGCTCGCAACACCATCATTCGCGCAGGATTATCCGTCCCGGCCCGTGACGCTGGTCAACCCGTTTCCGCCCGGCGGCGCGGTCGACGTGGTCGGCCGGCCGTTCGCGGCCGCGCTCGAGCCGCTGCTCAAGCAGCCGGTGGTGGTAGAGACCAAGGCCGGCGCTGCCGGTGCCGTCGGCGCCCAGTTTGCCGCCAACGCCAAGCCCGACGGCTACACGCTGATCGCGCACCTGCCGTCGATTTCGGGCTTTGCGGAGGTCGACACGCTGTTCGGCCGCACGCCGAAATTCACCCGCGCCGATTTCATCCCCATCGCCCGCCTGACTGAAGGCCCGATGGTGCTGGTCGTCAACGATCAGCAGCCCTACAAAACGCTGAAAGAGTTCGTCGATGACGCGAAGGCCAACCCCAACAAGCTGATTTTCTCTTCGTCAGGCCTTTACGGCGCGCTGCATCTGCCGGCCGCGTTGATGATGAAGGCGGCCGGCATCCAGCTTCGCCATCTGCCGACTGCGGGCGGCGGACCGGCCTTGACGGCGGTGCTCGGCAACAATGCACAAATGCTGGTGTCCGCGGTCGCGGCCGCCAATGCGCAGATCAAAGCCGGGAAGCTGCGCGCGTTCGCCTGCTTCTCGCCCAAGCGCGCCGCGTCGCTGCCGGATGTCCCGACGCTGAAGGAACTCGGCTACGACGTCGAGTTCTCGATCTGGGTCGGCCTGTTCGCGCCCAAGGGCACGCCGGACCCGGTGATCGCGAAGGTGCGCGCCGAGACCAAAAAGGTGGCCGAAGCCGAGCAGTTCAAATCGGCCATCGCAAACGTCGGCGATGTCGTCGCCTATCTGGATCAGCCGGAATTCAAGACCTTCTGGGACGCGGACGCGCAACGCGTCGAAGCGGCAGTCCAGTCGATCGGCAAGGTGGAGGGTTAGATGGATCGCCGTCAATTCGTCGTCGGGAGCGCCGCCTCGGCGGCTGCCGTCATCGGGACACGCGAAGCGTTTGCGCAGGAGCCGTTTCCCGCGCGCCCGATCACCATCATCAACGCATTTCCGCCTGGCGGCGCGAATGATCTCGTGACGCGGCCCGCGGCGACCGCGCTCGAAGCGGTACTCAAGCAGCCGGTGGTGGTCGAAACCAAGGCCGGCGCTGCCGGCGCGGTGGGCGCGCAGGTTGCGGCGAGCGCCAAACCTGACGGCTACACGATCCTCTCGCACAACAACGGTCTCGCCGGTTATGCGGCGGTCGACACGTTGTTTGGCCGGGCGCCGAAGACGACGCGTGCCGATTTCATTCCGCTGGCGCGGCTCTCGGCCGATCCGGTGCTGCTGCTGTGCAACGAGCAACAGCCCTGGAAGACGCTGGAAGAGTTCATCGCCGACGCCAAGAAGAACCCCGAGAAGATCATCTACTCGTCGGGCGGCCTCTATGGCGCCAGCCACCTTCCGGTAGCGATGATCGAGAAAGCGGCAGCCATCCCCGGCATGCGGCATCTGCCGACCAGCGGAGGCGGGCCAGCGATCACGGCGGTGCTCGGCAACAATGCGCAAGTCACGCACCCAGACCGGACAGGCCTCGCTCCAGCACATCAAGGCCGGCAAGTTGCGCCCGCTGGCATCGTTCGGCGCGGAGCGATCCAAATCGCTTCCCGACGTTCCGACGTTGAAAGAGCGGGGCTTCGACGTGACCTACTATCTCTGGGTCGGCCTGTTCGCCCTCAAGGGCACGCCCGCCCCGATCTTCTCGGCGCTGAGCGCGGCGCTCGACCAAGCCGGCAAGAACCCGCAGTTCACCGCCGCGATCGCCAATCTCGGGCTTGAGCCGACCTACCAGTCGGCGGCGGACTTCACCAAGTTCTGGGACGAGGATTCCAAGCGCTCCGACGAGGCCGTGCGCCAGATCGGCAAGGTGCAGTGAGGATGGCGTATTCGGCCACCGCTGGGCATCGTTCATGACCCTGCGCGCCGATCACGTCGCCGGCGCGGCGTTCATTGCCTTCGGCATCCTGGTGTTCGCGCTCTCGGGCGATCTTCCGTTCGGGCGGCTGTCGGCGCCGGGCGCCGGCATGATGCCCAAGCTCCTGCTCGTGGTGATGATCACGTTCGGCGTCGCGCTGGTGATCGGCGCCGCCGCGAGCCAGCCGTTCGCCGACATCGAGTGGAGCGACCGCACGCACGCGCTGCTGCTTGTTGCCATCACGGGCGTTGCGGTCACGCTCTACACGACGCTCGGCTTCATCCTCACGATGACGCTGCTGGTGTTCACGCTGCTGACCGTGGTCGAGCGCAAGCCCGCTGCTGCACGCCGCCGCCTATTCGATCGGTCTTACGATGCTCGCCTGGTGGGTATTCGGCAAGGCGCTCAAGTCGCCGCTCGAACAGGGAATCCTGGGCTTCTGATGGGCACCCCCATCGACAGCCTCCTGCTCGGCTTCTCGGTCGCGCTGCAGCCCGCCGTGCTGTGGTACGCATTCATCGGCTGCCTCGTCGGCACGCTGGTCGGCGTGTTGCCCGGCATCGGCCCGCTCGCCGGCATCTCGATCCTGCTGCCGATCACCTTCGGCCTGAGTGCCACCAACGCGATCGTGATGCTCGCCGGCATCTATTACGGCTCGCAATATGGCGGCTCGACCACCTCGATCCTGCTGCGCATTCCGGGCGAAGCCTCCTCGGTGATGACCTGCATCGACGGCAACGCGATGGCACGCAAGGGCCGCGCGGGCGCGGCGCTGTGCATCGCGGCGGTCGGCTCGTTCATCGCGGGCACGTTCGGCGTGATCGTGCTCACGCTGGTTGCGCCGCCGCTCGCCACGCTCGCGCTCAAATTCGGCCCGCCCGAATACACCGCGCTGCTGACGCTGGGCCTTGTTTTTCTCGCCTACATGTCGACGTCGTCGCTTGTCCGCACGTTGCTGATGGCTTCGCTCGGGCTGTTGCTTGGCATGATCGGCATCGATCCGCTCAGCGGGCATTTCCGCTATTCGTTCGACATCCCCGAGCTTGGCGACGGCATCGGCATCGTGCCGGTCGCGGTCGGGCTGTTCGGGCTCGGTGAAATCCTTTCGACGCCGAGCCGTCAGATGAAGGGGGAGGTGATCCGGCCGAAGTTTCGCGAGCTGTGGCCGAACCGCGAGGAGTGGCGCCAATCCGGCTGGCCGATCGCGCGCGGCACCGTGATGGGCTTCCTCATCGGCATCATTCCGGGCTCCGCGCACATTATTTCGAGCTTCCTCTCCTATGCGGTGGAGAAGAAGATCTCCAAGCATCCGGAGGAATTCGGCAAGGGCGCGGTCGCGGGCGTCGCCGGACCGGAGTCCGCGAATAACGCCGCGTCAACCGGCGCATTCGTGCCGATGCTCGCGCTCGGCGTCCCGACCGGCCCGGTGACGGCGGTGCTGATGGCGGCGCTGATGATCCACGGCGTGCCGCCCGGCCCGACGCTGGTGAACGACCATCCGCAGGTGTTCTGGGGTTTCATCGCCTCGATGTATGTCGGCAACCTGATGCTGCTGGCGCTCAACCTGCCGCTGGTCGGGCTGTTCGTGAACCTGCTGCGCATTCCCTACGCGTATCTCTATCCGCTGATCATCATGTTCTGCGTCATCGGCGTGTACGAGGTCGCGCACTCGATCGTCGACGTGTGGATCATGCTGATCATGGGCGTGGTCGGCTACGCGCTGAAGAAATTCGGCTTCGATCCCGCGCCGCTTGTGCTCGGGCTGGTGATCGCGTCGATCTTCGAGATGAGCCTGCGCCAGTCGCTGATCATGTCGGACGGCAACTGGCTGATCTTCCTGCAGCGCCCGATCGCGCTCACGCTGATGGTCGTTTGCGCAGCGCTGCTGTTGGCCTCGGCGGTGTCCGCCATCACGGCAAGGCGCGACTGGCGTGCGAAGCTCGCGGAGGGAACGAAGGAATAGCCCCTGGTCATTCCGGGGCGCCGCGTAGCGGCGAGCCCGGAATCCATAGCCACAGTCCTCACGATGTGATCGCGATCGTGAGTCTCGTGGTTATGGATTCCGGCCCTCGCGTTGCTCGGCCGGAATGACGGGAATTCCAAACACTCTTGCGGCGAACTGCGGATAGACTTCGGCCAGCTGCGGCGCCACGACTTCGCGCATCAGCTTGAGCGTGTCCGCCGGCGGCGCCGCTGTCACCGGCACATCATCCGGCCGGTCGAAATCGAAGCCGGTGTTCTCGATCACCTCGTCGACCGTATGCCCCGGATGCACGCTGTCGAGCCGGAAACGCTTGGCGATCCGGTCGAACGAGAACAGGCAGCGGTTGGTGACGAGCGCCACCGGTCCACCCGGCCGATGCACGTTCTCGGCATTGCCGCCGGGCGCGCTGATGAAGGACACCTTGGGCACCAGCGTGCGGCGCGAATGTTCGACGCGAAACAGAATGACCTTCGGCACCACATAATAGAGATAGCCCGAGCCGAACGAACCGGGAAAGCGCACGTTGGGCTGCTCGTACTCGCCGATGCTGACCAGGTTGATGTTGCCTTCGCCGTCGATCTCGCCGCCCGACAGGAAGAACACGTCGATGCGGCCCTGCCCCGCGCAATCGAACAACTCGCGCCCGCCGTCGATGAAGAACATGTGGCGGCGGCTGCCGAGCAGCGAGACGTAAGGCTTGCCGCCGCCGCGTTCGCGCAATGTGAGCGCGGCGAGCGCCGGGATCGGCGAGGCATTCCCAACCGCCACATGGCGTACGTCGCCGATCAGCCGCATGATCGTGTCGGCGAGCAGTTCTTCGGGGAGGAAGTCAGACGCTGTCATTCCGGGGCCCGAGCGCAGCGAGAGAGCCCGGAATCCATAACCACAGGCCGGGCGTCTATGCACTGAGTCTTCGTCGCGGGTTTTGTGGTTATGGATTCCGGGCTCGCGCCTTCGGCGCGCCCCGGAATGACACGGCGAGAGTTACGCCGCCTTCTTCGCATACACATGCTGCTCGCAATACCGCGCAAAACCCTCCGCGGTCGCGGCCATCTTCGCGTACTCCGCCAAATGCGCCCCATCCGCCGCATAGTGATCGAGCAGTTGCAGCGGCCACGCGCCGCGCGGCGCAACCACGACCGTCTCGACATAGAAGCCCGGCACCGTTCCGGCCGAGAGTGCCGGATCGTCCATCAGATTGCCGTCGTAGAGTTTCTCGACCGTCGCGATCGTGCGCGCCGAGGCATGCGCCATCGTCATCAGTTCGCGGTCGCGGCCGATGAACACGTTGCCGGCGCGGTCCGCCATGCCGGCATGAAACAGCGCGAAGTCCGGCTTGATCGCGGGCAGCAGCACGATCGGATCGTCATTGCCGAACGGGTTGTCGATCACGCGCCAGTCCGGCCGGTGCGCCAGAATGTCGGACCCGATCAGCCCGCGCAGCGGGATGAACGGCACGCCCTTCTCGGCCGCCTGCATCGACGCATAGAGGGCAGGGCAGGTCGCATCTTTCATCGCGATGGTCTTGCCGAGGATCGCGGCGGTGAAACGCGGGGCGAGGCCGAACTCGCCGAGGCTCACGGCCGACGTCTCCAGCGTCTCGACGCATCCGGCGCCGATCAGCATGTCGGCCTGCAGCGTCGAGGTCGGCAGCGCGACCAGATGCAGGCGCCTCACGCCGCGGCGTATGAGGGCCCGCGTCGCTTCCATCGGTACGCCGGAGGATTCGCGCGGCACGACCACCATCGCGCCGTCCGGAATGGCGGCGACGGCGTCGTCGGCCGATGAAGCGATGACCGGCACTACATCTCACCCTTGATGTCGTTCTCCTTCACCACCGGCCCCCACAGTTTTCCCTGCGCGGTGGAGAATTTCCCGAGTTCTTCCGGTGTTGAAATTACCAGCGTCATCTGCTGGCTTTCGGTCAGCGCCTTGGTGACGCGCTCCTCGCGGATGGAGGCGGCGAGTTCCTTGTGGAATCGCTCCACGATCGGCTTCGGCGTGCCGGCCGGCGCGAACACGCCCCACCAGGTGTAGGCGGTGAGATCGGGCACGGTCTCGTTCACGGTCGGCACGTCGCTCAGCGCGGGTACGCGCTTCTCGCCTGTCTGCACGATCGGGCGCAGCTTGCCGCTGCCGAGCTGCGGCGTCACCAGCGCGACGCTGCCGATGATGAAATCCACGTGCCCGCCGAGCGCGTCGTTCATCGCCGGTCCGCCGCCGCGATACGGCACGTGCGTCAGCTTCACGCCGGTCTTCCTTTGCAACTGCGCCATGAACAGATGCCCGATCGAGCCCGAGCCGACCGATGCGTAGGACAGTCCATCGGGCTTGGCTTTCGCGGCCGCCAGCACATCGGCGAGCGATTTGAACTCGTGCTTGGTGTTGACCGCCAGCAGATAGGGCGCGGTCGCGACCAGCATGACCGGATCGAGATCCTTCTCGGTGTCGTATTGCAGGTTCATCAGATACGGATTGACCGAGTGCGTGTCGAACACCACCAGCCACGTGTTGCCGTCGGGCGCTGACCTCGCGAACACCGCCGTGCCGGCGGCGCCTGAAGCGCCCGGCTTGTTCTCGATGATGATGTTGGCGGAAAGCCGCTGCTGCAGCCCGGTCTGTACCAGCCGCGCCAGCGCATCGGTGGAGCCGCCGGGCGGAAACGGAACGATCAGCCGGATCGCGCCGCTTGGCCAGTTCTGCGCATTCGCCAGCGGCGCCGCGAACGGCGCAGCCGCTGCGCCCAACACCAGGCTTCGTCTCGTCAGTGTCACGTCCCGCTCCCTGCCGTTTTTGTTGTTTCAGTTCCACCGGGGACAATCCCGCAAGGCCCCGTCGCCGCGTTGCGCATCCTAGCCTATAATCGCTCCAAGCAACCGGCTTTCAAGCCGCACCGGATGCCGCAATTTCAGGGAGGCGGGCGACCCATGAAAGACATCACCCTCGATGTGAACGGCAAGCAGCACAAGGTCACCGTCGATCCCGACATGCCGCTGCTCTATGCGCTGCGCGACGATCTCGGCCTGAACAATCCGCATTTCGGCTGCGGGCTCGCGCAATGCGGCGCCTGCACGGTGCATCTCGACGGCCAGCCGATCCGCTCCTGCGTCACGCCGGTGTCGGACGCGGCAGGCCGCAAAGTCGTGACGCTTGCCGGCCTCGGCACGCCGGAGAAGCCGCACCCGTTGCAGACCGCCTACATCGAAGAGCAGGTGCCGCAATGCGGCTACTGCATCAACGGCTGGATCATGACGGCGGCCGCGCTGCTCGCCGAAAAGAAGAAGCCGAGCGAAGCCGAGATCAAGCAGGCGCTCGAAGGCCTCAAATGCCGCTGCGGCACACACATGGGCATCCTGCGCGCGGTCAAGCGCGCCGCCACGATGATGGGTTGAGGGAGGCGCACATGACCAGACATGGACAAGCCTTCCGCGTTTTCCCGCCGCGCGCTGCTCAAGGGCGCGGGCGCGCTCGTGGTGTCGGTCGGCTCGCCGCTCGGCTTCGATGCGCTGCTCGCGATCGGCAAGGCCCATGCGCAAGGCGCAAAGCCCCCGCTGATGCCGGACCAGCTCTCCTCCTACATCGCGATCAATGCCGACGGCACCGTCTCGGCGTTCTTCGGCAAGATGGACATGGGCCACGGCCTGTTCGTTGCCATCGGCCAGATGGTGGCCGAAGAACTCGACGTTCCGTTCAAGGCCGTCAAGGTGTTCATGGGCGACACCGCGACCTCGGTGAACCAGGGCGGCGCGTCCGGCTCCACCGGCATCCAGCTCGGCGGCAGGCAGATGCGCATGGCGGCGGCGGAAGCGCGCCGCGTGCTGGTCGAGATGGCGGCCGGGAAGCTCGCCACGCCGGCCGATCAGCTCATCGTCGTCAACGGCATTATCAGCGCCGCCTTCAATCGCGACAAGAAGACAAGCTACGCCGAGCTGATCGGCGGGCGTTACTTCAACGTCCAGCTCGACTGGAACAAGCAGTGGGGCAATCCGCTCTATGCGCCCGGCAAGGCGCAGCCGAAGAAGGCGAGCGAGTACAAGATCGTCGGCCAGCCGATCAAACGCGAGGACGTGGCGCCGAAGGTGTTCTGCTCGGAGGATTTCTGCACCGACGTGAAGGTGCCCGGGATGGCGCATGGCCGGGTGATCCGTCCGGCGGTCGCGGGCGCGGTGCCGGTCAAGGTCGACGAGGCCTCGATCAAGGACATCCCGGGGGTGAAGGTCGTCTGGCAGAAGGACTTCCTCGGCCTGATCGCCGAAAAGGAATGGGACGCGGTCCGCGCAGCCGAAAAGCTCAAGGTCGAGTGGTCGAGCGCGGCGCCGCCGTTCCCCGAGCAGGCGGCACTCTACGATCACATCCGCAAGGCGCCGGTGCGCAAGCGCGACGAGGGCAAGCCGGTCGGCAATGTCGATGACGCCATGCGATCCGCCGCGCGCGTGGTCGAGGCCGAATACGAATGGCCGTTCCAGTCGCACGCCAGCATGGGGCCGGCCTGCGCGCTGGTCGAGATCAAGGACGGGCAGGCGACCTGCTGGACCGGCTCGCAGAAATCGCACTTCGTGCGCGACGGCGTCGCCGACATTCTCGGCCTGCCGCCCGACAAGGTGCGGGCGATCTGGGTGACGGGCCCGGGCGCCTACGGCCGCAACGACGCGGGCGACGCCGCGATGGATGCGGCCGTGCTCGCGAAGGCTACCGGCCGGGCGGTGCGGCTGCAATACACGCGCGATCAGGGGACGGGCTGGGACCCGAAGGGTCCGGCGTCGATCCATCGCGCGCGTGCCGCCATCGACGCCAACGGCAACATGATCGGCTACGATTTCCTCAGCAAGGGCTTCTCGCGCCTCGACGTGCTGATGAACGAGAGCAAGGCGGCCGATACGCTGGCCGGCCATCTGCTCGGCGCGCCGCTCAAGGTGAATGACGGCTTCGGCGTGCCGGCCGAGGTCTACGAGTTCGCCAGCAAGCGAACCTCATGGGAGACGATCGCGCCGCTGCTCGAACGCGGCTCGCCGCTGCGCTCGGCGCATTTGCGCGATCCGGTCGGGCCGCAGATCCATTTCGCCTCCGAATCCTTCATGGACGAGGTGGCGCATGCGGTGGGAGCCGATCCGGTCGAGTTCCGGCTCAGGCACCTCAAGGCGCCGCGCGACATCGCGGTGATCAAGGCGGCGGCCGAACGCGCCAAGTGGCAAACGCGCACCTCGCCGCGCCGCGACCAAACCGGCAACACCGTGTCGGGCCGCGGCATCGCGTATTCGCAGCGCAACGGCACCGTGTGCGCGGTGATCGCCGAGGTCGATGTGGATCGCGCGAGCGGCAAGATCTGGGCGCGCAAGTTCACCGTCGCGCATGATTGCGGGCAGATCATCAATCCGGACGGGCTGGTGAAGTGCATCGAGGGCAACATCATCCAGGGCATCAGCCGCACGCTGTGGGAGGAGGTCGCGTTCGACAACAAGGCGGTGACCAGCGTCGACTGGCTGACCTATCCGATCCTGGACATCGGCGAGACGCCCGAGGCGATCGACTGCGTGTTGATCAACCGGCCCGATGCGCCGCCGACCGGCGCGGGCGAACCCTCGATCCGCCCCGTCGCGGCGGCGATCGCCAACGCGATCTTCGACGCGACCGGCGTGCGCATCCGCCGCGTGCCGTTCTCGCCCGACCGCGTGAAGGCAGCGCTGTCGTAGCTTCAACGCGCCGGTCTCTCCTTTCCCCTCTCCCGCTTGCGGGAGAGGGTCGCCGCGAAGCGGCGGGGAGAGGGCGCTTGCAACAAAGAGCCCTCTCCCGGCTCACGCCCTCGGCGCTCGCCACCCTCTCCCGCAAGCGGGAGAGGGGAAGAAAGAATTACCCCTTCTCCATCTCGGCCAGCACTTCCTTGGCGATCCGCACCGAGTCGAGCATGACCGGCGCGCCGGCATAAAGCCCGACGTGCAGGAAGATCTCGCGGATCTCTTCCCGCGTAACGCCATTGGTAATCGCGCCGCGCACATGGCCGCGCAGTTCGTGCGGGCGGTTTAAGATCGCCAGCATCGCGAGATTGAGCATGCTGCGCGTCTTGCGGTCCAAGCCTTCGCGCCCCCACACCGCGCCCCAGCCGTGCTCGGTGATGAAGTCCTGGATCGGCTTGCCGATGTCGTCTTCATTCGCCGCGAGCGCCCGGTCCACATAGGCCTTGCCCATCACGGTGCGGCGCAGCTCCATCCCCTTGTCGTAGAGTTTCTGATCCACGGGCGTTCTCCCTTTCACAAACGATAGATGCGCACGGCGTTGTCGTGAAACAGCATGCGCCGTTCCTCGATCGGGCGGTTCGACACCGCGGCGCGGAAGCCGCCATAGATCATCTGGAACGAGCCGGTCAGCCCGTCGACCGGAAAGTTGCTGGCGAACATGCAGCGCTCCGGCCCGAAGATGTTGATGGTATCGCGGATGATCGGGCCATTTGCCGTGAGCGTCCACGGCAGGCCGGGCCGCCCGAGTCCGGAAATCTTGATCGCGACATTCGGCTGCGCGGCCGCCGTCTCAAGCGCCGCGCGCCAGCCCGCGAGGGCCTCGTCACTGCGGTCATGCGGCAGGCCGGTGTGCACGATGACGATCTGGACTTCAGGAAAATCGCGCGCGAGTTCGGCCAGCGCGTCGAGATGCCACCACGGCACCTGCACGTCGAACAGGAAGCCGTGTTTCTCCAGCAGCGCATAGCCGCGCCGCCATGCCGGATCGTCCATCGAGCCGGGCTCGCCGCGCTTTGCGTCGGCGGGCTTCGCGGCCGATGCCGGAAAATTCCGCACACCGCGCGTCAGTCTGTATCGCGCGTGTCCGGCCAGCACCTGCTCGATATCGTGGCGCGCAAGCTGCGCGGAGCCGACGCAGGCATGTGGATAGCCGTATTCGGCCGCGAGTTGCTCGAGCCAGCGCGGCTCGCCCGCCGGATCGGACGGGTCCCACAGCGCATCCTCGTGCACGGTCTTGACGATGTTGAGCCCGCGCGCATCACGCAGGTAGTCCGGCGGCAGGTAGTTGCGCTTGAGCGACGTATAGTCGCCGTAGCGGAAATGCACGGGCTTGGGATCGCACAGCCACGGATAATAGTTGCGGGAAAGGTCCCAGAAATGCTGGTGCGGATCGACGATGGGGAAGTCGTCGGTCTTCTCTGGCTCCGCCACGGGCTATTCGGCCGCCGCGCGCGCCGGGCTCGCCTGTCCGGCGAAATAATCCATCGCGGACTGCACGCCGCCCTTCTTGTGCGGCACGCCGGCGAGTGCCAGCCCCATCTCGACGCCCGCAAGCGCGCCGACGATCGTGAGATCGTTGGTGTCGCCCAGATGCCCGATGCGGAACACCTTGCCGGCGACCTTCGACAGCCCGGTGCCGAGCGACACGTCGAAATGCTCCAGCGCGGTCTTGCGGAATGCGTCCGCGTCATGCCCGGCCGGCATCATCAGCGCGGTGAGCGATGACGAATAATGCCGCGGCTCCTTGCACAGGATGTCGAGGCCCCACGCCTTCGCGGCGCGCCGCGTCGCCTCGGCGTGGCGGTCATGCCGCGCGAACACATTTTCGAGGCCCTCCTCGTGCAGCATGTCGATCGCTTCGCCGAGCGCGTAGAGCATGTTGGTGCCGGGCGTGTAGGGGAAGAAACCGGTCTTGTTGGCGGCAATCATCTCGTCCCAGCCCCAGTACGACTTCGGCATCTTCGAGTGCTTCGCGGCCGCAAGCGCCTTCTCGCCGAGCGCGTTGAACGACAGTCCGGGCGGCAGCATCAGGCCCTTCTGCGAGCCGCCGACGGTCACGTCCACGCCCCACTCGTCGTGGCGATAGTCGATCGAGCCGAGCGAAGAAATCGTATCCACCATCAGCAGCGCCGGGTGACCCGCGGCGTCGATCGCGCGCCGCACCTCGGGGATCAGCGTGATGCAGCCGGTCGACGTCTCGTTGTGCACCACGCACACGGCCTTGATCTCGCGCGTCTTGTCCTCGCGCAAGCGCGCCTCGATCTTCGCGGGGTCGGCGCCCGCGCGCCAGTCCGACTCGATGAACTCCGGCTGCAGGCCGATCTTGATCGCCATCGCCTTCCACAGGCTGGCGAAGTGGCCGGTCTCGACCATCAGCACCTTGTCGCCCGCCGACAGCGTGTTGATCAGCGCCGCCTCCCACGCGCCGGTGCCTGACGCGGGGTAGATGATCACCGGCCCGGCGCACTTGAAGATCGTCTTGATGCCGTCGAGCACGCGCCGCCCGAGCTTGCCGAACTCCGGCCCGCGGTGGTCGATCACCGGCATGTCCATCGCGCGCAGGATGCGGTCCGGCACCGGCGTCGGTCCCGGAATCTGCAGGAAGTGGCGCCCGGCGGTGCGGGAGGAGTTTTGAACCATGGAGACACTCGATCGGTCGTTCGGGAATGCGGGGAAAGACTATACGACAACGTGACGGGACAGACGACTATGCTATATTTCGTCCCATGACAAAGCTGCTGGAAGAAGCCATTGAGAAAATCCGCGAGATGCCCGAGGCTGAGCAGGACTTGGCAGCCGAGGTGCTGCTAAATATTGCCGCCAAGAGGAACGAACCCGAGAAGCTCGACGCTCAGACGCGTGCCGCAATCCTCGAAGGCCTTGCGCAGGCAGAGCGCGGCGAATTCGTCAGCGATGAGGAGATGGCCGAGTTCTTCCGGCAGCGGGGCGCATGAAGGTTATCTATACGCCTCGTGCCCGTGACGATCTTGATACCATCTACTCCTATCTCAATGAACGGTCCCCCGCCGCAGCATCCGCTGTTCTGAAGCGCATTCGTCATCGTGTTGACCGGCTCGCAGATTTTCCCCTGATGGCACCCACGACAGAACTCGTTGGCATCCGCGGATTGTCCATCGTGCGGTATCCGTACAAGGCGTACTATCGGATCATGGGTGACGACGTAGTGATCTTGCACGTTCGCGATGCGCGCCGCGCTCCCTGGACCGGAGAGGACTGAATGGCCGCGCAATTGCTGCCGGGGCTGGAACGCAAGCTGAAGGCCGAGATCACCGGCGAGGTGATGTTCGACCGCTTCAGCCGCGGCCGCTATGCGACCGACGCCTCGCATTACCAGATGATGCCGGTCGGCGTGGTGGCGCCGCGCTCCATCGCGGAAGCCGAGCGCACGCTCGAACTCGCGCGCCAGGAGGGCGTGAGCGTGCTGCCGCGCGGCGGCGGCACGTCGCAGTCCGGCCAGGCGGTCAACGCGTCGCTGGTCATCGACTGCTCGAAGCATCTCACGCAGATCTACGAACTCGATGTCGGCGACCGCCGCGCCACGGTCGAGCCCGGCATCGTGCTCGACGACCTGAACCGCAAGCTCAAGCCGTACGGGCTCTGGTTCCCGGTCGATGTCTCGACCGCCTCGCGCGCCACCATCGGCGGCATGACGGCGAACAATTCCTGCGGCGGGCGCTCGCTGCGCTATGGCACCATGCGCGACAATGTGCGCTCGATCGACGCGGTGCTCGCCGACGGCACCAAGGCGCATTTCGGCCCGGTGTCCGCCGGCCTCTCCAATCTGCCGGCCGGCTCGCCGCTGCGTCCGCTCGCGCGCTCGCTGCTCGATATCGGGCTGCGCGAGGCCGACGAGATCGAGATGCATTTTCCGAAAGTTCAGCGCCGCGTCGGCGGCTACAATCTCGATTCCTTCGCGCCGAACGCCCCGCAGCACAATCTCGCGCACATCCTGCTCGGCTCGGAAGGCACGCTGGCATTTTCCACGCGCATCGAATTGAAGCTCTCGCCCGTGCTCGGCAAGCGCGCGATCGGCGCCTGCCATTTCGGTTCGTTCTACGAGGCGATGAACGCCGCGCAGCATCTGGTGAAGCTCAAACCCATCGCCGTCGAACTGATCGATCGCACCATGCTCGGGCTCGCCGCCGAGATCGCGATGTTCCGCCCGACGCTGAAGGCCTTCGTGCACGGCGATCCGGAAGCGATCCTGCTGGTCGAGTTCGGCGAGGACGAGTTCGAGAACAAGCGCCGCATCAAGGACCTCGAAGCCATGATGGGCGACCTTGGCTTCTCGTTCCACAAGAGCGGCGCGAAGTGGGGCGGCGTGGTCGAGGTGTACGACGCCCCCCTGCAGGCCGCGATCGCCGACGTGCGCACCTCCGGCCTCAACATCATGATGTCGATGAAGGAGGAGGGAAAGCCGATCTCGTTCGTCGAGGACTGCGCGGTGCCGCTGATGTGCCTCGCGGATTACACAACGCGTCTCACCGAGATTTTCGAGCGGCACGGCACGCGCGGCACCTGGTACGCGCACGCTTCGGTCGGCTGCCTGCATGTGCGCCCGGTGTTGAATCTCCGGCAGGAGAAGGACGTGAAGGCGATGCGCGCCATCGCCGAGGAAGCCTTCGCGATGGTGCGCGACTACAAGGGCTCGCACTCGGGCGAGCACGGCGACGGCATCGTGCGCTCGGAATTCCACGAGTTCATGTTCGGCAAGCGGCTGGTGAAGGCGTTCGAGGAGGTGAAGGACAAGTTCGATCCCAAGGGCCTGCTCAATCCGGGCAAGATCGTGCGCGCGCCGAAGTTCGATGACCGCGCGAATTTCCGCTACGGGCCGGACTATCGCGCGCAGGAGATGAAGGCGCAGCTCGACTGGTCGGCGTGGCCGGGCGCCGGCGGCGGTTTCCAGGGCGCGGTCGAGATGTGCAACAACAACGGCGCCTGCCGCAAAGCGGCCGGCGGCGTGATGTGCCCGTCCTATCGGGTGACGCGCGACGAGCGCGACGTGACGCGCGGGCGCGCCAATTCGCTGCGCCTTGCCATCACCGGCCAGCTCGGACCCGACGCGCTCACCTCCGACGAGATGGCCGAGACGATGAAGCTCTGCGTCTCGTGCAAGGGCTGCCGCCACGAATGCCCGACCGGCGTCGACATGGCGCGCATGAAGATCGAGGTGCAGGCCGCGCGCGCCGCGAAGTATGGGCTGTCGCTGCGCGACCGGCTGGTCGGCTGGATGCCACGCTATGCGCCATACGCCGCGATAACTGCCGTGGCTGTTCAACGCGCGCGACAGGTATCCGCGGCTCAAGGAATGGTCGGAGCGCTTCGTGGGCATCAGTGCGCGGCGGACCCTGCCGCAATGGCGCAAGGATGTATTCGATGACTCTCTCGAACTCCCTCCCTCGCTTGCGGGGGAGGGCTGGGGAGGGGGCAGCCGAAAGCGCCGGTGAGAATGGCCGCGAAGTCGTGCTCCTCGCCGACACCTTCAACCGCTATTTCGAGCGCGAGAATCTCGACGCCGCCGTGACGGTGCTGCAAGCCGCCGGCTACACGGTGCATATCGCAAAGCCCGCCGACGGCTCCAGGCGCCCGCTCTGCTGCGGCCGCACGTTCCTGTCGATCGGCCGGGTCGATCAGGCCAAACGCGAGGCCGAGCGGGTGATCGCGGCGGTCGCGCCGTATGTTGCGCGCGGCGTGCCGGTCGTGGGACTGGAGCCGAGCTGCATTTTGGGCTTCCGCGACGAAGTGCCGGCGATGATCAAGAGCGAGGGCGCGACGCAACTTTCGATGCACGCGCTGATGTTCGAGGAGTTTCTCGTGCGCGAGCGGGCCGCCGGCCGGCTCGATCTGCCGCTCAAGCCGATCGCGAGGCGCGCGCTGATCCACGGCCACTGCCATCAGAAGGCCTTCGGCATGTTCAGCGCCGTGCAGCGCATCCTCAAGCTCATCCCCGATCTCGAAGTCGAAACCGTCGAATCGAGCTGCTGCGGCATGGCGGGCGCATTCGGCTACGGCTGCCGACACCATCGATGTCTCGATGGCGATGGGCGAACTCTCGCTGCTGCCTGCCGTGCGCAAGGCCGATATCGAAACGCTCATTGTGGCGGACGGAACCTCGTGCCGCCACCAGATCCACGACGGTGCGTCACGCGAGGCGCTTCACGTCGCCCGCGTGCTGGCGATGAGTGTCCAGGCGGCGAGCGGGGCGGCGTTCGAAGGCGACGGGGGCTGAGCGATCTCGAATACCCTCTCCCTCAAGGGGAGAGGGTATTCGAGCGTGTGGCGCGCTTACATCCCGTTGCGGTAAACCACCTTCCCGCCCACGACGGTCATCAGCGCCCGGGTGTCGCGGATCGCGTCCGGCGCGACGGACAGGATATCCTGTGACAGCACCGCCACATCGGCGAGCTTGCCGACCTCGATGCTGCCGCGCTCCTTCTCCACGCCCATGATGCGCGCATTGTTGATGGTGTAGAGCGTCAGCGCCTCCTTGGGCGTGATCGCGTGCTCCTTGCCGAGCGTGTAGCCCTTGAGCACCTGACGCGTCGTCATCCACCACATCGACAGATACGGATCGACCGGCACCACCGGTCCGTCCGTGCCGCCGCCGACCAGCACGCCGGCATCGATCGTCTTGCGGATCGGGATCGCATAGGCGGCATGCTCGTCGCCCCACCAGCGCCGCTGGTTGTGCCCGAGCAGAACGGGGTGATCCTGCATCGTCGCAGCGATCCCAAGCTCGGCCATCTTCTTCAGCGCGGCGTCAGACGGATGAAACAGGTGCATGATCGCCCAGCGCAGGTCGCGGATCGGCTTCTCCTTGTTCACGCGCTCGTAGGCGCGCACGATCAGGTCGATGGTCTCGTCGCCGACGGCGTGCGTCTGCGCCTGCAGGCCGGCATCCGCGATCAGCCGCAGCCCCTCGACATACTCGTCCTCGCCGCCCGGCGGCAGCAGCAGCACGCCGCGATAGGCCGCGTTCGTCTGCTCGCCCGGCACCAGCCGATAGGGCCACGTCATCCGCCCGCCCTCGACGCCGCCGTCGAGCGGAAGCTTGATGCCGACGAAGCGCAGCATGTCGGAATTCTTCTGCGCCTTGATCGCCGCGATGCCCTTCGCGACGTCCTCCTTGCGCATCGCGCGATAGAGCACGTCGGTGCGTATCGTCATGTCGCCCGCGTCATGAACGCTGCGATAGAGCGCGATCTGCCGCTCGTCGACGCCCGGTTCGACCACGCCGACGATGCCGTAGGTGTTGAGATCGCGCATCGCGGCCTTGAGCAGCTCCGGCATGTTCGCGGGCGGTGGTGGCAGCACACGGCGCACCAGGTTCGCGGCATTCTGCAAGAGCATGCCGGTCGCCTCGCCCTTCTCGTCGCGCACGATGATCCCGCCCTCGGGATTCGGCGTGTCTTTCGTGATGCCGGCAATTTCGAGCGCCTTCGAGTTCACCGTGACGACGTGGCCGCCGCGCGGGATGAACACCGGATTGTTCGGCGACACCGGATCGATCTCGTGGCGCGTCGGCATCCGGCCCTCTTCCAGGATGCTCTCGTGCCAGCCCATCGAGGCCGTGATCCATTTGCCAGCTTCCGTGCGCGCGACGCGATCGGCGACCGCCCTCTGCACCTCGGCGACCGATTTCGTGCCGAGCAACTGCACCGCGGGACCGTTGAGCGCGTGGAACAGTTGATGCAGATGCGTGTCGATCAGGCCCGGCACCACGGTCTTGCCGGCAAGCTCGATCACCTGCGTGTTCGGCCCGATATGCGGGATCATCACCTCATCGTCGCCGATCGCCACGAAGCGGCCGTCGCGGATCGCTGCCGCCCGCGCCGTACGCCAGTCCTTGTCGACCGTGACGATGTTTCCACCGCGCAGCACGATGTCGGCTGGCTGGGCGAGGGCAGGCGAAGCGAGCAGCAACGCAAGAAGCGCGAGACGAAAACGCATGGGGCCGCTCCTGTTTACTTCACAAACGTCTTGCCGGTGATCCGCTCCAGGTTCTTGTAATACACCTGATCGCGCTGCTCCTTCGTCAGGTCGAGCGCATCGATGATGCGCAGCGTTTCGCGGATGTACATCGTGCCCTTCTCGGGATCGAACGGGCAGTCGGATGCGAACACGATCTTCTCCAGCGGATAGAATTTCATCCCAAGCTCGGTCGCCGCATCGGAGGTGAACACCGCGGTGTCGGCGTAGAAGTCCTGCTTGAAGTAGTCGAGCGGGCGCTTCTTCAGCGACTTCATGAGCGCCTGATAGTCCGCATCCGACGTGCGCGCGCCGATCTGGTCCCAGCCCGGCCCGATGCGCCCTTCCAGCATCGGCACGATGCCGCCGAAGTGGTGCACCAGGATTTTCAGGTCGGGGAACTTGTCGATCGTCTTGGAGAACACCATGCGCGCCATGAAGGCGGCGGTGTCGTAGGACCAGCCGAACGTCCACCAGATCTCGTAGAGCGACTTTTCCTCGGCCGCGTAGTCCGGCGTCTTGGCGGTACGCGTCGGATGCACCCACACGGGATTCTTCAGCGCATTCATCTTCTCGAAGAACGGCACGAACTCCGGCTGGTCGAGCGCCTTGCCGTTGACGTTGGTGACGATCTGCACGCCGCAGGCGCCGAGTTCCTTGATGGCGCGCTCGCTTTCGCGCGCGCCGGCATCGGGCGCGGTCAGCGGCACTTCGGCGACGAAGCCCGCGAACTGGTCGGGATACTTGTCGCACAGCTCCTTGAACCCGTCGTTCGCGATGCGCGCGACCTCCTCTGCCTTGTCGGCCGGCGTCCAGGTGCCGATCGGTGGCAGCGCGACGCAGATGATCTGCTTGTAGTCGGGAAACGAGTCGATCACCCGGCGGCGGGTATCGAGATCGTGGATCGCCGGCACCTCGCGCACGCGCTTGCCGATGTCCGGCACCTTGCTATCGGTCAGCCGCTGGAAATATTTCGCCGGAAAGAAATGCGTGTACGCGTCGATGCGCATGAGACTGTTTGCTCCGGTCAGTTGGGGATGAGCACGTTGACGACGGCCTGCTGGCCGCCGCGGACTGCATCGCGCGCGCGGGCGAGCGCGGGCGCAAGTTCTGCGTGGTTTTCCACGCGCTCGCCGTGGCCGCCTTGCGAGCGCACGAATTCCTCGAACGGCGGCGACGGCGAGAGGTCGGCGAGGAACTGGCCGTCGTCCTCGCCCGCCGCGCCATCCTTGAACATCGAGAGCGTCGCGCGCCGTACCGCGCCGTAGCGCGCGTTGTTGAAGATGACGGTGAGCACCGGAATGGCGAACTTGTCGGCGACCCAGTGGGCGACGGTCGGATTGGTGAACATGTAGGCGCCGTCGCCGACGGTCGCGACCACGAACTTCTCCGGCGCGGCGAGCTTGGCGCCGAGCGCGGCGCCGAGGCCCCAGCCGAGCCCGCCCGCCGCCGAGAGGCCGTAGAACGTGCCGGGCTTTTCGCGCGCGCAGTGATCCAGGCTCAAGGGATACTCGTTGAAGATGATCGCATCGTCGCCGACGGCCTCGCCGACCGCGCGGGAGAAGGTGGTGGCGTTGAGCGCGCTGCCTTTCGCCTGCGCGTCCATTTTGGCGCGGCGCGCATTGTGACGCTCCACAAGCTTCGACCGGCGCGCATCGACGTTGAGCTTCCTGGCTGCCAGCGCCGCATCGAGCGCCGCGAGTACGACCGAGGCAGGCGACGCAATCGACAGATCGCTCGGAAACGAGCGCATCGGATAGCGCGCAAAAATCGGGTCCTCGCCGATATGCGCGACGCGGCAGCCTGCCGCCGGCTGCTGCATGCCAGGATACCACGGCGCATCCGACTCGATCACGATAATGAGGTCGGCGTCTCCAACCAGCGGGCCGGAGTCATATCCGGCGTTCATCGGATGTGAGGACGGGATCGCGACCGAGCGCGGATTGTGCGACACGACCGGTATCGCGGCGCGCTCCGCGACCTTCGACAGCGCCCCGACGGCGCTCCCGTCGGTGCCCGGTCCCGCCGTGATGATCAGCGGCCTCGTCGCGCTCGCGATCCATTCGGCAAGCTGTTCGATCGCCGCCGGATCGGGGTGCGCTGCGCCCGGCACCGGCCGCGGCACGATGGCGGGCGCTTCGTCGAGCGAGGCCGACAGCGGCTCGCGCGGCAGCACCAGATAGACCGGCCCGCGCGGCGTCGTCATCGCGACCTCGTGCGCGCGCGCCACCACGTCGGCAACCTGTCCCGGCACGCGCAACTCGTAATCCCACTTCACGATCTCGCGCACCATGCCGGCCTGATCGAACATCTCCTGACCCCAGTGGATCTGGCGCGAGCGCGAACCGAAGCTTCCCTTCTCGGTGATCGGCGTGCGCCCCGCCGCGAGGATGAGGGGAACACGATCGCGGGACAAATTGATCAGGTTGTTGATCGTGTTACCGGTGCCGACATTCACATGCACCATCACGGCCTGCGGCCGCCCGGTTTGTGTGTAGGCGCCGTGCGCCATCGCGACCGCGAGATTCTCGTGCGGAATCAGCACGGGGCGCGGGAGCTTGGTATTGCTGTGGCGCGCGCGAGAGAACGCCTCCACGATCGGCGGAAAATCCGTTCCCGGATTGGCGAAGAAGAAATCGACGCCGTGCTCGGCGAGCGCCTGGAGGAAAACCTCTCCGGCGATCGGCTTGCGTTCGCTGCCTTGCACGTTTGTCCCTGTCGTTCGTTATAGTGGTGGCTCATGATCCGGCGAAGTGGATACCGGTTCGCCGACCAAGATCATGCGCAAGTAAGGTTTCCTACCGGACGGCGGGCGACCTTACAACATTCCGCCGCGCGCGCGGGCCATGCAAGTGGAGCAGCCATGATTTCGCCGGAGCCGATTTTCACCATTCGCTGCGAGCTGGCGAACATCCTCGATCTCGGCCCCGCGCCGTTCGGCCATCGCCGCGTGGTGAACATTCTGGGCGGGCCGGTCTCGGGCGCGCGGCTCACCGGCCGCGTACTCCCCGGCGGCGCCGACTGGCAGATCGTGGCGGCCGATGGGAACATCGATCTGCATGCGCGCTACACGCTGCAAAGCGATGCCGGCGCGCTGGTGCAGGTGGACTCGAAAGGCATGCGCCGCGCCCCGCCGGAGATCCTGGCGCGGCTCGGGCGCGGCGAGGATGTCGATCCCTCGCTGTATTATTTCCGCACCGTGATGCGCTTCGAGACGGCGCATCCGTCGACGGACTGGCTCAACCGCATTCTGGCATTGGCGCGCGGCGCGCGGGAAAAGAATGCCGTGCGGCTGGACGTGTATGAGGTGTTGTGAGGTGCGTATGCTGTTCACCGCGAACGCGGAGCAAGCATACGTGCCCTCTCCCCTTGTGGGAGAGGGCTACGCTGAAACTTCAACGCGCTCCGATGGGTGAGGGGTACCCCTCACCCATCGGAGTTCGCTGAACGGCCTGCGATGCCCTCTCCCACAAGGGGAGAGGGCACAGTCACCGCCTTCTGCACCCGGGACACAGTTGACCGGTTTCACGCGAAATGTGATGTACCATAACAATCTCCAAATCAGCGGGCAGGAAACGATGGCGCAGCGGTCAAAGCTGCCGAAATCCCTGAAGGTGGAGCGGCGCGGCGCGGTCGCGATCGTGACCCTCGCGCGGCCCGAGAAGCGCAATGCGCTGAACGACGCGACCGTGCTTGGGCTCGAAACCTTTTTAGCGTCGCTCCCGACGACTGTGAAGGCCGTGGTGCTCAACGCCGAAGGCAGGCATTTCTCCGCCGGCCTCGATCTCTCCGAACTGAAAGTGCTTTCGACCGAAGAAGGCATCGCGCATTCGCGCATGTGGCACGGCATTTTCGACAAGATCGAGTTCGGCCGCGTGCCGGTCATCACCGTGATGCACGGCGCGGTGGTCGGCGGCGGGCTGGAGCTTGCTGCGGCCACGCACATCCGCATCGCGGAGCGCTCCGCCTATTACGCACTGCCCGAGGGCTCGCGCGGCATCTTTGTCGGCGGCGGCGGTTCGGTGCGGCTGCCGCGCATCATCGGCACCTCACGCATGATGGACCTGATGCTCACCGGCCGCACCTACGGCGCCGAGGAAGGGCAGGCGCTCGGTATTTCGCATTACCTGGTCGAGCCGGGCGAGGGACTCGCCAAGGGGATCGAGATCGCCAAGCGCATCGCGGGCAATTCGCCGACCACGAATTTCGCTATCCTCAACGTGCTGCCGCGCATCGCCGAGCAGGATCGCGCCAGCGGCTACGTGATGGAGTCGCTCACCGCGGCCATCGCGCAGGGCAACGAGGAAGCCAAGAAGCGCATCAAGGATTTCCTCGAGAAACGCGCCGCGAAAGTGGAACGGAAGTAGGATGCAGACGCAGTCCCGCTCGTCCCCGCGAAAGCGGGGACCCAGTTCTTGGCAAAGTACTGGATGCCCGCTTTCGCGGGCATGAGCGGAATCAACGGTCGGTGCGGCTCTGCGCGCCGGAGGTGCTGGTCGACCGCCGCGCGGACGGCACGATCTACCTCAAGTCGCCGCACGCTCTGCCGGACTACCCCGGCAAGCTGACGGATCGGCTCGTGCATTGGGCGAATGCCGCGCCGGACCGCGTATTCATGGCGGAGCGTGAAGGCGCTAGCTGGCGCACCATTACCTACGCGCAGACGCTGGAAAAAATCCGCCGCATCGGCGCCGCGCTGCTCACACGCAACCTCTCCGAAGAGCGCCCGATCGTCATCCTGTCGGGCAACGACCTCGAACACGCGCTGCTCGGGCTCGCGGCGAACTACGTCGGCGTTCCCTATGCGCCGATCTCGCCGGCCTATTCGCTGATCTCGTCCGATTTCGGCAAGCTGCGCCACATCGTGAATCTGCTGACGCCCGGACTCGTCTACGCCAGCAACGCGCAATATCAGCGCGCCATCGCGTCATCCGTGCCGCTCTGGACGGAGATTGTCGTCGGCTCGCTCGCCAAGCTGGACGCGCCGCCAGAGGATGCCGATGCGGCGCATGCGGACGTCACGCCCGACACGATCGCGAAATTCCTGTTCACCTCCGGCTCGACCGGCATGCCGAAAGGCGTGATCAACACGCAGCGCATGTGGTGCGCCAATCAGGCGATGATCGCGAGCGCGCTGGCGTTCTTCACCGACGAGCCGCCCGTGATCGTCGACTGGGCGCCGTGGCATCATACGGCAGGCGGCAATCACGACATCGGGCTGGTGCTGCACAACGGCGGCACGATGTATATCGACGGCGGCAAGCCGCTGCCCGGCGCGATCGAGGAGACGGTCAGGAATCTGCGCGAGATAGCACCAACCTGGTACTTCACGGTGCCGAAGGGCTACGAGGCGCTGCTGCCGTTCTTCCGCGCCGACGCAGGCTTGCGGGAGAACTTCTTCTCGCGCCTGAAGGTGCTGTGGTTCGCGGGCGCGGGGCTGGCGCAGCACGTGTTCGACGAGTGGAAGGACATGGCCCACCGCACATGCGGCGAGGACATTCTCTTTCTTACCGGCCTCGGCTCGACCGAGACCGCGCCCTATGCGTTCGGCCGCATGTGGGACACGGAGAATTCCGCCAATATCGGCCTGCCGCCGCCCGGTCTCGACGTGAAGCTCGTGCCGCTTGCGGAGGGCAAATACGAGGCGCGGCTGAAAGGTCCGAGCATCACGCCGGGGTATTGGCGCGAGGAAAAGCTCACCGCCGAGGCGTTCGATGACGAGGGCTTTTACAAACTCGGTGACGCGCTGCGCTTCGACGATCCGGCGCGGCCGGAGAAAGGCCTGCTGTTCGAGGGCCGCATCGCCGAGGACTTCAAGCTCGCGACCGGCACCTGGGTGCATGTTGGGCTGTTGCGCGTCGCATTCATCGCGCACTGCGCGCCCTATGTGCGGGACGTGGTGATCGCGGGCGCGGACCGCGATTTCATCGCCGCGCTGATTTTCCCCGATCTCGACGCCTGCCGCCGGCTCGCACCGGATTTGAAGGATGCGAGCCCCGCCGACATTGTGACGCACGACAGCGTGGGCCAAGAATTCCGCTTCCTGCTCGACAGTTTCGCCGGACAATCGACCGGCTCGTCCAACCGCATCGCGCGTGCGATCCTCCTCGATACGCCGCCCTCGCTCGACGTGGGCGAGGCGACCGACAAGGGCTCGATCAACCAGCGCATGGTCTTGCAAAATCGCGCCGCCCTGGTGAATGAGCTTTATGCTGACCAACCGTCTGCGCGCGTCATCGCAATCGACAAAGGTAGCGCATGAGCAAGGCCCTCACGGCATCGTGGAACGACGTGTGGCTGCTGGACGGCGTGCGTACGCCGTTTGTCGACTACAATGGCGGGCTGGCGCAGATCTCGCCGATTGACCTCGGCATCAAGGCCGCGCGCGAGGTGTTCGCGCGCTCCGGCGCCTCGCCCGGTGATGTCGGCACGGTCATCACCGGCAACATGGCGCAGGCGAGTTTCGACGCGTATCTCTTGCCGCGCCACATCGGCCTTTATGCCGGCGTGCCGATCGAGACGCCCGCTCACATGGTGCAGCGCGTGTGCGGCACCGGCATCGAGGTGCTGATGCAGGCGGCGGACACGATCGCGCACCGGGGCGTCGATCTCGCGCTTTGTGTCGGCACCGAGTTGATGAGCCGCAATCCGGTTGCCGCCTACACGCACCGTGGCGGCTTCAAGATGGGGCAGGTCGAGTTCAAGGACTTCCTGTGGGAAGCGCTGATGGACGGCTCGGCGAACGTCACCATGGGCGACACGGCGGAAAACCTTGCGCGGCAATACCAGATCACGCGGCCCGAGGTGGACGCCTTCGCGGCGCGTTCAGTTTCGAGCGCGCCGTGAAGGCCAAGGAAGTCGGCTTCCTCGCGGGCGAAATCGCGCCGGTGAAAACCGAGGAGTTCGCGCGCGAGGGCTACAACGCGCGCGGCATCAGGCTCGCGCGCGACGCCAAGGACCTCGATCACGACACGCACATCCGCCACTCCACGCCGGAACAACTTGCCAAAATCCGCCCGGCCTTCGGCGGCGTGCAGACCGGCGGAAATTCCTCCGCGATCGTTGATGGCGCGGCGGCCGCGCTCGCGGCCTCGGGCGATTATGCCAAACAGCACGGCAAGGCGCCGCTCGCGCGTATCGTGGCGGGCGCGGTTGCCGGCGTGCCGCCCGAGATCATGGGCATCGGTCCGGTCCCGGCGATCCAGGCGGTGCTGGAGAAGGCGGGCCTGAAGCTCTCCGACATCGACCGTTTCGAGATCAACGAGGCGTTCGGCGCGCAGGTGATGGCCTGTGCGCGCGCGCTTTCGCTCGACGAGGACAAGCTCAACGTCAACGGCGGCGCCATCGCGATCGGCCATCCGCTCGGCGCGACCGGCGTGCGCCTTTCCGTTACGCTGGCGCGCGAGTTGAAGCGGGCAAACCTGCGCTACGGCATCGCGTCGGCTTGCATCGGCGGCGGGCAGGGCATCGCATTGCTTATCGAAAATCCGGACGCAACGAAGCACTGAATTTTTTTGGGAGGAAGAGCATGGACATCAAGGGACACGCCGCGATCGTCACCGGCGGCGGCTCCGGCCTCGGCGCCGCGACCGCATCGGAGCTGGCCAAAGCCGGCGCCAAGGTCGCGCTGCTCGATGTCAACATGGACGCCGCGAACGCGCATGCCGCGAAGATCGGCGGCATCGCGGTGAAGTGCGATGTGTCGGACGCGGCGAGCGCCGAAGCCGCCATCAAGGAGGCGAATGCCAAAAACGGCGTCGCCCGCATCCTGATCAATTGCGCCGGCATCGGCAAAGCCGGGCGCATCGTCGGCCGCGAAGGCCCGATGCCGCTCGCCAACTATGAACAGGTCATCAAGATCAACCTGATCGGTTCTTTCAATACACTCCGTTTGTTCGCTGCCGATTGCTCCAAGACCGAAGCGCTGGAGGACGGAGAGCGCGGCGTCGCGATCAACACCGCCTCGGTCGCAGCCTTCGACGGGCAGATCGGGCAGGCGTCCTATGCGTCCTCCAAGGGCGGCATCGTGGCGCTGACCTTGCCGGCCGCGCGCGAGTTGGCGCAGTTCGGCATCCGCGTCTGCGCCATCGCGCCGGGCATTTTCTTGACGCCCATGCTGCTCGGCCTGCCCGACGACGTGCAGAAGAGCCTCGCGGCTTCGGTGCCGTTCCCGCAACTGCTCGGCAAGCCGGAGCAATATGCCCAGCTTGCGCGTCAGATCGTGGAGAACCGCTATCTCAACGGCGAGACGATCCGGCTCGACGGCGCGCTGCGCATGGCGCCGCGATAAATGCCCTATCTCACCAACACCGTGGCGCGGCGCATCCAGTGGGGCGAATGCGACCCCGCCGGCATCGTGTTCTATCCGCGCTATTTCGAGATGTTCGACGCCTCGACCACGGCGATGTTCTCGGCCGCAACCGGGCTCACCAAGTACCAGATGTTCGAGACCTTCAAATTCGCGGGCTACCCGATGGTCGACACGCGCGCGAGATTCCTCATCCCGTGCCGCTTCGGCGACGACGTGACGATCGAGACCACGATGACCGAATCGAAGCGCTCGAGCTTCAACATCACGCATCATCTCAAGAAGGACGGCGCGTTGGCGGTCGAGGCGTTCGAGACCCGCGTCTGGGTCGGGCGCGATCCGGCCGATCAGTCCAAGATCAAGTCGCAGCCGATCCCGGCCGAGGTGCTCGCGAAGCTTTCGCTCCCTTGAGCTGCGCCCCATTGGAGGAGCCGCGTCCCTCCGCAATCTCTCCCAGTAACGCGATCAGCGTGGCGCGGCCGTCCTCGCCGACCTTGGCGATCATGCGGGTCTCATGCGCCTTGAGCACCGGCTTGAGCCTGCGCATCAGCGCCGCACCCTCCGCCGTGAGGTAGAGCGCATAGGAGCGCTTGTCGCGCGCGGCCGGGCGCCGCTCGGTCAATCCGCGCGCTTCCAGCGCGTCCAGCATGCCGACGAAATTGGTGCGCTTGATGCCGAGCGCCTCGGCGACCTGGCTCTGCGTCAGGCCCGGATTGCGCTCGATCACGGTCAGCACCGAGAACTGCGCCGGCCGGATGTCGAACGGTGCGAACGCAGCGAAGAAGTCCTGGAACACCGCGAGCTGCGCGCGCCGCAGCACATAGCCGATCAGGTCCGGCAGCGGCCCGAGGTCGATCGTTTGCTTGCCCATTCCCACTCCGGAGCGTCACCCGCATGTTATCCGACCGCGCCGCTCCCGCCAAAAGCCGGGCCTGCCGGGATAATTCCGGGAGCGGCCGGAACGGCCCTGGAGTTGTCTCGCGCCGCCGCCGTCGCTAGTGTTGCGGCGAACTGCGAGAACGCAGAATTCCATGGTCGAGGGAGGATTTGCATGCGGTTGAAACTCGTCGCGCTCAGCGCCGCTTTGGTCGTTGCCGCGGGCGCCGCGATGGCGCAGGACAAGAGCTTCGAGCTCAAACTCGCGCACTGGGTGCCGCCGTCGCATCCCTTGCAGAAGGCGCTGGAAGACTGGGGCACATCGGTCGAGAAGGCCTCGAACGGCACGATCAAATACAAGGTCTATCCCTCGCAGCAGCTCGGCAAGGCGTTCGACCATTACGACATGGCGCGCGACGGCATCGCCGACCTGACCTACGTCAATCCGGGCTATCAGCCCGGCCGATTCCCGATCATCGGCGCGGGCGAACTGCCGTTCCTGGTTACGAACGCCAAGGGCGGCTCCCTGGCCCTCGACGACTGGTATCGCAAGCACGCCGAGAAGGAGATGCGGGACGTGAAGTTCTGCCTCGCCTTCATGCACGATCCGGGCTCGTTCCATTCCAAGGCGAAGAAGATCATGGTGCCGGGCGACATCAAGGGCATGAAGATCCGACCCGCCCATGCCACGATGGCCTCCTTTGTGACGCTTCTCGGCGGCACCAACGTCCAGTCGAGCGCGCCGGAAGTGCGCGACATCCTGGAAAAGGGTGTGGCCGAAGCCGTGACCTTCCCGTGGGGCTCGGTGCCGCTGTTCGGCATCGACAAGGTCACCAAGTATCACATGGAGGTGCCGCTCTATGCGACCACCTTCGCGTTCGTGTTCAACAAGGCTGTCTACGGCCAGATGTCAGCCGCGCAGAAGAAGGTGATCGACGATCACTGCACCAATGAATGGGCCGGCAAGGTCGCCGGTCCCTGGTCCGACTTCGAACATGCCGGCGTCGCCAAGCTGAAGGCCGACAGCGCACGTGAGGTCTACCCGCTCTCCGCGGCGCAACTCGCCGAGTGGAAGAAGGCCGCGGAACCGCTGGAGAAGACCTGGGCCGACAACGTCAAGAAGGGGGGCGGCGATCCGGACGCCATCATGAAGGACCTGAAGGCGTCGCTGGCGAAGTACAATGCGGCGTATTAGTCGGCGGATTGCACAATAAGAAGCGGCGGCGGCGACAATCTCGCCGCCGTTGTCGCGATGAAGCGGAGATGACGTGAACGCGCGTTACATGGATCGCTTCATCGACTCGATCGAGTGGATCGCGGCCATCCTCGTCGGCGTGGTGGCGGCCGACGTGTTCATCTCGATCATGCTGCGCTACTTCTTCTCGATCCAAATTCCCGATAGCTACGACTTCGGCCAGCTGCTGCTCGGCATCACGATCTTCTGGGGCATTGCGGCGACCTCGTATCGCGGCACGCACATCACCGTCGACCTGCTCTACGCGAACGTCAGCCCGCGGTGGCAGCGCGTCATGGACGTGTTCGCCACGCTGGTGCTGCTGTTCGTGGTGGCGGTGCAGACCTGGACGCTGTTCGACAAGGTGATCACCACGCGCGACTCCAACGTCCAGACCTTCGACCTGCGCCTGCCGGTTTGGCCGTTCTTTGCGCTGGCATGGATCGGCGACATCGCGGCGGTGCTGCTGATCGCGGTGCGCACCTATCGGCTGATCTTCCATCCCGAGCTGATGAAGAAGCCCGACGAACTGCGGCCGGTCGAGTAAGTCATGAGCACCGACGCCGTCGCCATCATCGGGTTCGTCAGCCTGTTCATCCTGATGCTGCTGCGCGTGCCGGTCGGCATGGCGATGGGCCTCGTCGGCGTCACCGGCTTCGGCTACCTGACCTCGGGCGCGCCCGCGCTGAAGATCGTCGGCCACACCACCATGCGCACGGTGACCGACTTCAACTTCGCGGTGGTGCCGCTGTTCCTGTTGATGGGCGCGTTCGCCACCACGTCCGGCATGAGCCGCGAGCTGTTCCGCGCCGCCAACGCGTTCCTCGGGCACCTGCGCGGCGGGCTCGGCATCGCCACCATCGCGGCGTGCGGCGGGTTCGCGGCGATCTGCGGCTCGTCGGTCGCCACTGCCGCGACCTTCTCGAAGGTCGCCTACCCGGAGATGCGCCGCTTCGGCTATCCGCAGTCGTTCGCCACCGGCGTGATCGCGGCCGGCGGCACGCTCGGCATCATGATCCCGCCCTCGACGGTGTTCGCCATCTACGGCCTGATCACCGAGCAGGACGTCGGCAAGCTGTTCATCGCCGGAATCATCCCGGGCCTGCTCGCCGTGTCGATGTACATGATCACCATCACGATCATCAGCTATGCGCGGCCGGGCTTCTTGCCGCAAGGCCAGCGCGCGCCGGTCGCCGAGAAGCTTGCGGCGCTGAAAGACATCTGGGCGACGCTGCTGCTGTTCGCCTTCGTGATCGGCGGCCTTTACGGCGGCCTGTTCACCGCGACCGAAGCGGCCGGCGCCGGCGCGGGCGGCGCCTTTATCATCGGAGTGGCGCGCCGCAAGCTGTCCGGGCCGGATATCCTGCATGCGCTGCTGGAAACCACCCGCGTCACCGCCGCCATATTCACCATCCTGATCGGCGCGCTGCTGTTCGGCTACTTCCTCACCATCACGCAGACGCCGCAGAAGGTGACGGAGTTTCTCACCGGGCTGGGCATCGGCGAGCTACGGCGTGCTGTCGCTGATCATGCTGATGTATCTGGTACTCGGATGTCTCATGGACGCGCTCGCCATGATCATCCTCACCGTGCCGATCATCTTTCCGGTCATCAAGCAGCTCGGCTTCGACCCGATCTGGTTCGGCGTCATCATCGTGATGACGGTGGAGCTTGGCCTCATTCATCCGCCGGTCGGCATGAACATCTTCGTTATCAAGAGCGTGATCGAGGACGTGAAGATATCGACGATCTTCTATGGGGTGATGCCGTTCATCGTCACGGACCTCATCCGGCTGGTGATCCTGATCGCGTTTCCGATCCTGGCGACGTGGCTGCCGTCAAGGATGTGAGACCTTTCAATCCTATCCGTGTTTTGGGGAAGGTGGCGAAGCAGGAGGATGTTATGACATCGTTGACTTCCGACAGGCGCCATCTGTTGTCAGCACTAACGCTCGCGCCTCTCGCGGGCTTATGGGGCACTTCGCCCGCCGTCGCGCAATCCAACTTGCCGCCGCTCGAGCAACCCGCCCAGCGCACCAAGGAAGCCTACTTCGCGCGGGCGCGCGCGTTGCGCGACCAGGCGGTGCGCGAGGGCGATCAGGCCTACGGCGCTGTCGTGGTGCGCGACGGCGTGATCGTCGGCGAAGGCCGGAATTACGTCGTGCTGCATAACGATCCGACCGCGCATTCCGAATTGCTATCCGTGCGCGACGCGGCGCGCCGGCTCGGCACGCGCGACCTGTCGGATTGCGACGTCTACTCGACCGCTACTCCCTGCGCGATGTGCCAAGGCGCGCTCTACTGGGGCCGCATCCGCCGGGTATATACCGAGGGCGCATCGGAGCAGGGCTCAGCGCCGAGGCTTGGATGCTGATGCTCATCCCCTCCGGGCCCTTCACGCAGAAAAAATTCACCGGTGTCCTTGGCTGGTCGGCTGCGGCTTGGCTGCCGTCGGGATGTAGGCGCTGGACATGGCCAGCCAACCCACGACGACACGCGTGCTCATCGCCGGGGCGGGGCCGGTCGGGCTGACGCTCGCCATCGATCTGGCGTGGCGCGGCATCGACGTGACGGTGGTCGAGCGGCGCCGCGCCGGCGAGCCGCCTGAGCCGAAATGCAATCACGTCTCGGCCCGCTCCATGGAAATTTACCGGCGGCTCGGCCTTGCGGGAAGTTGCGCAGCGTCGGCCTGCCGGAGGACTATCCGAACGACGTGTCCTATCGCACCTCGTTCACCGGCACCGAGTTCGCGCGTATCTCCATCCCCTGCCGGCGCGATCGCTTCACCGACACAAACGGCCCCGACGGCCATTGGCCGACGCCGGAGCCGCCGCATCGCGCCAACCAGATTTTCCTCGAGCCGGTGCTGTTCGCGCATGCGGCCGCGCAGCCGCGCATTACAATCCTGAACCGCACCGAAATCGAAAGCTTCGAGCAGAACGGCGACGAGGTCGTCGCGGCCACGCGCAATCTCGACAGCGGCGAGACCACGCGCATTGCAGGCAGTTACCTCGTCGGCTGCGACGGCGGCAGGTCGGCCGTCCGCCGCGCGATCGGGGCGCGGCTCGAAGGCGATGCCGTCATCCAGCGGGTGCAGGCCACTTTCATTCGCGCGCCGGGCCTGATTGCGCTGCAGCAGCACGCGCGATCATGGATGACAAATGCGGTGAACGGGCGGCGCGTCGGCAATGTGATCGCGATCGACGGCCGCGAACGCTGGATGATCTTCAATTACCTCAAGCCGGACGAGGCCGACTTCGACGCGGTCGACCGCGACTGGGCGATCCGCACCATCCTCGGCGTCGGGCCGGACTTCGAGTACGAGATACTCTCCAAAGAGGACTGGTACGGCCGCCGCCTGATCGCGAACAAGTTCCGCGAGGGGCGCGTGTTCATCGCGGGCGATGCGGCGCACATCTGGGTGCCGTACGCCGGATACGGCATGAACGCCGGCATCGCGGATGCGATGAATTTGTCGTGGCTGCTGGCCGCGCACCTCAACGGGTGGGCTCCCGCCGGAATCCTCGATGCCTACGAGGCCGAACGCGGGCCGATTACCGAGCAGGTGTCGCGCTTTGCCATGGCGCACGCGGAAAAAGAAATCCGCCGCCGCGCCGCGGTACCGGCCGCGATCGAAGCGACGGGCCCTGAGGGCGACCGGGCGCGCGCCGAGATGGGCTGCCTTTGCTACGATATCAACGTGCACCAATACTGTTGTGGCGGCCTGAACTTCGGCAGCTATTACGAGGCCTCGCCGCTCATCGCCTATGACGGCGCCGCGGCGCCGGAGTACACCATGTCGGAATTCACGCCCTCGACCGTGCCCGGCTGCCGCACGCCGCATGTGTGGCTGTCCGATGGACGCTCGCTGTATGACGCGATGGGCCCCGAATACACGCTGCTGCGGTTCGATCCGGCTGTCGATGTGTCGCGCCTGGTCGCGGCGGCGCGCGAGCGTGCGGTGCCGCTCGCGACGCTCGATGTCGGGCCGGGCGAAGCGGCCGGGCTTTACGGCGAGAAGCTCGTGCTCTCGCGCCCCGATCAGCATGTGGCCTGGCGCGGAGACGCGTGCCCCGACGATCCGCTCGCACTGATCGACCTGATCCGCGGCGCAAGCTCGCGCTGAGGACTGCCACGGAGCAACGCGGCGGAGTTTGTGCGCCGGGTGCGGGCCTATGACAGCAAGGACCACTCACACCGGCTTGAGCACGTGGATCACGCGGCTCGCCACCAGATCCTTGTTCTTGGCGCCGTATTCCTTCATGTGCGGCGCGACGGCGTGCGCCTTGAGGTGATCCGCGCTCTCCCATTTCTCGATCACCACGAACGCGTCCGGCCCATACGCGGCCGTCCCCATGTCCTCGACGTCGACCGCGGCGCCATACTCGATGCAGCCCGCCTCGGCGAGCACGGCCGGCCGGTTGGCGGCGAAGTTCGCGAGCACGGTGGCGCGCTGGCCCGGCTTGGCGGTGATGATGGCGACGACGTGGATCATGGGTCCTCCCGGTTTTCTTGAGCTGAAACGCCAAGACTATCCCATTCCGCGGACTGCCGCGCTAGAATGACTCCAGACAGTCATTTGGGAAGCGGAAATGGCCGAACGTTCATTCGCCAGGGAAGTCGAGGCGCTCAAGCTCGGCGACGGCGAGATCTTTCGCGGCGAGGGCATCCTCGCGGTGACCAAGGCGCTGCTGCAATCCGGCGTCGCCTATGTGGGCGGCTACCAGGGCGCGCCGGTGTCGCATTTGCTCGACGTGCTGGTCGACGCCGAGGACATGATGGCCGAGCTCGGCGTGCATCTGGAGACCTGCACCAACGAGGCCTCGGCCGCCGCGATGCTCGGCGCCTCGATCAACTATCCGCTGCGCGGCGCCGTCACCTGGAAATCGATCGTCGGCACCAATGTGGCGGCCGACGCGCTCTCGAACCTGTCGTCGCCCGGCGTGATGGGCGGCGCGATGATCATCATCGGCGAGGACTACGGCGAGGGCGCGAGCGTGATCCAGGAGCGCTCTTATGCCTACGCGATGAAATCCTCGATGTGGCTGCTCGATCCGCGCCCGGATTTGCCGGCCATCGTGCGCATGGTCGAGAAGGGCTTCGAGCTCTCCGAGGCGAGCCACGCGCCCGTGATGCTGGAGCTGCGCGTGCGCGCCTGCCACGTCACCGGCGAATTCACCGCCAAGACCAACCGCGCCTCGGCGGCCTCCGGCCTTAACCGCATCGACGCGCCCGCGCGCTTCAACTATGCGCGGCTCGCGCATCCGCCGCTCACCTTTGCGCACGAGAAGCTCAAGATCGACGAGCGCCTGCCCGCCGCGCAGGCGTTCGCGCGCGAGCACAGACTGAATGAATTCTTCTATGGCGACCTGGAAGACACCGGCATCGTGGTGCTCGGCGGGCTATACAATACGACGCAGCGCGCGCTCGCGCGGCTCGGCCTCGCGGACAATTTCGGCCATGCGCGCATTCCGATCTATTGCCTCAATCTCGCCTATCCGCTGATCCCGGACGAGCTGAAAGCGTTTTGCCTGGGCAAGCGCGACATCCTCATCGTCGAGGAAGGCTTCCCGGATTACATCGAACAGTCGGTCAACGCGGAGCTGCGCCGCGCCGATATCCAGACGCGCATTCACGGCAAGGGCGCGCTGCCCAAGGCCGGCGAATACACCGGCGAGGTGATGCTGCGCGGGCTCGCGAATTTCCTGAGCGCCGCAAAGCCCGCCGGCCTCGATACGGCGGACATCTCCGCCAAGGCCGACCGGCTGCTCGGCCACAAGGCCGCCGCCATCGCGACCGTCGGCGACCTTCCGCCGCGCCCGCCGAATTTCTGCACCGGCTGCCCCGAGCGCCCGGTGTTCGCTGCGCTCAAGCTCACGCAGCGCGACATCGGCCCGACGCACATCTCGGCCGATATCGGCTGCCACTCGTTCGCCACCTTCGCGCCATTCAGCATGGGCAACTCGATCCTCGGCTACGGCATGTCGCTCGCCAGCGCGGCCGCGGTCGCGCCGAACCTGAAAGCGCGCCCCATCTCGGTGATGGGCGACGGCGGCTTCTGGCACAACGGGCTGATCACCGGCGTCGCGTCGAACCTGTTCAACAAGAACGACGGCGTGCTGATCGTCATGCAGAACGGCTACACGTCCGCGACCGGCCAGCAATACATGCCGTCGAGCCTGACCAGCCGGCAGGGCTCTGCGCCCGGCATGGATGTGGAGTCCACGCTGCGTTCGTTCGGTGTGAAGTGGATGCGGACGGTGCGCACCTACTCGGTCGCCACCATGGTGGCGACCCTGAAGGAAGCGATGAGCACATCCGTGCAGGGCCTGAAGGTCATCATCGCGGACGGCGAATGCCAGTTGGCGCGCCAGCGCCGCGTGCGTGCCGAGGATGCCGTGACGCTGAAAGCCGGCGGGCGCGTGGTGCGCACCAAATTCGGCGTCGACGACGAGATCTGTACCGGCGACCATTCGTGCATTCGCTTGTCCGGCTGCCCGTCGCTCACCGTGAAGCCGTCGCCCGATCCATTGCGCACCGATCCGGTCGCTGCCGTGATTGAGAGCTGCGTCGGCTGCGGCCTGTGCGGCGAGGTCGCGCACGCGGCGGTGCTCTGCCCGTCGTTCTACCGCGCCGAGGTGATCCAGAACGCGAGTGCGTGGGACCGCTTCATGCATCGCGTGCGCCGCACGGTGATCGGCTGGCTTGCGCCGAAAGAGGTCGCGGCGTGACCGAAGCCCGCCCTGTCACATTGCTCATCGCCGCGCTCGGCGGCGAGGGCGGCGGCGTGCTCACCGACTGGATCGTGTCGGCGGCGGATGCGTGCGGCCTGCCGGTGCAGTCGACCTCGATCCCCGGTGTCGCGCAGCGCACCGGCGCCACCACCTATTACGTCGAGATTTTTCCAACCCCGCTCGCCGAGCTCGGCGGCAATCGCCCCGTGCTCGCGCTCTCGCCCGGCGTCGGCGATGTCGACGTGGTGGTGGCGAGCGAATTGCTCGAAGCCGGCCGCGCGATCTCGATCGGCTTCGTCACGACGGACCGCACCTTGCTGATCTCGTCCACCAGCCGCGTCTATCTCACGGTCGAGAAGATGCAGATGGCGGACGGGCGCTATGACTCCGAGCGCCTCGCCAAGGCGGTCGCGCAGAACGCGAGCAGCGCATCTGCTGTTCGACATGGAGGCGGCCGCCAAGGCCGCCGGCGCCATCGTCAATTCGGTGATGCTCGGCGCCATTGCGGGTTCGGGCCGCCTGCCGATCCCCTCCGAGGCGTTCGAGGCGGCGATCAAACGCGACGGCAAGGCGGTCGAGAGCAATCTGCGCGGCTTTCGGGCCGGTCTCGCCGCATCGCGTGCGAAACGGCCGGTGCCGCTTGCGCGCTCCGGCAAGCGCGGCGCCAAACCGACGCTCGCCGCGCTCGAAGCCGAGGCCGCGGCGCTCCCCGAGGCCGCGCGCGCGTTCGCCACCGAAGGCGTGCGCCGCCTCGTTGCGTACCAAAACGCCGACTACGCCCGGCTTTATCTCGACCGGCTTAAAGCCATCGCCGAGCCGAAGCTGCTCGCCGAGACCGCGCGCCATCTCGCAGTGCGCATGTCGTACGAGGACGTGATCCGCGTCGCCGAGGCGAAGATCGATCCGGCGCGCTTCCGCCGCATCGAGGGCGAGATCGGCGCGAAGGATCAGCCCTACGTCATCACGGAATTCCTCAAGCCCGGCATCGAGGAGCTGTGCCAGGTGCTGCCGCCGCGGCTTGCGCGCGCGATCGTTTCGTATTCCGAGAAGCGCGGCTGGCTCGGCACGGTCTATTTCGGCATGGAGCTGAAAACCACGACCGTGTGGGGCTATCTGCGTTTCTGGGCGCTCGCCAAGCTGCATCGCTTCCGCCCGAAAAGCTGGCGCTATGCCGAGGAGCAGATTTTGATCGAAGCCTGGCTCGCGCGCGTCGTCGCGGCCGCGAAGCTCTCGCGGCGATCTCGCGCTCGAAGTCGCCGAATGCGCGCGCCTGATCAAGGGCTACGGCGACACCTGGAAGCGCGGCTTCTCGAATTACCAGACCATCGAGGCGCGCGTCATTGCGCCCGTGCTCGAAGGCCGCATCGGCGTCGCGCAGGGCATCGACGCGATTGCGTCCGCCCGCACCGCCGCGCTGCTCGATCCAGAAGGCGAGGGGCTCGCCAAGGCACTCGCCGCGATCGACGCGCAGGTGGCGATGCCGCTCGCGGCGGAGTAGTGCGCTTTCTTCCCCTCTCCCGCTTGCGGGAGAGGGTGCCGAACCGCGCAGCGGTGAGGCGGGAGAGGGTGCTCTGTATCACGACAAGAAGCCCTCTCCCGGCCGCCGTCGCTTCGCTCCGGCGTCCACCCTCTCCGCAAGCGGGAGAGGGGAAAGGGCACCGAGCGCGCCGCTACTTCCTCTCCACCACAGCCTTCAACTGCGCCAGCCCGCGCTCGAAATCCGGCCCGAGCATCGCCTCCATGCTCATCACCAGACACATCGCCTTGGCGATGAAGCTCTGCCTGCCGCTCATGGTCCAGATCACGTCGGTCTGATTGCCGATCTGCGAGAACACGAAGTCCGAATGGCTGGTGCCCGCGAACGGTTTTACGAAATCCGTGCGCGTGGCGACGCGCGTGTCCGGCTTGCTTTCCGTGATGGTCATCGTGCCGGCGCCGACCTTGTCGTTGCCGGACCATTGGAACGTTGCGCCGGGCCCCGACTGCGGCCCTGAGAACGTCACCTTGGCGGCGGGATCGAGCTTCGCCCAGGGCGACCAGTCGTCCCATTTGCGCAGATCGTTGACCTGCGCGAACACGGCCGCCGCCGGCGCCGCGATCACGGTCGAGCGCGTCAGGCGGTAGTCGTCGGGCTGCATCCACACGACAATGGCGGCCGCGGCGAGCAGCAGCGGGATGCCGATGGCAAGTCTTTTCAGGAAGCGCATCTCGTCGTCCGGGTTTCCGCGTGCCCGCGCCAATCGCGGGGCATCCGCGTTCTCCTTGATGTGGATGGCCGAGACAAGTCCAGCCAAACGCGGGGATAACTCTGCCATACATTCGTCCTAATCTAGGAATATGTGCTATTGTTATCCTCCTCCACATCAAGGGTGTCTGCAGACGTCAGTAGATACGGAAGAGGATGCGGTGGCCGGACGATCGGGGTGCAAAGACGAACACCCCGCTCCGGCAGCCGAAGCCGTACGGTCCCGGCGCGCCAGCCGCGCGTCACCGGGTCGTGGTGGCCATTCCGGGCGCGATGCCACATCGCACCGGCGAGGCCAGGCTCTTTAGCGGTGGTTAGGCTCTTCTCCTGAGCGAAAGAGAAGGACGGAGCCTGAAAGGTAAGACCACCGGGGGCCGTGCGGAGCAGGCTTCCAACATCGCGTGCGGGACGCCGGAGAAATGGCGGACTTGCGGTTACGACAATCCGGACGACGCTTTCATCGAAAAGCATCGTCCCGCCCAAACCTCGCGAGAGGTTTTGGCCCGTGGGTCCGCCAGGACCCCGGTGTCCCGCGCGCCCTTGATATTTTCAAGGTCGCGCCCGGCCTCACACCTCGGGCGCAAGCGCGCCGCGAGAATGCGAGCGGCTGTTCTCTTTCTTTCCCTCGCTCCGCGAAGCGGGGAGAGGGAAAATCGGCGAATGGAACCCGGCTTCTCGCGCCGCGTTGTTCCCTGTCTCACCGCCAACGAGTAGCGAATGAACGAGCATGTATCGCGGCCGGCTTCGTCCGAGCAAAGCCTCTTTGGCCTCCGGCTGACCGATGCGCAGCCGCTGTCCGGCATTCCGGCGGCGTGGCGGCTTGGTGCGATCTTCTCCACGCTGCTGATGGGCGGGATCACGCTGATCGCCGCGCTCTATTTCGGCCGCCCGGTCCTGCTGCCGGTGGTGGCGGCGCTGGTCATCGGCATCACGCTCAGCCCGGCGGTCGAATTCGGGACGCGTTTCAAGATTCCGGCCGCCGTCTCGTCGGTTGTGCTGGTCGTGCTGCTGGTTGCGGTCGTCGGTGCATTGTTGACGTTCTTTGCCGCCCCTTTGACTGAATGGATCGCACGCGCCCCGGAAATCGGCACAGCCGTGAAGGCGAAGCTGCGCGTATTCGATTATCCGCTCGCGGTGCTGCACGATATCAAGGCCGCCATCATGCCGGCGGGCGCGACCGGGCCCACGGTCGCGGTCGAGTCGAGCCCGGCCGAACTGGTCGGCGCCGTCGTCGGCGCTGTCACGCCCGCGGTCGGTCAGTTCGTGGTGTTCTTCGGCACGATGATCTTTTTTCTGATCAGCCACATTGGTCTGCGGCGCAAACTGATCGTCGCGTTCGGCACGCGCGACGCGCGGTTGCGCGTGATGCGCATCTGGAACGATATCGAGGCCAATCTTGTCGGCTATGTCGGACTGGTGACGTTGATCAATCTTGCGCTCGGCGTTGTCACGGCCGCGATGCTCTATCTTATCGGATTTCCGAACCCAATCACCTTCGGCCTGATCACGATGGGCCTGAACTACATTCCCTATCTCGGTCCGGCCATCGTGGCAGCGGTGCTGTTCGGCGTGGGGCTGGTCGCGATGCCGACGCTCTATCAGGCGGCGCTCGCGCCCGCGCTGTTCGTCGCGATCGCGACGATCGAAGGCCATTTCATCACGCCGAGCATCGTCGGCCGCCGCCTGACGCTGAGCCCGTTTCTGGTGTTCCTCGCGCTGGTGTTCTGGACCTGGCTGTGGGGCCCGATCGGCGCATTCCTCGCCGTGCCCCTGCTGATCGTAGCGATCGTGGTCCTCGCCCACCTGATGCCGCGCGAGGAAATGAATTTGCCCGGCTGAGCGAAACGGCCGGAATGGAACTTTTTAGGCGCCGGCACGTTCTCGGCCGGAAGAACAGGAGCTTTCTCATGCCCACCGGCACATCCGCATCGGCCTCGAAGGCGAGCGCCACCAACGGCACCACGCCGGCCGACGTCGAGAAACAGCTCGAAACGCTCCGCGACGACATCGCGGAATTGACCCAACAGGTGGCCGATCTGCTCGGCCAGGCAAAGGACGACACAATGGCCCAGGTAAAGTCTCAGGTTCGTAGTGCCAAGGCGCAGGCCGAATTCGATGCTCTCGGACGCCAAGGAGAGCGGCCGCGAGGCGGTCGACGCCTTCCGCGACGTGGCCGACACGTTCGGCGACGCGGTCGACAATTCGCTCAAGCGGCGGCCCTACGCCACGCTCGCGATGGTCGCCGGCATCGGCTTCCTGTTCGGCGCCGCCTGGCGGCGCTAGGCGCCCATAGGGGGCGGGCCCGTGTTCGATCGTCTGGTATCCAGCCTCAAGGTGGAGGCGCAATCGCTGGTGACCACGCTCATTTGCGGGGTCGTCGCCGGCATGTCCGGCGTCGTGGCGGTTCTGTTCATCGGCATTGCGATCTTCATCTGGGCGTCGGAGCGCTACGGCTCGCTGACGGCGTGCCTCGCGATGGCGGGGTTCTTCCTTGCGGTGGCGCTGATCGCGATCGCGGCTCTGTTCTATGCGCGCAGTGAGGCGCACAAGCGGGCGGCCAAACGCGCCGAGGAGGATCGGCGAGCGCGCGAGGAGGAGGCCAGGAACGCGCCTCCCATCTGGGCGGACCCCTCGCTGCTGCCGAAGATGCTTCCGTTGCTGCTGCCGGTCCTGCTCAAGGCCGGGCAGGTGGGGTTGCGCCATCGCGGACTGCTGCTGGCGGCGCTCAGCTCGGCGCTGGTCGGATGGGGCCTGCTGCGCGAACGCCGCGCAGCCAACTGACGAGATGCCGGCGGCCGAGCAGCCGGCCGAGTAATCAGCAGACCGTGTTGTAGCGCTCGATGCAGGTGCGCAGCACCTCGTCACCCGGCCGCTTCCACCAGTTCTCGGCGGAAAATATCTCCACCTCCTGATGGCCGTGAAAGCCCGCCGCCTCGACCATGCGGCGCAGGCCCGGCAGATCGATCACGCCGTCGCCCATCATGCCGCGATCGAGCAGCATGTCCTTCGTCGGCACCAGCCAGTCGCAGATGTGATGTGCGAGAATGCGCGAGCCGGCGCGGGAGACCTGCGCGGCAAGGTTCGGGTCCCACCACAGATGATAGGCATCGACCGCGACGCCGACGCCGTCCCCGAGCGCGTCGCACAGGTCGAGCGCCTCGGAGAGCAGCGAGATGCAGGCGCGGTCAGCCGCATACATCGGGTGCAGCGGTTCGATCGCGAGCGGCACCTTCGCGGCGCGGGCATGGGGCAGGATCGCCGCCATGCCGTCGGCGAACATCCGCGCGCCGCCGCGATGTCGCGCGAGCCCTTCGGCAATCCCGCCGCCGATCAGGATGATGCAGTCGGCGCCGATCGCGGCCGCCTCGTCGATCATTTTCAGATTGTCGTCGATCGCCGCCTGCCGGCCGGCCGCATCCGCAGCCGGAAACAGCCCGCCGCGGCAATAGCCGGTCACCTTCATGCCGTTCGACCGGATGATGCGCGCCGCCTCATCGACCCCCGTGGACTGCACGTGATCGCGCCATGGCGAGATGGCCGTGATGCCATGCCTGAGGCACGCCTCGATGCCGTCCTTCAGGCCGAACTGCTGGCGCACGGTTGCAAGGTTGATGGAGAGGCCGTCGGTTTTCATGCGTCATGCTCGGTGTGCTCTCCGCTTGCGGGAGGTTGCGGGAGAGGGCTCTTGGTCATGGAATCGAAATCCGGCATCGGGCCGACACCCAGTCCGGGTGTGTCGAGCGAACCAAGCGCGATCACGCCGTCGCGGATCGTCACGCGCACGCTTGTCGCCCGAGCGATGGTACAAGTCCGGATGCGCGGCAAGGAACGCATCCTGCTCTGCCTTGGGCACGCCGCTCATGCCGTCGACATAGTGATGCCCGTTGCGCTCGACATGCGTCGCACCGATCAGCGTCGCGAGCGCGAGATCCTGCTGCACGGCGACGCCGGCCTGCGTGGTCAGATCTTCGGCCGACATGAAATAGCGGCCCGGTTCCTCGGCATTCCATTGTTCGATGCGCGCGCGGTTGATCAGCGCGCGATAGAGGCCCTTGCAGGATTTCGACGAGATGCCGCGATAGCCGAGCGCGCGCGCTTGCGGGAATACGCCGACATCGGCGTCGGACTCGTCGATCTCGATCGGGATTTCGTCCGACAATGATCTCACCGAGGCCGACAGCGCGCGGTCGCGCGCAATCGGCTGCTCGATGAAAATGATGGACGACTTCAGCCGCGCAAGGCGCGGCTCCTCGCCGATGCGCCGCCACAGTGCGGTCACTTCATCGATATCGCGATACTGCTCGTTGCCGTCGAGCGTCGCCTGATAGGGCTGACCGCGGTCGATGACGGCGGCGATGCCGCACAGGCGATCGATATCGGCATCGATCTTTCCCGCCACCTTGAGCTTGTAATAGCGGTGGCCGTAGGCCGCGACGACCTCTTCCAGGCTTTCGGGCAGCCCGTCGTCGATCCGTTTTCCCTCCGTATCGCCGCGCGTGAGCGCATCGACAAGGCCGACGGTGTGGCGCGCGTGGATCGACGGGGCGGGTTTGAGGCCGGCGAGAAAGGCGTCGAAATCGAAACCCTTCGAGATCGGGTGCGGTCGCGGCGGAGAGTCCGAATGTGTTCTCGCGTGCCAGTTTGAAGACGGAGGCACCCTCGATGCGCCCGAGGGCATCGATGATCGCACGGTCGATCAGGGCGAGACCGAAGGATGCCACCAATCCGTTCAGTCCGGCGGCCGCGCAAGTCTCGTGATGCGCGCGGTCGACTTCGGCGGAAAGGCCGAAGGCGGTATCGGTGCCGGCCGCCATCAGACTTTGGCGGGCGAGCGCGACGGAGCGGCGGAGCTGATCGAAATTCTGTTCGTTCGAAAGCTCCGGCGACTTGTCGAACCATTTCGGCGCCAGCAGTTCGGCCGAGATGCCTTCGCCTTCGCGTCCGTCGGCGAGCTTCACCCGCGCGCGCACGAAAAGCTGCGGCGCCTGCGTGAGCGTGGCGTTACCGAAGCGGAACGGCAGGCGCAGCGTGACGGGCCGCTCAAAGAATTCCGCTTCGATCAACCGGAGCTTGGGTGCGCTCATTCAAGGGCTTCCATGACGCCGCGGATATAGCCGATCTGGCGCGCCGCGCAGGTCGGGCCGTCGGGCTGGTAGATGAATGGCTCGATCGCCGCATTGCCCGCATAGCCGCCATCGCGCAGCGCGGCGATGATCGGACCGAACGCGAGCGTCGCCTTCGCCAGGGCCCCGCCGGTTCGGATCGTTGAAGTGCATGTGCGCGATCAGGCCGGTCGGCAGCCAGCGCCGTATCAGCGCGTCGACCGGCTCGGCTTCGGCCTGGGCCGCAGCCGAGCAGTCGATCATGGTGCGCAGCGCCGGATTGCCGACTGCCGCACGATCGCGGCGGCTTCCTCCACGGTGTTGATGAAAGCGGTCTGATTGCGCGCCAGCGGCTCGATGCAGTAGGTCACGCGCGCCTGCGCGGCCGCATCGGCGACCGCCGCGAAGCACTCGATGCCGCGTTTTCGACCGTTCGCTTCGTCACCCGGCTCAAGCACACGCTGGTCGGGCGAGCCGTGCACCAGAATCTCGCCGCCAAGCTCGGCGCACAATCCGCACATCGCGCGCATCACCGCGATGTGCGCTCGCGCGCTGCGCCTTATCACTCGTCGTGATCGACAGCCCGGCCGGCGCGCGCATCAAGTAGTGCAGGCCGGTGATCGCGATCCCGGCGTCGCTCGCGGCGCGGCGTAGTTCGGCGATGCGCGCGCTGCCTCAGCCGCGTCGGATCGTCACCGAACGTGAACGGCGCGGGCTCGAGCCCGTCATAGCCGAGTGCCGCGACCAATTCGCATTGCTGCGCGAACGGCAATTCGCCGATCACCTCGTTGCACAGCGAGATGCGCATCAGGCCGCCCGGCGGAAGCTGCGGGCGACGCGCGCGAACAGCGCGTTGCGGCCGCGCACCATCGCGTCATTGATGGTCTTGACGTTGGTGATGAATGTATAGACCACGAGCAGCGCCAGGATCACGCTGAGCGGGCGCGTGACGAAAGGCAGCAGGTCGCCGTCGCTCAGCACCAGCCCGCGCCGCAGGTTCTTGTCGAGAATGTCGCCAAGCACGAGGCCGAGCACGAACGGCGCGGCCGGATAGCCGTAGCGCCGCATGATGAAGATCAGCGTGCCGAAGCCGAGCATGGTGTAGACGTCGAACAGCCGCGACGACAGCGAATACGAGCCGATCACGCACAGCACGAAGATGATCGGCATCATGACCGAGCGCGGGATCTGCGTGATCTTCAAGCAGCGGCCGGATGAAGAACAGCCCGAAGAACAGGATGCCGAGCGTCGAGAACAGCACCATCGCGACGACGTCGTAGACGAACTGCGGGTTCTCGACCATCAGCATCGGGCCCGCCTGCACGCCATGGATGATCATGGCGGCGAGCAGCACCGCGCAGGGCGCGGAGCCGGGAATCGCGAGCGCGAGCGCCGGAATGATGCCGCCCGGCACCGAGGCGTTGTCGCCGGTCTCGGCCGCCATCAGGCCCTCGATCGAGCCTTTGCCGTATTCTTCCGGCTCCTTGCTCAGCCGTTTCGCGGTCGCGTAGGACGACCACGCCGCCATGTCCTCGCCGACGCCGGGCAGGATGCCGATCCACACGCCGATGACGCCGGAGCGGATGATCGTGCGCCAGTATTTCAGCACGTCCATGATGCGCGGAATCGCGGAACCGAATTCCATGATCTTCGGCCGCGCGAAGCGCTCGCTCATCACGGTGAGCACCTCGGAGAAGCCGAACGCACCGACCAGTACCGGGATCAGTCCGAAGCCGCCGGCGAGGTCCGCATTGCCGAACGCGAAGCGCTCGTAGGCATACATGCCGTCCTGGCCGATGCCGGCGACGAGCAGGCCGAGGAAGCCCGCGAGCCAGCCCTTGAGCGGATCGGCAGCCACGACGTTGCCGGAGAGCACGACGCCGAGCAGCGCCAGCCAGAAGAATTCGAATGCGCCGAATTTCAACGCCACCTCGCCCAGCAGCGGGGTGAACAGCGCAAGGCAGACGAGCCCGAACAGCGTGCCGACCACCGAGCCGGTGGTTGCGATGCCCATCGCGCGGCCGGCCTGGCCTTGACGCGCAAGCTGGTACCCGTCGAGGCAGGCAGCCGCGTTGGCGGCAGTCCCCGGAATGTTGAGCAGGATCGCGGTGCGGCTGCCGCCGTAGATCGCGCCGTTATAGGCGCAGACCAGCACCAGGATCGCGTGGCTGGAGCTCATCTTCAGCGTCAGCGTGGTGAGCAGCGTGATGACCAGCGTCGCGGAGAGGCCCGGCATGCAGCCGGCGAGAATGCCGAGCAGCGTCGACCCGAATGCCAGCGCCAGCGACGTCGGGGTGAGATACCCGATCACCGCAATGCCGAACATGATGCAGGCCGTCGAACATGCGTCGGCTTTCCTAAGGGAGACGCACGAGGAAGATATACTGGAACACGAGCATCACGGCGGTGGCGAAGGCGGGTGCGATGATGGCGGCCGTTATCAGGCGTCGCGTGTTCGGGCGCGCCGGCACGTCCGCGCTTTCATCCAGCAGCATGAGATGCAAGAACAGGAAAGCTGCGGTCAGCAGCCAATAGGGCAGGCCGCCGCCGAGCAAGACGCCGCCATAGGTCATGCACAGCAGCCAGCTCAGCGCGCCGCGTTTCCAGTGGAAGTCCTCGGCGCTCGGAGCGGTCTCGCCCGCCGGCATGGCATCGTCCGTAGGCGCCGCGCCCGCGAATACGGCGTGTGACAGCGGCCTCGCGCCGCAAGATCAGCACCAGCCCGAAAATGATGATGCCGATGCCGAGCAGGCCGGGCACGACGCCCGGCGCAGTCGATGGGGGAATCCCCAGCGACTCCAGCCGGTCCATCGCCCACGAGCCGTAGAGAACCGCCGCGCCGAACACGATCCAGATGAGGCCGCCGACGCGATCGGCGGAAAGCGTCCTCATCGAGACCATGGCGGCGCCTGTACCTGCAAACTTACGGCTTCGGAATGCCGACCGTGTCAGGCGAAAGCTTCGACTTGCCGCCTTCGTGCAGCGCCCAGGCGGTGCTCTGGATCGCCGGCATCGCGACTTTCAGCGCCTCGTCGCCATAGGCCGGCGCCGCGATCGCGCCGTTGGCGGTCGCGTACTTCTTCAGCGCCTCCGACTTCATGACCACGTCCTTCCACACCATATCCATGGTTTGCAGCACGGCGGGCGGAACGTTCTTCGGAATGAAAATTCCGAAATAGTTGGCGTCGGGCTTGTAGCCCTTGATCGTGGACGTGATGGGCGGGATCGAGCCGAAGCCTTCAAGCTCGAGCGGCTGATCGGAGAGCACGGCGAGCGGACGCAGGCGCTTGCCGCGGATCATCTGTGCCTGTTCGACCGCGAGCTGGGTGGTGATTTCGGTCTCGCCCGCGACGGTCGCGATCACAGCCGGGTTCCCGCCGTCATAGGACACATGCTTGTAGGTTACGCCGACGCGCCTTGGTGAACGCTTCGATCGCGGTGTGGCCGGACGAGTTGACGCCGGCGCTGCCGACTGAGACCTGGCCGGGTTTCGCCTTCATGGCATCGACGACTTCCTGCGGGGTCTTGTACGGGGCGTTATTGGTGACCGAGAGCACCGACACGTTGATGACATGCACGTAGAGCCGCCAGTCGGCGATCTTGGTGTCGAGCATCCCGCTCACCGCGTAGGTGCCGAGGTCCTTCGCGCCGCCCGCCGCCCAGGTATAGCCGTCCGGCGGCGCCTGCATCACGTTGCGCGTCCCGATCGAGCCGGATGCGCCGCCCTGATTGACGACGACAACCTTCTGGCCGAGCGCCTTCTCGATTTCGGCGGCCACGACGCGGCTCACCTGATCGGTCGAGCCGCCGGCCGCCCATGGCACGATCAGCGTGATCGGCTTCTCGGGCTTCCACGGATAGTTTTGCGCGGACGCACTACCGGTCAAAGCCACGACGGCAGTCGCCGCCAACATCGTGATGCGAAGCATGAAAATCCTCCCTCTGATGGATTGCGTTGTTTTCTTGCACGGCAACGGGAAGGCTCACGCCAACCCATGCACCGCGAGCAGCTTGCTCATCCGCGCTGCCGCCATGTCGGGATCGTGCAGGACCCGCGCCTTGTCGGCAAGGCGGAACAGTTCGGCGAGATGCAAGAGCGAACGCGCGCTCTCCTGGCCGCCGATCATCAGGAAGTGATCCTGCAAGCCGTTGAGCCAGGCGAGGAACACGACGCCGGTCTTGTAGAAGCGCGTCGGGCTCTTGAAGATGTGGCGCGAGAGCGGAACGGTCGGTTCCAGGATGCCGTGAAAGCCCTGGATGTCGCCGGTCGCGAGCCGCGCAAGACCGGCTGACGCGGCCGGCGCGATGGCATCGAAGATGCCGAGCAGCGCGTCCGAATAGCCGTCGTCGTCGCCCGCAATCAGTTCCGCATAGTTGAAGTCGTCGCCGGTGTACATGCGCACGCCTTCAGGCAGGCGATTGCGCATGGAGATTTCCTTCTCCTTCGAGAGCAGCGAAATCTTGATGCCGTCGATCTTGGCGGCGTGCTCCTGCAGAATCGCGAGGCACGTTTCCATCGCGGCCATGTGATCGGCGGCGCCCCAGTATCCGGCGAGTGCCGGATCGAACATCTCGCCCAGCCAATGGATGATCACCGGCTGCTTCACCTGGCGCAGGATACGGCCATAGACGCGCGCATAGTCTTCCGGGCTTTGCGCGACGCGCGCGAGCGCGCGGCTCGCCATCACGATCAACTGTCCGCCCATGCTTTCGATCGTCTCGATCTGCTCCTCGTAGGCGCGGATGATGTCGTCGACGGTGACGCGTGCGTTTGCGTCGAGATGGTCGGTGCCGGCGCCGCAGGCGATCTTCACGCCGGGACGGTGCTTGGCGGCATCGAGCGCGCGGCGGATCAGTTCCTGCGCACCGTTCCAGTCGAGCCCCATGCCGCGCTGCGCGGTATCCATCGCTTCGGCGACGCCGAGCCCGAGGTCCCACAGGTATTCGCGGAACGCGATCGTCTTGTCCCAGTCGACCGCCGCATCGAGCCATGGGTCATTGTCGGCGAGCGGGTCGGCCACCACATGGGCTGCCGCATAGGCGACGCGGTTGAACTTGGGCGCCGCGCCCTTTTTCGGCAGCACGATCGGTTCGCCGGTCGTGTACGGCGCGAAGCTGCGATCTTTGGTCGGGAGTGAAATCGTCGCCACGCGGAGTCTCCCGTTCAAACACCCGGAACATAGAACTGTTCGACCATCCCCATCCCGAGACCGGGTGCCCGCTGCGCCGGATGGCTGCTCGCCGGTTTCTTTCCGTCGTCACCCAGGCCGAGCGACGGAACGTCGAGCCAGCGCCGCTCGGCCCAGCTTTTCAGCCCCAACTCGGCAAGCTGCACACCCTTCGCGCCTTCGACCAGACCGTACTTCCACGGCGTATCCGCGCAAACGTGGCGGATGAAATCCTCCCACTGGATCTTGAAGCCGTTCTCGTAGGTGATGTTGTCGGGCACCTGTTCCCACTGGTCGAGAAACTTCATGGTCTGCGGCACGTCCGGATTCCATACCGGGCGCGGCGTGTTCACCCGCGATTGCGTGACGCAGCTTGTCAGGCCGGCAACGGCCGAACCATGCGTGCCGTCGACATGGAAGGTCACCAGGTCCTCGCGCCGCAGCCGCGTCGCCCATGACGAATTGATATGCGCGATCACGCCACCTTCAAGCTGGAAGGTCGCATACGCGGCGTCGTCGGTGTCGGCCGTGTAGGTTTTGCCGTTCTCATCGACGCGGCTCGGAATGTGTGTCGCGCCGAGGCAACTGACCGCCTGTACGGCGCCGAACAGGTTGTCGAGCACGTAGCGCCAGTGGCACAGCATGTCGAGGATGATGCCGCCGCCTTCGGCCTTCTTGTAATTCCAGCTCGGGCGCTGCGCCGGCTGGCCCCAGTCGCCCTCGAACACCCAGTAGCCGAACTCGCCGCGCACGCTCAGGATTCGGCCGAAGAATCCTGCATCGCGCAGCATCGCGATCTTGCGCAGGCCGGGCAGGAACAGCTTGTCTTGCACCACGCCGTTCTTGACGCCCTTCTGCTTGGCGAGCTTTGCAATCGCGATCGCCTTGTCGAGCTGGTCCGCGACCGGCTTTTCGCAATAGATGTGCTTGCCGGCCTCGATCGCTTGCGTGACGAGGTCGGCGCGCATCTGCGTGGTGGCGGCATCGAAGAACACCGTGTCGTTCGGATTTTTCAGCGCGGCCGTCAGATCAGTGGTCGTGCGCGCGACGCCGTACTGTTTGCCAAGCGCCGCGATCTTCTCGGCATTGCGGCCGACCAGAATGGGATCGGGCATCACGCGGTCGCCGTTCGGCAGCGCGACGCCGCCCTGATCGCGGATGGCGAGGATCGAGCGCACGAGGTGCTGGTTGAGCCCCATGCGTCCGGTGACGCCGTTCATGATGATGCCGAGCGTCCGCGTCGCCACTCCGATCCTCCCGCTTGATTGTCGTCAACTTGGCTACTGGCGTGGCGCCATAGCGTCAAGTCAGGTCGTTGATGCCGAGGCGCGCGAGGCGGGTTGCCTTGTCCCGATTCACCGCCTCCTTTGGAATGCGGCCTGCGGCAAGTTCGCCGACTTGCCGCACCGTATCGAAGGCCTGGTGCTCGATCGAATCGGGCGTCAGCCCGGCGGTGTGCGGCGTCGCAATCACGTCCGCACGGCGCGCAAGCTCGAGCGACGGCTTCTGGTCGAACGCGCGGCCGACATCCATCGCGGCGCCGGCGATCTGCTTCTTGTCCAGCGCGGCGAGCAGCGCGGCCTCGTCCACCAGATTGCCGCGCGAGAGATTGAGGAAATACGCGCTCTTCTTCATGCGCGCGAAGTTCGCGGCGTTCATCAGGTTCTCGGTTTGCTCGTTCGCCACTACAAGGCAGATAACGTAATCGGCTTCGGCCAGCAGCGTTTCGAGCGGCACCTGACGCAAACGAAAGTCCTCAACCTGCGTGTAAGGGTCCGAAATGAGGACATGCATCCCGAGCGCCAGGCAGATCGGCGCGAGGTGGTGTGCGATCGCGCCGTATCCCATGATGCCGACGGTCGCTCCGCGAAGTTGGCGCCCCATGCGGGGCTCGGCTTCCTGGCCCTTGCGGTAGGATATCGTCGCGTCGGTGATGCCTCGCCCGCAATCGATCATCATGCCGATGGCCATTTCGGACACCGAGGCCATGAAGCCCGGCGTTGCGCGGGTGACGAGCACGCCCTGCGCGCTTGCCGCATCCACATCGATGTTGCGGATATCGACCGCGACGCGCAGGAACGCGCAGCAATCGGGCGCGAGTGGGAAGAACTCGGCCGGTCCCGGCGTCTGGCGGTCCGACACAATGATCTCGCAACCCTTCGCGGCCTCAGCCAGCGCTTTGGCGTCGAGCACCTTGCCGGTCTCGTTCAGCCGCACCTCGCCGTGCTTGCGCATCTCGGCAAGCGCGCGCGGGCCGTAATAGTTCTCCAGCATGTCGGGCACATGGGTCAGGAAAATGCGCATGATTGGCCTGTGGGAGGTGCGTGTTGCCAGAACGGCACCACGATGCTTTATCGCGCGCTAACATGTCAGGCAAATAGGGGAAGCGCCATGAAGGTCGTGGGATTTGAAGCGGACGGCGGCTTGCGGCTCGGGATCGTCGATGGCGATCAGGTGATCGACCTGCAGGCCACCGATCCGAAGGTGCCCGTCAATCTCGCCGATGTGCTCGCAGCCAACAACGGCGACCTCAAGCCCCTCGGCGCCATCGCGAAGCGCGCACCGGCCTCCGCGCACCGCCCGCTCAAGGGATTGAAGTTCGGGTTGCCGGTCGCACGACCGGGCAAGATCCTATGCCTCGGCCTCAACTATCTGGAGCACGTGAAGGAAGGTTCGCAGCGCGACAACATTCCGAAATTCCCCACCATCTTCATGCGCTGCCTCACCTCGATGGTGCCGCACGAACAGCCGATCGTTCGCCCGAGGGTGTCCGAGCAGCTCGATTACGAAGCCGAGATGATGCTGATCGTTGGCAAGCGCGCCAAGCATCTCACCATGGCGAACGCCACGTCATGCATCGCGGGCTATTCCTGCTCGAACGAAGGCTCGGTGCGCGAATTCCAGCGCAAGACCACGCAGTGGGACATGGGCAAGAATTTCGATCGCACCGGCGGCTTCGGTCCCTGGATGGTGACGGCCGATGAACTCCCCGATGCCGGCAAGGGCCTGAAAATTCAGTCACGCCTCAACGGCACCGTGATGCAGGCGGATAACACCGACAACATGATGTTCCCGGTCGCCGAGATGCTGGTCTATGTCACGCAGGGCATGACGCTGGAGCCGGGCGACATCATCTTCACCGGCACGCCGTCAGGCGTCGGCCACGCGCGCAAGCCGAACCCGATCTGGATGAAGCAGGGCGATGTCTGCGAAATCGAGATCGAAGGGATTGGCGTGTTGCGCAATCCGATTCAGGATGAGGCGTAGCTATTTCTTCGGCGGCGGAAACCGCACGTTCAGTCCGACCGTCACCCAGTTGGCGCTCTCGCCCGCGATGTTGCGGCCGTAGATCAGGTCGACATCGAGCGTTTCGATCGGCGTGATGCGGATGCCGGCCTGGAAGCGCGGCTCGATGATGCTGCGCGGATCGGTGCGCTCGCCGATCAGCCCGAACACCTCGGCGATCAGCGTCACGGGCCCGTCCTTGACCGGGATCCATTCGAAGCCCGCCCCGTATGTCGCGTAGTGCAGCACGTTGACCCGGTCGTAGAACCAGCCGGCATTCGCATTCAGCTTGAACGTCTCCGACACCATGTAGGTGATCGGTATATTGACGAAGGTGCTGGTGTTGTCCCCGGTCAGCGTATCGAAGGTGCCGCCGCCCGAAATCGCGAGGCCAAACTTGCCGACCTCCGGCTTCACCAGCGTCATCTTGGCCTTCGGCGTGAGGCTCGTGCTCCACTCGCCGTCGGTGCGCACGCGCGCCGCCTGCAGGCCGAGTTCCACCGGCAGGAACAGCGGAACGACGCAGGCCGGCGTCGAGACCGCCGCAAGGTCGGTGTTGCTGGCGAGCGAGACCCAGGATTCCACCTTGCAGGCGCCGACATCGTCGATTGCTGCGTCATCGACCGCGTAGGCACCGCCCGCCGCCCGCGCTTCGCTGGCCGCGATGACGAATCCGGCTGCGAACGCAAAGGCCAGAACCTGCCGCTGGATGTTCGTGCTCACGTGCGCCCCCGCGCGAGTCAGTCCCGCGTAAATGTTATACTATAACACATGCGAATTATTCGCAAGGACTGACATCGCTATAGCACCCCGGCAAGGATCGCCATGCCGGCAACCGCCATCGCGCCGCCCGCCACCCGCGCCATCCGCAGGCCGCCCTGCGCTGTGAGCCTTCCGGCGAACAGGCCAACCGCGATGCCGGCACAATGAAGCAACGCCGTCGCGAGCATGAATCCCGCCGCATAAGCGATGCCGGAAACGCCGGACGGCATTTCGGCGCCATGCGCGTGGCCGTGAAAAATTGCGAACACGCCGACCAGCAAGATCGCGGCGAGGTCCGGCAGGCTCACCCGAAGCGCGACCGCCAAACCGAGCACGATAACCGAAAGGGCAATTCCCGCTTCGGCGTGGGGGACGATGGAGCCTGCCGCCGTGAATGCGCCAGCCAGCGCCATGACCACCACGAATGTCGCCGGTACCAGCCAGAGCGCCCGTCCGCCCAGGAATGTGGCGTAGAGGCCGATCGCCACCATTGCCAGCACATGATCGACCCCGCCGATCGGATGCAGGAAGCCGTGCGCGAAGCCCGTGGTATCGCCGATGCCGGTATGTGCGATCGCGGTGCCCGGCAACGCGAGAAGGATGGCGGCGGTTGCCGCGATACGCTTGCTGCGAACGATCATGAAAGCGCCTCGGTAGTGGATTCGGATCCGGCAGGTCCAAATACACCCAGTCAAGACGGCAAGGGCAAGCGGATTTCGCCCCCAAAAAAGGAACGACCCGCTCCGACGGGGACTGTCGGAGCGGGTCGATTCAACCGGCACGGGGGTGGAAGGGGGCGGACGCGCCGATCGAGCTCTTAAACTCGTGCCCCGGAAGGCTTAGTAGAGGTCGCAGACCTTCATGGAGCCGCGGTAGTTGCCCCAGCTGTCGTAGCGAGCAACCCAGCGGCAGCCGACTGGGCCGCCAACGTAGTAGCCAGGACCGCTGGCCGCGTAAGCCGCGCCGCCGATGACGCCAGCCGCGATGCCGAGGCCAACTGCCGGGCCCCAACCGAAGCCCTTCTTGCCCCACGCATGCGCTTCGCTGGAGGTCGCAACCGAGCCGACGGCGAGCGTCAGAGCCGCAACAGCGATAGCGGCGAATTTGGTGATCTTGGTCATGGTTCAATCCTTCCCTTTTTCGAGAGGGGGCGTGTGCCCCGTTCATGGCGATTGGTCGCGTGGCTCGGAGGAAGGGTTCATCGAGTCAAAATCTGAAAACCACATCTTGGTTTCGTCAGTGTGTCGTCTGTAACGGGGGACGATGGCGCGGCGGCAAGGAAGCCTCGATAGGGTCGCGACCCTGCGATCGGGCTTTCAGTCTTGTCGATTTGCGCTACGACCGCGGGCGCCGCGCTTAGGTTCTGTCGAACCCCAAAAAAGTTACGACCCGCTCCGACGGGGACTGTCGGAGCGGGCCGATTCAACCGGCGCGGGGGTGGAAGGGGGGCGGACGCGCCGATCGAGCTAAACTCTTGCCCCGGTGTTCGGTGCGAGGCGTTGCGGCCTCTGATGCCTATTGGTCGCGAGCCCGGCCCGCCGGGTTCAGGGTTCTTTCGAAGAATCTTTTTGCCGTGATTTCAGTGAGTTAAACAGACGACGGCGCTGCCGGGGGGCGCGAAATGCGGCTATTTTGTGCAGTTCAGGGTAGCATCTGCGTGTCGCCGCAGACTGAAATGGCCTGCCCCGAGATGGTACGCCCGCGCGTCGAGCAGATGAACACGATCTGGTCGGCGATCTGCTGCGGCGTCACCGTAGTGCGCATGGAGACGACCGAGAGGGCTTCCTCCAGCATCGCGGCGGGGCTGATGCCGCGCGCCTTCGCCTTGTTCGCCATGACCCGGTCAATGCGTTCGCCGGACACGATGCCGGGCTGGATCGCGTTGACGCGGATACCCTCCGGGCCAAGCTCGGCTGCGAGCGACTTGGTGAAGCCGACCACCGCCCATTTCGACGCCGAATACGGCGTGCGCAGCGGGAAGCCGAGCCGGCCCGCCGCCGACGACAGGTTCACGATCGAGGCGTTCTTGCTCTTGCGCAAATGCGGCACCGCGAGACGCGTGCAGTTGAACTGGCCGGTAATATCGATCGCGAGACAACGGTCCCAGTCCTCAGGCGCGATCTCGTCCACCTTGCCGGTCGGTCCCGCGATGCCGGCATTGTTCACCAGCACGTCGAGACCTTTGAGCGCGGCGAGCGCTTCCTTGAACAATTTCGCGACCTGCTTGCGGTCGGAAACGTCCGCCTTGCTGCGCGTGATCTTGGGATCGCTTAGGCCGAGCGCGCGCAGCGCCTTCGCGTCGATATCGCAGACATGCACCCGCGCGCCCTCCGCGACGAACGAACGCGCTGTCTCCAGGCCGATGCCACCTGCGCCGGCGGTGACCAGAACGCGCAAGCCTTTGATCCCCAGATTCACGCTCACCTCCCCGGCAAAAATCGCGCTGGACAATCACGATGCGGCGCGCAACCGTTATCGTCAATCAAAAGCCTTAGGGAGGATATCGATATGATCCACAAGCTCGATTTGACTCGCCGCGCGCTGGTCAAGGGCGCCGCCGGCTCCGCTCTGCTCGCCGGCATCGGCATGCCGGCGATTTCGCATGCGCAATCCGACATGATCAAGATCGGTCACCTGACGCCGCGCACCGGCTTCCTCGGGCCGCTCGGCGACTACGCCGTGATGGGCATTCAATTGGCCGCCGACGAGATCAACGCCGCGGGCGGCGTCAACGGCCGCAAGATTGATCTGGTGCTTGAAGACTCGGTCAATCCGCAGACGGCTTCGGCGAAGGCCGAACGTCTCGTCGATCGCGATAAGGTGGCGATGATCATCGGCGAAATTTCATCAGCTTCCGGGCTGGCAATAGGTCAGGTCGCGAAGCGCACCAAGACGGTGTTCATCAACACCGGCTGTAATTCCGACGCGCTGCGCGGCTCGGACTGCAATCAGTACATGTTCCACATCGAGGCGGCGAACTCGATGTACGTGCAAGCGGTTGGGACGCATTTGCTGAAAGAGAACCTGGTCAAAGGCAAGAAGTGGTATTCGCTCACGGCGGACTATGCGTTCGGCCACGATCTCCTGAAGGTCGCCAAGCTGTTCATGGAGAAGAACGGCGGACAATTCGCCGCCGATGAACTGATCCCGACCGATATCTCGGACTTCTCGCCGTTCCTGCTGAAGATCCGCCAGGCGCGGCCCGACATCGTCATCTCGAATCTCGCCGGCAACCAGATCACCAACTTCCTCAAGCAGTATTCCGAATATGGGCTGCAGTTCCCGGTCGTCGGCTTTGCGTTCGACACCGCGGTTGCGTGGGGCCTCGGCAAGGGCAATTTCTCCGGCGTCTGGCCTCTGGTCTGGCACCATCTCGTCGATACGCCCTCCTCGAAGGCCTATGTCGACAAGTTCACCAAGAAATACGGCAAGCCGCCGGACAACCAGTCGTGGGGCGACTATCACTCGCTCAAGATCGTCGCGCAGTCGATGGCCGAGATGAAGTCGACCGATCCGATCAAGCTCGCCGAGCATCTGCGCAAGGGTGCGAAGTTCGACGTCGGCAAGGCGCGCGAGGGATACTTCCGCGCCTATGACAACCAGATGATGATGGAAATGTACGCGGTGCGCGCCAAGGAAGCCTCCAAGATGAAGGATCAGTGGGACATCTACGAGCCGCTCGGCACCGTGCCGGCTTCGGGCGACGATCTGGAAATCATCGCGCCGCCGAAGGGGGCGTGCAACATCGGGTGAGCTTTTCTTACCTCTCCCCACTTGCGGGGAGAGGTAGGCCATCGAGGTCAACGCTTGGAATTCATCTTCATCCTCGAGCAAGTCCTTAACGGCCTGCTCATCGGCGTCTATTACCTGCTGATCGCGCTCGGCCTGTCGCTGATCTTCTCGCTCGGCGGCATCGTCAACCTGGCGCACGGCGCGTTCTACGCGATCGGCGCCTATCTCGCCGTGATGCTGACCGACCGCATCGGCTTCGTCGGCAGCTTCGTGGCCGCGCCCATTCTGGTCGGGCTGATCGGCATTTTGATCGAGCGGTTCCTGTTCCGCCGCTTCTATCGCTCCGATCCCATCCTCTCGCTGCTGCTCACCTTCGGCCTCGCGATGGTGGCCGAGCAGGGCCTGCGCATGATCTTCGGCGCGTCTCCGCTGCCCTATTCGATGCCGTCGGCGCTGCGCGGCCAGTTGTTCATCGGCGATTTCATCTATTCGTATTACCGCCTGATGATGCTGAGCGTCGCGGTGGTCGCCGTGACGCTGACCTGGCTCCTGATCTACCGCACGCCGTTCGGCCGCGTCGTGCGCGCGGGCGTGCAGGATCCCGAGATGGTCGGCGCGCTCGGCATCTCGCTCGAGCCCTACATGATGGCGATCGCGGCGCTCGGCGTCGGGCTCGCCGGGCTGTGCGGCGTGCTGCTCGCGCCGATCGTCACGATCCACCCGGCCATGGGCGCCGAAATCCTCACCGCCGCGTTCGTCGTCGTTGTCATCGGGGGGCTCGGCTCGTTCTGGGGCGTGGTTGCGGCCGCGCTGCTGGTCGGCGTCGTGCGCGGGCTCACCAGCTATTTTCTGCCGCCCGCGAGCGAAGCCTCGATGTACATGCTGATGGTGCTGGTGCTGTTGTTCCGCCCGCGCGGACTGTTCGGCGAACGCATCCTGAAGTTCGAGTGAGCGCGATGCAGTCGAAATACCTGCCGTTGCTCGTTGCTATCGTCGCCCTTCTGGTGCTGCCGTTCGTGCTGCTCCCGCTTGGCCTGACGCTCACCACCGCGACCGACGTGGTGATCTTCGCGATGGCCTGCATGGGGCTGAACATCCTGGTCGGTCACACCGGCCTCGTGTCGTTCGGCCACGGCGCATTCTTCGGCCTCGCGGGTTATGCGGCAGCCCTGTCGCAACGCCACTGGTTTCCCGGCGACATCGTCATCCCGTCGTTGTTTGCGGTGTTCGTGGTCGCGGTGTTCGCGTGGCTCGCCGGCTTCCTCATCCTGCGCCGCCGCGGCGTGTACTTCTCGCTGCTGACCTTGGCGCTCTCCGCCATGCTGTTCGCGATCGCGTTCCGCTGGACCGCGGTGACCGGCGGCGAGAGCGGGCTTGGCGGGGTCGTGCGCCCGGTCGTGCTCGGCGTCGATCTGGCCCGCCCGTGGACCTACTACTGGGTTGTGGCCGGGATCGGCTTCGTGACCGTCTACCTGCTGTGGCGCTTCCACCGCTCCGCGGTTGGCCACGTGCTGGTGGCGATCCGCGAGAACGAGCAGCGCGCGCGCTTCGTCGGCTATCCGACCGACCGCTACAAGCTGTTCGCCTTCACGGCCTCCGCCGCCATTACGGCGCTTGCCGGCACGCTCTCGGTGTTCCACCACCGTTTTGCCTCCGCCGAACCGATCTCCGTGCAGTTCTCCGGCGAGCTGCTGGCGATGGTGGTGATCGGCGGAATGCGCTCGTTCCTCGGACCGGCGCTCGGCGCGCTGTTCTTCATCCTGTTTCGCGAATTCCTCTCGATCTGGACCGCCAATTGGCTGCTGTTCTTCGGACTCCTGTTCGTCGGCTTCATCGTGTTCTCGCCGACCGGCCTCGTCGGCGTCGCGGAGCGCTTGACCGCGCCCTTCCGCAAACGCGTCAATGAAGCCGCCGCGATGGCCGGCCGCGAGATTTCGCAAGACGCGCCGCTGCCGGCCGCGCTCGCCGACCGGAAAGCGCCGGACGGGCCCGTGCTGATCGCCCGCGAGCTGGCCAAGAATTTCGGCGGCATTCGCGCCGTCGTGGATGCCGAGATCGTCGTGCAGGACCGCACACTGCACGCGCTGATCGGGCCGAACGGCGCCGGCAAGACCACGGCCTTCAATCTCGTCTCCGGCATGTTCCCGCCCGACAAAGGCTTCATCACGGTCGCGGGCCGGGCCGTCGCCGGCCTCAAACCCGAGGACATTACGCGCGCCGGTGTCGGGCGCTCGTTCCAGATCACAAACCTGTTCGGCGGACTGTCAGTCGAAGAAAACATGCGGCTCGCCGTGCAGGCGCGGCACCGCAAGCGCTTCGCCTGGTGGACATCCGCCGAAGGCCTCGCCGACGTCAATGCCGAGACGACCGCGTTCATGAGCTATCTCGGCTTGACCGGCATGGAACGCGCCGAGGCCGCTTCGCTTTCGTATGGCGGGCAGCGCCTGCTCGACATGGGGCTCGCGCTCGCGACCGCGCCGCACATCCTCTTGCTTGACGAACCGCTCGCCGGCCTCGCGGCCGCCGAGCGCACCCGCGTCGCCGCGCTGGTGAAGACGATCTCGCGGCAGATTCCCGTGCTGCTGGTCGAGCACGACATCGACCGCGTGTTCCAGATCGCCGACGAAGTGACGGTGATGAACGAGGGCGCCGTGCTGGTGCACGGCAGCGTCGATGACGCGCGCAACAACGCCAAGGTGCGCGAAATCTATATCGGCTCCGGCACCGCGCATGTGGTAGCCGAGCCGCCGCCGTCCGCTGCCGGTGCCACAACGCTGCTCGCGGTCGACAAGGTCGATACCTTTTACGGCAAGAGCCACATCCTCAATGCGGTGTCGTTCGATGTCTCGGAGAACGAGATCGTTGCGCTGCTCGGCCGTAACGGCGCCGGCAAATCCACGCTGCTGAAAACCCTGATCGGCATCGCGCCGCCGGAAAACGGCTCGATCAAGCTCGGCGACAAGGAGATCGCGCGGCACACATCGGCCGAGATTGCGCGGCGCGGCATCGGTTATGTGCCGCAGGGCAGGGGGCTGTTCGCCGGCATGACGGTCGCGGACAATCTCGCGCTCGGGCGCCTGAAGCGTCAGACCGGCGTCGGCGTGCACTGGGACGACGAGCGCATCGTGTGGGTATTTCCGCGCCTCGCGCAGCGCTGGTACACGCCGGCCGACTATCTTTCCGGCGGCGAGCAGCAGATGGTCGCGGTCGCGCGCGCACTGGCGGGCGACGTGCGGCTGCTATTGCTCGACGAGCCGTTCGAGGGACTGTCGCCGGCGATCACCGAGGAGCTGTTCGAGGCGTTCAACCGCCTGCGCTACGAGATCGGCATGGTGATCGTCGATCATCATCTCGACCTGGCGCTGGCGCTGTCCGATCGCACCGTGATCCTGGAGCGCGGCTCGGTGACCTGGACCGGCGCGTCAAAACTCTTGCGCGACGATCTCGAATTGCGCCGGCAGAAATTGTGGATGTGAACTTGCTTATCCCTCCCCCGAAGGGGGAGGGTGGACGCGCGAAGCGCGGCCGGGTGGGGTCGCGCGCTTGAACAAACCCCACCCGACTGCTCGCTATCGCTCGCAGCCACCCTCCCCGCTGCGCGGGGAGGGATGAAGAAAGAAGGAGTCGCCATGCCCCGCATCGCTATCATCGGATCGGGCCTGATCGGCCGCGCCTGGGCTATGGTGTTCGCGCGCGCCGGCTGGGAGGCCGCGCTGTACGACGCGGTCGAGGGTGTGGCCGACAAGGCGCTGGGTCTCGTCGCCGAAGGGCTCGATGAGCTGGCCAAGCACGGCCTTGTGGCCGACCCGAAGGGCTCCGCGGCGCGCGTGCGCGCGGCAAAAAGCGTCGCAGACGCGCTCGATGGCGCCAGCTTCGTGCAGGAGAACGTGCCTGAGACAGTGGAAGCCAAGCGCGCGATCTTCGCCGAGCTCGACGCGCTGGCCGCGCCCGACACGATCCTCGCCTCGTCCACCTCGGCGATTGTCGCGAGCCTGTTCACCGAGAACCTCGCCGGGCGTGCCCGCTGCCTTGTGGCGCACCCGGTCAACCCGCCGCATCTGGTGCCGATCGTCGAACTGGTCGGCGCACCGTGGACCGCGCCGGAAACCATCGCGCGCGCCAAGCAGGTCTACGAGTTCATCAACCAGGTGCCGATCGTGGTGCGCCGCGAGATCGAGGGCTTCATCCTCAACCGCCTGCAAGGCGCGCTGCTCGCCGAGGCGTTCCGCCTCGTCGGCGAGGGCTACGTGTCGCCGCAGGATCTCGACAAGACCATCAAGGATGGGCTCGGCCTGCGCTGGTCGTTCATGGGACCGTTCGCAACTATCGAATTGAACGCGCCGGGCGGCATCGCGGACTACTGCGCGCGTTACACGGGGTTCTACAAGCGGCTGCAGGCGAAGCCGGCTGGTTTGGAGGTGTATGACGACGCCAATGTCGCGCGCATCCTCAAGGAATGGGGCGAGCAGGCGACGCCGGAGCAGCTTGCCGAACTGACGAAGTGGCGCGACCAGCGCCTTGCGGCGCTCGCGGCGCATAAGAGGACGCAGCCCGAATCCTTTGTAAGTCACGAACGAGCGCATCGGCTATATTGGGTGGTGCGGTGGCAGACGGGAGAACGTATAATCCTGGGGCTGTGAAGCCCGGACCTCAGCGCGGGACTCCGTCCGCCGTTCCATTGAACCCGAACAGTCGCGTGGGCCGCTCGCGAAGCCCGATTGCGCAAGCAGGGGAGACAATGGACCCCATCGCTGTAGGCATCGATGTGTCGAAAGAGCAGCTGGATGTGCACGTTCATCCAGCCGGGACGGTGTTGAGCCTGAGCCGTAACGGCGCTGGCATTGAGGAGTTGATCGGGGCTCTCGCCGCGATCGCGCCGCAGCTTGTCGCCGTTGAGGCGACAGGCGGCTTCGAGACCGTGGTGGTGGCCGCGCTTGCGGCGGCGGGCCTTCCGGTGGTGGTGGTCGATCCGGCACGGGTGCGCGCCTTTGCGGCCGCGCTCGGGCGGCGCGCCAAGACCGACCCGATCGATGCGCAGGTGATCGCGCAGTTTGCGGCCGCGACCAGGCCGCCGGTGCGCGCGCTGCCGGACGCCGCCACACAGGCGCTTGCCGACCTGGTGGCGCGGCGGCGGCAGATCATCCAGATGATCGTGGCCGAGGGCCAGCGCGCCAAACGCGCTGCGCCGCGCGCCAAGCGCAGCATCGGCCGGCTGCTCGAGGCACTGCGCCGCGAGCTCTCCGAGATCGATGCCGACATCGACGAGACCGTGCGTGGCTCGCCGGTGTGGTGCGAGAAGGAAGAACTGCTCGCTTCCGTGAAGGGTGTCGGACCGGTCACGGTGCGCACCATGCTGGCAGAGCTTCCCGAACTCGGCAGTCTCAACCGCCGCCAGATCGCGGCGCTGGCCGGTCTTGCGCCGTTCACCCGCCAGTCCGGCAGGTGGCGCGGCAAGAGCTTCATCGGCGGCGGTCGCGCCAGCGTGCGCACCGCCCTGTTCATGGCGGCGATGACCGCCATGCGCCACAATCCCGTGCTGCGCGCGTTCCATCAGCGCCTGCGCGCCGCAGGTAAGCCCAAAATGGTCGCTCTCATCGCGGTTGCCAGAAAGCTCCTCACCATCCTCAACGCCATCCTCAGGGACAAAACAAAATGGCAAACCGCTTGACTGCCAACACAGTCGCTGAGGTGCGAGCGAAGCGAGCCTCGAAGGATGGCCACGAAGGCGTTTGCCGCCATCCTTCGAGACGCGCTTCGCGCTCCTCAGGATGAGGACGGAACTATCGGCGCGTAGCTTGCCGCATCGACCTCATCCGGCCGCCCCGGCAGATCGAGCCGCGTCACCGCCCGCGCGCTCTCGGCGATCACCTTGCCGCGCCGCACGACGAACAGCCGGCGCGCCTTCAGGCGGATCGCCTCGATCGGATCGGCGGCCTGCATCACCACGAGATCGCCGTTGCATCCAACCTCGAGGCCGTAGCCCTCAAGCCCCATGACCTTGGCGGCATTCGTCGTCACGGCCTCGAAGCAATAGCGCATCGCTTCGCGCGAGGTCATCTGCCCGACATGCAGCGCCATGTGCGCGACGTCGAGCATGTCGGCGGAGCCGAGCGAGTACCACGGGTCCATCACGCAATCGTGCCCGAACGCCACGTTGATCCCGTGAGCGCGAAGCTCCGGCACGCGCGTCATGCCGCGCCGCTTAGGATAGGTGTCGTGGCGGCCTTGCAGCACGATGTTGATCAGCGGATTGGCGACCGCGTGCACCTGCGCCTGCGCCATCAGCGGCAGCAGCTTCGAGACGTAATAGTTGTCCATGCTGTGCATGGAGGTCAGGTGCGAGCCGGTGACGCGGCCGTGCAGGCCGAGGCGCTGCGTTTCGTTGGCCAGCGTCTCGATGTGGCGCGACATCGGGTCGTCGGTCTCATCGCAATGCATGTCGACCATCAGGCCGCGCTCGGCCGCGATGTCGCACAGCACCTCGATAGAACGCGCGCCTTCCTCCATGGTGCGCTCGAAATGCGGAATGCCGCCGACGATATCGACGCCCTTGTCGAGCGCGCGTTCGAGATTCTTTGCCGCATTTGGGGAGCGGAAATAGCCGTCCTGCGGAAACGCGACGAGCTGAAGATCGATGTAAGGCGCAATCTGCCGCTTCACGTCGAGCAGTGCGTCGACCGCCGTGAGCCGGTCGTCGCAGATGTCCACATGGCTGCGGATCGCGAGCAACCCCTGGGAAACCGCGAGATCGCAGTAGCGCAACGCACGCTCGGCGACGGCTTCCGGCGTGAGCAACGGCTTCAGCTCGCCCCACAGTGCGATGCCCTCCAGCAGCGTGCCGGACTGGTTGAGGCGCGGAAGCCCAAGCGACAGCGTCGCATCCATGTGGAAATGCACGTCGACGAATGGCGGCGCGACCAGACAGCCGGACGCATCGATGACACGCGCGGATTCGGCCGCAATGCCGCGGTCGACGGCCGCGATCTTGCCGCCCTGAATCGCGATGTCGAGGCCGTCGCGGCCATCCGGCAAGGTCGCATTGCGCACGATAAGGTCGAAGGTCATGGCAAATCCTACAACGCCCGGCCGGCGATCGGCACAAGCTTGTCGCCGACCAGTACGGTCGCTGCCTCAATGCCGAACACGGCGGCCAGCCGCTCGGGCGTGAGCGACTCGTCGGGCGAGCCATCGGCGACGATCCGGCCGCGGTCCATGACCAGTACGCGGTCGGCAAAGCGCGCCGCCAGCGTGAGATCGTGCAGAATCGCGAGAATCGCGTTGCCGCCGCGCGCCGCCGTGCGCAGCAATTCCATCACCACAAGCTGATGGCGCGGGTCGAGCGCGGCCGTCGGCTCGTCGGCCAGCAGCACCGGCGCCTGCGTGGCGAGGGCGCGCGCGAGCGCCACGCGTGCCTTCTCGCCGCCGGAGAGCGTGGTCACGGCGCGCTGCGCGAACACGTCCGTCTCCGTTGTGGCGAGTGCGTGCGCGACCGCGGCGCGGTCCTCCGGCGATGTCGATGAAAACGGATCGGCATGCGGGGCGCGGCCGAGCATCACGATGTCGGCGACCGGCATCGGCCAGTGAAAAATATGTCCCTGCGGCAGATAGGCGATGTGCCGCGCGCGCTCGCCCGGCTTCATCGACGCGAGCGGCTTGCCGCCGAGTTCGATCGCTCCCTCGGCCGGAACGAGCCCGGCGAGCGCGCGCATCAGCGTCGTCTTGCCGGCGCCGTTCGGGCCGACCAGCGCGACCAGTTCGCCTGCACGCAGCGAAAAGCTCGCACCTTGCACGATTGCGGCGCCGCCGAGCCGCACGCTCACACCGTTTGCCGTCAGCGCCTCGCTCACGACGGCGCTCCTTCGAGCAGGCGCCGCTCGCGGAAGATGATGGCGAGGAACACCGGAACGCCGATCAGCGCCGTGACCACGCCGAGCTTGATCTCGACCGCCGAGGGCCCGAGCCGGATCGCGACATCGGCGGCAAGCACCAGCGCGGCGCCCGCCAGCGTCGCCGGCAGCAGCACGCGCGCCGGATCGGAGCCGACCGCGCGCCGCACCAGATGCGGCGCCACCAGTCCGACAAATCCGACCGCCCCCGCGACCGCGACCGCCGCGCCGACGCCGAGCGCGACGCCGATCACGACCATCATGCGCGTACGCGCCACATCGACCCCGAGCGAGGCCGCCGCATCCTCGCCGAGCGTGAGCGCGCGGAACGCGCGCGCATTACCGGCCAGCAAGACCCAGCTCGCGAGCATGAACGGTGTCGCAATGACCAGATGATCGGTCGAGCGGTCCTCCAGCGAGCCGAGCAGCCAGAACGCGATTTCCAGCGCGATGAACGGGTTCGGCGCGAGGTTGAGGATCAGCGCCGTCATGGAGCCCGCGAAGCTCGCGAGCGCGAGGCCGGCGAGCAGCGTCACCGTCAGGCTCGCGCGGCGCCCCGCGATCGCGACAAGCCCGGCGATCGAGACCAGCGCGCCAAAAATGCCCGCGACCGGCACCGCGAACGACGTCACCGGCGCAAAGCCGAACGCAATCACTGCTGCTGCTGCTGCTGCTGCTGCCTGCGGCGCGCCGAACAAGGCGGGTTCCGCCAGCGGATTGCGGAGCAGGCCCTGCAACGCCGCGCCAGAGAGGCCGAGTGTCGCGCCGATCAGCCCGGCAAGGAGCGTGCGCGGCAGGCGGATGTCGCGCACGATGATCCCGGCCGGGCCTTCGCCCGAAAACAGTCCCGCGATCGCTGCGCGCGGCGACAGTCCGGCCGGCCCGACCATGAGGGAGAGCACGGCGAGTGCCACGATCAGCGCTGCCAGAATAAAATTGATGCGAAAGCTTGTCCCGTTCCACCTAGCCTTCCTACAGGCTCCCGGCGGGCGGTCCAATGGGATAACAAGGCTCATGCGCCTTCCAAGCTTTCCTAATGCTTGCAATGTTGAGCGCCGCACCGGCTTTGGCCGACGCGCCCCGCCGCGTCGTCTCGTTCAACCAGTGCGGCGATCAGCTCGTGCTGGCGCTCGCCGACCCGCAGCAGATCGCCGGCCTCTCTCCTTACGCCGCCGATCCGTCGCTCTCGGCAGTCGCCGAAAAGGCGCGCGCCTTTCCGCGGCTGGACTGGCAGGCGGAATCGACCATCGCGCTCGGTCCCGACCTGGTGCTGATCGGCCAGAACGATCGGCCGGTGACCAAGCACATCCTGCGGGCTCAAGGGCTGCGGCTCTACGAGATCGCGTTGGTCTCCGACCTCGATGCGGCGCGGCGGCAGATCGTCGACGTCGCGGCGCTGCTCGGCCATCCGGAGCGCGGCGAAAAGCTGCTGGCCGATCTCGATGCGGCGCGCATGCGCGCCTGCATGCCGCGCCGAAGCCGCCGTTTCACACTGCGCTGCTGGTCAATCGCGGCGGCTATACGGCGGGCGCGCACAGCCTCGCGGCAGCATTGCTGGCGGAGGCCGGACTTGAAGCCGCCGCCCGGCGCGCCGCCCGGCTATGGCGGCTACGTGCCGCTCGAACGGCTGTTGACGCTGCGCCCGGATGTGATCGTGCTCAACAATCTGCCGAGGGAGTCCGACCAGGGCAGCTACAATCTCAGCCATCCGGCGCTGCGACGCGCTCTATCCGCCGCAGCGGCGTATCATGCTGCCGCCGCGCTACACGATCTGCGGCGGCGCCGCGCTGGTCGAGGCGTTCGACTATCTGGCTGGCGTGCTGGCGCGGCTCGCGGCCCAATCGCCGACGATGCGCACCAACTGATCGAGCCCGTCGGTCAGCGCGGCCGGACCCGGCTGCAGGATCAGCGCGGACTTGATCTCGTGCAGCGCGCCGTCGCGCACGGCGGGAATTGCGCCAAAGCCCGGCCGCGCCGCGACTTTTGCGGGCACGAATTTCTTGCCGCACCAGGAGCCGATGATGATATCCGGCGCCGCCGCAATCACTTCCTCGGCCGTCACGATGCGGTCCTTGGCGCTCTTTTGCGCGGCGAGTGCCGGAAACACCTCGATGCCGCCCGCCGCCTCGATCAGCTCCGACACCCATTTGAGGCCGGAGATCATCGGATCGTCCCATTCCTCGAAATAGACGCGCGGGCGGCGCGGCAGCTCCGCGGCGCGCTCGCGCACGGCGTCGAGCCGGTCCTCCAGCGAAACGGCAAGCTCCTCGGCATTCTCCACCGCGCCGACCAGCGCGCCGAGCGTGCGGATCATGTCGAGGATGCCGGCGATGTCGCGCTGGTTGAACGCATGCACCGCGATGTTGCGGCGGATCAGCTCAGCCGCGATATCGGCCTGCAGGTCCGAGAACGTTAGAACCAGATCGGGCTCGAGCGCGATGATTTTCTCGAAATCCGCCGAGATGAATGCCGAGACGCGCGGCTTCTCGCGCCGCACGCGCGCGCGGGCGCACCGCATAGCCCGACACGCCGACGATGCGCTGCTCCTCGCCGAGGAGATAGAGCGTCTCGACGGTCTCTTCGGTCAGGCAGACGATGCGCGAGGGCGGGAACATCCGCCGATATTAGCCCAAAGCATCCGCATCCGCCGTATCGATGATTTCAGGTCCGCCGACGCCGATCACGCGGCCGTCGTCGATGCGCACGACCGTGCGTGGCGATGCGCTTCACCTCCGCGGCATGGTGGCTGACATAGATCATCGGCACCGCCTCGTCGCGCAGGCGCATGAGATACGGGAAGATCTCGCGCTTGCGGGCGGCATCGAGCGAGGCGAGCGGCTCGTCGAGCAGCAGCAGCAGCGGCTGCAGCAGCAGCGCGCGGCCGATCGCGACGCGCTGGCGCTCGCCGCCGGAGAGCTTGCCGGGCCGGCGCGCCAGCAGATGCCCGATGTCGAGCATCTCCACGATCCGTGCCTGCGCGGCGGCATCGTGCGCCAGCCGGTACATGCGCCGCCCGTAATCGAGGTTCTGCGCGACCGTCATGTGCGGAAACAGCCGGCCGTCCTGGAACACGTAGCCGATGCGGCGGCGATGCGGCGGCAGGTTCGATCACCGGCGGAATCGAACAGCAGCGTGCCGTTGCACAGGATGCGCCCGCGATCCGGCGTCACCAGACCCGCCACCATGTTGACGATCGAGGTCTTGCCCGAACCGGAGGGGCCGAACAGCGCGGTCACGCCGTCCGCCGCCTCGAACTTCGCCGCGACCGTGAACTCGCCCAGCCGCTTCTCGACATCGACGATCAGCATCATCAGCCTCCGTGCAGCCGCGTGCCGGCGCGCCGCGCGAGCCATTCGGACGCAACCAGCGCGATCAGCGAAATGACGATGGCTACGATGACCAGCCGCGCGGCCGCGCGTCGCCGCCGGGGACTTGCAGATAGGTGTAGATCGCCGCCGAAATGGTTTGCGTCTCGCCCGGAATATTGGAGACGAACGTGATGGTGGCGCCGAATTCGCCGAGCGCCTTGGCGAAGCACAGCACCATGCCGGCGATGATGCCGGGCAAGGCGAGCGGCAGTGTCACGGTGAGGAACACCCGGAACGGGCTCGCGCCGAGCGTGCGGCTGCGTCCTCCAGTTTCGCGTCCACCGCCTCGATCGACAGGCGGATCGCGCGCACCAGCAGCGGAAATCCCATCACGCCGCAGGCGAGCGCCGCGCCGGTCCAGCGGAACGAGAACACGATGCCGAACGTGTCGGCGAGGAACGATCCGATCGACGCCGCGCCGGCCGAACCAGATCAGCAGCAGATAGCCGGTGACGACCGGCGGCAGCACCAGCGGCAGATGCACGAGGCCGTCGAGCAGCGCCTTGCCCCAGAAGTCCTTGCGCGCCAGCAGCCAGGCGACCGCGATGCCGAACGGCAGCGCGACCACGGTCGCGACCGCCGCGATGCGCAGCGACAAGCAGAACCGCGGTCCATTCATCGGGGGTGAGGGAGAACACAAATCTAACAGTACATCACGACGTCGGCCGTCACCAGGAAGGTGAAGCCGTATTGCTCGAACACCGCCTTGGCGATGCCGGAGCGCAGGAAGGCGAGATAGGCGCTCGCTTCCGGCTTCGCCGTCGACGGTCGCGGCGACCGGATAGACGATTGCCGGGTGCGAGTCCGCCGGGAATCGTGCCGACGATCTTCACGCTCGGCTCCACCTTGGCGTCGGTCTCGTAGACGATGCCGAGCACCGCTTCGCCGCGCGCGACCAGCGCGAGCGCGGCGCGCACGTTGTCGGCCATGGCGAACTTCTTTTCGACCGAGGCCCAGATGCCGAGCTTCTCCAGCGCGCCTTGGCGTATTTGCCGACCGGCACGGAATTGACGTCGGCCGTCGCGATGCGGCCGTCGCCGGCCAGCTTCGGCGAGATCGAAGCCCTGGCCGATCGTCACCTTGTCGACCTTCGACTCCTTCGGCGCGATCAGCACCAGCCGGTTGCCGAGCAGATTGACGCGCGTGTCATCCTTGATGGACTTCTTCTGCGCCGCGTAGTCCATCCAGTCGAGGTCGGCCGAGGCGAAAATGTCCGCCGGTGCGCCCTGCTCGATCTGCCGGGCAAGGGCAGAGCTTGCCGCGTAGCTCGTCACGACCTTGGTGCCGGTTGCCTTCAGGAACGCCGCGTTGATGTCGTCGAGCGCATTCTTCATCGAGGCGGCGGCGAACACCGTGATGGTCTTGTCCTGCGCGGAGGCGGGCGCGGCGTGCGACAGCCCGAGGCCCAGAACAACCAAAGCAAGAAGCAGATATCGTCGGGAAATCATGGCGGCTCTCCGTTCGTTCGCGCTCGCGCGCGAACCCAGTGTCTCGTGATCTCTACGGCCGCCCGGGAACCGCCGTTCCGGGCTGTTGGCGTGCGCGCAGCGCGCCGTCGGTCGCGAGCCGCATCCTAGCAACACGGTTCGCAACGTCAAACCCAGTATCTACTCGAACCTCATCCTGAGGAGCGGCAAGGCCGCGTCTCGAAGGATGGCAAACAAGCGACGGAGTTTGCCGCCATCCTTCGAGACGGCTGCTTCGCAGCCTCCTCAGGATGAGGACCGCATGTTGTCACGCCCCCGCAATACGCTTTAATGGCGGGCGACAGGGGAAACGCATGGCCGGACGCGACGCCGATCGACGGCGAATACGACTACATCATCGTCGGGGCGGGCTCGGCCGGCTGTGTGCTCGCCAATCGGCTCTCGCGCCGATCCGAACAACCGCGTGCTGCTCCTCGAAGCCGGCGGCCAAGGACAACTGGATCTGGTTTCATATTCCGGTCGGCTATCTGTTCGCGATCGGCAATCCGCGCTCCGACTGGATGTTCAAGACCGAGCCCGAGCCGGGCCTCAACGGCCGCGCGCTCAATTATCCGCGCGGCAAGGTGATCGGCGGCTGCTCCGCGATCAACGCCATGATCTACATGCGCGGGCAGGCGGCCGACTACGATCACTGGCGCCAGCTTGGCCTCACCGGCTGGGGCTGGGACGACGTGCTGCCGCTGTTTCGCAAGCAGACCGACCATTTTCTCGGCGACGAGCGAGCATCACGGCGACCGGCGGCGAGTGGCGCGTCGAGGCGCCGCGCGTGCAGTGGGAATTGCTCGACGCGTTCCGCAAGGCCGCGGAGGAATACGGCATCGCGCCGATCGACGATTTCAATCGCGGCGACAACGAGGGCTCGGCTATTTCCATGTCAACCAGCGAACGCGGCCGGCGCTGGTCGGCGGCGCGCGGCTTTTTGAAGCCGGTGCTGAACCGTCCGAACCTGCGCGTCGAAACCGGCTGCCTGGCCGAGCGCGTGGAGTTCGACGGCTGGCGCGCGACCGGCGTGACGCTGGCGCCAGGACGGCGCGACGAAAACGGCGCGCGCCAAAGGCGAGGTCATTCTGTCGGCCGGCTCGATCGGCTCGGCGCAATTGCTGCTGTTATCCGGCGTCGGGCCGGGGCGCGATCTGCTGAACCTGGGCATCCCGGTCGTCCTCGACCGGCCGGGCGTCGGACAGAATCTGCAGGATCATCTGCAGCTTCGCATGATCTACAAGGTCTCCGGCGTGAAGACACTGAACGAGACCTATCACTCGCTGTTCGGCCGCGCCGCGATGGGATTGGACTATGCGCTGCGCCGCCGCGGGCCGCTCACGATGGCGCCTTCACAGTTGGGGTTGTTTACCCGTTCCGATCCTTCGCGCGAGCGCGCGAACATCCAGTTTCACGTGCAGCCGCTCTCGCTCGACAAGTTCGGCGATCCGCTGCACACCTATCCGGCCTTCACCACCAGCGTGTGCAATCTTCAGCCGCAAAGCCGCGGCGTCGTGCGCCTGCGCTCGGCCGATCCGGCCGACAAGCCGATCATCGCGCCGCATTACCTGACCGCCGACGAAGACCGCCGTGTTGCGGCCGAATTCGATCCGCGTCGCGCGCGCCATCGTGGCGCAGCCGGCGCTGCAGAAGTTCAAGCCGGTCGAAACGCTGCCGGGCGAGCAGGTTGGCGACGACGATGCCGCGCTCGCCAAGGCCGCCGGCGACATCGGCACGACGATCTTTCACCCTGTCGGGACGGCGAAGATGGGGCTCACCAGCGATCCGAACGCGGTGGTCGATGCGCGCCTGCGCGTGCTCGGCATCGAGGGCCTGCGCGTGATCGATGCCTCGGTGATGCCGACGATCACCTCCGGCAACACCAACTCGCCGACCATGATGATCGCCGAGAAGGGCGCCGCGATGGTGCTGGCCGATCAAAGCCGTTGATAGCGGCTGCAAGACCGATGACAACACGCCTTGTGCGCGAAACAATGCGCGAAACCGTGGAGGGCGCCCATGGATCTCGTCAACCGTGTCAAGAACATCCTGCTCAGTCCGATCAGCGAATGGCGTGCGATCGATGGCGAGCCGGATACGACCGAGCGACATTCTGAAGAACTATGTCGTGATCCTGGCCGCGATTCCCGCCGTCTGCGGCTTCATCGGTCTTGTATCTCATCGGCGGCAGCATCGTCTTCGGTCTCATCAGCGCAATCATCCAATATGGATTGACGCTGGCCGGCGTTTACGTCGTCGCGTTTGTGATCAACGCGCTTGCGCCGATGTTCGGTGGCATCAGGGACTTCGGCCGCGCCTTCAAGGTCGCGGCCTATGCGCCGACGGCGGCGTGGGTCGCGGGCGCATTCGCCCTCATTCCGGCGCTTGCGGTTTTCATGATCCTCGGTGTCTACAGCGTCTACCTGTTCTTCATCGGCCTGCCGATCCTGATGCGCGGCCGCGTAGACAGTTCGGTTGCCTATATTCTGGTCGTGCTTGTCACCGTGACCATCGTCTACATGGTCATCCTGTATCTACCAGCGACGCTGCTCGGCGCACGTTGACGTGAGCCTTACGGCAGCGCCTTGAGATAGCGTATCGGCCGCCCCGGCGCGATCGCCTCCGCGCCCGCAACGATCGCGTTCGTGTCGATGCCGTAGTGCCGGTAGAGCTCCGGGATCGAGCCGGTCTGGCCGAAATGCTCGACGCCGAGCGCGCGCGTGCGATGGCCGTGGATCGCACCGAGCCAGCCGAGCGTCGCCGGATGCGCGTCGCACACCGTCACGATGCCGCAATGCGGCGGCCAAGTCCGCCATCAGCCGCTCGATGTGCGAGCGCGCATGCACGAGGCCGCGCTCGCGCGCGCGTTGCGCCGCGCTCCAGCCCGCGTTGAGCCGGTCGGCCGATGTCACCGCGAGCAGCCCGACGTCGCGGCGGTCTTCGCCCATCAGGCCGACCGCCTCGATCGCCTCGGGCGCGACCGCGCCCGTATAGGCGACGACCACCTGGCAGTTCGGCCCGGGCTTTTCGCATCCAGTAGGCGCCGTCGATGATCGATTGCCGCAGCTCCGGCGTGACCGCGCGCTTGATCTGCTCGACCGGGCGCGTGGAGAGCCGCAGATACACGGAGCCGCCGGTCTCGTCGCGCAGCCAGTTGCGCTCGGAGGGCTCGGTGCCCCCGCTTTCTTGGCCCCCCTTCTGGATGTAGTCGAACGACCAGGCGAGGATCGCGGCCAGCTCGTCCACATAGGCCGGCTCGAATGCCGCGAGCCCGTCCTGCGCCATGCCGATCAGCGGCGTACCGATCGACTGGTGCGCGCCGCCTTCGCCCGCGAGCGTGATGCCGCTGACGGCGTCGCCACCAGAATGAAGCGCGCCTCCTGGTAGCAGGCGTAGTTCAGCGCATCGAGGCCGCGCGCGATGAACGGATCGTACAGCGTGCCGATCGGGAACAGCCGCTCGCCGTTGATCGAATGCGACAGCCCGAGCGCGGAGAGCAGAATGAACAGGTTATTCTCGGCGATGCCCAGCTCAATGTGCTGGCCGGCTCGGCGAGAATTCCCAGTTGAACGTTGAGGCGATGCGCTCGCTCTTGAACACGTCGGCCATTTTCTGGCGCGCGAACAGGTTGCGACGGTTCACCCACGGGCCGAGGTTGGTCGAGACGGTAACGTCGGGCGAGGTCGTGACGATGCGCTTGACGAAATCCGAATCGCCGCGCCCCAATTCGTTGAGCAGCGCGCCAAAGCCGAACTGCGTCGACATGGTCGGCTGGATCGTGATGGCCAGCTCCGTCGGCACCTCGACGTGGGCGGCTTGATAGCGGCGCGATTCCTTCGTGGCGAACGGCACGCGGTCGAGGAATGCCTGCAACTCCGCGGGCGGCGTCGCCAGTCCCTCGAACCTGTCCCACTCATGGCCGGGCCGCACACTCATGGCCTCGCGCAAGGTATCCATCTGCGCCGGCGTCATCATGCCGGCGTGGTTGTCCTTGTGGCCGGCGAGCGCGAGCCCGGAGCCCTTGATGGTGTAGCAGATGAAGCAGGTCGGCCGGTCGCTGTCGGCGTTTGTGAACGCCTCGATCAGCGACGGCAGGTCGTGCCCGCCGAGATTGCCCATCAGCCGCGCGAGTTCGTCGTCCGAGCGCTTGTCGATCAGGCGGCTCACCGGTCCCTGATCGCCAAGATCGTTCGTCAGGCGCTTGCGCCACGCAGCGCCCCCTTGGAACGTCAGTGCCGAATAAAGCTGGTTCGGGCAACTGTTGATCCATGTGCGCAGCGCCTCGCCGCCCGGCTCCTTGAACGCGGCCTCCTGCAGCAAGCCGTGCTTGACGATCACCACGTCCCAGCCGAACGCCTTGAACAGCGCCTCGTAGCGCGACCACAGGCCCTCGCGGATCACCGCGTCGAGGCTCTGGCGGTTGTAGTCGATCACCCACCAGCAATTGCGCAGGCCCTGCTTCCAGCCTTCGAGCATCGACTCGAAGATGTTGCCCTCGTCCATCTCGGCGTCGCCGACCAGCGCCACCATGCGGCCTTCGGGCTTGTCGGTCGGGAAGTGCGAGCGCACGTAATCCTGCACCAGCGAAGAGAACAGCGTCTGTGCGACGCCAAGCCCGACCGAGCCGGTCGAGAAGTCCACATCGTCCGCATCTTTGGTGCGCGAGGGGTAGCTCTGCGCGCCCTTGTAGCCGCGGAAGGCTTCGAGCTTGTCGCGCGTCTGTTTGCCGAGCAGATACTGGATCGCGTGGAAATTCGGGCTCGCGTGCGGTTTCACGGCGACGCGGTCCTGTGGGCGCAGCACGTGGAAATAGAGCGCCGTCATGATGGCGGCGAGCGAAGCGGATGAAGCCTGATGCCCGCCGACCTTCAGGCCGTCGCCGCTTTCGCGGATGTGGTTGGCATGGTGGATGGTCCAGCTCGAAAGCCAGAGCACCTTCTTCTCGAGTTCCGCCAGGATGCGCAGTTCCGCGTCCGTGATCCGCTTGCGTGGCGCCTGGGCCTTCATGAGCGTCCTCGGTTCCTTACATCCGCCTTGTAACGCCCCGCATTATGAACGCAAACGGGACGCGCCGGTAAGCGCGTTGACGCGGCCTGCCGAAAAATCGTTCGATGGGGCGATTCGGTCTGACCGCCGAAGGCTTGTGCGGCAACGGAGGGCGGCCGGTGCTGGCTGATCATGTGCTGACCGACTATGTGCTGATCGGCCTGATCGGTTTCGCCGCGCAGCTCGTCGACGGCGCACTCGGCATGGCGTTCGGGGTCGTATCAACGACCGCGATGCTGTCGATCGGCATGGCGCCCGCGCAGGCGAGCGCGATCGTGCACACGGCGGAAATCTTCACCACCGGCGCGTCGGCCAGTTCGCACATCTTTCATCGCAACGTCGACTGGCGGCTGGTGACGCGCCTCGGCGTCGCGGGCGTCCTCGGCGCCATATTGGGCGCGTGGGTCCTGTCGAACATCGATGCCAGCGTCATGCGGCCGTTCGTGGCGGCCTATCTGGTGCTGCTCGGCATCTTCATCCTGCTCAAGGCGTGGCAGCTTGCGCCGGGACGCGATGCGCCCGGGCCTTGGGTCGGGCCGATCGGGTTTGTCGCGGGCTTTCTCGATGCCAGCGGCGGCGGCGGCTGGGGACCGGTGGCGACATCGAGCCTGGTCGGCTCCGGGCACGCGCCGCGCATCGCGGTCGGCTCGGTCAACACCACCGAGTTCTTCGTCACGGTGGCCGCGGCGACGACGTTCTTCGTCGAGCTCGGCGCCTCGCCCTGGCGCGAACTGCTCGCGCTGATCGTCGGCGGCGTGCTGGCTGCCCCGCTCGGGGGCTGGGCCGTGAAGCACATTCCGGCGCGTGCGCTGATGATCGCGGTCGGCTGCCTGGTGATCGCCCTGTCGCTGTGGCAGATCGCGCGGGCGATGAAGCTGGTGTAACTCAATCAAAGCCTTGGAGGGGTTGCGTGGGGCCGAATGTGACGGTGTGCATTCCGGCCTACCGCTCGGAGGCATTCATCCACGATACCTTGCGGTCGGTACTCGCCCAGACCTACTCCGACTTTGTCGTGGAAATCGCCGTCGAACCACCCGCTGAGGAGACGATAAGCGCCTGCGCGCCTTTTCTGCGAGACGACCGCATCAGATTGGTCGTCAATCCCCAGGTTCTCGGCTGGGCCGAAAACATGAAGAGCCTCTTGCGGCGCGTCGCAACGCCATATTTTTTCATTCTTCCCCACGATGACATTCTCCAGCCAGATTATATCGCCACTCTTCTTGCCGAGTTGATCCGTCGACCGCACGCCAGCATCGCGTACAGCGATATCGTTTGTTTCGGCCATGAATCCTTTCGCCTGCGGATTTGCCTGACGGAAGATCCGATTTTTGACCGGCTCATGTCTTACTTTCTGGGCGGCATGGAAGCGCACGCCCTGCGGGGGATGACCCGTTCCTCGGCGCGCGACCATGGCGATTTTCCAACCGATCGATATGATGGGTTTGCGGTCGAATGTGAATGGATGCTGCATTTGCTGATATCGGGCGCGGCGGTCCACGTGCCGCGATCCTTGTATTTGAAGCGCACTTTTGGGCCAGACCACGTCTCCGCCTCGCGAAAGCGGCTGCTTGGCCGTTCCAGAGAACATCTGTTCGAAGCGCTGGAAGATCACCGCGCGCGCATACTGACACTCATACGGCAAGCGGATCTGCCGAAATCAATGAAGGATACAGTCGAGTTGGCCGCGGAAGCCGCCATACTCAGGCGTCACATGACATTCAACATGGGCGCATTCCTGCCGGTGCAGCTCGCCCGGTCAGAGCAAATCATGACGGCTGCGGGTGCAATACCGGACCAGTATGGCAAGAGAATTCAGGCCATGAGCCTTCTGGCGATGTCGCAACATGCGTTGATCGAAGGCGATGCGAAAGCGGCGCTGGACCTCGCGATTGCGGCGGTCGATGCCGATCCGTACCAATGGGAAGGACTGGCCCATCTCGCCAGACTGCAGCTCGATGCCAATCGTAGCATTGAAGCTCATGGTACGGCTCTCCGTGCATGGGCCGTGGAACCGCATGCGCGAGGATTGCGGGAATTGATTGGCGATTGCCGAGTCCGAGCATCGAGCGCGCATTCCTGTTGGACATGATGCGGAGCGGGCGGCCCGAGATGCTGGCCAGAGCGGTTCGATGCCGCTCGTTATCTGATCGATCATCCCGATGTCGCGGCAGCCGGACTCGATCCTTGGCGGCATTATCGCGAGTACGGGGGCGCGAAGGACGCAAGTTTCGGCTACTGTCGATGAGCGCGATCCACTGATCGATTCCCCGGCGAGGGATGGTATTCACCGCGATCCAATTGACCTCTAGGAGTTGAATTCGCGTGGGAAAGCCAGTAGATCTGCGTGTGGCTGTGCTTGGTGGGGGCCTCCTGGGGTGTTGCACTGCGCTCGTACTTGCCCGGCGCGGCGCCAGCGTTACCCTTTTCGACCGGACCGACCAGCTCATCAGCCGAACCAGCGTTCACAACGAGGGAAAGATCCATTTCGGCTACGTCTATGCCGGGGATTCCAGTCTCGCGACGGCGCGAATGATGATCCGCGGAGCACTGCTCTTCGCGCCTTTCCTCAGAGATTACCTGGACCTCGTGCCCGCGCGCATCGCACTATCCTCCCCGCACATATATCTCGTCCACCGCGACAGTCAGCGCAGCGTCGAATATCTTTCCGGATATTTCGATGCGGTTCATGCCATGGTCGAAGATGCCGCCGGCGGCGCGAAGAAGGACTATTTCGGCGCCGATCTTCATCAGGCTCCCCGCAAGTGGTCGGCCGCTGAAATTGGCGCCGCGTTCGATCCCGCGACGGCGGTTGCCGCTTTCGACACCGAGGAACTCGCGGTCGATCCGTATGCGCTTGCGCGGGCGTTTCGGGAGCGGATCGCGGCCACTCCCGCCATCGAAGTGCGCCTGCGCCGCACCGTGCAGTCGGTCGGAGAGTCCGGCGCACACCTTCGCGTCGTCAGCGACGGGCCCGAAGGGCTTGAACGCGGCGACTACGACCATGTGGTCAACGCGCTTTGGGACGGGCGTCTCGCCGTTGACGCCACGCTCGGCATCCGCCCCAAGCGGCCGTGGCTCTATCGCTTCCGATACGGCCTGCGCTTCGAGTCACGCGAAGTCTTCAAGGTACCGCTTGCTTTGACGATGGTGCACGGGCCGTTCGGCGGCATCGTGTGCTATGGGAATGGCGCAATGTATCTGGCTTGGTACCCGGCTTGCAGGGTCGGCTCCTCGGACAGCCTCGAGCCGCCGGATTGGCCGACACATGCCGCGGAGCCGCTGCGATCTCGCATCATTCGGGACACGATCGGCGCGCTTGCCGAAATCGTTCCTGCGCTCGGCGCTGTCGATCCCCGCACCTTTGCCGATGCTTCGGTTGTTGGAGGGAACATCTTCGCCTGGGGGGCCACCGATACCGACGATGCGGCAAGCGAGTTGCATCAGCGTCACGACGTCGGCGTGGTGTCGGTCGGGAACTACCATTCGGTCGATCCGGGCAAACTTTCGCTGACGCCCTATTTCGCTGAAATCTGCGCCGATCGTATAGCGCCGCCGTGAGCGAAGTCGCAGATCGCGCGGGCGATGAAGCTGGTTTAGCGGCGCTAGTCCACGATCGCCTGATACACCAGCGCGTTGATGACCTGCCGGTAGTGCCAGCGGATCGGCCCCGGCGAATGCGCCATGAAAACCACCGCGAGCTCTTCCTTCGGATCGGCCCACCAGTTGGTGCCGCTCGCGCCTGGCCAGTTGAAATCGCCGGCCGAGCCCAGCAGCCGCCCGCGTGCCGCGTCGGTGCGGACGGCGCAAGCCCGAGCCCGAAGCCGTAATCGGCGCGTGACGGGTCGGCATTCGCGATCAGGTTCTTCACCTCCGGGCCGAGCTGGTTCATCAGCATGTATTCGGCGGTCTTGCGCCCGAGGATGCGCGTCTCGCCATAAGCGCCCTTGTTCAAGAGCGCGAGCGCGAAGCGCATGTAGTCGCCCGCCGTCGAGGCGAGACATCCGCCGCCGCACTCGAACTTCAGCGGCTGCGTAAGCACCGGCGTGGTCGATTGCGCGAGCCCGGTGTCGGGGTCCGTCGGCAGCGCCTTGGCGTAGCGCGCGGCCTTGTCGGGCGGGATATTGAACAGCGTGTCGGTCATGCCGAGCGGCTTGAAGATGTTGTCCTGGAAAAACTGCCCGAGCGTCTGCCCGGAAACCTTCTCGACCACGCGGCCAAGCACATCGAGGCCGAAGCCGTAGTCCCACACGGCGCCCGGTTGATTCAGCAGCGGCAGCTTGGCGAGTTCGTCCATGAATTCCGCGCCGTCCATTGTCGCGCCCGCAATGCCGCTGCCGCCCGGATAGAGCTTGTGCACGGCCGTGTTGCCGCGCCCGCCGTAGATCAGCCCGGAGGTGTGCATCGTCAGGTGGCGCAGCGTGATCGGCCGCTCTCGCCGGCACCTTGCCGGTGATCGTGTCGCCGCTCGCGTTGAGTTCGGCGACCTCCATCTTGGCGAACTGCGGGAAGTATTTCGCCAGCGGATCGTCGATCAGCAGTAGCCCACGCTCCTGCAATTGCAGCGCCGCGAGCGCCACCATCGGCTTGGTCATCGACGCGATGTTGAAGATCGTGTCGCGGGTCATCGCGACGCCGGCTTGTTTGTCACGGAAGCCGAACGACTCGAAATAGACGAGCTTGCCCTTGCGGGCGATGGCGACGACCGCGCCGGGAATGCGCCCAGCCGCGACGTCGGTATTGAGGCGCTTGGCGATCTCGCCGAGCCGCTCGCTTGACATGCCGACGTCTTCGGCCTTGCCGCGCGGGAGCGGATCGCCGTTCTGGGCAATCGCGGCGGCTGCATTCACGGTTGTGCTGACGGATCGCGACATGGTTTGAGAATAGACCGGAGAACTAGAAATTGCTGCGGCCATTGCGGCCGCCGTCGCGCGGATGAGCATGGTCGCCTCCCTGTGGCGCCCTTCGTGGGCGGCGCCTGAAGCGAAACGTTACGCTGCTACCATTCGCATTGCATCCGCGCGAGGGTGACGGCAGCCATGCGCCAGCGATTGTGATCAAGGCGCCAGCAGCACCTGCCGGCATCCCGCCGGCAAATCCGCCATCGTGATCGGTGGGCGCGGTTTCGGCGGCTCCTTCGGCGGCGCGGGATTGAGCACGCCGGGCGAGAACCAGTAATCCAAATCCTTGCCGCAGCCTTCGGTTTCGCCGGCCGGGTCCTGCGCCTTGCACTCCGGGCTGCCGGGCTGGCAGGCGATGCGCACATGGAAATGATAATTGTGCCCCCACCACGGGCGCACCTTGCTGAGGAAGCCGCGGTCCTTGCCGGCGTCGCGGCACAGCGCTTTCTTGATTGCCGCGTTGACGAAGATGCGCTCGACCTTGGGGTCTTGCGCCGCGGCCTTGATCACGGCGAAATGGCCTTGCGTCCAGATCTTCGGGTCGACGTCCTTCTTGTCCTCCGAGACCACGTTGGTCGCCGACATCTCCTCGCGCTGCTCGCGCGAGAGCGGCGTCCTCGGCATCGGGGTGAGCCAGATGTCGGCATCGAGCCCGACCTGATGGCTGGTGTGGCCGGTGAGCATCGGCCCGCCCCGGGCTTGGGCCATGTCGCCGACCAGCAGGCCCGGCCAGTTGGACACCCTCGGCACCTTGTCGGCGAGCCGCTCCATGAACGCGACCAGTTCCGGGTGGCCCCAGTTGCGGTTGCGCGAGAGCCGCATCACCTGCCAGGTCTTGCCGTTGATCGGCAGCGCGACGCCGCCCGCAAGGCAGCCGCGCGTGTAGAAGCCGATCGAGCGCGCCTCCATTTGCGCCGGCTTGAGCTTGCGGCCGAACAGCTCCTTCGCCGGATTCTTCGGATCGTCCGGATTGGCAAGCGGCGGCAGCGGCTTCGGGTCGACCGTGCCCTTGTCCTGCGCCGCCGCCGGGAACGCCAGGATTGCGGCCGTCAACAGCGCGATCGGGATCGTTCGGCCCATCGTCTCGGAGATGCGGTGAATCATGGCGCGGATTCTCACGATCCAGGCCGGAATGCCAAGTGCTGTCTTACCAAGAGGCCTGCTGTCTTTACCAAGAAATCGGAACTCGGATGCGAGCCGCGTGGCGAACGGGCAGAAATACCCGCATGCGCCGCTTTGTTCTCTTGCTCATCGCTGTTGTCGCGCTCGCGGGCTCCGCCATCGAGGCGTCCGCGCGCGTGCAGGTGCACATCGACAAGTCTTCGCAGCGCATGCTGGTCGCGGTGAACGGGCGGCCCGCGTATCTATGGCCGGTGTCGACCGGGCGCGGCGGTTTCGGCACCCCGTCCGGGCGCTTCCGCCCGCAGTGGATGGCGCGAAGCTGGTTCTCGACCCGCTACTACGGCTCGCCGATGCCGCATTCGATCTTCTTCCACAAAGGCTACGCGATCCACGGCACCAATTACATTTCGCGCCTCGGCGGGCCGGCCTCGCATGGCTGCGTGCGGCTGCATCCCGGTGCCGCCGCGACGTTGTTCATGCTGGTGCAGCGCTTCGGGATGGCGAACACGTCGATCATGATCACCGGCGCAAACCCGGGCTTGGCGAAGCCGCGAAGGTGGGCGCAGTACTGACGCCGCGCCGCCTCACTCGATCACGATCTCGCCCACCATGCCGAGCTCGGCGTGGGTTTTTCCGTCCTTGACGATGCCGCAGCGCAGATCGGTCACGCGGCCCGCCGCGACCGGCACCAGCCACCATTCGGCGGCGTGTCCCGGATAGACCTCGATCTCGCGGATCGCGCCCTTGAATTCGGCGAGCGTGACCGACTTGCCGTCGCGCTGCTGCGTCACCTGCACCTTGCGGGTGAACACCATTCCGGAGAATGCATCCGACGTGAAGTAGTGCGGGTCCTCGCTCGGGTTGCGCAGGATCAGCTTGTAGAGCTTGCCGGTCTCGAACTTGATCTGGTTCGGCACGAAGGCATGCTGTCCCGGCTTGCCGAGGTCGACCGTCACCTCGATCGGCGTCTGCCGCGACAGGTCCCCGGCACTCCAAAGTGCGGTCGGCAGACCGACCAGCGCCCCAAGGGTCGCGGCCGCGAGCAGCGCCCGCGGCCTGATTTCGTGAATTATTCCCATGGTTTACGCCCCCGGTCTCGGAATCGCGGGCATCCGCGGTCCTGCTATTGCAAATTATTTGCAAAAAGGAGGCGTATGGAAAGGGGTCGGATTGCCGCAGAGGGCTCAGCCTGCCTTCCGCTTGCGCGTTGCCGCCGCTTTCTTTGCCGACGCAGATCGCGCGGCTGCTGGCCGCCTTGCGGCAGCTCTGCCGCCGAGCCGCCCGCCCTTGCGCGACGACACGTGCGTGTCGGGCACGCCACGGCCCGAGCCGCTCTTGTTGCCGCCGCCTTCTTCCTTGTTGACCGTCGCCCAGGCGCGGCGCTCGGCTTCCTTCTCGGCCACGCCGCGCTCCTCGTAGCCTTTCTCGATGTGCGCGGCCTTGCGCTTCTGCCGATCCGTGTACTTCGATTTGTCTCCGCGCGGCATTGCGTCCTCCTTGCATCATGGAACGAAATTCAACGTGAGAGTTTCGCCATGGTTCCTTGGCAACCCGGAACCTCCCTCACGCGTGCTCGTTGGAAACCCAAGGGCGATTGGGGCGCTCAACAGGAGGAACCAGAAATGGCAACCGCCACACTCGAGAAACGCGAAACCGCGGCCCTGATCGGCAGCGACAAGGTCGAAGGCACCAACGTCTACCGCTCCAACGGCGACAAGATCGGACAGATCGAGCGCATCATGCTCGACAAGCACTCCGGCAAGGTCGCCTATGCGGTGATGAGCTTCGGCGGGTTCCTTGGGCTCGGCCACGAGCATTATCCGGTGCCGTGGTCGCTGCTCACCTACAACACCAAACTCGGCGGCTACGAGGTCAACATCTCCGACCAGCAGCTTACGGGCGCGCCGAGCTACGCCAACGACAACGACTGGGACTGGGAAGACCGCAAGCGCGCCCAGCAGGTCTACGACTACTACCGCGTGCCGCCTTACTGGATGTAGCTTTCGCGCAGCGCCGTTCGAAAGCCGCCCCGCCGGATTTCCGCGCGGGGCGGTTTTCATGTTAGGCCGCAGGCCTCATGCTGGAGCTTGCGGATGCGGGCGTACATTTCGGAAAACTGGAACCAGATCGTCGACGGACTGCTGTTCGGTCTCGGCGTGCTCGCGGTCTATCTCGGCGCGGTCATCACGGCCTCAATCGTCCGCTCGCTCGGCGGCGCGGGCAGCAAGGGCCTGACGGTCCTCGGCCGCTACGCCACCGGCTGGTTCGACTATGTGCGCGGCGACGACCGCAACACCATCAATGTCACGCTCAACATGGTGGTGGACAACCACCTGAAGTTCGACACCATCGTGTCCGACCGTCGCGTCTGGCATGTGTGGCCGAACGCCTATCGGGTCCACCTGATCCGCCGCGCCGCGAAGCTGACCACGATCGACAATCCGGTCATCACGTTTCCGCCAGCCCCGCCCGAGCGCAAGCGGCGCGGCGTCGGCGAGCGCATTACCGACATGCTGGCGAGCGTGACGGTCACCGAGAACGGGAAAAGCCAGCGCATCCGGCTTGTCCGTGAGGACGATTATCGCGCGACCTATGGGCCGCTGATCAGCCTCGTCAGCGAGAAGTGCACCAACGACGATTCGATCGATCTCGCGCTCGGCCGGCCGATGGAGGAACACCGTTTCGTCATCGCGCTCACCTTCGAGCAGCTCAACATGCGCCGCGCGCGCCATCTGCGCGCCATGGTGATCCTGGAGTCGATGCTGCTCAACCTGCCCGCCGAGATGCCGCGCGTGGATTTCGAGGAGCACAAGCAGCGCTTCCGGACGCTACACGCGATCGCGAAGCTTTACCGCGCGCATCCGGAACGCTTCGGCATCGTGAAGGTGTGGCGGCCGCGATATCTCAGCGCGAGCGCGACGGTGCAGAACGTGATGGCCGGCGCGTTGCGCTAGGCGGTTCACACATCCACCTTCAGCGCCGCAATAAACGCCTCCTGCGGGATGTCCACCTTCCCGTACTGGCGCATCTTCTTCTTGCCTTCCTTCTGCTTGTCGAGAAGCTTGCGCTTGCGCGAGATGTCGCCGCCGTAGCATTTCGCCGTCACGTCCTTGCGCAGCGCGCGCACGGTTTCGCGCGCGATGATCTTGCCGCCGATCGCGGCCTGGATCGGCACCTGGAACATGTGCGGCGGGATCAGCTCCTTGAGCTTCTCCACCATGGCGCGGCCGCGCTGCTCGGCGCGCGTGCGATGCACCAGCATGGCGAGCGCATCGACCGGCTCGTTGTTGACCAGAATCTGCATGCGCACGAGATCGGCCGGTTTGAAGTCGGTGAGGTGATAGTCGAACGACGCGTAGCCCTTCGATACGGATTTCAGGCGGTCGTAGAAATCGAACACCACCTCATTCAAAGGCAGATCGTATTTCACCATCGCGCGGTTGCCGACGTACGTGAGCTCCTTCTGCGTGCCGCGCCGGTCCTGGCAGAGTTTGAGCACCGAGCCGAGATACTCGTCCGGCGTCAAGATCGTCGCCTCGATCCACGGTTCGTGGATTTCCAGAATCTGCATCACGTCCGGCATGTCGACCGGATTGTGGATCTGGATTTCCGTGCCGTTGCGCAGGTTCATCTTGTAGATGACCGAGGGCGCGGTCGCGATCAGCGCCAGATTGAACTCGCGCTCGAGGCGCTCCTGGATGATTTCCAGATGCAGCAGCCCGAGGAAGCCGCAGCGGAAACCGAAGCCGAGCGCCGCGCTCGTCTCCATCTCGAACGAGAAGCTCGCATCGTTGAGCCGCAGCTTCCCCATCGCGGCGCGCAAATCTTCGAATTGCGCGGCGTCCTGCGGAAACAGGCCGCAGAACACGACCGGAATGGAGGGCTTGAAGCCCGGCAGCATCTCTTCGACCGGCTTGCGGTCGTCGGTTATCGTGTCGCCGACGCGCGTGTCGGCCACTTCCTTGATCGAGGCCGTGATGGCGCCGATCTCGCCGGGGCCGAGTTCGTCGACTGGAGTGAGCTTCGGCGTGAACACGCCGGTGCGGTCCACGTCATAGGCCGCGTTGGTGCCCATCATGCGGATGCGCTGGCCTTTTTTCAGCGTGCCGTCGACGATGCGCACCAGCACGACCACGCCGAGATAGGCGTCATACCAGCTGTCGACCAGCAGCGCCTTCAGGGTCGCGCCGCGGTCGCCCTTCGGCGGGGGCAGGCGCGTGACGATCGCCTCCAGCACTTCCGGCACGTTCTGCCCGGTCTTCGCCGAAATCTCGATCGCGTTTGAAGCATCGAGCCCGATCACGTCCTCGATCTGCTGCTTCACCTTGGCGACCTCGGCCGCCGGCAGGTCCACCTTGTTGAGCACCGGCACGATCTCGTGGCCGGCGTCGATCGCGTGATAGACGTTGGCGAGCGTCTGCGCCTCGACGCCCTGAGATGCGTCGACCACCAGCAGCGAGCCCTCGCAGGCGGCGAGCGAGCGGTTCACCTCGTAGGCGAAATCGACGTGCCCGGGGGTGTCGATCAGGTTGAGGATGTAGTCCTTGCCGTCGCGCGCCCGGTAGGCGAGCCGCACGGTCTGCGCCTTGATGGTGATGCCGCGCTCGCGCTCGATGTCCATCGAGTCGAGCACCTGCTCCTTCATCTCGCGCAGCTCCAGCCCGCCGGTGAGCTGGATCAGCCGGTCGGCGAGCGTGGACTTGCCGTGGTCGATGTGGGCGACGATCGAGAAATTGCGGATGTTGTTGATTGGTTGAGCCGTCATGCGCGGCAGATAACACTCGTGTCGCAGTGCGGCAAGCGAGGGATTTTCTCGCGCTGTGTTGGCACTGTGCGGGGCCGCAAAACTCGGTTCTTAGGGGTCGACGCGCGCAGCGCGTTGGGGGTGGGGGTCTACGTGAGGCGCATGATCGCGCGACCCCCACCCCCAACCCCTCCCCGCAAGGGGGAGGGGAGCGCACCGAGCTTGTCGCGCGTGCTCTGGACCGTCACCAATACCGCCGCCGGCGCCAACGGCGACGCCAATAACGACGGCGGACCCAGATGCGGCGACGCCGATAACGGCGGCGCCAGTATCGCCGCCGCCAGTGGCGCCGCGCGCTCAGGTCGGTGACATCGCCATCCGCGGCGTCGCCTTCGATGGCGGCGTGTTCCGTTGGTTCGGCCTGGGCCGCATCCGGGGAACCGGCGTCGGGCGCTGTCGCAGGCGGAAGCGTGCCCGCCTCGGCAACACTCGACGGAAGAGCCGTCGATGCCGCGACGAACAATCCGGCGAGCCCCATGCCGGCCAGCATGTCTCGCCGCGAGAGAGCAGCCGCGTCTTCGTCGCGGCTGAAAAGCGATGTAAGTAGTGTTCGCGCCTGACCCCAAGCCATTGATCTCTCCTTCGATCGCCCCCACCACTAACCGCAGCGGGGCCATTTTGTTTCCTTTGCGGACCCTTCGCAGCTGCGAAGGGCGCATTGGAGCGGCAGGCCTCTCCGCGCTATGGTTCGGCACGGCCACGGAGAGGGAAACGTCATGACTTACGGTACACGCACCGACGGCTATCCGTCGACCTCGAAACTCCTGCATTGGCTGGTTGCGGCCTGCGTGCTCGTCACGCTGCCGGTGTCGCTCTTGATGGTGCGCGTGGGGGAGGGGCCGACGCAGGACACCCTCTACAATCTCCACAAGTCGCTCGGCGTGCTGATCCTCGTGCTGATGGTGCTGCGCCTGATCAACCGGCTGGCCGTCGGCGCGCCGGCTCCCGATCCGACCCTCGAGCCGTGGCAGCGGACGCTCTCATCCGCCGTGCATGGCCTGCTCTATGTGCTGCTGCTCGCGATGCCGGTCGTCGGCTATGTGGCGAATTCCGCCTACGGCGCGCCGACGCCGTTCTTCGGGCTGTTCACGCTGCCGAAGATCGCCGCCGACAACCAGGCGCTCGCGACGCAACTGTTCACGGCGCACCGCTGGGCGGGCTTTGTCGTGATCGTGCTCGCCGGCATGCACATCGGCGGCGCGCTGTTTCATTTCGTGATCCGCCGCGACACGGTTCTCCAGCGCATGCTGCCGCGTGCGCTCGGCGGGATCTGACACCGCGCTGATTTTGTTTTCTGCCGCCCGCTTGACTCGCATGGCGCTGTCCCGTATTGAACCGATAGGTTATATAACCACGTGGTTCAATCCAGATGAACGACCCCCTCAGCACAACGTTTCAGGCTCTCGCCGATCCGACCCGGCGCGCGATTCTGGCGCGGCTCGCGCTCGGCGAGACGTCCGTGACGGAACTCTCCGAGCCGTTCGCGATGTCGATGCCGGCGGTGTCGAAGCATCTCAAGGTGCTGGAACGCGCCGGGCTGATCACGCGCGGCCGCGAGGCGCAATGGCGCCCCTGCCGCATCGAACCGGCGGCGCTGAAGACCGTTGACGATTGGCTCGAGCGCTATCGCAAATTTTGGGAGGCGAGCCTCGACCGCCTCGGCGAATACCTCGACGAATTGCAGGCGAAGGACAAGCCGAAGAAGCGCGTGCGCAAGAAGAAATCCCGAAAACACCAACGCGGAGTGAGTTGATGAGCTTTTCGACGAAGAAGATTTCGCCCTGCCTTTGGTTCGACAACCGTATCGCGGAGGCGGTGAATTTCTATGTCGCGCTGTTCGGCGGCAAGATCCTCGGCACCACGTATTACGGCGAAGCCGGCCCGCTGCCCAAGGGCACGGTGTTGACCATGACCTTCACGCTGCACGACGAGGAGTTCATGGCGCTCAATGGCGGGCAGCAGATGCCCTACAACGAATCCGTGTCGTTCCTGGTCAAGTGCAAGGACCAGGCGGAGGTCGACAAATACTGGAACGCGCTCACTGCCGATGGCGGGCAGGAAATGGATTGCAGCTGGCTCAAGGACAAATACGGGCTCCGCTGGCAGATCGCGCCGACGGTCCTTCTCGACTACATCGCCGACAAGGACCCCGCGAAGGCGCAGCGCACCATGCAGGCGATGATGACGATGAAGAAGATCGACATCGCGGCGATCGAAAAGGCGTATGCGGGTTAGGCGCAACCGGAGGACATCATGAGCTTAACCGAAGCACAGGAATTTGTTGTCACCCGCACGTTCGATGCGCCGCGCGATCTCGTCTGGAACGCGTGGACCAGCGCGGAAGCGCTCGGTCGATGGTGGGGTCCGAAGGGTGCCATCATCCGCGTGATCAAGCTCGATTTCCGGCCCGGCGGCATGTTCCACTACACGATGTCGTTCCAGCCGGGCCAGGAGATGTACGGCCGCTTCGTCTATCGCGAGATCGCGGCGCCGGAGCGGCTGGTGTTCGTCAATTCATTTTCCGACGTGGCGGGCGGCATTACGCGAGCGCCGTTCCCGCAGCTTCAAGGCAAGTGGCCGCTGGAAGTCCTCAACGTCATGACGCTGACAGAAAGCGGCGGCAAGACGACGCTCGATTTGCGCGGCGCCCCGATCGGCGCCACGGAGGAAGAGCGCGCCTTCTTCGACGGCCACTTCGCCTCGATGCGCCAAGGCTTCGGCGGAACATTCGATCAGCTCGCCGACTATCTCGCCCGGCCGCCAGAAAAGGCAGCCGCCTCAACGGGTTGACGAAAGAGTCGTGGGCGAGAAAGTTTTTCGGATCGCGTGTCGATCCGCCGCGGCCTCGTTCGTCGTCTCATCGAAGGGTAACGGAGAAGCGTCATGCTCAAGATCATTGGTATCGTGGTCGTCGTGCTGATCGTCGCAGCCGCGGCGGTCGTCGCCTATGCGTCGACCCGGCCGGATTCCTTCCGCGTGCAGCGCACGGCAAGCATCAAGGCGCCGCCGGAGAAAATCTTCTCCCTCATCAACGATTACCGCAACTGGCCGCAGTGGTCGCCCTACGAGACACGCGATCCCGAAATGAAGCGCACCTACAGCGGCGCGGCGGCCGGCAAGGGCGCGAAGTATGCCTGGGAGGGCAACAGGAATGTCGGCACCGGCGAGATGGAGATCATCGACACCGCGCCGCCGCGCAAGGTTCTGATCAAGCTTGACTTCATGAAGCCGTTCGAGGCCCACAACGTCGCCGAATTCACGCTCGAGCCGCAGGGCGACACCACCAATGTCACGTGGGCGATGCACGGGCCGGTGCCGCTGATGGCCAAGGTCATGCACATGGTGATGGATATCGACAAGATGGTCGGCACCGATTTCGCCGCCGGACTCGCCAGCATGAAAGCCGCTGCCGAGAAGTAGGTCCGAGTTTTCCGATGAGCATGACATCAACGGCTTGAGCAATACGTTTGATCGTCTCGACGATCCTTTTGAAAACGAAAGGAACTTTCGCATGACAGCCACAGCCAGAACCGGCAGCGCGCCGTTCGCCGAGGCCGAAGTCGTCCTCACCCGCGTGTTCGACGCGCCGCGCGCGCTCGTGTTCAAGACCTGGACCGAACCGCGGCACCTCGCGCAATGGTGGGGGCCGCGCAACTTCACCAATCCGGTGTGCGAGCTGGACGTGCGCGTCGGCGGCAAGATTCTGATTCACATGCGCGGCCCGGACGGCACCGTGTATCCGATGACCGGCACGTTCCGCGAGATCGTCGTGCCGCAGCGGCTCGTCTTCACCGCCGTCGCGGAAGATCACGCCGGCCATCCGCTGCTCGAAGGACTGGTCACCGTAACGTTCGAGGAACTGGGCGGCAAAACCAGGCTCACCGTGCGCGAGAAGGCCGTTGCGCTTGCGGCAGTCGCGGGCCCGATGCTCGCCGGGATGGAGACGGGTTGGGCGCAGAGCCTCGATCGGCTCGAAACGGCCGTGGCGAAAGCCTGAGCCGCAATCGCTCCATTCTTGATCCGCAGGAGAACCGACATGCGACCGCACAAAATCGTCTCGTACGAAGACTGGCTCACCGCGCGCAAGGCGCACCTGAAGAACGAGAAGGCGCTCACCCGCATGCGCGATCTCGTCGCGGCCGAGCGGCGCGCGCTGCCGTGGGTCAAAGTCGAGAAGCGTTACGTGTTCGACGCCACGGAAGGCAAGAAGACACTGGCCGATCTGTTCGGCGCGCAACAGCCAGCTCGTTGTGCATCATTTCATGTGGCGGCACGACCTCGACACGGGCTGCCCGAGCTGCTCGCTCGAAGCCGACCATGCCGAAGGCGCACTGGTGCACCTGCAACATCACGACGTGAGCTATGTGCGCGTCTCGCGCGCGCCGCTCGACAAGCTCCTCGCCTACAAGAAGCGGCTCGGCTGGAGCGCCGAGTGGGTCTCGTCGCTGGGGCAGCGACTTCAACTACGACTTCCACGTCTCGTTCACCAAGGATCAGCTTGCTGGCAACGTCTATTACAATTACGCCGAAATCCCGGGTACGGATGCGTTCGACGAACTTCCGGGCCTGAGCGTGTTCGCCAAGGACGACGCCGGCAATGTCTTCCACACCTATTCGAGCTATGCGCGCGGGAACGAAGAGGTGATCGGCGTTTTTATGTATCTCGACATCACGCCGAAAGGCCGCAACGAGAAAGAGATCATGGACTGGGTGAGGCGCAACGATGAATACGATCAGCCGGCGCAATCGAGCTGCCACGTCGCAAGGAGTGCGTGAGTTCTTGTAGGGTGGGTTAGCGCGAAGCGCGTAACCCACCGCATCCCGCCGCAACGAAGCAAGCAACAATCAAAGGAGACTTCCGATGCCTTACGTCGATGGATTTATCGTTCCAGTGCCGAAAAAGAATCTCGCCGCCTACCGCGCGATGTCGAAGAAGGCCGGCAAGGTGTGGCGCGAGCACGGTGCGCTCGATTACAAGGAATGCGTCGCCGATGACGTGAAGATGGGCAAGTGGACCTCATTCCCGCGCAGCGTGAAGCAGAAGAAGAACGAGACGGTGGTGTTCTCCTACATCGTCTACAAATCGCGCGCCGACCGCGACAAATGCCTCGCCAAGGTGATGAAGGACCCGCGCCTCGCCGAGATGATGAATCCGAAAAAGATGCCGTTCGACGGCAAACGGATGATCTATGGCGGGTTCAAGGTGATCGTGGACGTGTGAGGGCGCGCGCTCCGTGCCGCGGTAGGGTGGGCAAAGCGTGTCCGCGCGCGGCGCGGCACGCGTGCCCATGCGGGTCATGTCAACGGGTAGCAGACGTGGGCACGGTGCTTCGCACCTTTGCCCACCCTACGAATGGAAACGTGCATGTCCCTCACGCTTCACTTCCATCCGCTCTCCTCGTTCTGCCACAAGGTGCTGATCGCGCTGTATGAGAACGATACGCGGTTCACGCCGCAGATCGTCGATTTGCAGGACGAGGGCGAGCGCGCGGCATTCGTCGCGCTCTGGCCGATTGGGAAGTTCCCCGTGCTCCACGATGCGGCGCGCGGCCGCACGGTGCCGGAATCGAGCATCATCATCGAATATCTCGACCAGCATTACCCGGGGAAAACGAAATTCGTCCCGGCGGATGCCGAGCAGGCGCGCGTGACGCGGATGAGCGACCGCATCTTCGATCTGCACATCCATTTGCACATGCAGAAGATCGTGGGCGACCGGCTGCGCCCGGCCGACAGACGAGATCCGCATGGCGTCGATGACGCTCGCACCCGCATGGCAACGGCGCTCGGCATGGTCGAGCACGACATGGCGAGCCGCAACTGGGCCATCGGTGACACGTTCACGATGGCCGACTGCGCTGCCGCGCCGGCACTGTTCTATGCCGACAAGGTTTCGCCGCTCGCCGGCAAGTATCCGAATGTCGCAGCCTATCTCGACCGCCTGAAGCAGCGGCCTTCGTATGCGCGCGCGCTGAAGGAGGCGGAGCCCTATTTCCAGTTCTTTCCGAAGGAGTAGGGAAGGGTGGTCTCGCGCGGCGCCCTGGACACTCCGACCTCATCCTGAGGAGCCGAGCATAGCGAGGCGTCTCGAAGGATGGCTATGAACTCCCGCTCTGGCTTTGGGCCATCCTTCGAGACTCCGCCTTCAGCGGCTCCTCGGGATGAGGGCTGGGCATAAATAGAGTTAAATCAGATAGTTATGCAAAGAAAAGATTTTTCGGCGGCCTTGTCGATTCCAACCCGTCCCGCTCGTCGTCTCATTGAAAGGCTCAATGCGAAGGGTGAGCGTCATGATCGAATTCAAGCCGCGATATTTCGTGCTTCCGGCGATTGCGATCGCCGTGCTGACGATGCTGCATCCGGCAAGCGGCAGCCGCGCGACGGAAGGCGCCTGCGCGGCACAGATACGCGACCCCGGTATCCGGGCAAGTTTCGAGACGTTCAGCAAAGGCCAATCCGAGACGGCCGCGAAGATCTGCGCGCTCGCGAACAACAATCGATAACGTAATCAACCAGACACCAAATCAACGAAGGAACAGTCCGATGCGTTTCATGGTGATCGTCAAGGCGACCAAGGATTCCGAGGCCGGCAAGATGCCGTCGGAGGACATGCTCGGCGCGATGGCGAAGTTCAACGAGGAGATGGTCAAGGCCGGCATCATGCTCGAAGGCGCCGGCCTGCAGTCGAGCGCGAAGGGCGCGCGCATCCGCTTCGAGGGCGGCAAGCGCACCGTGATCGATGGGCCGTTCGCCGAGACCAAGGAGCTGATTGCCGGCTACTGGATCATCCAGGTGAAGAACAAGGCCGAGGCGGTCGAATGGATGAAGCGCTGCCCCAATCCGTACAACGAAGACGGCGAGATCGAGCTCCGCCAGTTCTTCGAGCTGGAGGATTTCGGCGAAAGTGCCGCGATCGACCATCACAAGGCGGTCGGCGAGCAGCTGGCGGCGCAGAAAAACTAGCCCGGTCACGCTGATTTCGCAATTCAGGAACAAGGAACACACGCAATGCAGACCCAGATCTACCTGTTCTTCGACGGCCGCACCGACGAAGCGCTCGCGTTCTACAAGAAGACGCTCGGCATCGAGGTCGGGATGCTGATGCGCTTCAAGGATAATCCGGACTTCAAGGACAATCCGAAAGATAACGATCCCGGCTGCGCGCCGAACGGAAACCCAAACGCCGTCATGCACTCGGCATTTAAGCTCGGTGGTCAGCAGATCATGGCCTCCGACGGCAACGGAACCGGCAACCCGGAGTTCAAGGGCTTCGCGCTCACGCTCGCGGTTGCCACAGAGGCCGAGGCCGACAAGCTGTTCGCCGCGTTGAGTGAAGGCGGCAGGATCGAGATGCCGCTCGGCAAGACGTTCTTCTCGCCGAAATTCGGTATGCTGTCCGACAAGTTCGGTGTGAACTGGATGGTGATGGTCGAGCCGTAACGGCGGACTTTCCGGGAGGGATTTGAATGCCCTACATGTTGCTGGTGATGGAACCGACGGGGCAACGCGAGGCGCGGTCCTTGCCGGAGGGCCATGAGGCTTACGATCGTATGGTCCGCTTTGGCGACGGCTTGCGAGCCAAAGGCATTCTCAAGGCCTCCGACTCGCTGGGGTCGACGTCGAAAGGCGCCCGCGTGCAGGTGCGCGACGGCAAGCGCAGCCTGGTCGACGGCCCGTTCGCCGAGGCGAAGGAAATCGTCGGCGGCTTCTTCCTGCTCGATTGTTCCAGGGAAGAGGCGATCGCCGCCGCGAGCGAATGCCCGGCGGCGGAATTCGCCACCATCGAGGTGCGCGAAGTCGGACCGTGCTGGGAGAAGTAGCGCGAGAAAATCTGCTCGCGTCCGTCGATCCCGCCAATCGCCGTTCGTCGTCATCCCAGAGGCGGAATTCTCCGCCCAAGACACGAGGGAAAACCATGCGCTTCATGGCAATAGTCAAACCCGGTAAGGACTACGAGGCAGGCCGGCCCCCAAGCCCGGGCCTGATGGCTGCCATGGGCAAGCTCAATGAGGAGAGCACGAGAGCTGGCATTTTCGTTACGGGCGGCGGGTTGCTGCCGAGTTCGCAGGGCCACCGGCTCAGCGATGACCGGCGGGAAGGTCACCGTTACCGACGGTCCGTTCACCGAGACCAAGGAAGTGATCGGCGGCTTCGCGATCCTGAACTACGCTAGCCACGACGAAGCGATCGCCGGTGCGCGGCGCGTGATCCAGATCCATGCCGAGCACGGCATCACCGAGCTGGAGATCGAGCTTCGTCCCATGATGGGGCCGGGGGAATGCGGGGCGCAGCCGCAGGCGTCGGCGGCGGCGTAAGGGCCTGCCGCCCTAGCCCGGGCTTGCCGCGAGGGATCGAGTTGCTCTAGTCGGGAGCCGTGAGCGCTCCCGACACCCACGCGACCATCGCGGCGATCTGGCGGATCGAGCAGGCGAAGATCATCGCCGGCCTCGCGCGCATCGTGCGCGACGTCGGCATCGCCGAGGAGCTGGCGCAGGATGCGCTGGTCGTGGCGCTCAAGCGCTGGCCCGAGCAGGGCATCCCGGACAACCCCGCCGCCTGGCTGATGGCGACCGCCAAGAACCGCGCGCTCGACGAGCGGCGCCGCGCGAAACTCATCGAGCGCAAGCACGAGGAGATCGGCCGCGACATGGATGAGCAGGACTTGCCGGATTTTGACGCGGCGCTCGACGATGACATCGGCGACGACCTGTTGCGGCTCATCTTCACGGCCTGCCATCCGGTGCTATCGACCGAGGGCGCGCGTTGCGCTCACCCTGCGGCTGATCGGCGGCCTGACCACCGAGGAAATCGCGCGCGCGTTTCTTGTCCCTGAGCCGACCGTCGCGCAGCGCATCGTGCGCGCCAAGCGCACGCTGGCCGAGGCGCGCGTGCCGTTCGAGGTGCCGCGCGGCGATGCGCTCGCCGAGCGGCTCGCCTCGGTGCTGGAGGTGCTCTACCTGATTTTCAACGAGGGCTATTCGGCGACGGCGGGCGACGACTGGGTGCGCCCCGCGCTGTGCGAGGAGGCGTTGCGGCTCGGCCGCATTCTCGCCGAGCTTGCCCCGCAGGAGCCCGAAGTGCACGGCCTCGTGGCGCTGATGGAGATCCAGGCCTCGCGGCTCGGGGCGCGGATCGGTCCGTCGGGCGAACCGGTGCTGCTCCTCGACCAGAACCGCGCGCGCTGGGATCAGTTGCTCATCCGCCGCGGCCTTGCGGCGCTCGCGCGGGCCGAACGGCTGACGGAGGAGCGCGGCGCCTTACGTGCTGCAAGCCGCGATCGCCGCCTGCCATGCGCGCGCCCGCACCGGCGATCAGACCGACTGGGCGCGCATCGCGGAACTTTACGCCGAGCTTGCCGAGCGCACGCGCTCGCCGGTGGTGGAGCTCAACCGCGCGGTCGCGGTGTCGATGGCGCATGGGCCGGCCGCGGGGCTGGAACTTGTGGATGCGCTGACCGCCGAGCCGACGCTCAAGAGCTATCACTTGCTGCCGAGCGTGCGCGGGGACTTTCTGAGGAAGCTCGGCCGCATCGACGAAGCGCGCGCCGAATTCGAGCGCGCCGCCTCGCTCACGCAGAATGCCCGCGAGCGCAAGCTGCTGCTCGACCGCGCCGCCGCGCTCGCCACATGAGAAAGCGCTGGCGCCGCCTTGAGGCGTGGTTCGCGGTTCGGCTCGATGAGCGCGACACGCGCGCCACGCTGATCGCGATTGCGCTGTTCTGCGTTGCCGGCGTCTTTTTTCTCACCGGCCTCAAGGCCGCGCAAGACGTATTCATCGACGCGGCCGAAGCTTACGCGTGGGGCCAGAGCTTCCTTGGCGGCTACGGCCGCCATCCGCCGATGACCGGCTGGATCGCGGGCGCCTGGTACAGCGTATTTCCGGCGGCCGACTGGGCCTCGTACGCGCTCTCGCGCGTGATGACGTTCGTGACCCTGGCGGCGCTGTATTTCATCGCGCGGCGCGTGGTCGGGCCGCGGCGCGCCCTGTTCGTCGTGCTGGCGATGATGCTCTACCCGCTGTTTCACACCAAGGGCGAGCGCTTCAACAACTATCAGGTGCTGCTGGCGCTCCTCCCGGTCCTCGTGCTGGTGTTTCTCAACGCGTACGAGAAGCGCAATGTGCTGTGGGGCGGTCTGCTCGGCCTCGCGGCGGCCGCCTGCACGCTCACGATCTATTCCGGGCTGATCGGCGTGGCAGCGATCGGCCTCGCGGCGCTGATTCATCCCGACCGCATGCGCTTCCTGCGCTCGCCGGCGCCGTGGGTCGCGGCGGTCGTCTATGGCGTGGCGCTGACGCCGCACGTGCTGTGGCTGATCAAGTGGAATTATCCGACCCTGCAATGGGCGAGCTCGCTCGCCGGTGAGCCCGGCAGCGTGCGCCAGACGCTCGGATATCTCGGGCATCATTTCGCGCTGCTGGCGATTCCGGCCGTCATCGGCGCCGCGTTGCTTCTGCCCTGGCGGCGCGCGCTGCGCGATGCTGCGGCGAAATATCCCGACGCGTTCCTCGTGCTCGTCGTCAGCACCGTGCTGGTGTTCCTCGCCCCCGTCGCCGCGCTGGTGCTCGGCAGTTATCTGCGGCTCGACTGGGGCAATCCGCTGTTCTTCCTCGTGCCGCTGACGTTGCTGGTGCTCGTGCCGCTTCTTGTGTCGCGCCGCACGGTCGCGCGCGCCGGCATTGTGGCGACGGCCTTCACGCTGATCCTGCTGATTGCGGCGCCGATCTATCCGTGGGTGAACTACCGCCTGCGCCCGGTCGGCGGCTCGCATGCGCCCTATCACGAGATCGCCGAGGAACTGACGAAGCTGTGGCGCGCGCGCTTCAATTCAGCCCTGCCGATCGTGGTCGGCGGCTACGAGGTTGCGGCCTATGTGGTGTTCTACAGCGGCGATCATCCGAAGATGTATGCAGACTTCGATCCGGCGTTGTCGCCCTGGATCGATTATCCGAACGAGTTGAAGAAGGGTTTCGTCGGCGCCTGCGCGACCTATGCGCCGGAGTGCATCGCGAAGCTCGACGCGCTCGATCCGGCGGCCGAAAAGCTCGCCGTTTCGGTGACGCGCCAGATCGGCAACGTAAAGGGCGATACGATGATCTATGAGGTGCGGATTTCACCGCCGCGCCGGTAGCTACTCGGCGGCGACGCGCGCCTCTTCGGGGAACGGCAAAAGCTCCACCGGCCCGTGCTTGCGCGCCACGATCAGGTGGCGCTGCGGCACCGCCTTCCAGTGCGCACGATCGGTATCGAGCGGCTCGGACACGACGACCACGTTGCGGCTCGCCTCGCGGTAATACAGCGTGTTCGGCGTGTCGTTGTTGGAATAGCGGAACGCGTAGAGGTTCTCGCCGTCTGACAGTGCCGAGGTGAAGCGCAGCGGCTCCGTGGTGCCGCTTGCGCGCACCATGTCGGTGAGCACGCTCAGCGTGCGCATGGTGGCGGCGATCGGGTCGGCTTCGGCGCCCGCGCCGAGGATCGCCAGAAATACGGCTTCCGAGTTGGTCGTGCCGATGCGGCTCTTGTAGAGTTCGTCCGGGATCAGCGCCTCCACGCGGCGGCGGATCAGCGACCAGTCGCCGACCTGGCCGTTATGCATGAACAGCCAGCGCCCATAGGCGAAAGGGTGGCAATTCGGCCGCGTGGTCGGCGTGCCGGTCGAGGCGCGCACATGCGCGAAGAACATATGCGAGCGGATGTGGCGGCAGAGGTGACGCAGGTTCTCGTCCGACCAGGCGGGGCGCACTTCGCGATAAAGGCCCGGTTCAGGATCGTTCGCGTCATACCAGCCGAGGCCGAAGCCGTCGCCGTTGGTCGAGGCGTTGCCCTCCAGCGCCCGCATGCTCTGCACCACGAGCGAATGCGCCGGCGCCGTGACGTAGCGTTCGAGCTTGATCGATTCTCCGCGATAGGCGATCCAGCGGCACATCGGCGATTTAGGCTCCTTCAGGCACCATGATAACGCCTGGAACGGCCTATTTGTTACCCTAAACGCCAATTCAGCGGCAAAATTTGACGATTTTCGGGTTCCAGGCGGGAATCAGCGCTGCCGCCAGACGAATGCCGCGCTGACCACGTAATTCCACACCGCCCCCATGAGGGCGCCGCCGAGCCCGGCGATCCACCAGTCCGGATCGTAGCGGTAGATCACGCTCGCGATCCCAACGTTGGAGATGGCGCCGACAGCGCAGATCACCTGAAAGCGGATGAGGCCGGTGGCGAACTGCCAGCCGGCGAGCCGCTGGTCGCGATAGGTGAACATGTTGTTGAGCACGAAATTCCAGGTGATCGCCGCGAAGGTCGCAACCGTCTGCGCCCAGCCGAACCGCATGCCGAGGCCGGCCGTGAACAGCAGCACCGCCATGTGAATCGCGATGCCGGTGAGGCCGACGAGGCAGAACAGCAGGAAACGGAACGACACCGTGTCGTGGGTGAACTTGGCGAGCACCAGCGCGGCGAAATCGAGCGCGACGCGCGTGTCGAGCTTGCTCTCGCCATGCTGGCGCTCGCCGAACACGAACGGCAGCTCGGCGATGCGCAACGAGCCGCGCGCGGTTGCCACGATGTCGAGCAGAATCTTGAAGCCCTGCGAGGAAAGCTGCGGGGCAAGCTCCTCGAAGCGGTCGCGCCGCATCATGAAGAAGCCGCTCATCGGATCGCTCAACGTCACGCCGAGCAGGCGGCGCGCGAGCGCGTTCGACATGCGGCTTGCGTGCTCGCGGCGCGCGCTGGAGAGACCGGCCGCCGAAGCGCCATCGGCAAAGCGGCTCGCGACCGCGAGATCGGCATCGTGGCGCACGTGCGCCAGCATTGCGGTGAGCAGCGTCTCGTCGTGCTGCAAATCGGCGTCCATCACGGCGACGTAGCGCGCCTGCGAGCTCAGCATGCCCTCGATACAGGCGCCCGCGAGGCCGCGCCGTCCGATGCGGCGCACACAGCGCACGCGGGCATCGGTTTCGCCGATCTTGCGCGCGACCGTGGCGGTGCCGTCGGGCGAATTGTCGTCGACGAACACGACTTCCCACTCGATACCGCCAAGCGTGCGCGCGAGCTTGTCGACGAGCAGCGGAACGTTGTCGCGTTCCTTGAAGGTCGGAACCACGACGCTCAATTCCGGCGCCGGGCGTGGCGCAACGGCAGGGTGCGCAGGCGCGAGCGCTGGGGAAGGGCCGTTCATTGCGGGTGGTGATAGGCGACACGGGGGCGCATTTCAATGCGGATGGACGCTCCGGGAGGCCCATGCCATAGACCGTTGACCCTGATGAGGTTCACGATTTGAAGTCTCTTTCTCTGCTCCGCGATGGCTTCAACGGCGCACTGCTGCGCGTCATCGACGGTCTCGCCGATCCGGCGCGGCGGCGGCGCGCGGCGCTCACATTCGTGCTGGCCTACGGCGCGCTCTGGTTCGTCTACGGCGTGATCGCGAAATCGAGCCAGGACCTCAATGCCGACATGGGCGAAATGGTGGTGTGGACGCGCGAGCTTGCGCTCGGCTACCCGAAGCATCCGCCGCTGCTCGCCTACATTCTGTGGGCATGGTTCAAGGTGTTCCCGTTTGCCGACTGGGCCTACATCCTGCTCGCGGTCGTCACGGTGTCGGCGGGGATTTTTCTGGCGATCGAACTTTGCGCCGAATGGCTTGCGCGCGAGAAGCTCGCCGCCGTTCCGTTCCTCCTCGCCGTCATCCCGTTCTATAATTTCCTCGGGCTGAAATTCGACCAGAACTCGATCCTGATCCCGCTCTGGGCGCTCGCCATGTGGGCGATGCTGCGCGCGCTCGACACGCGCCATCCCGGTTGGGCGGCGCTCGCCGGCTTGGTAGCCGCCGCCGCGATGCTGTCGAAATACTGGTCGGTGTTTCTCATTGTTGCGCTCGCGCTTGCGGCGTTGTTTCACCCGAAGCGGCGCGAATATTTCCGCTCCGCGACGCCGTGGGTTACGGCCGGAGTTTTCCTTGCGGTGATTGCACCGCACGTCTGGTGGCTGATCGCGAACAATTTCCCGCCGATCACCTGGGTGGCGACGCGGCGCATCGCCGAGTCGTTCGGCGATGCGCTTGCCTCGGCGGCGGAATTCCTCGGTGGCACCGCCGGCTATGCGGTGGGCGCGATCGCGCTGGTGTTGCTGTTCGTGCGGCCGGGCCCGGTGGCGTTCGCGGGCGGATTTGCGCCACGTGACGAGCGGCGTGTGGCTTCGGTTCTGTTCTGGACGCCGCTGCTGCTGCCGATCGTTCCGGCGCTGATCAAGAACATCAGCCTGCTGTCGCTCTGGAACACGCCCGCGCTCAACCTGCTGCCCGTGATGTTGCTCGGCGCGCCGCATCTGGTCGTGCCGCGTGTCGCGGTGTTGCGCATTGCGAGTGTCGTCACGGTGCTGACGCTTCTCTTCGTCGCCGCATCGCCGATTGTCGCGTTTGTGCTGCTCAAGAGCGGCGTGGAGAATAATGCCGCCTACGCGCGGCTCCTCATGGAAGCGGCCGAGCGCGAATGGCGCGCCAGCACGGCCAAGCCGCTCAAGCTGATTGCCGGGCCTTTCGTGCTGGTCAGCACCGCGGCCTTCTACGGCAAGGACCGGCCGTCGACCTTTGCGCATTTCTCGAAATATCTCTCGCCGTGGGTTGACGATGAACGCATCGCCCGCGACGGCATGGCGATCCTGTGCGATGACGTGCCGCTCTGCCTGCAGTTCATGGAGCATGTCGCGGGGCCGTTCGGCGGCGGGCGGCGCGCCGAAGTGACGCTGCAGCGCCGCTGGCTCGGCTTTGCGAGCGAACCGAAACGCTTCGTCATCATGATCGTGCCGCCGAAATCATGACGATGCTCAAACCATTCGAACGCCTGCTCGATGCGCTGACCGGCGCGCGCCGCGAACGCAATGTCGTGTGGCTGCTGATCGCCTACTGCGCGCTGTGGTCGCTCTACGGCGCGCTCGCCAAGGGCAGCCAGGATGTGCACTTCGACATGGGCGAGATGGTCGCGTGGTCGCGCGATGCCGGCATCGGCACCCCGAAGCATCCACCGCTTTCGGCGTGGCTGGTGCGCGCCTGGTTCGCGGTGTTTCCGCTCGCCGACTGGGCCTACTACCTGTTCGCCATGGTGCTCACGACCTTCGCACTATGGGTCGCATGGCGCGTGTCGGAGCACTACCTCGACGCCGAGAAGCGCGTCGCCGGTCTGCTGCTGCTGACGTTCATTCCGTTCTTCAACTTCCATGCGCTCAAGTTCAACGCCAACACGGTGCTGATCCCGCTGTGGGCGCTCGTCACGTGGTTTTTCTTGCGCTCGTTCGAGACGCGCAGTGCGCTGTGGGGAGCGCTTGCCGGTGCGGCGGCCGCGGCCGCCATGATGGGCAAATACTGGTCGATCTTCCTGCTGGCGGGGCTTGGGGTCGCGGCGCTCGCCGATCCGCGCCGCGCGCAGTATTTCCGTTCCACCGCGCCTTGGGTGACGATGGCGGCGCGGCGCGATTCTCCTGGCGCCGCATGTCGACTGGCTCGTCAGACACGATTTCGCGCCGTTCACCTATGCGGTGGTTGCGCACCAGTCGACGCTCGCGAGTTCGGCGCTCTCGGGGCTCGGCTTTCTGCTCGGCGTTGCGGGCTATCTGGCGGCGCCGGCCGCCATCTCGCTCGCCGTCACGCGGCCAGGTCTGCACGCCATCGCCGACAGCGTGTGGCCGCGCACGCCGGAACGCCGGCTCGCGCTGATCGCGTTCGTGACGCCGCTGCTGCTCCCGGCTCTGGCGACGGTGCTGATGAAGGTCGAGATCGTCTCGCTGTGGGCGATGTCGGCGATGACGCTGCTTCCGGTCGTGCTGCTGTCCTCGCCGCTGGTCACGGTGCCGCGCCGCGCCGCCGCGTGGCTGCTCGCGGCAGCGATCGTGTTTCCGGTCCTGATGGTGCTCGCATCGCCGTTCATCGCGATCTGGATTCATCGCGAGGGCGTGCCGAACTACGCCACGCACTACCGGCTGCTGGCGCAGGCGGTCGAAAAGGCCTGGCGTGCCGAGACCAACAGGCCGCTGCGCTATCTCGGCAGCTACACCAATATCGTCAACGGCGTGTCGTTCTACCTGCCGGGGAGCGTCTCGACGCTGGACATCGTCGGCCCGTCCTCAACGCCGTGGTCGGACGAGGCGAGCGTCGCGCGCGCCGGCATCGCGCTGGTTTGCCCCGAAGCCGAAGCGATCTGCATGCACTTTCTCAATGCGCGCGCGGGCAATGCGACGCGCACCGCCGTCACGCTCTCGCGCCGGCATTGGGGTGTCGGCGACAAGCCTGTGCGCTATGTGATCGTTGTGCTGCCGCCGAAATAGCGTTTTCGTTTGAGTACGATCTTTTTCCGAAAACCGGTTCCCACTTCTTGGATCATGCTCACGGCCAGCGGAACAGCCCCGCAATTAACGTTGAGATATTCCGCAATGTGCCGCGCTCGGCGGTAACCGCGCGCTCGAATTCGGCGGACGCCTGCTCGAGCTTCCTGAACTGCGCGCCCTTCTCGGCCGTATCGATGAACGCGTGATCGAGCGAGTTGCGCGCGATCTTCTTCAGTTCGCGATAGCCGAACGGATAGTCGCGCGCGGCGCGGAAATATTCGTTGGACAGATCGATGCGCGACACGCCCATGTCGTCGGTCGACAGCACGACCGGCACGCGCGCCGTCCAATAGGCCATCAGCGGATGGTCGTTGCCGCGCACGCCGAGGATCATGTCGTTGCTGGTGAGATTGATCTCGACCGCGACCGGCTTGCGGCGCATTACATCGAGCAGTTCGTTGCTGCGCCGCTCGAAGCTGAGCGCGACGCCGTGGCCAATGCGCCGCGCACCCGCGACCTCGACCGCTTGGCGGATGTGAAAGCTCAAGTCCTCCGGCGGCACGATCCCGATCCACAGCTCGCCGGCATGCAGCGCCACGGGCACATCCTTCGCCAGAAAGCCGATCGTCTCCATGTGGCGCCGGTAGTCCGCGCGCGCGATGCGGTAATCCTCCGGCCCGACGAAATTCAATCCGCCGACGCGTTTGTCGGCGCGCGCGAGCGTAGCCGCGAACGCGGTCTGCATGAACACATTGGCCTCATCCGCGTTGCGATTGATCTGCGCGATGTATTTGTAGCTGACACCGCAGCCGGGCTGGCTGCGCTGCGCGTCGCACTTGAGGATTTCATCGATGCGCTTGACCCAGCCGTCGATTGTTTTCGTCGCCTCGGCGACCGCCGCATCGAGGTCGCCCTCCCGGAGCCGCTTCAGCCGCTCTTCGTTGCCGGCAACGCCCGCGATCGCGGCCATCAGCTTCGGCCCGTAGTCGAACGGCAGCAGCGTGATCATCAATTCGGTGTGCTGCACGGCATCGGCCGCGTAATGCCGGAGCATCGCGGCAGTCATCTCGGCCGGGATCAGCCACGTCACGCCGCCGAACCGGCCGAAGGTCGCGAAGAACTGGTCGTGGCCGGACGGAGTTCCCGCCGATGGCAGGAAGGAGCGCATCGACAGCGCGTTGACCATGCGGTCGTACAGTGTCTGGCTGCCGCGCTTGGCGGGATCGAGCGCATCCGCGATGTTCGGCGCCGTCTCGGTGCCGCACGCCTTGTCGGTCATCGAGAGTGTCGGGAGATCGAAGCAGAGGTTTTTGTCCTTGCCCCAGACGATCAGGTCCTCGGCATAGACCGCGCCGGAAAGATGCACATGCAGGTCGCCGCCCTTGGGCATCGCGCGCACGAATGCGCGCAGCGCGGTCGGATCGGAACGGATTGCCGAGAACCGCGCCGCCGTGACGGCGGTATCGCCGCCCCAGGCGATCAGCAGCGCGGCGAGGATCGTCAGCGCGATCAGGACCAGTGCCCCGATCAGGACATTGCGACGCATGGATTCCCCCGGCGCCCGAAGCGGACGAGTGAGTTTAGCGCCCGGCGGCACGCCGTACAATCAAAGCGGGTTCTGGTTTTCCCTCGCCCCGCGAAGCGGGGAGAAGGAAAGGAAGCGCGCTCAATACCGGTAATGATCCGCCTTGAACGGGCCTTCCTTCTTCACGCCGATGTAGGAGGCCTGGTCGTCGCGCAGCTCGGTGAGCCTTACGCCGATCTTGGCAAGGTGCAGCCGCGCGACCTTCTCGTCGAGCGACTTGGGCAGCACGTAGACTTCCTTCTTGTACTTGCCGTCCTTGTTGTTGGCCCACAGTTCGATCTGCGCCAGCGTCTGGTTGGTGAACGAGGCCGACATCACGAAGCTCGGATGACCCATCGCGTTGCCGAGGTTTACCAGGCGCCCCTCCGACAGCATGATGATGCGGTGGCCGTCCGGGAACGTGATCTCGTCGACCTGCGGCTTGATGTTGTCCCACTTCATGTTCTTCAGCGAGGCGATCTGGATCTCGTTGTCGAAGTGGCCGATGTTGCAGACGATCGCCCGGTCCTTCATCGCGCGCATGTGGTCGAGGGTGATGATGTCCTTGTTGCCGGTCGCCGTCACGAAGATGTCGGCCATCGGCGCGGCGTCTTCCATGGTGACGACCTGATAGCCTTCCATCGCGGCCTGCAGCGCGCAGATCGGATCGATTTCCGACACCATCACGCGGCAGCCCGCCTGGCGCAGTGACGCTGCCGAGCCTTTGCCGACGTCGCCGAAGCCCGCCACCATCGCGACCTTGCCGGACATCATCACGTCGGTGCCGCGGCGGATGCCGTCGACCAGGGACTCGCGGCAGCCGTAGAGGTTGTCGAACTTCGACTTGGTGACCGAGTCGTTGACGTTGATAGCGGGCCACAGCAGCGTGCCGGCCTTCTGCATGTCGTAGAGACGGTGCACGCCGGTGGTCGTCTCTTCGGAAACGCCTTTGATGCTCTTGGCCATCTCGGCGAAATAGCCCTTCGGCTTTTCCTTGAGCTGCTTCTTCAGCAACTTGAAGAAGATCACTTCTTCATCGGAGCCCGGCTTGTCGAGGAAGGCCGTGTCTCCGTTTTCCGCGCGCAACCCGAGATGGACGTACATGGTGGCGTCGCCGCCATCGTCGAGGATCATGTTCGGGAAGCCGCCGCCGTGCCAGTCGAACATGCGGGCGGTGTAGTCCCAGTATTCCTCAAGGCTCTCGCCCTTCACGGCGAACACCGGTACGCCGGCCGCAGCGATAGCCGCCGCGGCGTGATCCTGCGTCGAATAGATGTTGCACGAGACCCAGCGCACGTCGGCGCCGAGCGCGGTGAGCGTCTCGATCAGCACGCCGGTCTGGATCGTCATGTGCAGCGAGCCGGCGATGCGCGCGCCCTTGAGCGGCTTCTTCGGGCCGAACTCCTCGCGTGTCGCCATCAGGCCGGGCATTTCGGTTTCGGCGAGCGAGAGCTCCTTGCGGCCGAATTCGGCGAGGCCGATGTCTTTGACGATGTACTCGGACGCTGCTTTGGCGGTCATGACGATCCCTGAATCGGCGATGGAAAAAAGGTGGCGCCGGGCGGCGCTTGGGCGTGCCTATAGCAGGGGGCGCGGGGCCGGGCAACAGGGATATAAAGATATCTTTATATGTTTTCCAGAGGTGGGCCGCCTACGTCATTCCGGGGACGGCCGAAGGCCGGAGTCCAGAATCGATAGCCGCGATAGGGACTTATGAGGGGATCGTGGTTATGGATTCCGGCCCTCGCTTCGCTCGACCGGAATGACCAGCGCACTACCGCGCCTCGACCTGCTCGCGCAATTCCTCCAGCCGCAGCCATTCGTCTTCGGCTTTCGCGAGGTCGGCCTGAGCGGCAGCGAGCGCCGCGGAGGCGGTGTCGAATGCGGCACGGTCGCGGGCATACAGGGAGGGATCGGCAATCAGTTTGGTGAGCTGCGCGATCTCGGCTTCCAGCGCGGCGATGCGCGCCGGCAAGGTTTCCAGCGCGTGCTTGTCCTTGAAGGTGAGGCGGGTCTTGGGCGCGGCGGCCGGCGCCTCGGATTTTTCGCGTGGCGGCTTCGCTTCCGCCTTCACGGCCTTCGCCGTCACGCCTTCGCCGCGCTGTGCCACCATGTCGGAATAGCCGCCGGCGTAAGCGTTCCAGCGCCCGCCGCCTTCGGCAACGATCACCGCCGAAACCGTGCGGTCGAGGAAGTCGCGATCGTGCGAGACGAGCAGTACGGTGCCGGGATAATCGTCGATCATCTCTTCGAGCAGATCGAGCGTCTCGAGATCGAGATCGTTCGTCGGCTCGTCGAGCACCAAAAGGTTCGAGGGTTTCGCGAGCGCGCGCGCCAGCGTGAGGCGGCCGCGCTCGCCGCCCGAGAGCGCCGCGACCGGCGTGCCGGCCTGCTCGGGCGCGAACAGAAAATCCTGCATGTAGCCGACGACGTGGCGCGTCTGCCCGCCGACGAACACGCTGTCTCCGCGTCCGCCGGTCAGCGTGTCGCGCACCGAGACATTCGGATCGAGCGTGTCGCGGCGCTGGTCGAGCGTTGCCATCGCGATGTTGGCGCCGAGCGTGACCTTGCCTTCATCGGGCGCAAGCGCGCCGGTCAGCAGCTTCAGGAGTGTGGTCTTGCCCGCGCCGTTCGGACCGACCAGGCCGATGCGGTCGCCGCGCTGGATACGAATGGAAAAGTCACGCACGATGGGAAAGGGACTGTCAGAGTCTTGACCGAACGACTTCGAAATCCGCTCCGCCTCCACCACGAGCTTGCCCGATAGTTCGGCCTCGGTGACGGCGATCTTCACGCTGCCGAGCGCGCCGCGATGCTCGCGAAAATCCTTGCGCAACTGTGCCAGCAGCCCGACGCGGCGCATGTTGCGCTTGCGCCGCGCCGTGACGCCGTAGCGCATCCAGTGTTCCTCGGCGACGATCTTGCGGCCGAGCTTGTGCTGCTCGCGCTCTTCTTCCTCCAGCACCTGGTCGCGCCACTCCTCGAACGACGCAAAGCCGCGCTCGATGCGGCGCGTGACGCCGCGATCGAGCCACACAGTCGCGCGCGACAGCCGCGTCAGGAAGCGGCGGTCATGGCTGATGAGCACGAGCGCGGAGCGTGATGACGCCAGCTCGTTTTCCAGCCACTCGATCGCCGGTAGATCGAGATGGTTCGTCGGCTCGTCGAGCAGCAGGATGTCGGGTTGCGGCGCAAGCACGCGCGCAAGCGCCGCGCGGCGCGCTTCGCCGCCGGAAAGGCGGGCGGGGTCTTCCGATCCCGTCAATCCGAGCTGCTCCAGAACATAGCGCGCGCGATGCGCGTCATCGCCCGGCGCAAGTCCGGCCTCGACGAACGCCAGCACGCTCGCGTGGCCCGTGAGGTCCGGCTCCTGCGGCAGGTAGCGGATCGTGGCACCCGGCTGCGCGAAACGCACCCCGCGATCGGCCTCCACCAGTCCCGCCGCGATCTTCAGCAAGGTCGATTTGCCCGACCCATTGCGTCCGACCAGGCACACGCGCTCGCGCTCGCCGATCGACAGCTCCGCGCCTTCGAGCAGCGGCGTGCCGCCGAAGGTGAGGTGGACGTCTTGCAGGGTCAGAAGCGGTGGCGCCATGCGCGCCGTTTAAGAAGGACAGGCGGCGAGGGCAAGCCTTGGCACACAGGTGCAGAACTGGTTTCAGGATTTCTCAGCCGTGAGCATGGCGCCGTAGGGCCGAGGCGAGGGCAAAGAAGCGCCTATTCGTCTTCGCCGAACCGGCTCGACACCAGTTGATCGAGCGCGGCGATTGCCTGTTCGGCCTGCGGCCCGGTTGCCGTCACGGTGATCGAGGTGCCGATCCCGGCGCCGAGCATCATGAGCCCCATGATGGAGTCACCCGAGACGGTTTCGTCGCCGCGCGTGACCTTGATGGCGGCAACGTCCTTGAATTTCTCGACCACGCCGACGAATTTCGCCGAGGCCCGCGCATGCAGGCCCTTCTCGTTCACGATCTTCAGGATGCGGGTGACGGCGCCCGGGGATTTGGCGGGATCGTCGGAAGCCGGCGCGCTCATTTGCCCGCAAGCACGCGGCTCGCGACGGTGATGTATTTCTTGCCCGCGTCCTGTGCGGCAGCGACCGCCTTGTCGAGCGGGCAGTCGGCGCGCACCTTGGCGAGCTTGACCAGCATCGGAAGATTGATGCCGGCGAGCACCTCGACGTTCGGCCGGTTCATCACCGAGATCGAGAGGTTCGAGGGGGTTCCGCCGAACATATCGGTCAGGATCACGACGCCATCGCCAAGGTCCGCCCGCTTGACCGCCTCGATGATGTCGCGGCGGCGCTGCTCGACGTCGTCATCGGGGCCGATCGTAATGGTCTCGATCTGCTCCTGAGCGCCAACAACGTGTTCCAGAGCCGCGCGGAATTCGACGGCAAGCCGCCCGTGGGTGACAAGGACCAAACCTATCATGTGAAGATCGGAACTCCGGCCGGCGCGTGCTGAGCGCCCCACCGCACGAAAGGGCGCCATCATGACCATGTGCCCGGCAAGCGCAAGGGGGTGGCCGGTACCCGCAAATATATTTTGCAGCGCAGTAGAGCGCATCAGAAAGTGGCATTATTCGCCGGATTCAGCCGTGCGCAGTGCAGCAAATAGGAGCAGCAGGGCGTCCGCGCAAGCCGCGACCGCAAGTCGCGGCAGGGCTATTCCGGCGACCTCCGCGGCAGCGGCAGCGGCATCCGGCAGGCGTTCCGCGTCGGCGGCGCCGAGGTCGATGATCAGGCCAACGGCCGCGAGCGGCTCGAACGGAACACGGCGGATTCCGAGCCCGCGAACCTCGATCAGGCCCTTTAGTGCCGCAGCCGGCCGCACCAGCGCGCGGCCATGCGCGGCCTCGACGTGCACGCGGTCGTCGCCGACCAGCCGGGTAAACGGTAGCGCGCCGGTTTCGCCTGCCTCGATTAACGCAAGGGCAAGCCGCGATTTGCCGGAGCCTGCCGCGCCGCGGATCAGAACCGCGCTCGGACCGACGAGAACGGCGGAGGCATGGATTGTCGGGGAATGGCTCATGCCGCGCCGGGACCCTCGCTTTGCTCGGCGCTTAGAGCATGATCCCGAAAAGTGTGCATCGGTTTTCGGAAAAGATCATGCCCCACCAAGAAGTCACATCGCCGGCAGGCGCATCACGAAGCGCGCGCCCAGCACCCGTGGGCCGTCCGGTTCCTCGGACACGCCCATGCGGTTCTCGGCGCGGATGCGCCCGCCATGCGCCTCGACGATCTGGCGCGAGATCGAGAGGCCGAGGCCGGAATTCTGGCCAAAACCCTGGTGTGGCCGGTCGGTGTAGAAGCGCTCGAAAATCCGCTCCATCGCTTCCGGCTGGATGCCCGGCCCGTCATCGTCGACCGTGATCTCGACTGCGGAGCGCAAGCGCTTCGCCGTGATGCGCACGCTGCCGCCCTGCGGCGAAAACGAGCGCGCGTTTTCGATCAGATTGTCGATCACCTGCCCGAGCCGCGAGTCGTGCCCGCGCACCATGAAGGTGCGCGGCGCCCCGCCCTCGAAGGCGAGTGTGATCGTTACGCCGTCGTCGCGCCGCACCTCGTTGGCGACCGTCACGACCGTTTTCAACAGCCGCGTCAGATCGACCGGTGCGACGTCGTGGCGCTGCAATTCGGCATCGAGCCGGCTCGCGTCCGAGACATCTGAGATGAGCCGGTCCAGCCGCCGTACGTCATGCTCGATCACCGCGAGCAGGCGCGCGCGGCTTTCCGGCGTCTTGGCAAGCGGCATGGTCTCGACCGCGGAGCGCAGCGATGTGAGCGGATTTTTCAGCTCATGCGCCACATCGGCCGCGAAGCTCTCGATCGCCTCGATGCGGCTGTAGAGCGAGTTGGTCATCTCGCGCAGCGCGCCGGAGAGTTCGCCGATCTCGTCGCGGCGGTAGGTGAAATCCGGGATTTCGCCGCGCGACTTGATGCGGCGGCGCACGTTCTCGGCGGCCTCGGCAAGCCGGCGCACGGGTCCCGCGATGGTGCGCGCGAGCAGCATCGAGAGCAGCACCATCACGGCGCCGAGTGCGAGGAACAGGGTGACGACCTGCAAGCGCTCCGCCGTCACCGCGTCGTCGATCTCGCCGCCTTGCGTCGAGAGCAACAGCGCGCCGCGCACCGCGCGGAAGCGCTGAATCGGCACCGCGACCAGCACGATGATCTCGCCGCGCTCGTTGGCGCGCACCGTGCTCGCTTTCTGTCCGGCGAGCGCCAGCACGACCTCCGGATAGCCGCGGCCGTTGCCGGGCCCGAGATCGCGATAGAGCGGAAGATCGCCGCGCCCGAACCAGTTCTTGATCGCGATCCATGCGCGTTCCATCCGGGTCGGGCGGTCGTCGGCCGGCACCAGATCGAAGCGCAGCACGTCGCCGCGGCCGTAAAGATTGCGCGAGTCGATCTGCAGCGCGCCTTCGCGATCGTAGATGCGTGCCTGCGTGCGCGTCGGCTCCACCAGGCGGCGCAGCACCGGCGCGACGCGTTCGAGATTGATCGGGAATTCCAGCCCCGAGAGCACCTCGTCCTGCGGGCCGTAGCTTTCGCCGGTCTGCAACTCCAAGAGCTTGTCGGGGTCGATGGTGATCGTGTCGGTTTCGACCGTCGCCGAGGACGCGATCGCGCTCGCGATGATCTCGCCCTGCACCAGCAGGCTCTGCACCCGCGCGTCGATTAGCCCGGCGCGATATTGCGAGAGATACAGAATGCTGATCACGAGCACGAGCAGGCCTGCGACGTTGAGCAAAACGATGCGCCGCGTCAGGCTGGAGGAGCTCTGCGCGACGAGAAAGCGCCAGCGCGCGCGCACGAATTCGGCCGCACGGCGCAACCGCCTGCGCGCAACGCGCGGCGTTTCGCCGGGGTCGGTCTCGGCGGTGGCCGGGGTAATATTCGCGGTTCGATCCAGCACGTTCTGCTATGCCCGCTGGTCGGTGGTGCTTCGCCCCCAATATCGTCGGGCCACCATACCGCAATCCGGCCGAAAGCGGGAGTTTCAGCCTTCCTTGAAGCGATAGCCAACGCCGTAGAGCGTCTCGATCATGTCGAAGTCGTCGTCGGCCACCTTGAACTTCTTGCGCAGCCGCTTGATGTGGCTGTCGATGGTGCGGTCGTCGACATAGACCTGATCGTCGTAGGCCGCGTCCATCAGCGCGTTGCGGCTTTTCACCACGCCGGGGCGGCTCGCGAGCGCCTGCAGGATCAGGAACTCCGTGACGGTGAGCGTCACCGGCTCGTCCTTCCAGGTGCAGGTGTGGCGTTCCGGGTCCATGCGCAACAGCCCGCGCTCGAGCACCTTGCGCGTGTCGGTTTCCTTGACGGCTGTGGCGTCTTTCGGGCTGCCGCGCCGGAGCACCGCCTTGACGCGCTCGACCAGCAGGCGCTGCGAGAACGGTTTGCGGATGAAATCGTCGGCGCCCATCTTGAGGCCGAACAGTTCGTCGATCTCCTCATCCTTCGACGTGAGGAAGATCACCGGCATGTCGGTCTTTTGACGCAAGCGGCGCAGCAACTCCATGCCGTCCATGCGCGGCATCTTGATATCGAGGATTGCGAGATCCGGCGGGCTCGTCTTGAAGCCCTCCAGTGCCGAGGCGCCATCCGTGTAGGTCATGATCCTGTAGCCCTCGGATTCGAGTGCGATCGAAACCGAGGTCAGGATATTGCGGTCGTCATCGACCAGGGCGATTGTGGGCATGGGCCGCCTTCTAGCATGAATCGGCCGTGCGCAAACTCGCCCGGCCCCGGTTCCGAGCAGAAGCCCGCGAACGGGCGCAATTGTGGCAAAGGTGAGAAAAATCGTGGCAGATGAAGGATTTGGGAGGGGTTCGATGACGTCCGAAATGGCACAACCGCTGCCCGGCGCAATGCCCAATCGGCTCCCGGAAGGTGCGCGCGCGCCCGCCGACTTCGATCCGCCGGCGCTGGCCAAGACCCTGCTGCGGGCGACCCGGGCGGGCACGCTCGGGACGCTCGACCGCAATACCGGCCACCCGTTCGCCTCGCTGGTCAATGTCGCGACCGATGTCGACGGCTCAACCCTGATCCTGACCTCGCGGCTTTCGACCCATACGGCCAACCTCGAAGCCGACGGCCGCGCCTCCGTGCTCCTCGCCGAAACCGGCAAGGGCGATCCGCTGGCGCATCCGCGGCTGACCGTGCTCGGCGTGTTTGCACGGCTGGAGCGCGAGAGCGCCGATGAGGCGCGGGTGCGGCGGCGCTTCCTCGCGCGGCACCCCAAGTCCGAGCTTTATGCGGGCTTCGGCGATTTCTCGTTCTGGCGCATGCAAGTCGCCTCGGCGCATCTCAATGGCGGGTTCGCGCGGGCCGCCGATTTGGCCGCCGCCGACGTGCTGACCGACTTATCGGGCGCGGAGGAATTGGTCGGCGCCGAAGAGGGCGCGGTCGAGCACATGAACGCCGATCACGTGGAGGCGACGCGGCTCTATGCCACGAAACTGCTCGGCAAGGACGACGGCCCGTGGCGCATCAGCGGGCTCGACCCGGACGGCGCCGATCTCACGGCAGGGGACCGCACCGCACGGCTCATGTTTCCGCAAAGGGTGACATCCGCGGCTGCGTTGCGGCAGGTGCTCGTCGAGCTTGCGAAGAAGGCGCGCGGCACGTAGCCGAATTCACTACGTTGGCGCTGCCGCTTGTGGAGCGGCCGGGTGCCGGAGACCTCGCGTCGTGAGTCGCTAAATTAGTTCTGGCCCTTGGCGTTCGGAAAGAAGACCTGCCGGCCTCCGGTCCTGAAGGCCGCAATCACGTCCTGACCCTCGTCGGAAGCGATCCAATCGGCAAATTGCGCGCCCGCGGCGGGGTCAAGGTTCCGATGCTTTGCGGCATTGACCACGATCACCTCGTACTGGTCGAACAGGCGCGGATCTCCCTGGAACAGAATCTCTCGTCCACTGTGTTGCCCTTGGGCCAGCCACGTTGCCCGATCGACGAGGACGTAGCCTTTGACGCGCGCCGCCATGGCAACCGTCAACCCCATGCCAAGTCCGCTCTCGAGATACCAGTTGCCGCTCCGCGCCTTCGGATTTACCGCAGCCGCATTCCAGAGTAGCTGTTCGAGCGTATGGGTCCCTGAATTGTCGCCGCGCGACACAAAAGCCACTCGTTTGAACGCGAGGGTCCGAAGCGCTTCACTCGCATTCTTCACGCCACGCAGCCCGGCCGGATCATCGGACGGTCCTGCGATCACGAACTCATCGAACATCATCTTCAGGCGGCGTGCGCCATCACCACCATCCATGAACCGATCGAGCGCCGCCGGGCTGTTGCCGATGACGACGTCGATAAAGCCGTCACGCGCCGTGCGAAGCGCTTCCGCGGTCGGACGCGACACGAGGCGCACTGTGACGCCGGTGCGCTCCCGGTATTTGGCTGCCAGATAGGGGAAGAATCCCGAGTCTTCGATTGAAGTGGTTGCGGCGATGACCAGGGTGCGCTCTTGCGCACCGGCGCACACAAGGCTGGTGAAGACTGCCATGGCGGCGAGCAGACTGCGCAGCATTGTTGCTCCCAAATCATAGCTGTGTCGGCGCTTGGGCTTGGCAGGAGAAGGTTTCGGACCGGTTAATCTGGCCATGGCCAGTTGTCCGGCGCTGCACTCGGTCCCGACTGGCGCAAGATGTCCAGCGCCAAACTTTCTTCTATTGAAATAGAGCGCCTGACCGGCGTGGAAATAAGCGGCAATCGCGCCAGTGGATTGCGGCGTGCCGGCGCGAGCCGCATGCCTGTCGTCGCGCTATTGGCATTGCGCGCCGTTGTCGGGTGGGACTACTCTGCCGCACAGCCCGCACGAGCGACGAACAACGATCGCTCAGGGCAAGGGAGCGATGCCATGCGGATCAACTCGATAAAATTTGGTTTGCTCACGTCAGCCGCCATCGCGGCTTTGGTTGCGCTCGCAGCCGTGCCGGCCAGCGCGCAGCAAGCGCCCGCCGCGGCGGTTGCCATCGACAATGACGACATCGGCGGTGTGGTGAGAGGCCCGAACGGGCCGGAAGCCGGTGTGTGGGTGATCGCGGAGACGCGCGATCTCGCCGGTACGTTTCATCAAGATCGTCGTGACCGACGATCAGGGCCGCTATGTCGTGCCCGATCTGCCGAAGGCGAGCTACGACGTCTGGGTGCGCGGCTACGGTCTTGTCGATTCGCCCAAGGTGAAGTCCGAGCCCGGCAAGCAGCTTAATCTCACCGCGGTGCCGGCGCCGGACGAGAAGTCCGCCGCGCAGTACTACCCGGCGATCTACTGGTACTCGATGCTGCAAATTCCGACCGCGGACCAGTTCGGACCCAAGAACGAACTGGGCATTCCCGAGAAGGTCAAGCAGTCCGATTGGCTCAATGCCATGAAGAACAACGGCTGTGTCGGCTGTCACCAGCTCGGCCAGCTCTCGACCCGCACGATCCCGAAATTCCACATGGACCAGGTCAAGACGCATGAGGAAGCCTGGGTGCGCCGCATCCAGTCGGGCCAGTCCGGCGAGCAGATGACCAACCAGGCGGCCGGCGATCATGGGCGGCGCGCCGTACAAGTTCTTCGGCGAATGGACCGACCGGATCGCCAAGGGCGAGTTGCCCTCCGCGAAGCCGACGCGCCCGCAGGGCGTCGAGCGCAACATCGTGGTCACGCTGCGCGACTGGCACAATCCGAAGCAATATCTGCACGATCTGATCGCCAGCGATCGGCGCTATCCGACCGTGAATGCCTACGGCCCGGTATACGGGCAGTGCGAGCATGCCTGCGACGACATGCCGATCCTCGATGTGGTCAAGAACGTCGCGACCAACTTCGTGCTGCCGACCACGCCCGACATGCCGTACGCGCTCGGACCCGGCAATGCCGGCTCGGTCAAGATTCTGCAGCCCTCGGCCTATTGGGGCGAGGAGAACATCTGGAACAGCCGGGCCAACAATCACAACTCGATGTTCGACCGGAAGGGCCGCCTGTGGCTCGCCGCGACCGGTCACAAGCCCGACAACCCGGACTTCTGCAAGAAGGGCTCGACGCACCCGTCCGCGGTGGAATTCCCGCTCAACAGCACCAACCGCCGCGTGACGATGTACGATCCGAAGACCGGCAAATACACCGCCTACCAGACCTGCTTCGGCTCGCATCATATCCAGTTCGGCTATGACGAGAACGAGACGCTGTGGGCGAGCACCGGCGGCGGCGGCGGCAATGTCGGCTGGATCAACACCAAGATGCTCGACGAGACCGGCGACATCGAGAAGTCGCAAGGGTGGACCGCGCTGGTGCTCGACACCAACGGCAACGGCGAGCGCGACGAGTACACCGAGCCGGGCAAGCCGCAGGAGCCGAGCAAGGACATGCGCCTCGGCCCGACGTTCTACGCCGTGATGCCGAGCCCGACCGACGGCTCGATCTGGGGCACGCTGCGCGGCAGCCCGGGCGCGATCGTCCGCGTCGATCCGGGCAAGAACCCGCACAAGGCGCTGTCCGAGATCTACACCGTGCCGATGCCGGGCTTCGGCGTGCGCGGCGGCGACATCGACAAGCAGGGCCGCGTGTGGGTCTCGCTCGCGAGCGGCCACATGGGCGTGTTCGACCGCCGCCTCTGCAAGGGTCCGCTCAACGGCCCGAAGGCGACCGGCAACCATTGCCCCGAGGGCTGGGCGTTCCACCAGTATCCGGGCCCTGGCTTCAAGGGCATCGGCGAGAACAGCGCCGAGGCGAGCTACTACTCATGGGTCGACCAGCACAACACCTTCGGGCTCGGCGACGACATCCCGATGTCGACCGCCAACCTCATGGACGGCCTCGTCGCGCTGAACAAGGACGGCAAGATGGTGTCGATCCGCGTTCCGTATCCGCTTGGCTTCTACGCCAAGGGCTTTGACGGCCGCATCGACGATCCGAATGCCGGCTGGAAGGGCCGTGGACTGTGGGCCGCCAATGGCGACCGCACGCCGTGGCTGATCGAGGGCGGCAAGGGAACGAAGCCGCTGGCGGCGCACTTCCAGTTGCGGCCCGATCCGCTGGCGCACTGACCGAACGACAAAAGCCGGGCGCAGCGCACGCTGCGCCCGGCTTTTTGATGCCGCATCGGGCAGCGCGAACCTTGACGAGAGATTGCCATGAAGGCGGTGCTGTCGCTGCTCGCGATGCTTGCGTGTGGATCAACCGCGATCGCGCAGGAGACGATCGCGCTGGCGATCGAGGGCTGGCGGGCGGAGACGCGGGAGGGCGTCACCTATTATCGCTGCGCCAGCCAGATTTGCGCCGCCGGCTCAACGGTGAGCTACAAGGACCAGCCGCACCGGACCACGATTTCGCTCGCCGATTTCGAGAAGCACCATCGTGGCCTTGCCGAGCAGAACAAGGGCTCCGGGCGCATTCGCGACGTGCGCATTTCCGGCGTGAAAGAGCGAACCGCCGCGGGCGTGCGCGTGATGCAGGTCAGCCGCGAGGTCGACTGGGCCGACAACACCACGACCTTCACCATCGAGGCGCGGCTGATCGGGCCAGACAAGAGCTTCAGCCTCGTCAGCGACTCCCCGAAGCGCGAATGGACGGCGAATAATTTCGAGGGCTTCCTGCGGCGCATGGTCGACATCGCCGGAATCAAGGCGCGCTAGCAACTCTGCCCACCCTCGTGCCCACCGTGGCGCGCGGCTTGCGGATCGGCGACAATGCCTCAACAAGATAGAGGGGGGCACAATGCGCCGCGTCCTGATCGCAACACTCATGAGTCTCACCGCCATGCCGGCACTCGCCAATGACGACATCGTGCTGCGCGGCATGGGCTCGTTCCATATCGGCGGCCGCATCGCCGAGGTCAGCGGCAAGCCGGTGCGCGAGATCGTGCGCCAGCCGGGCGGTCCGCTCACCAAGCTCGATCCGAACGGCCAGTACATGGTCGAGCAGATGTATGTGCAGTACTTCCTGCCGAAGAACCGCAAGGGCAAATTTCCGCTGCTGATGTGGCACGGCGGCGGGCTGACCGGCGTCACTTACGAGTCGACGCCGGACGGCCGTGAAGGCTGGCTCAACATGTTCGTCCGCAAAGGATGGGACGTCTACAATTCCGACGCGGTCGAGCGCGGGCGCTCTGGCTTTGCGTCAGTCCGGACATCTGGCCGTCCGAGCCGACCTTCCTCACCTATCAGGACCCCTACGAGCGCTTCCGCATCGGCGACGGCGCGGGCTCTTGGAACGCCGACCCGGCCAAGCGCAAGCTGCTTCCCGGCAACCAGTTTCCGGTCGAGGCCTACGACAACTACATGAAGCAGTCGGTGCCGCGCTGGCTCTCGACCGACAAGGCGATCATCGACGCCTATATCGCGCTGGTCGACAAGGTGTGTCCGTGCGTGCTGCTGCTGCACAGCCAGGGCGGCGCGTTCGGCTTCAAGGTCGCCGAGCAGCGGCCCGACAAGGTGAAGGCGATCGTGGCGGTGGAGTCCGCGACCGCCGGCATCGTCGCCAATGCGCCGAAGCTCAAGGACGTGCCGGTGCTGATGATGTTCGGCGACTATGTCGACGAGCATCCGCGCTGGTCGACGTTCAAGAAGATCGACACGGAATATGGCAACGCCATCAAGGCGGCGGGCGGGAAGGTCGACTGGATCAACCTCCCCGAGATCGGCATCAAGGGCAACTCGCACATGCTGATGCAGGACAAGAACAATGCCGAGATCGCTGAGGTGATTCAGAAGTGGCTGGTGAGCAAAGGGCTTGTGGAATGATGCGGCGCAGCAATGCACTAACCTTGCGGCTAACATTCTAGTGGCCTGCCGCCTTCGCGGCGCCACGGCGCCTTGGCAGCATGGTAGATGATCATTATAGGTCGCCGCCTCAGCCGGGACCCCGACCGGCCTTGCCGGCGTTAATCACCGGCGTCTTTGGAAGGTGTCCACGGCCCTGCGCGGGCCGGGACTGGTGCGGAGGTTTTGCGTGAAAGAGACGGGTCTGCGGAACAGCGCCCACGGCGCGGAAAAGTTCGGCCTGAAGGACCTCGCCGCGGTCCACTGGAATCTGCCCGCCGAGCAGCTTTACGAATATGCGCTTGCCGCAAATGAAGGCCATGTCGTGCAGGGCGGCGCATTCTGCGCCGAGACCGGGATCCACACCGGCCGCTCGCCCAAGGACAAGTTCGTCGTGTGCGACGAGCAGACCGAGCGCACCATCTGGTGGGACAAGAACGGCAAGCTCTCGCCCGAACAGTTCGACGTTCTGTTGGCGGATTTTCTAGAACACGCGCGCGGCAAGCAGCTCTTTGCGCAGGACCTGTTCGGCGGCGCCGATCCGAAATACCGCATCAAGGCACGCGTGTTCACGGAGTTGGCCTGGCACTCGCTGTTCATCAAGTCGCTGCTGATCCGCCCGGAGCGCAAGGACTTGGCCGCTTACGTGCCGGATTTCACGATCCTGTGCCTGCCGACCTTCAAGGCCGATCCGAAGCGCCATGGCGTGCGCTCGGAAACCGTCATCGCGCTCAACCTGACCAAGCGCATGATCCTGATCGGCGGCAGCTTCTATGCCGGCGAGATGAAGAAGTCGGTGTTCACGACGCTGAACTACTATCTCCCCGCCGAAAGCGTGATGCCGATGCATTGCTCGGCGAATGTCGGCAAGGATGGCGATGTCGCGCTGTTCTTCGGCCTGTCCGGCACCGGCAAGACCACGCTCTCGGCCGATCCGAACCGCACGCTGATCGGCGATGACGAGCACGGCTGGGGCCCGCAGGGCGTGTTCAATTTCGAGGGCGGTTGCTACGCCAAGTGCATCAAGCTCTCCGCCGAGGCCGAGCCCGAGATTTACGCCGCGACCTTGCGCTTCGGCTCGGTGCTGGAAAACGTCGTGTTCGATCCGGAAACGCGCATCTGCGACTTCGACGACGATTCCAAGACCGAGAACACCCGCTCGGCCTATCCGCTCGAGTTCATCCCGAATGCCTCGCGCACCGGTCGTGCCGGCATGCCGACGAATTCGTGATGCTCACCGCCGATGCCTTCGGCGTGATGCCGCCGATCGCCAAGCTGACGCCCGCGCAGGCGATGTACCACTTCCTCTCCGGCTACACCGCGAAGGTCGCCGGCACCGAGAAGGGGCTGGTCGGCGTCGAGCCGGAATTCTCCACCTGCTTTGGCGCGCCGTTTCTGCCGCGCCATCCGACCGTTTACGGCAACCTGCTGCGCGAGCTAATCGCCGTGCACGATGTCGATTGCTGGCTGGTCAATACCGGCTGGACCGCGGGCAAATACGGCGTCGGCCGCCGCATGCCCATCAAGGTCACGCGCAAGCTGCTGACCGCCGCGCTCGACGGCTCGCTGCGCAATGCGAAATTCCGCACCGATCCGTATTTCGGTTTCTCGGTGCCCACATCGGTGCCGGGCATCGAGCCGCATTTGCTCTATCCGTTCAAGACCTGGGCGAACAAGTCGGAGTTCGACAAGACCGCGCGCAAGCTGGTCGCGATGTTCCAGAAGAACTTCGTGCAATTCGAGACCCACGTCGACGCCGACGTGCGCGACGCGCAGCCCGCGGTACGCATCGCGGCCGAATAACGCGACGCGGGGGGAATTCCATGGCGCAGGCGACCAGCGCGGCGGAAGCTGCGAACTATCTTCACGTCCGCAACGACTGGCTTGCGCGCCGCACCGAGCCGATCCTCGAGCCCGATCTGCCGATCATCGATCCGCACCATCATCTGTGGGATCGCGCGGGCTGGCGCTATCTGCTCGACGACTTGCTCGCCGATACCAACAGCGGCCACAACATCGTCGCCACCGTGTTCGTGCAGGCGCGCGCGATGCTGCGCGCCCACGGGCCGGACGAGATGAAGCCGGTCGGCGAGGTCGAGTTCGTCAACGGCGTCGCCGCCATGACGGCGAGCGGCATCTACGGCAACATCCGCGCCTGCGCGGGCATCGTTGGCCATGCGGACCTGATGCTCGGCAGCCGCGTCGAGCCGGTGCTGGCGGCGCTCGATCGCGCCGGCGGCGGGCGCTTCCGCGGCATTCGCCATATCGTTGCGTGGGATGCCGATCCGCAGGTGATGAACCCGGGCAACCCGGCGTGGCCCGCGATGCTGGCCGACCCAAAATTCCGCGACGGCGTGAAGACGCTTGCGCGGATGGGACACTCGTTCGACATGCTGGGTCTATCATCCGCAGCTCGACGATGTGATCGGCCTCGCCGACGCAGCGCCGGAATGCCCGATCGTGCTCAATCATTGCGGCGGCATCGTCGGCCTCAACGCCTACCGGAAAGACGACGTTTTTCCGGTCTGGAAGAAATCCATCGAGGCGCTGGCGCAGCGGCCGAATGTTTTTGTGAAGCTCGGCGGCCTCGGCATGCGCCTGTGCGGCCACGGGTTCGACAAGCAGGCCGAGCCGCCGTCCTCACAGCAACTCGCCGACACGTGGCGGCCGTACATCGAAACCTGCATCGCGGCATTCGGGCCCTCGCGCGGCATGTTCGAGAGCAATTTCCCGGTCGACAAGGGCTCGTACAGCTATCCGGTGTTCTGGAACGCCTGCAAGATTTTGGCGAAGGGCGCGAGCGCGGCCGAGAAGGCGGAGTTGTTTTTCGGTACGGCCAAGCGGTTTTATCGGCTCGACGACATCGGCTGAGCGCGCTACCAAACCCGCATGCAGGTTCTTGTCATCGGCGCCGGCGTTGTCGGCCTTGCGATCGCGCGGGCGGCCGCACTCGCCGGCCATGAGGTGATCGTCGCGGAGGCGACCGGCGGTATCGGCAACGGCGTGTCCTCGCGCAACAGCGAGGTGATCCACGCCGGGATGTATTATCCGACCGGCTCTTTGCGCGCGCGTCACTGCGTGCGCGGGCGGCGCATGCTCTACGAGTTCTGCGCCTCGCACGGCGTGCCGCACAAAAAGGTCGGCAAGCTGATCGTCGCGACGGACGAGAAGCAGACCGCCAAGATCGAAGGCATCGCGAAGCAAGGCGAGATCAACGGTGTCGAGGGACTGGAGTTTCTCGGCGGCAACGCGGCGCGCGCGATGGAGCCGGCGCTCAACTGCACGGCCGCGCTGCTTTCGGCCGAGACCGGCATCATCGATTCGCACTCTTTCATGCTGGCGCTGGAAGGCGACCTGGAAGATCGCGGCGGCATGATCGCGTTCAACACGAGTATCGAGCGGCTGGCGCCTTCGCCGTCGGGGTGGGAGGTCACCTTCGGCGGCGCCGAGCCCGGCACGCTGACGGTCGATGCGGTGATCAACTCGGCCGGCTTAGGCGCGCAAGCGATCGCGCGCGCCACCGAGGGCTATGCGCCATCGCGCGTGCCGCGGCTCGTGCTCGCCAAGGGCAACTACTTCGGTTTCATGGGCAAGCCGGCGTTCTCGCATCTGATCTATCCGGCGCCGGTCGAGGGCGGGCTCGGCACGCATGTCACGCTCGACATGGCGGGCCGCATGCGCTTCGGCCCCGATGTCGAGTGGCTCGAGAGCGAGAGTCTACACCGTCGATCCCAAGCGCGCGGAATACTTCTACGCCAGCGTGCGGACGTATTTTCCCGCGCTGCCCGACAATTCGCTGGTGCCGGACTATTGCGGCATCCGTCCAAAACTCACCGGCAAGGGCGAACCCGCCGCGGATTTCGCCATCGACGGCCCGTCGGGTCATGACCTGCCGCGTCTGGTGCATCTGTTCGGAATCGAATCGCCGGGGCTCACCTCGGCGCTGTCGATCGCCGAGGATGTGGTCAGCCAGTTCGAATAGGCGGGGATTCAGTCTTCGCGGACGCTCTTCCGCTTCGGCGGGCGCAATGGCGCCAGGCCGGCTTGCGACCCGGCGCGATGCGTTGCCGCTTGGCGCCGGCCGGTCGTTCAGGGCCTCGCGACGTTCTTTGCTGGCCGCCATTGCGGCGAGCGCGGCTTTCTGGTTGTCCCCGGTCGCCACGATGTCGCCCTGCCGCAACGTCGGATCGTTCGCAACGTCGATCTTAGCGAGGCCGAACGAGTCCCTGCCGTTGCAGGTACAGCCCGAAACGATCTTCTCGCGGTAGACGAACGCATTGTCGAGGCTCGCATATCGCGTACCGTTCGGCGCGACCGCGTGATCGATCGCGCTGCCGTTGAACACCTGTGTCTTCGCGGCGGGGCAGAACGCGTTGCAAAGCTGGACCGAGGTGGCGTTGCTGTGCCGCTGCATCGGGAAATGCCGTCCGTCGCATAGCCGCACGCAATAAGCGACATAGCGTCCGGTTCCGCCTGATGACGGCGACGAAGAGGATTGCTCGGCGTGCCGTTGGCCATACGGGTCGGCGTAGGCGTTCGCCTGCGGCGGCACGTACTGCCGCTGGCCGCCAGACCAGGAGTTCTGGCGCAGATACCGGTCGTCCTGGCTGCCGCCGAACCAGCCGAAGCCCTGTGTCAACGCCGGAACGGTCTGCGCCACGATGGCCAGCAGCGCGAGCGACAGTATGGGGACGAATGCGCGATGAGGTCGCACGGCCTACTCCCTGCACGAGAGCCTTCGCGGCCCGTGCTCGACTACTGACGCGCACCGGGCAGAAAGGTTCCGAACAAAGCCGTCGCATTGACGGCCGCCACGATCAAGCAACCGCTGACATTAACCCTAGCGCGGGAAGGTAAACGGCCGATTTCAAAACTGGCGCGGGCGTCCGCGTCAGCGGAAGAAAACCCAGGTAACGAGCAGGAAGGTCGGGATCAGCACGCCTCCCGACCACAGCATGTAGCCGAAGAAGGACGGCATCTTCACGCCCATCTGCCGGGCGATCGCGTAGACCATGAAGTTCGGCGCGTTGCCGATATAGGTGTTCGCGCCCATGAATACCGCGCCGGTGGAGATCGCCGCCAGCGTCGTGGCCATCGTGGTCATCAGCACCTTCGGATCGCCGCCGGCGAGTTCGAAGAACACCAGATAGGTCGGCGCATTGTCGAGGAACGACGACAGCGCCCCGGTCAGCCAGAAATAGGCGGCGTTGTTCGGAGCGCCGTCCGGCCCGTGACCAGCCCGAGCAGCGGCGCGAACGCGCCGGACTGCCCGGCTTGCAGCATCGCAATCACCGGGAACGAGGCAGACGAAAATCCCGGCGAACAGGATCGCGACTTCGAGGATCGGCCCCCAGGAGAATTCGTTGTCGGTGCGGCAATGGCCCGCGGTCAGCCGCAGCGAGGCGAACGCCACGAGAACGAAGATGGCGTCGCGCACGAGGTTCTGCAGCTGCGAGTTCGTCGCCCGCAGATCGTGAACGAGATCGCCCGGCTTCCAGTATGCGCTCATCAGGATGGCCCCGATGATGACGCCGATCAGCACGAAATTGATCATGCCGTGCAGTTTGAGCGGCTTGTCTGGCGTCGGATCGAGCGGGTGGTCCGCATGCTCCTCGCGGCGGTGCAGATACAAGTCGAGCAGGAAGAAGGCGCCGAGCACGATCGCGAGAACGAACAGCATCTCGGCGAGCAGATGCGTCGTGGTCCAGAAGAAATCGACGCCCTTGCAGGAAGCCGACGAACAGCGGCGGATCGCCGAGCGGTGTCAGCGACGCCGCCGATGTTGGAGACCAGGAAGATGAAGAAGACGACGGTGTGGACGCGGTGCACCCGGTCGTCGTTGGCGCGGATCAGCGGGCGGATCAGGATCATCGAGGCGCCGGTGGTGCCGACAATGCTGGCGAGCGCTGTGCCGGTCAGCAGCAACAGCGCTGTTGGCCATCGGCGTGCCGCGCAGATTGCCTTCCAGATAAATGCCGCCGGCGACCGTGAACAGCGCCAACAGCAGCAGGATGAAGCGGCATGTATTCGAGCAGGAGCGTGTGGGCGAGCGCATGCGTCACGGCGGACGCGCTCGACCCCGAAGCGATGTACAGCGGAATGACGACGCAAAGGCTCAAGAACAGCGCGAACTTGCCGTAGTGATGCTCCCAGATGTGTGCGGTAGAAGCAGCGGACCGGTGGCGATGGCGAGCAGGATGCCGGCGAACGGCAGCGCCCACGGCAGCGACATGTGCGCGCCGTCGAGGGCTTGTTCGGCGGCGAACGCCGGCTGCGACGCAAGGGCAAGTGTCAGCGCGGCGACTGCGGCAAGGGCTCGTGTCATGACAATCAGACCGGCTTGAGAGAGGCATCAATGGGCAGCCATGCCAGCAAAATGAAATGGGCAAGTCGGCACATCCGGAAGAAATAGCCGCAAACGCGGCGCTGCTACCGCATCGTGGAAAATGCAAACCAGATCGCAATCGCGTGCGAGCGCCAGCGCGAGCGTGCGCCGGATGCGCCGGACCTGCGCGGGCTCGGCGATGACGGTGCGCAACCGACTCGCCGAGACGACAATGCCCGCATGGATCAGCGTCGCGATGACGACGTAAATCGCCGAGAGCGTGAGCGTTTGCGCCGCGATCCGCCCCGCGCCGACATTGACGAAATCCGGCAGCATCGCGACGTAGAAAACAGCTGCTTTCGGATTGAGCAGGTTGGTGATCAACCCGCGCCGGAACGCCGACGCACGCTCATGATCGTCGACGACGGCGTGGTCGGGCGCAACGTCGTCCGCCGTCGACCATGCGTCCCACGCAAGCCAAAGCAGATAGGCGACGCCGCCCCAGCGCAGCGCCTCATAGAGGAACGTGGAATTCCCGATGATTGCCGCGACGCCGAGCGCGGCCGCGATGCCGTATGCGGACAGTCCGAGCGCGACGCCTGCGACCGCCGCGAGCCCGATGCGCCAGCCGCGCGAGAGCGACAGCGCCGCGAGCCACGCCATGTTCGGCCCGGGCGTGATCTCGATGACCGCGCAGGTGAGCGCGAAGGCGAGCAGGGTGGATGGCGCGATCATGGCGCTGCCCGGTCGCTGGCGCTAATGCGCCTCGTCCCAGTTGTCGGCGGCGCGCGCGTCGACCGCGAGCGGCACCGAGAGCGACACCGCCGGATGCGGCGCGTCCTCCATCACCGCCTTGACCACCGGCAGCGTCTTCTCGACCTCGTCCTCCGGCACCTCGAACACCAGTTCGTCGTGCACCTGCAGCAGCATCTGCGCGCTGAGCTTCTTGCTTCGCCAGCGCTCGCGTCCATGCGCGATCATGGCGCGGCGGATGATGTCGGCGGCGGAGCCCTGCAGCCGCGCATTGATGGCGGCGCGCTCGTTGAAGGCGCGGATCGACGGGTTGGAGTTGCGCGATGTCCGGGATAGTGGCACTTGCGGCCGAACAGCGTGGTCACATAGCCGTTCTTCTTCGCGAACGCCTTGGTCTCTTCCATGTAGTCGCGGATGCCGGGGAAGCGCTCGAAATATTTCTTGATGTAGGCGCCGGCCTCCTCGCGCGCGATGCCGAGCTGGTTGGCGAGCCCGAACGCCGAGATGCCGTAGATGATGCCGAAATTGATCGCCTTGGCGCGGCGGCGCACCTCGGCCGGCATGCCCTTCACCGGCACGCCGAACATTTCCGACGCCGTCATGGCGTGAATGTCGAGGCCGTCGCGGAACGCCTGCCGCAGCGCCGGCACGTCGGCGATCTCGGCGAGCAGCCGCAGCTCGATCTGCGAATAGTCGGCGGAGACGAGCTTGTGCCCCGGCGTCGCGACGAAGGCGCGGCGGATCTTGCGGCCTTCCTCGGTGCGGATCGGGATGTTCTGCAGGTTCGGCTCGGACGACGAGAGCCGGCCGGTCGGCGTCGCCGCCAGCGCGTAGTTGGTGTGCACGCGCTTGGTGGTCGGGATTGATGTAGCCGGGCAGCGCGTCGGTGTAGGTCGACTTGAGCTTGGTGACCTGCCGCCAGTCGAGGATCTTCTGCGGCAGTTCGTGGCCCTGCTCGGCCAGTTCGTCGAGCACGCGCGCGCCGGTCGCCCACTGCGCCGGTCTTGGTCTTGGTGCCGCCGGGCAGCCCCATCTTGCCGAACAGGATGTCGCCGAGCTGCTTCGGGCTGCCGGGATTGAACGCCGGATCGCCGGCGAGCTCGCGGATCTCGGCTTCGAGCGCCGGCGCGCGCGCTGCGCGAACTCGCCCGACAGCCGCGACAGCACCTGCCGGTCGACCGAGATGCCGCGCCGCTCCATGCGCGCGAGCACCGGCAGCAGCGGCCGCTCCAGCGTCTCGTAGACGGTGGTCATGTGCTCGGCGACCATCCGCGGCCGCAGCACCTGCGTCAGCCGCAGCGCGACGTCGGCGTCCTCGGCGACATAGGGCGCGGCCTTCTCGAACGCCACGCGGTCGAAGCTGACCTTGGCCTTGCCGGTGCCGATGACGTCGTTGTAGTCGATCGCCGTGTGATTGAAGTAGCGCGGCGCCAGCGCGTCGAGGCCATGGCCGAAGCGCCCGGCGTCGAGCACGTAGGACATCAGCATGGTGTCCTCGTGGGCGCGCATCTCGATGCCGCGCACGGCGAACACCTGCAGTTCGAACTTCAGGTTCTGCCCGACCTTGAGGACGCTCGGGTCCTCCAGCAGCGGCTTGAGCGCGGCGAGCGCGTCGGCCTCGGAGATCTGGTCGGGCGCGAGCCCGCCGCCGAACAGGCCGTCGCCGTTGCCGCCCTTGCGATGCGCGAGCGGCATGTAGCAGGCCTCGTTCGGCGCGACCGCCAGCGCGATGCCGCACAGCGGTCGCCTGCATCGGGTCTTCGCCGAGCGTCTCGGTGTCGATGGCGACGACGCCGGCATCGTTCGCGCGCGCGATCCAGGCCTCGAGGCGGTCGAGCGTCTGCACGATCTCGTAGCGCGAGCGGTCGATCTTGGTCTTGCGCAGCGGCTTCGAGCCGCGCGGCCGCCAGCACCTGCGGCGTGACCTCGACTGGCTGGCGCGCTGGCGCCGCGGCGCGCGGCTTCGCCGTCATGCCGCCGCCGGTCAGGGGCAGGCCGGGCGATGCCGGGCGGCGACGCCGGCAGGCGGCAGGACGCGGCGGTCGGCGCTCGCGCTTGCCGGCGCGGCCGCCGACGGGCTCGATCTGCGCCGCGTCGATGCCGGAGAACTCCGCCACGCGGCGCGTCAGCGTGTTGAACTCCATCGCCTTGAGGAAGGCGATCAGCAGCTTGTAGTCGGGCTCGTGCACCGCGAGGTCGGCGAGCGGCACGTCGAGCTTCACCTTGTCGTCGAGCGTGACCAGCCGCTTCGACAGCCGCGCCTTGTCGGCATTGTCGATCAGCGTCTGGCGGCGCTTCTCCTGCTTGATCTCGCCGGCGCGCGCGAGCAGCGTTTCGAGGTCGCCGTATTCGCCGATCAGCTGCGCCGCGGTCTTCACGCCGATGCCGGGCACGCCCGGCACGTTGTCGGTGGAGTCGCCGATCAGCGCCTGCACCTCGATCACCTTGTCCGGCGGCACGCCGAACTTCTCGATCACCTCGGGGATGCCGATGCGCTTGTCCTTCATGGTGTCGTACATCACGACGCAGTCGTTCACGAGCTGCATCAGGTCCTTGTCGGACGACACGATGGTGGCGTTGGCGCCGGCTTCGCAGGCCTGCCGCGCATAGGTCGCGATCAGGTCGTCGGCCTCGAAGCCGCCCTGCTCGAGGCAGGGAATGTCGAAGGCGCGCACCGCCTCGCGGATCAGCGGGAACTGCGGGATCAGGTCGTCGGGCGGCGCCGAGCGGTTGCGCCTTGTACTCGGGATAGATCTCGGTGCGGAACGTCTTCTCGGACTTGTCGAACACGACCGCGAGATGGGTCGGCCGCTCCTCCGGCTTCATGTCGCGCAGCAGCTTCCACAGCATGTTGCAGAAGCCGAGCACGGCGTTGACCTGCAGCCCGTCCGACTTGCGGTTGAGCGGCGGCAGCGCGTGATAGGCGCGGAAAATGTAGCCGGAACCGTCGACCAGAAAGACGTGGTCGCCCTTCTTCACCGGGCGCGACGCGGGCGAAGCCGCGAGGCAGCGGCGGATTTTGCGGATGCTTTGGCCATGGGCCCGAATGTGGGCCGCCGGCGCGGCGATTTCAACGCCCTCAGGCGCGCTGTCCACTACGAGCGAAGGCAGCTATTCCGCGGGCTGCAGCGCGTATTTCGGCTTGTCGCGCAGCCGCGACCCAGAACGCCGGGCCGCTCGAACAGGAACCGCAGCGGCGTGCGCGCGCACCGCCCAGAACAGCGCGAGCGCGCCGACGACGCCGGCAGGCGTCACCAGCAGCGCGACCGTGCCGATGTCGGTGATCAGCCCGGTCTTGAGCAGCACCGAGCGGCTCGCCGCCATGCCGAGGAAGAACGCGAGATAGATGACGATCGAGTTCTCGCCGAGATAGCGCAGCGGCGCGAACACGTCGGCTCTTCGCCAGCAGCGCCGAGACCGCCACGACCGCCGCAGCGCCGGCGACAGCCCGAGCGCGAGCGAGACGAACGGCATGTCGGCCAAGCCGCCGAACACAAGAAGCCGTTCAGCAGCGCCCCAGATGCGTCAAGCCGCGAGGCGGCGAGTCCGGGCTGCGTCTGCGCGGCCGCCGCGATCTGCGAAGATGCGCGCGGCGAGGATATAGCCGGTGTAGAAATAGACGAAGCGGCCGCGAACTCGTCGATCACGGTCCAGCCGGTCTCGATCGGCGCGATTTCCAGCGCCGCCGCGACCGCCAAGATCGACGACCGGCGGCACGTCGCGCGTCAGCTTGGTGACGACGAAGAAGATCGGCAGCAGGTAGATGAACCAGAGCGTGCCGAACGGCTCGATGAAGGCTTCGAGATAAAGCCCGGCGACGCCGAGCGACGCCGTGTTCGGTGCGCGAGGCCCGGGCGCCTTGAAGGCGAACTGGATCGTGATCCACAGCACGTAGAAATAGAGGAAGTGCACGACCTTGCGGTCGAGATAGGTGCGCCAGTCGCGGTCGATCACGCTGCGCCAGGAACAGGCCGGAGATCAGGAAGAAGTCCGGCATGCGGAACGGCTTGGCGAAGGCCACCACGTGGTGCATCCAGCCTTCGCTGCCGGCGGCCTGCTCGACGCCGAGCGTCGAATGCATCATCACCACCATGATGATGCAGAAGCCCTTGGCGTAGTCGACCCAGTCGACGCGCGGCGTGCCGACCTGTCCCATATCCGTTCCCATTCGTGCCATTTTGCGACCAAGCCGTTGCGTTCGGCTTTACGGGTGCAAGGAGCGGTGCCAGGGCGGGCGTTACGGAATGTGTTAACCATGCGGCGCGCGAAGCGCGCCGGGTGAGGCGGTTTCTTGCAACAAGCCGCTGCCCATCGACGAAGCGTTGCCGGCGCTGACTGCGGCGCTGCGCGCGTCGCAATGCCGCCGTGCTGGTCGCGCCGCCGGGCGCCGGCAAGACCACGCGCGTGCCGCTGGTGCTGGCGGACGAGCCGTGGGCGACGGGCAAGAAATCCTCGTGCTGGAGCCGCGCCGGCTCGCGGCGCGCGCGGCCGCCGCCCGCATGGCGGCGACGCTGGGCGAGACGCGTCGGCGACACGGTCGGCCAGCGCGTGCGCTTCGGCTCGAAGGTGTCGCGCCAGGACCCGCATCGAGGTCGTCACCGAGGGCGTGTTCACGCGCATGGTCCTCGACGATCCCGCAGCTCGACGGCGTCGCCGCGGTGCTGTTCGACGAATTCCACGAGCGCTCGCTCGATGCCGATCTCGGGCTCGCGCTGGCGCGCGACGCGCAGCAGGGGCTGCGCGAGGACCTGAAGATCCTGGTGATGTCGGCGACCATCGACGGCGCGCGCGTGGCGAAGCTGCTCGGCGACGCGCCGGTGATCGAAAGCGAAGGCCGCGCCTTTCCGGTCGAGACGCGCTATCTCGGCCGCGATCCGCGCGCGCCGATCGAGCGACCAGATGGCCGACGCGGTGACGCGCGCGTTGCGCGCGGACGCCGGCTCGGTGCTCGCCTTCCTGCCGGGCGCCGCCGAAATCCGCCGCACCGAGACTTTGCTGAGCGAGCGCTGTCGATGCCGCGACCGACGTGGTCGCGCTCTATCGGCGCGCTCGATGCCGACATGCAGGACCGCGCCATCTCGCCCGCGCCCGCCGGCCGGCGCAAGGTCGTGCTCGCGACATCGATCGCCGAGACGTCGCTGACCATCGAGGGCGTGCGCATCGTGGTCGACTCCGGGCTGGCGCGCGTGCCGCGCTACGAGCCGGACGTCGGCCTGACGCGGCTCGAGACCGTGCGCGTCTCGCGCGCCGCCGCCGACCAGCGCCGCGGCCGCGCCGGGCGCACCGAGCCGGGCGTCTGCTACCGGCTGTGGGACGAGCCGCAGACGGCATCGCTCGAGCCTCATGCACGGCCCGAAATCCTCGCCGCCGATCTCTCGTCCTTCGTGCTCGACCTCGCGCACTGGGGCGCTGCGATCCGGCGAAGCTCGCCTTCCTCGATCCGCCGCCGCAGGGCGCACTCGCCGAGGCGCGCGCGCTGCTCGGAGAACTTGGCGCGATCGACGCGACGGCCGCATCACCGATGAAGGCCATGCGCTGCGCCGCCTGCCGCTGCCGCCGCGGCTCGCCCGCATGGTGGTCGATGCGGCACGCGAGGGCGCGGGTGAGCTCGCGGCCGACATCGCGGCGGTGCTGACCGAGCGCGGGCTCGGCGGCGACGATGTCGATCTGACGCATCGCCTTGACGCGTTTCGGCGCGACCGTTCGCGCCGCGCGAGGACGCGCGCGCGATGGCGCGGCGCTGGGCTGAGATGGCGCGGAGGCGGGGAGGGCGAGATGAGCGTCGGCGTCATTGCTCGTCGCTCGCCTATCCGGATCGCATCGCGAAGAGCCGCGGCACAATGGCGCATTCATGCTCGCCAACGGGCGCGGCGGCAATGTCGATCAGGCCTCGCCGCTGTCGCGCGAGCCGTTCTCGCGGTCGCGCGAGCTCGACCGGCAGCGCCGCGCAAGGCCGCATCGTGCTGGCGGCGCCGATCAGCCTTGCGGAGATCGAGCAGCGCTTTCGCGGATCGCATCGAAAATCGCGACGATGTGACGTTCGACGAAAAGTCCCTGAGCCTGCGCGCGCGGCGCTCGCGCCGGCTCGGCGCTGTCGCGCTTGCAGAGCAGAATCGCAAGGTCGAACCGAACGACGAGACCGCGCGCCTGCTGGCCGATGGCATCGCGCGCGTCGGCATCGACAAGCTGCCGTGGACGAAATCGCTCACGCAATGGCGCGACCGCGTGATGTTCCTGCGCCAAGCGGAAGGCGATGAATGGCCTGACCTCTCCGATACGGCGCTTGCCGCCAATATCGACTGGCTGGCTTGCCGCAACGCTGCGGGCAAGACGGCTGTATCGCCAAATTTCGGCTGACGATCTGATCCGTGGCTTTGAATGAGTTGCTGCCATGGCCGTTGCGCCGCCGCCTCGACGCCGAAGCGCCGACGCATTTCACGGCGCCGTCCGGCACAACGCGGCGATCGACTACGAGGCTGAGGCCGGGCCGAAGCATCTCGATCCGGGTGCAGGAGTTGTTCGGGCTTGGCCGACCATCCGAGCATCGCGGGCGGACGCATTCCGCTGGTGATCGAGTTGCTCTCGCCCGCGCACCAGCCGGTGCAGGTCACGCGCGATCTGCCGGGCTTCTGGCGCGGCAGCTACGCGGCGGTGAGCACCGAGATGCGCGGCCGCTATCCGCGCCATCCCTGGCCGGACGACCCGCTCGCCGCGGCCCCGACACGCCGCGCCAAGCCGCGCGGGACTTGATACACAAGCGCCATGGCTCAGCCGCAACTCATCGGCCTCGATTGGGGCACCACGTCATGCCGCGCCTACCTGATCGGCGCGGATGGTGCCCTGCTGGAGCGGGTCACCGACGGCCCCGGCATCCTGAAAGTCGAGAACGGCGCGTTCGGCGTTGCGCTCGACGGCATGATCGCCCGGTGGGATATCAAGCTGCCCATCATCCTCTCGGGCATGATCGGATCCCGGCAGGGTTGGGTTGAAGCGCCGTACGCGAACTGCCCGGCCGCCACCGAAAATATCGTGACAGCATTGGCAAGCATCCGGCACGCGGGCCGCACGATAGCGCTCGTGCCCGGCCTCTCGACTGAAAACGGCGGAATGCCGGACGTGATGCGCGGCGAGGAGACGCAAATTCTCGGCGCGTTGGCGTTGTCAAAGAGCGATAGCGGATTGTTTCTCCTGCCCGGCACGCATTCCAAGTGGGCGGAGGTACGCGTCGGTCGCATCGCGTCGTTTCGCACCTTCATGACCGGCGAAGTATTCGGCGCGCTGAAGGAACACACCATACTCGGCCGCCTGATTCGCGAGGGCGCGCCTGACGCGGATGGCTTTGCGCGCGGCGTGCGCGAAGGCGCGGCGCTTGGCAGCGCGGGTGCGTTGCTCAATCGGGTATTCGCGACGCGCACCTATGGGCTGATGAACAAACTCGCCGATGCGGCGCTGAGCGACTATCTCAGCGGCTTGCTGATCGGCGCCGAAGTGGCCGAGGCAACGCGCAAGACGCAAAGCGCAGTCACGATCATCGCAAGCCCCGCGCTTGCCCAACGCTACACCGAGGCATTGCGTCTGCTCGGCCACGAAAGCAGCCGCGCGCCGGACGACTGTGTCGCCGCCGGTCACTGGCGCATTGCGCGCGCCGCCGGGCTGTGTTGAGGAATGCCCATGCTCGATCTGCGCACCGCTCTCGCCCAATGCCCGATCGCCGCGATCCTGCGCGGCGTGACGCCGGACGAGATCGACGCGTCGGCGACGCGCTGGTCGAGGCGGGCATCACGGTCATCGAGGTGCCGCTCAACTCGCCCAACCCGTTCGAGAGCATCGAGCGGCTCGCGGCGCGTCACGGCGAGCGCGCGCTGATCGGCGCCGGCACGGTGCTCGAGCCGGCCGACGTCGCACGCGTCAAAGAAGCGGGCGGCGAACTCATCGTTGCGCCGAACTTCGACGCGGATGTCGTTCGCGCCGCGAAAGCCGCGGGCCTCGCCGCGCTTGCCCGGCGTGATGACGCCATCCGAGGGTTTCGCGGCGCTCAAGGCCGGCGCGGACGGGCTCAAGCTGTTTCCCGCCGAGATCATCCCGCCCGCCGTGTTCAAGGCCTGGCGTGCGGTGTTTCCGGCCGGCACGCTGATGCTCGCGGTCGGCGGCGTCGGCGTGGACAATCTCAAGAGCTACGCGCAAGCCGGCGCCTCGGGCTACGGCATCGGCTCGGCGCTGTACAAGCCGGGCCGCCCGGCGGGCGAAATCGGCGAGCTGGCGCGGGCCCTCGTTGCCGTCGCAAAGGCTTGATTTTCAGGGGCTTCCGGCCCATATTCGGTTCAATGAGTTGAGGCCTCTCGTTCGGCAAATGTCGCGCGGGAGGTTTATTGCTTTTGGGGCGGCTCAAGCCGCGAGAAACGATGACGAAAAGCAATCGCACCGGCCATATCCGGCTCACCTCGCATCCGGGGCGGGCGGGTGTTGCGACGCGCTTTCCGATCCAGTGGGGCGCGGCGACGGCGCGCGAGCGCGGGCCGGTGGTCGGCACCGTGAACGCGGGCGTCGACCGCAATGCCATCGGTGCGCATGGCGGGTCCTATTCGGTCTATCGCGCGCTCGCGGTGTCGTCCGGCGCGCTGAGCCCGATCAATCGGCCGGATCTCACCAACACCTCGCCGGTCGTGAATGTCGGCCCATTCCCGCAATGGTCGGAGCCGGGGCGCATCGTCTCGCTCGATCCGTGGGGGCATCGCGATCGCGGATGATTTCCGCGACGAGATCGGCGAAGGCGCCGACATCCGCCCGAGCATCGCCATCACCAAGGCGCGGTTGACGATGTCCGAGCTGAATGACGCCGTGGTCAAGGGCCGGCTCAAGGTCGACGGCACGATCATGAAGGACACCGGCGAGGTCGCCGTCACCAAGGCCGCGGTCGAGCCGGTGTGGTATCTGCCCGGCATCGCGGAGCGTTTCGGCGTCAAGGAAGACGCGCTGCGCCGCACGCTGTTCGAGCAGACCGGCGGCATGTATCCGGAGCTGGTGACGCGGCCGGATCTCTCTGTGTTCCTGCCGCCGATCGGCGGCATCACGCTCTACATCTTCGGCGATCCGTCAGCCGTGTGGGACAAGCGCCGCACGCTCGCCTGCCGCGTGCACGACGAGTGCAACGGCTCGGACGTGTTCGGCTCCGACATCTGCACCTGCCGGCCGTATCTCATTCACGGCATCGAGGAGGCTATCCGCGAGGCGCAGAACGGCGGCGCCGGGCTCATCGTCTACAATCGCAAGGAGGGCCGCGCGCTCGGCGAGGTGACCAAGTTCCTGGTCTACAACGCGCGCAAGCGGCAGGAGGGCGGCGATCAGGCCGCGACCTACTTCGAGCGCACCGAGTGCGTCGCCGGCGTGCAGGACGCGCGCTTCCAGCAACTGATGCCCGACGTGCTGCACTGGCTCGGCATCACGCGCATCGACCGCTTCGTGTCGATGTCGAACATGAAGCACGATGCGCTGACCTCTTCCGGCATCGAGATCGGCGAGCGCGTGCCGATTCCCGACGAGCTGATCCCCGACGACGCCAAGGTCGAGATGGAGGCGAAGAAGGCCGCCGGCTATTTCTCAGCCCACGCGCCGACCGCCGACGAGCTGAAGGCGACGGTCGGGCGCAAGATCGAGGAATTCTGATTGGGCGACGCCGAAGCCGCGCGCTCGCTGCTCTCGGCGCCGCCGTTCGCGAACGCGCGCATGAAATGCTGGTCGCGGGGCTCGAAGACCGGCTCGAGCATTTCACCGTCGACATCGAAAGCCTTTCGACCGCCGCGCAGGTCGTCTCCGAGCTGATCCGCGTCAACTACCCCGACGGCAACGTGCCGTTCCACGCGCGCTGGCGCCATTTCGTGGTCGGCGCGCGCGACCTGTGGGCCGAGCGCGCCCGGCAGGCGACCTGGACCTCGGCCGCCGCGCGGGCGCGTGCCGAATTCGATCTCGCGATCATCTCGGTGCTGCTCGATGCCGGCGCCGGGGCGGCATGGCATTACCTCGACGCCGGAACCGAACAGGTTATTTCACGCTCGGAAGGGCTCGCGGTCGCGAGCCTGCGCATGTTCGAGGCGGGCGGTTTCTCGGCAAACCCTGCCGATCCGTTGCGGGCCGATGCCGAGCGGCTGATGCATTTGAAGGCCGAGGAGGTCGCCGACGGCTTCCAGAGCATGGTCGGCAACCGCCTCGTCGGCATCGAAGGCCGCGCGGCATTGCTGGCGAGCCTGGGTGCGGCGGTTGCCGCCAAGCATGAGGTGTTCGGCCGGCGAGGACCGCGCGCGCCCCGGCGGCCTCTACGACTATCTCGCGGCGCAAGCCAAGGACGGCCGCCTGCCGGCGCCGCGCATCCTCGAAGCGCTGCTGGAGCATCTGGGCCCGATCTGGCCGAGCCGCTTGACGCTCGGCGGCGTGCCGCTCGGCGACACCTGGCGCCATCCGGCGATCCGGCGCGACGACGCCACCAACGGCCTCGTGCCGATCCACAAACTCTCGCAATGGCTCGCCTACTCGCTGATCGAGCCGCTGCAATGGTCGGGCATCGAGGTAACCGAAATCGACGGCCTCACGGGACTAGCCGAATACCGCAACGGCGGACTGTTCGTGGATGCGGGCGTGCTGCGCCTGCGCAACCCGGAAGCCGCGATCCATCCCAATCCGGTCGACTCCACGCTGGTGGTCGAATGGCGCGCGCTCACCGTCGCGCTGCTCGATGAGACCGCCAAGCTGATCCGCGAGCGGCGCGGGCTCACCATCGACGATTTCCCGCTCGCGCGCGTGCTCGAAGGCGGCACCTGGGCCGCCGGCCGCCTGCTCGCGCGCGAGAAGCGGCCCGATGCCAGCCCGCCGATTGCGGTTGTCAGCGACGGCACCGTATTCTGAATTCTCTTCTCCCTCCCCGCTTGCGGGGGAGGGTTAGGGGCTTGGGGAGCGATTCAATGCAAGGCGTCACGGTCGTCGATCATCCGCTGGTGCAGCACAAGCTGACGCTGATGCGCGACAAGAAGCGCTCGACCAAGGGCTTCCGCCAGCTCTTGAACGAGATCGGCATGCTGCTCTGCTACGAGGTCACGCGCGACCTGCCGCTCGAGCTGACCGAGATCGAGACGCCGCTTGGTGCCGATGAAGGCGCCGGTGCTCGCCGGCAAGAAGCTGGTGTTCGCGCCGATCCTGCGCGCGGGCGTCGGCTTCCTCGACGGCATGCTCAGCCTCGTGCCGTCCGCGCGCGTTGCGCATATCGGGCTTTATCGCGATCCGAAGACGCTGGTGGCGGTGGAATATTACTTCAAGGCGCCGGAGGACGTGGCCGACCGCCTCGTGCTGGTGCTCGACCCGATGCTGGCGACGGCGAACTCGGCAATCGCCGCGGTCGACCGGCTGAAGGAGGCGGGCGCGAAGAGCATCCGCATGGCCTGCCTGCTCGCCGCGCCCGAGGGGATCGAGAAGTTCCACGCGCATCATCCCGAGGTGCACATCTGGACCGCGGCGATCGACGAACGGCTGGACGATCACGGCTACATCGTGCCGGGTCTCGGCGATGCGGGCGACAGGATGTACGGGACCAAATAGCTCAGCCCTCATCCTGAGGAGCGGCCAAAGGCCGCATCTCGAAGGATGGCAGCGTACTCCGAGCTTGCGGCCATCCTTCGAGACGCTCGCTCCTCAGGATGAGGTCGGTGCAATTCGATCGATTCCCGCAACCCTTCATTCACCACCCGTCCCGAAAGCCAGCTCCGCATGCGCGCCGTTAGCGCACCGGTTGCCACTCGTATGCTTGGATGCCGCGAAATTTTTGCGGTGGGGTCATGCGGCAAATCCTCTTCTTCGCGATCGCGGCGCTCGTATTGGCCGGCGTCATGCCGCGCCTGATGACCCATGTCGGCGGCGCGCCGGCAACGGAGGCGCAGCCCGCCCGGCGCGCCGAACCGCCGAAACCGCAGACCAGCGGCTACCGCACCGTGACGGTGCAGGGCGACCGCCTCGGCCATTTCCAGGTCGAGGGCTCGGTTGACGGCCGCCGCCTCGACTTCATGGTCGACACCGGCGCCTCGCTGGTCGCGCTGCGCGAGCGCGATGCAAACAAGCTCGGCATCTTCCCGGCCCCGCGCGACTACACGGCCCGCACGTCTACGGCGAACGGCGTGATCGCAGTGGCGCCGGTGCGGCTCCCCTCGCTCGAGATCAACGGTATCCGCGTCTATGATGTCGGCGCGGTGGTCCTTCCGGACAAGGCGCTCGGCGTGAACCTGCTCGGCATGTCGTTTCTCTCGCGGGTCCGCCGCTTCGAGATGGCGAACGGCCGTCTCGTGATGGAACAGTAACCTCTCTCAGGCTTTCAACTACGCGGCGGCTGGGCTATGTGCTCGGCGCGCCCGCTTTTGCGCGACCAGAGGATTTCATGCTCCCCAAGCCGAAGCCGTCTCTCGTTCCCAACACCTATGCCTACGAATCCGAGCCGATGGTGAAGCCGACCGGCTTCCGCGAATACGACGCGCGCTGGCTGTTCGGCAAAGAGATCAACCTGATGGGCGTGCAGGCGCTGGGTCTTGGCCTCGGTACGCTGATCCATGAGATGGGCGTGAAGCCGGAACTGGTCACCGCTCACGATTTCCGCGGCTATTCGGCCTCGATCAAGATGGCGCTGGTCACCGGCCTGATGAGCGCGGGCATCAAGGTGAAGGACATCGGCCTTGCGGTGACGCCGATGGCGTATTTCGCGCAGTTCGATCTCGATGTGCCCTGCGTCGCGATGGTGACGGCCTCGCACAACGACAACGGCTGGACCGGCGTGAAGATGGGCGTGGACCGCCCGCTTACCTTCGGGCCCGACGAGATGACGCGGCTGAAAGAGATCGTGCTCAACGCGCAAGGCAAGTCGAAGGCCGGGCGGCAGTTACGATTTCATCGAGAATTTCCCGGCGCGCTACATTGCGGACCTGACCAAGCGGCCAAAGATCAAGCGCAAGCTCAAAGTCGTGTGCGCCTGCGGCAACGGCACCGCGGGCGCATTTTCGCCGCAGGTTCTCGAAGCGATCGGCTGCGAGGTGATCCCGCTCGACTGCGAGCTCGATCACACGTTCCCGAACTACAATCCCAATACCGAAGACATGAAGATGCTGCACGCCATGCGCGACGCCGTGCTCGCGCACAAGGCGGACGTGGCGCTCGGCTTCGACGGCGACGGTGACCGCTGCGGCGTGGTCGACAACGAGGGCGAGGAGATTTTCGCCGACAAAGTGGGGGTGATGCTGGCGCGCGACATCTCGGCGAATATTCCGAATGCGAAATTCGTCGCCGACGTGAAGTCGACCGGCCTGTTCGCGACCGACCCGGTGCTGATCCGGAACGGCGCCAAGACCGATTACTGGAAAACCGGCCATTCCTACATGAAGCGCCGCGTCAACGAGATCGGCGCGGTCGCGGGCTTCGAGAAGTCCGGGCACTTCTTCTTCAACAAGCCGATGGGCCGCGGTTATGACGACGGGCTGATCTTCGCGCTGGCGGTCTGCGACATGCTCGATCGCAACCCCGGCAAGTCGATGGCAGACCTTAAGAACGCGCTGCCCAAGACCTGGGGCTCGCCGACCATGTCGCCGCACTGCGACGACGAGAAGAAATATGGCGTGGTCGACGACGTGGTGAAGCATTTCGAGGCCGCGCAGAAGAAGGGCGAGACGGTGATCGGCCAGAAGATCCGCGATCTGGTCACCGTCAACGGTGTGCGCGTCACCGTCGAGGACGGCACCTGGGGCCTGGTGCGCGCCTCATCGAACAAGCCCGAGCTTGTGGTGGTGGTCGAAAGCCCGGTCTCCGAGGCGCGCACGCGCGAGATGTTCAAGGCGATCGACACGGTGCTGCGCACGCACCCGGAGGTCGGCGAGTACAATCAGACGATTTGACGCTGCCGTCATCCTCAGAGCCTGACCGAAAATTCGTTGAGGATTTCAGTGTTGTCTCCGTCGGATGCGAACGATGGAGGACACAATGACGTGGACTGAAATCGCCGGAAGCAATATCGGCGCGATCATCTGCGTTTCGCAAGTGACCTGAACGATGCGGAGTGGCTGGTACTCTCGTTTTTCCTTCCCCCGTGCTGCCATGTCGGACGCCCGCGTGAAGTGAGCCTGCGGGCGGTGCTCGATGCGATCCTGTATATTCTCTCAACCGGCTGCCAATGGCGCGCGCTGCCGCCGGAATTCCCGTCGCGCTCGACGTTCAGATTACTTCTATCTCTGGCGCGACCAGCGTCTGTGGCGGCGGATCAATCTCGCGCTGGTGCGGCGTGCCCGCGAGGCGCGGGGCGCAACGCCGTTCCTTCGGCTGGCGTGATCGACAGCCAGAGCACCAAAACCACGGAAAGTGGCGGCCCGCGCGGGTTTGACGCCGCCAAGAAGGTCAAGGGCCGCAAGCGTCACATCGTCACCGACACCCAGGGCTTTCCGCTCGCCGTGCTGGTTCACGCCGCAACATCCAGGACAACCACGGCGCCGTGCCGCTGCTCGCCTCGCTACGGCAAACCTTCCCCAAGCTGCGATATGTCGTCGCCGATCGGGTCTATCGCGGACCCAAGCTGCGCAAGGCGATTGCCGCATTTGGCCGCTGGAAGATCGAGATCGTCACGCGATCCGAGCGGATCGGTACCTTCAAGCCAGAACCCAAACGCTGGGTGATCGAACGCACCTTCGCATGGCTCGGACGCAACCGCCGCCTTGCCAAGGACTTCGAGCACAACCATCGAGCCGAAGCTTGGTTCCTCATCGCCAGCGTCCGCCTTCTCTCCCGGCGTCTCGCAAGAGCCTGAGGAATGCCGATCGAGTTCGAGTGAGACTCTGAGGAGCCCGGCGAAGCCGGGCGTCTCTCGAAGGACAGCGCGAACTCCGCGCCTGCGCATCCTTCGAGGCTCGCTGCGCTCGCACCTCAGGGTGACGGCTTCGCACGCTACGCCTCCACGTCCCTGTACACATCGATCTCGACGCCGCCGGGCAGCATCGTGCGCCACATGGTGAGGTAGCCCTGCATGCGCGGATCGCCGGCGATGCGCGTGCGATTGGTTTCCAGATCCTCCGGCGTCTCGTACACGATCACCTGGATGAACTTGCCGGGGTCGTCGACGTTTTGAATCAGCCGCACGTCCGTGGCGCCGAGCATTTCGTAGAACGGCTTGGAGGCATTCACCATCGCGAGCAGCTGCGACGGATCGGCGGACGTCAACGTGAACTTGAGGTGCAGCGTGCGCCGGACCTTGCGTTCTGTCTTCGCCATGTCTTGCTCCCGCAATCCGCGCTCAGCCGCGCGGCACCTCTAACCCTTGGAAGAACGATACTTCACATTGCCCGGATACACGCCGAGGATTTTCAGCGAGTTCTTTTGCGAGAAGAACTCCAGTTCCTCCAGCGCGCGCGCCAGTGGCGGATCGTTCGGATGCCCTTCCACGTCGGCGTAGAACATGGTGGCGAAGAAATTACCCTCGATCATGTAGCTTTCGAGCTTCGTCATATTGACGCTGTTGGTGGCGAAGCCGCCGAGCGCCTTGTAGAGCGCGGCCGGCAAGTTGCGCACCTGGAAGACGAATGTCGTCACGATCAGGCCGCTGCCCTGTTTGGCGTGTTTCTGCTCGCGCGAGAGGATCACGAAGCGGGTCGTGTTGTGGTCTTCGTCCTCGACGTTCTCGGCAAGCACGGTCAGGCCATAGATCTTCGCCGCGAGCTTGGGTGCGAGCGCACCGCGCGTGACGTCGCTGGTCTCGGAGATATGGCGCGCCGCGCCCGCCGTATCGGCAGCGATCACCGCCTTGTAGTTATGCTTGCGAATGAAGCGGCGGCACTGGCCGAGCGCATGAATGTGGCTCTCGACCGATTTGATCGTCTTCAGGGTCGCGCCCTTCGGCGCCATCAGGTTAAAATGGATCGGCAGGAAGTGCTCGCCGACGATATGCAGCTTGGCGTGCGGCAACAGATGATGGATGTCGGCGACGCGTCCGGCGATCGAGTTATCGATCGGAATCATGCCGAGGTCGGCCTTGCCGTTGGAGATCGCCGCCAGTGCATCCTCGAACGTCGCGCACGGCAGCGGCTCGCAGCCCGGATAGGCTTCGCGCGCCGCGATGTCGGAATTGGCGCCGGGCTCGCCCTGGAACGCGACTTTCAATGTGCTCATGGGATGTCCGTAGCCCGCGGACTCTCTCGCGGTCAATCGCGCGATCCTAGTGGTCCGATTCTAACATTCGCATCCCTGTCCGGCGGGCTCTCTTGCGAATGTTAGAGCCGATCCGGGAAGTTCTTGAGTCGGATGAATCAGATGTGATTCCATTGTTGGGCGCTTGATTCTCGAAGGAGCGCGCCCATGTGGAAGCCCGAACATCGCCGCGCGGCGGACCGCCGCGGCCTTCGTTATCCGAGCGATCTGACCGATGCCGAATGGGCGCTGGTCGGAGCCGCTGATCCCGCCGGCGCAGGCGCGGCGGGCGACCGCGGGTCGGTGAACGTGCGCGAAGTGCTTGAACGGGATCTTCTACGTGCTCTGGACCGGCTGCCAGTGGAAGGCGTTGCCGAAGGACCTGCCGCCGAAGAGCACGGCGCACTATTATTTCATGCTCTGGAACTGGGACGGCACGCTGGAGCGCATCCATCACGCGCTCTACGTCGCGGTGCGCGAGCAGGAGGGACGTGAAGCCAGCCCGACGGCGCGATCATCGACTGGCAGAGCGCCAAGGCGCCTCAAAAAGGGGCTCTGCGCTCGATCCGTCGGGCTACGACGCGGGCAAGAAGATCAAAGGTCGCAAGCGGCACATCCTGGTCGATACGCTCGGCCTCCTGCTGAACGTCGTCGTTCATCCCGCCGATATTCAGGATCGCGATGGCGCCTTCCACTTGCTGCGTCGGGCGCGACGATTATTCCCCTTCATCGAGCGCATCTTTGCTGATGGCGGATACCAGGGACCGAAGATGGCGCAAGGTCGTCGCCGGCACTGGTACCTGGAGATTGCAGATCGTCAAGCGATTCGACGCGCATGGCTTCGACGTGCTTGCCCAAACGCTGGATCGTCGAACGCACGTTCGCCTGGATCAGTCGTAATCGTCGCCTGGCTCGCGACTTCGAGCGCTACGCCACAACCGTCGCTGCCTTCGTCCGCCTCGCCATGATCCGCATCATGCTCAGACGCTTGACCTGGCCAAACCTTCGCTCATGAATCCAAACTTCCCGGATGGGCTCTTAGAATCAAAGGACCACTAGCAAGTATTACATCCTAGTGGAGCTTTGGATTTGACATTCGCTTCGCGAGTCCGCGGCTGGGTGGGTAGCGAATGTCAAATCCGCTCCACTAGCAGCGCGCGCGCCTTCTCCAGATGCTCGGGCGTGTCGACGCCGAAGATCGCGTTGCTGGTGAGCGCAACATCGATGCGCATGCCGACTTCCAGCGCGCGAAGTTGCTCGAGCCGTTCGCGTTGCTCCAGCGGAGACGGCGGCAACTCGACGAAGCGCGCGAGCGCTGCGCGGCGGTACGCATAGAGCCCGATGTGATGATAAAGCGGCCCGTCGCCGGACGGTGCCGTCGCGCGGGTGAAATAGAGCGCACGGAAACGGCCCGGCGCGACCGGAGAGCAGATGGCCTTGACGACGTTCGGGTCGGTGCGCTCGGCGTCCTCGGTGATCTCCAGCGCCAGCGTCGCGATATCGACCGCCGGGTCGGCGAGGGGGCCGAGCGCGGCCTTGATGTCGTTACCCGTAAGCATCGGGAAGTCGCCCTGCACGTTGACAACGATCTTGGCGCGTCCGTCCGGGTCGACTAAGCCAAGCGCCTCGAAAACCCGGTCCGAGCCGGTCGCATGGTCGCTGCGCGTCATCACCGCATGGCCGCCCGCCGCCGTCACGGCGTCGGCGATTTCGGCCGAATCCGTCGCCACGATCACGGGGCCGACCGCCGCTTCTTCGGCGCGGCGCATCACGCGCACGATCATCGGCAGCCCGCCGATATCGGCGAGCGGCTTGCCCGGCAGGCGCACCGAGGCCATGCGGGCCGGGATCAGGACGATGACGTCGGAAGTCATGGAAAAAAGCCCACTTGCGGGCGGTTTTCTGCTGGCGGCAAACTTGGGCGGATGACTGTCTACACGGGTTGCCAGCCCGGCGGCAAACCGGCTATGTGTCGGCCCCGTCTGGTGCCCTTTCGGCACCGATTCCGCCTGAATTTCCCGCCTTGAGGCCCGAGTCGCGATGGACTCCTTCGAAATCAACAAAATCATGGGCGCGTTGCTGTTCACGTGCCTCTGCTTGCTGTCGCTCAACATCGCCGCCGAGGCGCTGTTTCATCCGGCCAAGCCCGCGAAGCCCGGCATGGAGGTGGCGATTACGGAAACGCCGGCCGCAGGCGGCCCTGCCGCGGCGGCGCCCGACGAGCCGATCGAGAAGCTGCTGGCGAGCGCCACGGTCGAGAAGGGCGAGGCGGCCGCGAAGAAGTGCGCCGCGTGCCACACCTTCGGCAAAGGCGAGCCGAACCGCGTCGGCCCGAATCTTTATGGTGTAGTGGGCCGCGCCAGGGCCTCGGTCGCGGGGTTCAACTACTCCGCCGCGATGAAGGCCAAGGGCGGCACCTGGACCGTCGAGGAGCTGAACACCTACCTGGCCAAACCGCAGGCGATGGTTCCCGGCACCACCATGAGCTTCGCCGGGGTCCCGAAAGGCAGCGAACGCGCCGACCTGATCGCCTACCTCAATTCGAAATCCGACAGTCCGGCGGCGTTGCCCAAGGCGGCCGAGGCGCCGACCGGTATCAGGACGCAGTGAAGCCCGCCGCGCTTTGCGGCGCGGCATCCGGTTGATCAGTGCGACGATTTGCCTGCGTTACGTGGGCAAATCGTAATGTTGACGCCTCAAGGCATCTATTGCGGCACCGGAAAACTGACATAATTCAGCGAAATTCGTTGCTGCGACCAATTTGGGTGCGACCGACTTTGGGAGCCGTTCCGTGAAGCTGTCCCGCCGGACGTTATTGCGCAGCGGCGCCGCCGCCCTCGTTGTCCCCGCCACCGGTGTCTTTTCCGGACCGGACGGGGTGGCGCGCGCCGAGGGCAAGACCTGGCGCCACGGCCTCTCGCTGTTCGGCGACCTGAAGTATCCCGCCGGCTTCAAGCACTTCGACTACGTCAATCCGAATGCCCCCAAGGGCGGCGCCGTCCGGCTCGGCGGGTTCGGCACGTTCGACAATTTCAATATGGTGGTCTCCGGCGTGAAGGGGACGATCGCCGGGGGGCTGAACGACGTCATCGACACCCTGATGGTGCCGGCCTCGGACGAGGTATCGACCGAATACGGTCTGCTCGCCGAAAGCGTGAGCCATCCGGCTGATTTCTCCTCCGTCACCTACCGACTGCGCGCGGGCGCCAGGTGGCACGACGGCAAGCCGGTGACGGCGGATGACGTGATCTTCTCGCTGCAGGCGTTCCAGAAGCATCATCCGATGCTCTCGGCCTATTACCGTCACGTCGTGAAGGCGGAGAAGAGCGGCGAACGCGACATCGTTTTCACGTTCGACTCGCCGGGAAATCGCGAGCTGCCGCAGATCGTCGGCCAGCTCAACGTGCTGCCGAAACACTGGTGGGAGGGGACGGACGCGTCGGGCAAGAAGCGCGACGTGGCGGCGACCACGCTCGAGCCCCCGCTCGGCAACGGCGCCTATCGCATCAAGGAATTCGTCGCCGGCCGCACCATCGTCTACGAGCGGGTGAAGGACTATTGGGGCAAGGACCTCAATGTGAACATCGGGCGCGATAACTTCGACGAGATACGCTACGAATATTTCCGCGACTCCACCGTCGCGCTCGAGGCCTTCAAGGGTGACGCGCTCGACTGGCGCACCGAGAATTCGGCGAAGAACTGGGCGACCGCCTACGATTTTCCCGCCGTCAAGGATAAGCGCGTGGTGCAGGAGGAATTCCCCAACCGCGCGTCCGGGCGCATGCAGGGATTCGTGCTCAACACACGGCGCGAAAAGTTCAGCGATCCGCGCGTGCGCCTCGCGCTCAACTATGCGTTCGATTTCGAGGAGATGAACAAGCAGCTGTTCTTCGGCCAGTACCAGCGCATCGGCAGCTATTTCGACGGCACCGAGCTTGCGTCGTCGGGTTTGGCGGAAGGCAAGGAGCTCGAAATTCTCGAAACCGTGCGCGACAAGGTACCGGCGGAAGTGTTCACCAAGCCGTACAAGAATCCCGTCGGTGGAACTCCCGAGAACGTGCGCGCCAACCTGCGCGAGGCGACGCGGCTCCTGAAAGATGCGGGTTACGAGATCCGCAACCAGAAACTCGTCAATGCCAAGAGCGGCGAGCAGTTCGCAATCGAGTTTCTCACCTACGATCCGAACTCCGAGCGGTTCGTGCTGTTCTACAAGCCTTCGCTGGAGCGGCTCGGCATCACGGTGAGCGTGCGGACGGTGGATGAGGCGCAGTACGTCAACCGCGAGCGCAATTGGGATTTCGACAGCATCACCACTGTCTGGGGTCAGTCGCTGTCGCCCGGCAACGAGCAGCGCGACTATTGGAGCACGACCTCGGCCGACCGCACCGGCTCGCGCAATTATGCGGGCATCAAGAACGCGGCCGTGGACGCGCTGATCGAACGGATCATCTTCGCCAAGGATCGTGCCGAACTGGTCGCCGCCACCAAGGCGCTCGACCGTGTGCTGCTGTGGAATCACTACGTCGTGCCGCAATTTACCTACAACAAGACGCGCGCGGCGCGCTGGGACCGGTTCGGGCGGCCGGAGAAACTGCCCGAATACGGCTCGGCCGCGTTCCCGACCATCTGGTGGTGGGATGCCGAACGCGCCGCCAAAACGGGATCGCGTTAGTGGCCGTCACACGCCGCGATGCCCTGGCGATCGGTGCGGGTGCGCTCGCGGGCGCGAGCGGATTTGCAGAGCGTCTGCCCCGGCGGCCGACGAGACCGAGACCCACGGCATCTCGTCGTTCGGCGACTTGAAATATCCGGCCGATTTCAAAAATCTTGAGTATGTCAACGTGAACGCCCCGAAGGGCGGACTGTTCTCGCAGATCGGCCCCTCGCGCCAATACAATCAGAATTTCCTCACCTTCAATTCGCTGAACGCCTACATCCTCAAAGGCGACGGCGCGCAGGGCATGCATCTCACCTTCGCGACCCTGATGCAGGCGGCAGGCGATGAGCCCGACAGCATGTACGGGTTTGCGGCGCGCGCGGTGCGCATCTCCGCCGATCGGCTGACCTACCGCTATCTGCTGCGCCCCGAGGCGCGCTTCCACGACGGCACGAAGCTCACCGCGCACGACGTTGCGTTCTCGCTCAAGCTCCTGAAGGAAAAAGGACACCCGATCATCGGCCAGCTCACGCGCGATTTAATTGGCGCCGAAGCCGAAGACGACGCGACGGTGGTGCTGAAATTCGCGCCGAAGCGCGCGCGCGACGTGCCGCTGTTCGTCGCCGGCCTGCCGATTTTTTCGCGCGCGTATTACTCCGCCCGCAATTTTGACGAAACGACGCTCGACGCGCCGCTCGGCTCCGGTCCGTACAAGGTGGGACGTTTCGAATCCGGCCGCTATATCGAATACGAGCGCGTCAAGGACTGGTGGGGCGCAGAACTGCCGATGATGCGCGGGCACCACAATTTCGACGTCGTCCGTTTCGAATTTTACCGCGACCGCGACGTCGGCTTCGAGGGATTTACCGCGAAGAACTATCTGTTTCGCGAGGAGTTCACCGCGCGCACCTGGGCCACGCGCTACGAGTTCCCGGCGCTGAAGGACGGACGCGTCAAGCAGAGGATCCTGCCTGACGATACGCCGTCGGGCGGGCAGGGCTGGTTCATGAACACGCGGCGCGACAAGTTCAAGAACCGGCTGTTGCGCGAGGCGATCATCCACGCGTTCGATTTCGAGTGGACCAACAAGACCATCATGTACGGCGCCTACAAGCGCACGTTCTCGGTGTTCCAGAATTCCAACATGACCGCCGAGGGCAAGCCGGAAGAGGCTGAGCTCGCGCTGCTGACGCCGTTCCGCGGCAAGGTGCCGGACGAGGTGTTCGGCGAGCCGTTCATGCCGCCGGTGTCCGACGGCTCGGGGCAGGACCGCGCAATGCTGCGCAAAGCCTCGCAGCTGTTGCAGCAGGCGGGTTACGCCATCAAGGACGGCAAGCGCGTCGATCCGAAGGGCGAGCCGGTGACGTTCGAATTCCTGATCGACGAGCCGACCTTCCAGCCGCACCACATGCCGTTCATCAAGAATCTCGCCACCATCGGCATCGACGCGACCTTGCGTGTCGTCGATCCGGTGCAATACCGCAAGCGCGTGGATGAGTTCGATTTCGACGTCACTGTACAGCGCTTCAATTTCTCGACGACTCCCGGCGACTCGCTGCGTTCGTATTTTACCTCCCAGTCGGCGAAAATGAACGGCTCGTTCAATCTCGCCGGCATCGCCGATCCGGTTGTCGACGCGCTGGTCGAAAAGATTCTGGGGGCCGAAACGCGCGGCGAACTGACCACCGTGTGCCGCGCACTCGATCGTGTGATCCGCGCCGGCCGCTACTGGATTCCGCATTGGTACCTGGCGGCGCACCGGGTCGCCTATTGGGATGTGTTCGGCTTCCCGGAGAAAAAGCCCGGATTTTGGCGCGGCATTCCCGAGACCTGGTGGTACGATCAGGACAAAGCGGCGAAACTCGAGCGGGGGCGCTAGTGTGGCGGTTCAGAAGTCCGCATCATTTTTCGCAGCGAGTCCGCAATGCGGACTTCTGAACCAAAGCCACACTAGATCAATAGGTTGCTAGTGTCCTTTCGATTCCGAAGTTCGCATGGAGCCTGCCGCACGTTGTGGCGAACTTCGGAATCGGGACACTAGCATCTAATGGTAAGCGCGAATCTCGCGAGAGAAGTTGAATAGACGATGGCCGCCTACATCATCCGCCGTATCCTGTTCATGATTCCGACCTTGCTCGGAATCCTGCTGGTTTCGTTTGTCGTCGTGCAGTTCGCGCCTGGCGGGCCGGTCGAGCGCGTGATCGCGCAGATTTCCGGCTCCGATACCGGCGCGACCTCGCGCATCTCGGGCTCGCAGGGCGGCGATTTCGGTTCGCGCGCGCAAGGGCAGGGTGCCCCAGGCGGCGAGGTCAGTTCGAAGTACCGCGGCGCTCAAGGCCTCGATCCGGAATTCATCAAGAACCTGGAGAAGCAGTTCGGTTTCGACAAGCCGGCCTACGAGCGCTTCGCGATCATGCTGTGGAATTTCACCACGTTCGATTTCGGCAAGAGCTTCTTCCGCGATACCAGCGTGCTGCAGCTCATCAAGGAGAAGCTCCCGGTCTCGATGTCGCTCGGCATCTGGATGACGCTGCTCACCTACCTGATCTCGATCCCGCTCGGCATCCGCAAGGCAGTCGCGGACGGCTCACGCTTCGATGTGTGGACGTCGAGCCTCATCATCATCGGCTATGCGATCCCGGGCTTCCTGTTCGCGATCCTGCTGATCGTCCTGTTCGCGGGCGGGTCGTTCTGGGACTTCTTCCCGCTGCGCGGGCTTTCCTCGGACAATTGGGCCGCGCTGCCGTGGTACGCGAAGATTCTCGATTATTTCTGGCACCTGGTCTTACCGATCGTCTCGATGGCGCTCGCCGCCTTCGCCACGATGACGCTGCTGACGAAAAACTCGTTCCTCGATGAAATCCGCAAGCAATATGTGCTGACCGCGCGCGCCAAGGGCTGCACCAGCCGCCAGGTGCTCTACGGCCACGTCTTCCGCAACGGGATGCTGATCGTGATCGCGGGTTTCCCGGGCGCGTTCGTGCATGCGTTCTTCACCGGCGCGCTGCTGATCGAAACGATCTTCTCGCTCGACGGCCTCGGCCTGCTCGGCTTCGAAAGCGTGCTCAATCGTGACTACCCGGTGGTGTTCGCCACGCTCTTCATCTTCTCGCTGGTCGGGCTTGCCGTGAATCTGATCGCCGACCTCACCTACACCTGGGTCGATCCGCGCATCGATTTCGAGACCCGTGAGGTGTGAGCGTGGACGCCCGCACACCGCCCATGACCCCGGACACGACCGCTATCGGCATGATGGGTCTCGACGTGCCGCCGGCGCGGCACCCGCTCGTGATGTCGCCGATCAACCGGCGGCGCTGGCAGAACTTCAAGGCGAACCGCCGCGGCTACGTGGCGTTCTGGATTTTCCTGGTACTGTTCTTCGTCACGCTGTTCGCCGAGTTTCTGGCGAACGACAAGCCGTTCCTGGTGCGCCTCGAAGGCAAGACGTTCATTCCGGTGGTCTTCACCTATCCGGAGACGGCGTTCGGCGGCGAGTTCGAAACCGCGGCCGACTATCGCGACCCGTACCTGAAGCAAGCTGATCGCCGAGAAGGGCGGGACGATGCACTTTCCGCCGATCCACTTCTCCTACTCCACACACAATCTCAATCTGCCGACGCCGGCGCCTTCGCCGCCGACCTGGATGCTCAAGGAAGCGCAATGCAAGGCGGCGGCCGAGAAGATCGGCGGCACCGGCTGCCGGGATCTCGAATACAACTGGCTCGGCACCGACGATCAGGGCCGCGACGTGCTGGCGCGGATGATCTACGGCTTCCGCATTTCGGTGCTGTTCGGCCTCACCCTGACCCTCATCTCGTCGATTATCGGTGTCGCGGCCGGTGCCGTGCAGGGCTATTTCGGCGGCTGGACCGACTTGCTGTTCCAGCGCTTCATCGAGATATGGACCTCGATCCCGTCGCTCTATCTCCTACTGATCATTTCGTCGGTGCTGGTGCCGGGCTTCTTCGTGCTGCTCGGAATCTTGCTGTTGTTTTCCTGGGTATCGCTGGTCGGGCTGGTGCGCGCCGAATTCCTGCGCGGGCGCAATTTCGAATACATCCAGGCGGCGCGCGCGCTCGGCGTGTCTAACAGGACCATCATGTTCCGCCACTTGTTGCCGAACGCGATGGTGGCGACGATGACGTTCCTGCCGTTCATCGTCTCCGGCTCGGTCATGACGCTCACCGCGCTCGACTTCCTCGGCTTCGGCCTGCCGCCCGGCTCGCCCTCGCTCGGCGAATTGCTCTCGCAGGGCAAGGCCAATATCCAGGCGCCGTGGCTGGGGCTTATGCGGTTTCTTCACGGTGGCGATCATGCTGTCGCTCTTGATCTTCATCGGCGAGGCGGTGCGCGACGCGTTCGATCCGCGCAAGACGTTTGGGTGAATATCGTGGACGCCATGACCTCACCCCTCCTCTCCGTCCGCGATCTCTCCGTCGCCTTCCGCCAGGGTGACCGGCAACTGCTCGCGGTCGACCGCATTTCGTTCGAGCTGAAGAAGGGCGAGACCGTCGCGCTGGTCGGCGAATCCGGCTCCGGAAAATCGGTCACGGCGCTCTCGGTGATGAAGCTGTTGCCTTATCCGGCGGCGAGCCATCCCTCCGGCACGGTGCACTTCAAGGGGCAGGAGCTGCTCGGCTTGCCCGAGCATGAAATCCGCAAAGTGCGCGGCAACGACATCACGATCATCTTCCAGGAGCCGATGACTTCGCTCAATCCGCTTCACACCATCGAGAAGCAGATCGGCGAGATCCTGCTGCTGCACAGCGGGATCACCGGCGAGCGTGCGCGCGCGCGCATCCTCGAACTGCTGGGCCTGTGCGGCATCGCCGATCCGGAAGGCCGGCTCGCCAGCTATCCGCACCAGCTTTCCGGCGGGCAGCGCCAGCGCGTGATGATCGCGATGGCGCTCGCCAACGAGCCGGACCTGCTGATCGCCGACGAACCGACCACCGCGCTCGATGTCACCGTGCAGGCGCAGATCCTCAAGCTGTTGAAGGAGCTGCAGACGCGGCTCGGCATGGCGATGCTGTTCATCACCCACGACCTCGGCATCGTGCGCAAGATCGCCGACGTGGTCTGCGTCATGAAGGACGGCAAGATCGTCGAAACCGGGCCGGTCGCCGACGTGTTCGACAAGCCGCAACATCCCTACACGCGCGCGCTGCTTGCCGCCGAGCCGAAACCGGACCCCGCGCCGCTCCAGCCGGATGCGCCGGTGATGGTCGCAGACCGACGATCTGAAGGTCTGGTTTCCGATCAAGCGCGGCGTGATGCGCAAGGTCGTCGGCCACATCAAGGCGGTCGACGGCGTCAGCATCGCGGTGCGCAAGGGCGAGACGCTCGGCATCGTCGGCGAGTCCGGCTCGGGCAAGACCACGCTCGGCCTTGCGATCCTGCGTCTGATCTCGTCCGACGGGCCGATCGTGTTCATGGGCAAGCAGCTGCAAGGCCTGAAGTTCAAGGAGATGCGCCCGGTCCGCCACGACATGCAGATCGTGTTCCAGGACCCCTATGGCTCGCTCTCGCCGCGCATGTCGGTGTCCGACATCATCGAGGAAGGCCTGTGGGTGCATCAGCCCCAGCTTTCCCCTGATGAACGCGAGGCGCGGGTGATCGCGGCGCTGCGTGACGTGGGGCTCGATCCCGAAACGCGCTTCCGCTACCCGCACGAGTTCTCCGGCGGCCAGCGTCAGCGCATCGCGGTCGCGCGCGCAATCGTGCTGGAGCCGACCTTCGTGGTACTCGACGAGCCGACCTCGGCGCTCGACATGCTGATCCAGTCGCAGATCGTCGACCTGCTGCGCGACCTGCAGAAGCGCCACAACCTCACTTACGTCTTCATCTCGCACGATCTGCGCGTCGTCGCCGCGCTTGCAAGCCGCCTGATCGTCATGCGCAACGGCAAGGTGGTGGAGGAGGGGGCGGCCGCCGAGATATTCCGGCGGCCGAAGAGCGACTACACGCGTGCGCTGTTCGAGGCGGCGTTCAATATGGAGGCCGCCGAGGGGGTCGCGCTCGACGACGCGGTTCCCGCGCCGCAGGACGCCGAGGCGGCGATCGAAGCGGCGACCGAGGCCATGCGCAGCGCTGGTGGGGATCGCTGAGTGGTGAACGGCGCGCTTGCTCTCCTCATCACCGGCGGCACGGAAAACTGGGCGCCGCTGCGCTGGCGCGAGCGTTTCCTGCGGGTGTGTCCGGACCGTGCGGTTGCGCTCGTTCCCGACGATGCGATCGACCCATTGCTGGTGAAATACGCGGCGGTGTGGAAGCCGAAGCCCGGCGCGCTCAGCGACTTTCCCAAGCTCGAAGTCATCTTCAATCTCGGCGCCGGGGTCGATGCGGTGGTCTCCGACCTGACCCTGCCGCCGGTGCCGCTGGTGCGCGTCGCGGTCGACGACCTCACCAAACGCATGACCGAATACGTCGTGATGCATGTGCTGATGCATCACCGCCGCCAGGGCTATTACGCGGAGAGCCAGCGCGGGAAAGTCTGGGCGCCGAAGCTACAATGGGCGGCGCGCGATCTGCGCGTCGGCATCATGGGGCTCGGTGTGCTCGGGCGCGACGCGGCGGAAGTGCTGGCGCGCATCGGGTTCGATGTGGCGGGATGGAGCAGCACCTGGAAATCGATCCCCGGCATCAAATGCTTCGCGGGCGAAAGCCAGCTCGAGCGATTTTCTCGCGCGCACCGACGTGCTGGTCTGCCTGTTGCCGCTGACGCCGCAAACGCGCGGCATCCTCAATCGCCGCACCTTCTCGAAGCTCGCGCGCGACGGCAAGCTCGGCGGTCCGGTCATCATCAATGCGGGCCGCGGTGGATTGCAGAACGAGGACGATCTTCTGGCGGCGCTCGACGACGGAACGCTGCTCGCCGCGACGCTCGATGTGTTTCACGCCGAGCCGCTGCCGGCGGACAGCCCGTTCTGGTCGCACCCGAAGGTGACGCTGTCACCGCACAACGCGGCCGACACCGATCCGGACGCGATCTCGGTTTATGTCGCCGAGCAGATCGCGCGCCATGAACGCGGCGAGCCGCTGGAGAATGTGGTCGACCGCGGTACCGGTTACTAAAGCCGCTTCACGCTGGTGACGTCGCTGCCCGACGCTGCAATGCGGGCGATCGCCTCGGCGATCGGCTCGACCGCGACCGCCATGTGAAATGCGTTCGCGTGCACGATCGTGCCCTCCTCGCGCACGATCGCCATATGACCTTTCCAGAACACCAGGTCGCCGCGCCTCGCCTGCGCGATGTCGATTGCATGACCCATCTGACGCTCGATCATGTCGCTGTCGCGCGGGCAGGGAATGCCGCAGGCGTTGAGCGACACCTGCACCAGTCCCGAGCAATCGAGCCCGTAATTGGTCTTCCCGCCCCACAGATACGGGACCCCAAGAAAGCGCTCCGCCACCGCGACGAAATCCGTTTCGTGCTGATCGAGCGGCGCCAGATGCCGCGCCGGGAGGAAGCCGGCCGGTGAAACCGCGAAACGATCCTGCTCCCGCAGCACCGTGAGCCTGGCGCCGAGCGGCGGCGTCACGGCCGGCGGCAGCTTGATCGAAGGCCCGGGAAACGCGAGCGTTCGCAGCGCCGTCACCTTGTGCGTCGGCTTGGCCTGCGGCGCCAGCAGCGCGTTCGCCGGCAGCCATCCGACATAACCGTCATCGGCGAGTTGCCCCCACGCCCAGCCTTCGTCGTTGAACTCGTAGATCGTGACGCGTTCGCCCATCAGCGCTTCGGTCACGAGCGGCGAGTCCGGCGCGGGTTCGGCGCGCACCGGCGCCTGCGCGTCGATCACCTCGCGCTCCTCGCCCGTAACGAAGCGCGCCGCCGGCACCTTGCCTTCGAGGTGTTTCGCCGCGAGGTCGGGCCGGGCGGGCGTGACGCGCGGATCGAAACTCACCGCGGCAACTCCCTGGCCTTGCCGATCAGCACGTCGCCGAACCGCTCGACCGCAAGCGCGCCCTTCGGCGTGCGCTGGATCACAACGTTGCGCCGGTCCGTCTCGTCGCGCCGGCGCGAGACCAGCCCAAGCTTCCCCATCGTGTCGAGTGCGCGCGTGATCACCGGCTTGGTCACTTTCAATTTCGCGGCGAGCCCGCGCACAGTGTGCGGCGGAGGCTCCAAATAAATCGTGAGCAGGATGGCGAGCTGGCGCGCCGAGAGGTCCGCCTCGCCGTCGGTGACGAGCGTCAGCGAGAAATCCTGCAATAGTTTCAAGGCCTGGGAGGGCCGCATCTCGACGGCCATGGTGTCCACCGAGATCGTTTCGGGGCCGAATTGTTTCAGAGCGAGGGGGATTTAACAAGCTCGTCATCGCCGGGCTTGTCCCGGCGATCCCGCTTAGGAGAGCACTCTATCGGGATCACCGGGTCTCGCGCCTTCGGCGCGGCCCGGTGATGACGGGCTAGGAGTACCGTTCCCTCAGCAGCGCATAGAGAGCGCGCGCGATCTGGCACTCGCCGCCGTCGGGCCGCGCCGGCTTGGCGCTCGGCGTCCACGCGAAGATGTCGAAATGCGCCCACGCCTTGGCGGCGGTGACGAAGCGGTTGAGGAACAGCGCAGCCGTGATCGCGCCCGCCTGCGCCCCGCCGACGTTGCTGATATCGGCGGTCTTGGAATCGAGCAGCGACTCGTAGGGGCGCCACAGCGGCAGGCGCCACATCGGATCGCGCTCGGCGTGCCCATGCCGCGCCAGGTCGGCCGCCAGCGTGTCGTCATGCGTGAATAGCGGCGGCAGCTCCGGCCCAAGCGCGACGCGCGCCGCACCGGTGAGCGTCGCCATGTCGACGATCAGCTCGGGCGCCTCCTCGTCGGCGAGCGCGAGCGCATCGGCGAGCACCAGCCGGCCCTCGGCATCGGTGTTGCCGATCTCGACCGTTATGCCCCGGCGCGACCGGTAGATATCGAGCGGGCGGAACGCATCGCCCGAGATGGCGTTCTCGACCGCCGGGACCAGCACGCGCAGCCGCACCTTGAGCTTCGCGTCCATGATCATGTGCGCGGCCGCAAGCATGCACGCGGCACCGCCCATGTCCTTCTTCATGTTGAGCATACCGGCGTCGGACTTGATGTCGAGCCCGCCGGTATCGAAGCAGACGCCCTTGCCGACCAGCGTGATTTTCGGCGCTGCTGGATCGCCCCACGTGAAGTCGATCAGGCGCGGCGCGCGCGCCGCCGCGCGTCCGACCGCGTGGATCAATGGAAAATTCTGCTTCAACAACTCGTCGCCGACGATTGTGCGGAACGTGGCGCCATGGCGGTCTGCGAGCGCGCGCGCCGCCTCCGCGAGCTCAGCGGGTCCAAGATCGTTGGCCGGCGTATTGATCAGGTCGCGCGCCAGCGTCACGCCCTCGGCGATGCGCGAAAGGTCCGCGCCATCGATACCGTCGGGAATTTCTAGTTGCGCGCCGCCTGGTTCCGCCTTGCGGTAGCGGGTGAATTTGTAAGAGCCGAGCGCGAAGGCCAGCGCTGCGAGCCGCGTATCGTGCGGCGCATTGGCGAAACGGTAGACACCAGCAGGCAGCAGGCCCGGCAGGCGGCCCGGCAGGAAACGATCCTTGTCGGGCTTGTCGGCAGCCTCCAGTCCGAACAGCACAGCGGTGACCGTTCCGTCGGTACCGGGCAAGAGCAGCGACTGTCCGGGCTTCGGCTCGAACTTCGCGCTCTCGGCAAACCGCCGCGCCGCGGCGCCAAGTTGCTCGCGCACCCGCGCGTAGGTGTCGCTCGCCACAAACCAGATCGGAACCGGCGCCGCGCCGCCCGGTGAAACCAGCGCTGGATGCATGGAAAATCCCCGCAAGCCCGCCAGCTAGCACGCCCGCCAAGCCGCCGGAAAGAGGCCGATTAACCAAGCCTTAGGGTTAACGATCTATTGCTGGAGCGGGCTGGCGGACCGGGGCGCCGCCGGCGGAGCAGCATCATGATTGTAGGCGTGGCTTCTCGCGTTCGCATCCTTGCAACTGTGGCCTTGACGGCGCTCGCGCTTGCCGGCTGCAAGACCATCGGTGCGACCGACACGACCGGCTCGATTTCGTCGAGCACCGCGCAGCGCAGCGATGCCGAATGGCGTCGCGAAGGCGAGGCGCTCGGCGAGAAATTCCGCGCCGATCCGCGCGATGCCGACAATGCGATCCGCTACGCGCAGGCGCTGCGCGCAACCGGCCAGCGCGCGCAGGCCGCCGCCGTTCTGGAAACGGCGGCGCTGCACAATCCGCACAACAAGACGCTGCTCGGCGCCTACGGCCGCGCACTTGCGGACGCTGGCAATCTCAAGCAGGCGCTCGACGTGCTGGAGCGCGCGCATTCGCCCGACCAGCCGGACTGGCGCATTCTCTCGGTGCAGGGCGCGGTGCTCGATCAGATGGGGCGCCACGGCGAGGCGCAGCGCTACTATGCGAGCGCGCTCAAGATCATGCCGGACGAGCCCTCGGTGCTGTCCAATCTCGGGCTCTCCTATGCGCTTTCGAAGGACCTCAAACGCGCCGAGGAAACGTTGCGGCGCGCCTCCGCGAGCGGCAGCGTCGACAAGCGCGTGCGGCAGAACTTCGCGCTGGTGGTCGGGTTGCAAGGCCGTTTCGCGGAAGCCGAGCGCATCGCGCGCGCCGACCTGCCGCCGAGCGAGGCGTCGGCGAATGTTGCCTATCTGCGCCAAATGCTGGCACAGAAGGGCAACGCGAACCTGAAGAAGACCATCCGCTCCCGCACGGTCGACGGGCTCGACCCGGTCGAAGAGGGCGGGTCGTAAGCGCTATCGCGTCTCGTTCCGTCTATTGCATCTCCAGCGAGACGATGAAAGGCACATCGCCTTGCAAGAGGCCGTTCAGGCGTGCGCATCCGTCCGCTGAGGCTTTGAAATGACGATAGGCCCGCGCCGCAAAGAGATACGGATCGAAGAAGAGAACGACATCGTTGAACAGTGCGTCGGACACTTGGGCCGCTTGATCGAACGAGGCCAGGAAAAGGTCACGATCTTCTGGATCAAGCGACTCGATCTGGAGCGCGTAGGCCGGATACTCGTAAGCGGCATGGGTTGAGGCCGGGCGCTTCAAATTCTGGTCCATGACGGCATGCACGACCTCATGGACGATGAGGCTGCGGTAGAAGGCGCGCGCCGGCAGAGCGGCGTAGGGCGTTTCCTCGAGTAGTGGCGCCAGGCTTGCCGCCTGAGTGACGAGAATGCGCTGCCGCTTCGTGTCGAGAAGCCCGAGAACGACCCGGCCCAGCGGATGTCGGACCTCAGGCATGGTCTCAAGATGGAGCGTCCAACGCGGAGCGATACCGCAGCGGCCGACCAGCCTGAGCGCATCGGCCGCGGCCCGGCAGATAAAATCTCGATCCTCCGATGAAGGGGCCGTGATCTCGATCGGCGTTTCGGTGCATCGGTTGCTGTCGCCGACGCCGGCTCCATCGGCTGGCGATTGGCGGTCTTGCGGGGGCTCTATGCGCACGGCCGTCGATATCGGCGTGGAGGTATTGGCGACGCAACCATAGTCGCCGCCGCAAACCAGACCCGCTGGCACTTCCGCCGCCACTGCGCCGCCGCATTCGATCGCGGCCAGCAATGTGAGGCTGAACGGGATCACGCGCGTGCGCCGCAGGGCTTCGGCGGCGGACAACGTTTGGCGCCACCGTTGAACCCACCAATCGTTCAGCGCGAAGGCAAGGCTGACGATCCCGGCACCGTCGAAGTTGCGATAGGCGTCGTCGGGTCCGCCGCTGACCGGCCGGAAGCGTACATGTTGCGCCATGGTTCACCTCGATCCGTGTGGGCAATGCCGCCGGCATCGCGCGCGTCGTGGTGGAATAGGTCTTGCGCTCCACGCGCTAAAGATTAATAGAATGAAACTCACTCTTGCAAATTATGGAATAATCGATGGACCGCCTCGACGAATTGGCAGTTCTTGCGGCAATCCTCGACGCCGGCAGCCTTGCGGGCGCCGCGCGCCGGTTGCGCCGGTCGCCGCCTGCGGTCACGCGCACGCTCGCTGCCCTGGAGGAACGCGTCGGCACGCGGCTGGTGCAGCGCTCGACACGCCAGCTCACGCCGACCGAAGCCGGGCGCCGGCTTGCCCTGCACGCGCGTCAACTCCTCGCCGATTATGAGCAGGCGGTGGAACGGCTGAAGGAGAATCGGCAGGCACCGATCAGCGGCCTGTTGCGTGTCACGGCGCCAGCACTGTTCGGACGCATGCATGTCGCGCCGCTGGTGTTCGACTTCCTCGATGCCCATCCGGGCATGCGCGTGGATCTGGTGCTGGGCAATCGCAATCTCGACCTGATCGAGGAGGGGATCGACGTCGCGATTCGAATCGGGCCGATGAACCAGGCCGGACTGATTGCGCGACGGGTTGGTCACGTCCGCATGGTTTTGTCTGCCAGCGCAGACTACATTGCGCGGCGCGGGCGGCCGCAGACCCCCAGAGACCTCACCAGGCACGACATCGTGCACAACTGGACCAGGCCGTCGCCAGTCGAATGGCGCTTCCGATCGTCCGGGCGCGATCTGGTGGTGCGTCCGATACCGCGACTAATGACCACGGAAGTCGACGCGCTGCTGGTTGCGATCAGGGCAGGACGCGGGATCGGGCGGACACTCTCCTATCAGGTCGCCGAGGACTATGCGTCAGGCGCACTGGTGCGGCTCTTGCGGGAGTTCGAAGGGCCCGCGTTGCCCGTCCATCTTGTGGTGCCGAGCGTGCGCCACATGCCGCGCAGCGTCCGCGTATTCCTCGATCACGCGACGCCTGCGCTCGACGCCTTGCGGTTGATTCACGAGAAGTGAGACGGCAGCGAATGTCGCCTACCTGCGCCAGATGCTGGCACAGAAGGGCAACGCGAACCTGAAGAAGACCATCCGCTCCCGCACGGTCGACGGGGTCGACCCGGTTGAAGAAGGCGGGTCGTAACCGTCTATCGCGGAACCGCCACGCCACGAAGGCTTTGCCTTCGCGGCTGCCGGCTGCTATTTCGGCAGCGTGGAGGTTCGCGATGTCTGCCTCGGCCGCTCTCCGCATTCCAGCCCGTGAACTGCTCGCATCCGGCGAACTGGCCGTGCTGCGCGAACGCGTCGAGTGGAAAGGCATTGCGCTGATCGCGCATGCCTGGGCGGTGATCCTCGGCTCGATCGCGCTGGTCGCAATCTTCCCCAATCCGCTGACCTATATCGTCGCAGTCGTGCTGATCGGCTCGCGCCAGCTCGGCCTTGCGATCCTGATGCACGATGGCGCGCACGGCTGCTTCTCGCGCAACGAAGCGCGCAACATGGCACTGAGCCAGTGGTTCTGCGCCTATCCGGTGTTCGCCGATACGGTCGCCTACCGAGCCTATCATCTTACCCATCACGCGCGCACGCAACAGCACGACGACCCCGACCTGATCCTCTCGGCGCACTTTCCGATCACCTAGGCGAGTTATCGCCGCAAGTTCTGGCGCGATATCTCAGGCCAGACCGGCTACGAGCAGCGCAAGGCGCAACTCCTCAATGCCCTTGGCGATCCGGCGTGGCCGTGGCGGCAGCGCGCCCGGCATTTTGCCGACAAGCTTGGGCCGCAGATCGCCGCCAATGCAGTTCTGTTTGCCGCGCTCGCACTCGCCGGCGTGTGGTGGGCCTACCCGCTACTGTGGGTCGTTCCGCTGCTCACCTGGCAGATGGTGATCACGCGCATCCGCAACATCGCGGAGCACGCCGTGATACCGGACGGAGACGATCCGCTGCGCAACACGCGCACCACCAAGGCGAACGTGATCGAGCGCGCGTTGATCGCGCCGTATTTCGTCAATTATCACCTCGAGCATCACCTGCTCTTTTACGTGCCCTGCTACAACCTGCCCAGGCTGCACGCGACCCTGATGCGCGGGCCGCATGCGGCGCGCATGGAAGTGCAGCCGAATTATCTCAGCGTGTGGCGGCTTGTGACTTCAAGGCCGGACTCCGGACGACCGTCCCGGCGAAATCGTCAACACGGCGCGGCGCAAGCATGCCGGCATGACGGTCAACGAAGACCGCGCATCCGCGGGATTCTGAGCGTTCAGCGCTATCGGATCGCCATCCCGATCGCGGCCGGGTTCCGAGATCCCGATGAAGTCCCCTGCGCATGGACGTTCAGACGCCCGCGTTCTTCCCCCCTCTTGCAGTGCCGGCTGACGCCAACGCGGCAACTTGCCGGGGGGAGCGTAACTGCTAAGGTTGTATTCACTGGGCGCATTCAGGGGGCCGATTGTCATGGCGAATGCAGGCAAACCGCCGCGGAAGGCTGAAATCCAGCAGTGGCCGGCGACAAGCTGGCTCGATCCGATAGACATCACACGAACGGGACTGCTCACCGTTCTTGCCGGACTGTTCGGATCGTTCGCCGACAAGCGAGAGACGCTCGCCGCGCTTTATCCGAGCGACCCTAAGGCGCTGTTCTTCGACCACAGCAAGAAGGACGAAGTGTGGTTCGACTATATCTGCGATACCGGCGACGGCTGGAACCCGACCTATTCGATCGCCTACCTTGCCGGGCAGGACTTGCTGGAGGTCGAAACCGCGGCGGGCGGCGATTCGGTGAAGCTGCCGCGCGGTGAATTCGCAGTTCTCGGCGGCGACCAAGTTTATCCGGTAGCTTCGGCGGAGAACTACCGCCATCGGATGGAAGGTCCCTGCTACGCGGCGCGCGCCAAGAGCTATGACGATAATGAACGCACGCCCGTCTATGCGTTACCGGGTAACCACGACTGGTACGACGGCCTGACCTCGTTCATCCGGTTGTTCTGCCAGAAGGGGCGCTGGGTCGGCCAGTGGACCGCGACGCAGACGCGCAGCTATTTCGCGATCCAGTTGCCGCATCGCTGGTGGGTCTGGGGCCTCGACGTGCAGCTCGAGTCCGATCTCGATGTCCCGCAGGTCGAGTACTTCAAGAGCGTGGCGAAACTTCTGAACGAGGGCGATCGCGTCATCATTGTCAGTCCGGAACCGACGTGGATCGAGGCGGGCCGGATTGGCGAAGAGACCGTCGGTCAGTCGCACAAGAACATGATGTATCTGGAGCGCCTGATAAGCGGCCGCAAGGCGACCATCCCGGTCAAGATTGCCGGCGATCTGCACCACTATGCGCGTTATCAGGGTAGCGATGGAAATGGCCAGTTGATCACCTGCGGCGGCGGCGGTGCGTTCCTGCATGGCACCTACGGATTGCCTGACGCGCTCGATCTGCAGCGGTCGACGCGGAAAGTATTCCAGCGCCAATGCACGACGCCGACAGAGGACGAATCGAAAGCGCTGCGCCCATCGGTGATCTGGAAGCTGCTGCCGCAAAATCCGCGTTTCGCGCTGGCAGTGGGGGGGATTTATTGGCTCTACAGCTGGTTTATGCAGTCGGTCAGCGAGGCACTGAACACCTTGCCGTGGGAGGCGCCGACGCTACTCGACTACTTGCGCACCGGCGGATGCACCGCGGACGCCTGTCCGGGCCTGTTCGGCGCGTGGTGGGCGATCTTCACGCGCAGTCCGCTGATCTTCTTCTTCACGCTGTTCATTGTCATCGGTTGTGGCGCGTTTGCCTTCATGACGAAACGGGCGGGCTCGCCGCTGTGGAAGAAGATCGGGCTTGGCGTTCTGGGCCTCCTGCACGGTGCCGGGCACATCATGATCGCGCTCGTGCTGATGTATCTGGTTGCGCAAATCTGCCCCTGGAACTGGCTCACCCACTTCCTGACCGGCCTGATCGGTGCGTTACCCGGCACGTACCTGATGGCGATCTATCTCCTGCTCGCGAACGTACTGTTCGACGGGCACGATCAGGAGGTGCTCTCCACTCAAGCGATCGAGGACTACAAGTGCTTCACGCGTTTCCATGTGACCAAAGACAAGGTCATCATCTATCCGATCGGCCTGAGGACCGTGTGCCGCAAATGGAAGCTTGCACCCGGCGTCGTCCAGACCGCGGAACCCACCCGCACCTTTCTCGGATTGCGCCGCACTTACTATCTGACGGTCCCGGCCGACGCGGAGCGAATATTCGAGCCGGAAGAGAAATTGCGCCCGCGCCTGATGGAGCCGCCGATCGTGGCCTGATTGTCTGGCGGCCCTAGCATGGCTACTGGATCGCCATCACCTTGATCGCGGCCGGGCCCAGGATGACGATGAACAGCACCGGCAGGAAGAACAGGATCATCGGAACGGTAAGCTTGGGCGGTAGCGCGGCCGCCTTCTTCTCGGCTTCCGACATGCGCATGTCGCGGTTTTCCTGCGCCATCACGCGCAGTGTCTGCCCGAGCGGCGTGCCGTAGCGCTCGGATTGTTGCAGGGCGACGCATACCGCCCTGACGCCCTCGAGATCGGTGCGCTTGGCGAGATTTTCATATGCAACCTTGCGATCCTGCAGGTAGGACAGTTCGGCGGTGGTGAGCGTGAGTTCCTCGGCGAGCGGAATCGATTGCGAGCCGATCTCCTGGCTCACCTTGCGAAACGCCGCTTCGATCGACATGCCGGATTCAACGCAGATCAGGAGCAGGTCGAGCGCGTCGGGAAACGCGCGCCGGATCGAGAGCTGGCGTTTCCCGATCTTGTTCTTCAAGAAGAAATACGGCACCTGCATGCCGACGAACGCCGCGAACAAGCACATGCCGAGCTTGATCATCGGCGGCCGGTCCATCTGCAGAACGAAAAAGATGTAGAACGCCGACACCGCGAAGGCGACGATCGGCGAGACCATGCGGAAGAACAGGTAAGTCACGTAGGGCGCGTTGCCGCGATAGCCGGCCTGGATCAGCTTGTCGCGTGCCTCCTCCTGGCCGACCCACTTGCCGAGGTTGAACTGGTCGACCACGCGCTTCATGTACTGCTTGGGCGACTGGCGCAGCTGCACCTTGTCGCCGCGCGCAAGCCGCTCGCGCTCGCGCTGGCGCAGCTTCTCGCGCTCGACCGACACGGCATTCATGCGGCGGTTGAGATCGTTGCGCGCGAGCAGCGGCATGGCGAGCGTGAGCACGGTCGCCATCGCGGCAATGGCGGCGAAAATGCTCGCCATGAATTTGGGTTCGTGCAGTTTGTCGATGAACAATTCGAGCACGGCACAGTCCCTTAGAAGTCGAAATTGATCATCTTCTTCATCACGAAGACGCCGACCGACATCCACGCCGCGCTGCAGGCCATCATCAGCCGGCCGGTCGGATGCGTCCAAAGCAGCTCGATGTAGTTCGGGCTTGAGATGTAGACGAGAATCATCACGCAGAACGGCAACGCCGCGATGATGACGGCGGAAGCCTTTGCTTCCATCGACATCGCCTGGATCTTGGCCTTCATCTTCTTGCGGTCGCGCAACACGCGCGACAGGTTGCCGAGCGCTTCCGACAGATTGCCGCCGGCGCGCTGCTGAATCGAAACCACGATGCCGAAGAAGTTCGCCTCTGGCAGCGGCATGCGCTCGAACAGCTTGGCACAGGCATCGCCCATCGAGATGCCGACGGTCTGCGCCTCGACGATGGTCTTGAACTCGCTACGCACGGGTTCCTGCGATTCACTGGCGATAATGCGCAGGCAGTCGCCGAGCGGCAGACCGGCCTTGACGCCGCGCACGATTACGTCGACCGCGTCGGGGAAATTGTGCAGGAACTTGTTCTCGCGCCGCTTCTTCAGGAACGAGAGCAGCCAGCGCGGCACGCCGAATCCGCCCGCAAAACCGGCCCCGGCGGCCGCCAGCAGGCCGCCGCCGACGAGGAAGATCACGACGAACAGCGCTGCGCCGATCGCCACGCTGATCAGGATGTATTGCCGCTTGCTCCAGCTCAGGCCCGCCTGCGAGATGCGCATCGCCAACGGCAGGTTCTTCTGCTTCTTCTGCCGGACCTCGAGCTCCTTCAGGGTCTCCTCGATCTGATCGCGGCGCACTTTGGGACCGGCGCGGGTCGCGGCGGCGACGCGCGCGGCGGGCTCGCTGCGCACGAAGCTTTCCTGGCGTTGCTCGGCTTTGCGCTCGCCCGACAGGATCGGATAGACGAAAACCCAGATCATCCCGCCGGCCGCGAGCGCGACCAGAAAGAACATGGCAAACGTCTGCATCTGCATGACGGGTGCCTCAGCCCTTGTAGGGTTCGCCGGCGACTTCGGCGGCATCGAGCGCGGCGCCGAGCCGCTCCTCGTCGCCGAAGTAGCGCGCGCGTTCCCAGAAGCGCGGGCGGCCGATGCCGGTCGAGCGGTGGCGGCCGATCAGTTTGCCGTGTGCGTCCTCGCCCAGCATTTCGTAGATGAAGACGTCCTGCGTGATGATCACGTCGCCTTCCATGCCCATCACTTCGGTGACGTGGGTGATGCGGCGCGAGCCGTCACGCAGGCGCGCGGCCTGGATCACGACGTCGACCGAGGAACAGATCATCTCGCGGATGGTTTTCGAGGGCAGCGTGTAGCCGCCCATGGTGATCATCGATTCGAGGCGCGAGAGCGCCTCGCGCGGCGTGTTGGCGTGCAGCGTGCCCATCGAGCCGTCATGGCCGGTGTTCATCGCCTGCAACAGGTCGAAGGCTTCCGGTCCGCGCACCTCGCCGACGATGATGCGTTCGGGGCGCATACGCAGGCAGTTCTTGACCAGATCGCGCATCGTGACCTGGCCCTCGCCCTCGAGATTGGGCGGGCGGGTTTCCAGGCGCACCACATGCGGCTGCTGGAGCTGCAGTTCGGCGGCGTCCTCGCAGGTGATGATGCGCTCGTCGTTTTCGATGTAGTACGTCAGGCAGTTGAGCAGGGTGGTCTTGCCCGAGCCCGTGCCGCCGGAAATCAGCACGTTGGCGCGGCAATGGCCGATGACCTGCAGGATGTCCGCGCCCTCCTTCGAAATCGAGCCGAATTTGACCAGCTGATCGAGGGTGAGCTTGTCCTTCTTGAACTTGCGGATGGTGAGCGAAGGCCCGTCGATCGCGAGCGGCGGCACGATCGCGTTGACGCGCGAGCCGTCGGGCAGGCGCGCGTCGCAGATCGGCGAGGCTTCGTCGACGCGGCGGCCGATCTGGTTGACGATGCGCTGGCAGATGTTCAGGAGCTGCTGATTATCGCGGAAGCGGATATTGGTCTGCTGGATCTTGCCGTTGACTTCGATGTAAACCGTGTTGGCGCCGTTCACCATGATGTCGGCGATATCGTCGCGCGCCAGCAGCGGCTCGAGCGGACCGTAGCCGAGAACGTCGTTGCAGATGTCGTCGAGCAGCTCTTCCTGCTCGGCGATCGACATCACGATGCTCTTGATCGCGATGATCTCGTTGACGATGTCGCGGATTTCCTCGCGCGCGGATTCGGCATCGAGCCGCGCGAGTTGCGACAAGTCGATCGCCTCGATCAGGGCCGAGAAGATCGCGCCCTTGACCTCGTAGTAGGATTCCGAGCGGCGCGAGTCGCGCGCGGTCGGGACGATCTGCTTCTGCCCGCCGCGTCCAGGAGCGAGCGGCGGAGACGTGATCGACGCACCGAGCCCGTCGGAGGGCAACGGCGCAAGCCCGACATCGCTCCCGCCGGCGCTCGCCGGCACCGGCGCGCGCGCGGGCTCCGGCGCCGCCACCGGCGGCGGAGGAGCCGGGCTGCGCAGGTCAGGGCCCGATGTGGAACGCTTTCCGAACACGCTTGTCTCCGCGTCTTTAAGACTGCTTGCGCCTGAGCTTTTCGATGAGCGGGGTTAGCAGGCTCGTCCGCGACCGTTTCGTCTCGGTGCGGCCGGTCAGTGTCTGCGCGAGCGAGCGGAAGGTTTCCGCCGCGCGGTGGCCGGAGGACACCTCGGCGATCATCTGTCCGTTGTTGGCGGCGGTACCGAACAGCTGCGGCTCGAACGGGATCGAGGCGATCGGATCGAATTCCAGCGCCTTGGCGAAGTCGCTCGCCTTGATCTCGGGGCGCTTCGGCACGCCCACCATGTTCAGGCAGTATTGCGGGCGGGTGTCGTTCGGACGGCCCGCGCGCAGGAGATCGATCAGGTTCTTGGTGTTGCGCAGATTCGCAAGATCGGGCGCCGCGACGATCAGAATGTCGTCGGCGCCGATCAGGGTGCGTCTCGCCCAGCCGGTCCACACATGCGGCACATCGAGCACGATGCACGGCACGGTCGCGCGCAGTACGTCGAAGGTGGAATCGAACGCCTCGGCGCCGAAGTCATAGACCTTGTCGAGCGTCGCGGGCGCCGCCAGCAGGCTCAGATGGTCCGTGCACTTCGACAGCAGGCGGTCGACGAAGGCGGTGTCGATGCGATCCGGCGACATCACCGCGTCGGCGATGCCCTGTGGCGGGTCCTGGTTGAAGTCGAGCCCGGCGGTGCCGAACGGCAGGTCGAGGTCGGCGACGACGGCATCGAGGTGCACGTCACGCGCGATCGCCCATGCGATATTGTGTGCGACCGTGGACGCGCCGACGCCGCCCTTGGCGCCGACGACCGCGAGCGTGCGTCCGACCGGCTTGGCGTCGACGGCGTGGAACAGGCCCGAGATCGCGCGGATGAGATCGACCGGGCCGACCGGCGCGATCATGTAGTCGCTGACGCCGCGCCGCACCATCTCGCGATACAGCACGATGTCGTTGAGGTGGCCGATCGCGATGACGCGCGTGCCGGCGTCGCACACCTCGGCCAGCATATCGAGGCCGCCGAGCAGTTCCTCGCCGCGGCCGTCCAACTCGATGATGACGACGTTCGGCGTGGCCGATGCCCGGTAGGCCTCGGTCGCCGCCGGGATGCCGCCCATCTGGATCTTCAGATGCGCCTTGGTCATGCGGCGGTCTTCGCTCGCCGCCTGCATGGCGGCCGCGGTGTCGGCCGAGGCGCAGAACGCCTGGATCGAGATGCGCGGCACCGGCGCGATGTGCTCTTCCTGCACGCTCGCGTCCGCGGGTGCGGCGCTTTGATCGCCGCCTTTGAGTGCGAATTTGATCATTGGCCCAGGTCGCTGATCTTGCCTTTATTGGCATCCGGATAGACGGTCGCGGTGGCTTCACCCTTGCGGTACTTGTCGATGACGGTCGTACGGCGTGACGCGAGCACGGGTCCTTCGGCGCGCGGCTGCACGAGGTCGGCCGGATTGTCGACTTGCGCCGCAAGGTTGCGCTGGGTGGCGCAACCATGGTTCCAGTGCGGCTTGTTCGACCAGTAAGCAGGGTCGTAGGTCGGGCCGAGGTCGTTTGGCCACAGCCCACACGGACCGGTCTCCGCCGCCATCCGCGGATAATTGATGCGGACCGTGCCGAGCCGGGTCGGCTCGGCAATCGGGTAGGGCCGGATTTCGATCGCATGGCGCGGCACGCCGGCTGCGCCGAGGATGGAGCGGATCTCACGCGCCGCCGTGGTCGCCGCGCGCTCGTTGCTGGCGCCGACCGGAATTTCAATCACGATGCCGCCGGTCGCATCCTGGCGCCAGTTCGAGGCAATGGCGCCGACTTCGCCGCGCTGCGCCGGCGTCAGGCCGCCGCGGCGGTCGCCGACGAAGACCGTCATCGTCTGCGTCTTCTCGCGCACCGCAATCGGGTGACGCAGGCGGTAATCGCTCGGAGCGCTCGCCGTGACATCGTCCGTCGATGACGTCGTCTTGCAGCCGGCCAGCAGTGCCGCGAGGCTGACGAACGCGAGGGCGCGCGCGAGGTGCGGAAGTTTTTTCATGTCATTGGTCCCCGTCGCGTCCATCAATCCAGAATGAAACCGTACTTGCCGTGGTAGGCCGGCGCCGGGTTCGGCTTGCCTGGCGCGCCGTAGATGCGGTTGAGGCGCCCGAGCAGAAAGGCGGCGGGATCGGACGAGTCGGCGAAGCCGTCATCCGGCCGCGACAGGTCCTTTTGTGCCACGGCGCGCGCGATGTAAGGCGTGACGATCACCATCAGCTCGGTCTGGCGATTGACGTAGTCGCGGCTCTTGAACAGCGTGCCGAGCACGGGCAGCTGCATCAGGCCGGGCAGGCCGCTGATGCTCTGCTTGGTCTGTTCCTGGATCATGCCCGCCATGGCAAGCGAGCCGCCGGACGGAATCTCCAGCGTGGTCTCGGCGCGGCGGGTCTTGATCGACGGAATTGTCTGCGTACCCCCGCCGCCACCCACAAGCTGAACGGCGTTCTCGCCGGAAAGCTCGGAGACTTCAGTGAGTACCTTAAGGCTGATGCGGCCTTCCGACAGCACCACGGGCGTGAAGTTGAGGCCGACGCCGAACTTCTTGAACTGGATCGAGAGTTGGCAGACGCGGGTCTGCGGGTCGCACTGGTAGCCCGCCGGGACCGGAAACTCGCCGCCGGCCAGGAAGCTCGCGCTCTCGCCCGAGATCGCCGTCAGATTCGGCTCCGCGAGCGTGCGGATGATGCCGGCCCGTTCCATCGCACGCAGTGTGGCCTGTATGCCGCTCCCGCCACTGTTGAGGAAGGTGCCCGCGATGCCGTTGCCCGCGACCAGCGGCTGGCCGAGTGCCGTGAAGGGATTGGAGTTGTTGAAGTCGATGACCGCGGTTCCGTATCTGAAGCCGCCGTTGAGATCGATGCCGAGCTGCTTGATCACGTCGCGCTGCACTTCGGCGACGGTGACCTTGAGCATCACCTGGTCGCGGCCGCGGACGTTGAGATTGTTGACCACCTTGTCGGCGCTGCCGACCAGCTTGGCGGCAACGTCGGCGGCCTGCGCAGATTCCGCAGCGTTGGCGACCGTGCCCGACAGCATGACGCCCTCGCCGACGCCGTCGACGCGTACATCCGCGTGCGGCAGCAGCTTCTGCAGCATCGCACGAACGCCGTTGAGGTCGCGCGTCACGGCCACGTCGAAGCCGGCGATCTGCTTGCCTTCGGCGTCGAAGAAATAGATGTTGGTCTGTCCGACCGCGACGCCGATCAGATAAGCGCGCCGTGTCGAGCGTACGACGGCGTTGGCAAATTTCGGCTCCGCGACCAGCACGTCCTTGATGTCGCGCGGCAGGTCGATCACGACCGACTTGCCGATGCCGAGCTGCACGAAGCGCGACGAGGAATCCGAGCCGACCACCTGGATCGATCCGGTCGGCGCCGGCACGAAGCCGTTGGGTTCCGCGGCGCGCGCGTCAAGCGCTGCGCCGAAGCACGCCGCGGCGAGCATCGCGGTGAGCGCGGCCCGAGTCAGTTTACGCGTCGCCATATCACTCATCCCCTACAAAACTCATTTCGGCATGGACGTGGTGCTGACGCCGAAGCGCACCGTGTTGATTCCGGCTTTCCGTCCCGCGGCACCGTCGTCCGGCAGCGTCACTTCGCCGGCATCCGCGAGACTGCGCAGCGCGAGCGAGAGCGTGCCGAGCTGACGCGACAGTGCGAGCGTCTCGGACTGGCGCGGCGAGAGTTCGAGCGTCGCGGTCTTGCCGATCACGACCTTTTGGCCGTCTTTCTCGCCGAGTGTCTGGTCGATTGCGAGAATGCGGATGTTGGACAGGATGGTTTCGCTGATGTGCGACTCGGTGGAGCCGCTCTTTTCGGCTTCGCGGTCGCGCCGCGACAGGATCACGTCGACGCGGTCGTTCGGCAGAATGAACCCGCCGGCGCCGGTTTCGGGCGAAATCTCGGTCGAAATCGCGCGCATGCCCTTGTCGAGCACGGCGGCCATGTAGCCCGACCCGTTGGCCTTGATCAGTTTCGCCTCGCGGATCGGCTCGCCGGCGACGAAAGGCGAGCGCGCGATGGCGCCGGAAAGCTGTTCGATCGAATCGGGCTTGTCGGTCCTGCGCACGAAGGCGGGGCTTGCCGCCTGCGTCGGCCATTGCTGCCACTGCAGGTCTTGAGCGGAAATCGCCTGGCCGAGCGCGATGTCGCCGCGCGCGACGAGAATGTCGACGGTGTCCATCTTGACGGCTGCGACGGGCAAAGCAGGCGCCGGCTCGTCGCCGCCCCGTCCGGCCAGCAGCGCCGCAACGCCACCAGCCGCAACCGCAACCACAAGAACCACGAGACGCGCGGCTTTCATACGCTTCACTTTCCACAATGACGCTGTGGCCGAACCCGGCCGACATCTGGATTTCACCAGTGAAACGTCAATCCATGGTTAATGGCGCGTATCGAATTTGAGTTAACCGATTGTTTCACAGGATTTTGCGCGCGGATTCAGGTGTGCTCGCGCGCGGCATTTCGCAGCGGGCAGCGCCAGCGAATTTAACGATGCGTGAATGCCTGTACGCGCCGGCTACATGCCGAGCGATTTCATCAGCGGCGTATCGGCGTAGACCCAGAGCGCCGCGACCGCGAGCGCGATGCCATAGGGCACGCCGGCGTCCATGCGGTGCAGGCGCTTTGCCCATTCCTGGTTGGCGAGCAGGGCGGGCAGGGGCATCAGGCGGAAGCGCATGATCAGTAGCGTCAGGACGCCGCCGAGCAGCGACGCGATGGTGAGATAGTTAAGCAATTGTTCAAAGCCGAGCCACAGCGCGGTCGCGGCCGCGAGCTTGGCGTCGCCGCCGCCGATCCAGCCGCGGGCAAAGAAAATGAACGTCACGACCAGCACACTGAGCCCGGCCGCCACATGCATGCCGATCGCGCCGAGCGGCATGCCCGTCCAGAAGGCGAGCACGAAGAAGCTGCCTGCCAGAATCAGCGAGACGCGGTTGGAGATCGTCATCGTGAGCAGGTCGCTCGAGGCCGCGAAGGCCATCAGCGCGGGAAACAGCAGCAACCTGATTGCATCGGCCATCATGAGTCCAATCCGCCGGGCTGGCACGTGAGCCGCCAGCCCTTCGGCCGACCATAGCCAACGCGCGTTGCGGATCGGTTAGCGGCGCGGGGCAAATTCAGCGAAAGCCGGCTCCGGTTCCTGTCCGAAGCGGCTTTTCGCCGATCGTGCTCCCGATTGGCCGTGCGGGAAGGATTACTTGATGGCGGCGGTGATGTTGGTGAAGGTGTCGCTCAGCTTGGTGCCGAGGCCCTGCACCACCGTGATGATCGCGACCGCGATACCGGCGGCAATCAGGCCGTATTCGATGGCGGTTGCGCCCGACTCGTCGCGAGCGAAGGACGTCAGAATGGTCATCGGTAGTATCTCCCTGGAAGTTTACAGTGTCTGCCGGCTCCGTGCCCGGCGTCTTCCAGTCGTACGTGCGAGCTTTGAAAAATCCTTGAGTTCCAATCTACGTATTTTCACTGATATATCTTGAAAAGTTTTCGTATTTTTGGCTGATCGCCCAATTCGCAAACGAAAAAGGCTCCGGCAAACCTGCCGGAGCCCTTTAGAACTTGCGCTGGCCGGATCTGTATTACTTGATCGCGGCGGTGATGTTGCTGAAGGTCGTATTCAGCTTGGTGCCGAGGCCCTGCACGACCGTGATGATCGCAACAGAGATGCCGGCGGCGATCAGGCCATACTCGATGGCAGTCGCGCCCGACTCGTCCTTCGCAAAACGCGTAACAAGGGTCTTCATGGGTAGGCTCCTATGGTCCACACGTGGCTGTCTGAGCACTTTCCGCCCGGGGTTGTTATCTGACCCGATGCGATGTCCCGGACGTTAACAGGCACCAATTGCGACAACGTTAATCCGTCCGAGGAAATACGCAGTCATTCTTGAGGTTAGTGACGTGGTTAAGAATGCCTTTCTGTGAAAATGGAATGTATAAAAGTCACCAATTGTTTTATTCTCTCCCTCGAATATTCATGACAACTAGCGTATAGCAAAGAATTGCTCGGAACAACGATGGTCATGCTGACAGAAATTCCGTAGCGCAAGCTAAAAACTTCATGGAATCAGCAGGCGCGGTTCGCCACGAACACGCTGCATTTGCACTTCATTCACCAATTTGCAGTCAAATTGGCGCTGGCGGCCCACGCGGATGCGTTGACCCAGCGGCAGACAGAGTTTCCGGAGACGCTGTGATGAAGGCGAAGACATTGCGCCGCGCGAGCGCGACTCTGGCCGGGCTGCTGCTTGCCGGGGCATTCCTGCTGCCGCTGCCTGCCAAAGCCGCCGAGACGCTCGACATCGCGCTCGATCAGGCCACGCTCATGAAACTGCCCGAGAAGGTGTCGACCATCGTGGTCGGCAATCCGCTGATTGCCGACGTGGCGATGCAGTCCGGCGGGCTCGTCGTCGTGACCGGCAAAGGCTTCGGCGCGACCAACCTGATCGCGCTCGACCGCGCCGGCGCGGTGCTGATGGAGCGCTCGATCGTGGTGAGGGGCCCGGCCGGCCCGACCGTGCAGGTCTATCGCGGCGTCCAGCGCGAGACCTACAGTTGCGCACCGGATTGCGAGCGCCGCATCACGCTTGGCGACTCGGCCGATTTCTTCACCGCCACCATCGGTCAATCCGAAGCGCGCAGCAGCAGCGCCGGCAGCGGCGGCGCCGCCGCCGCCAAGGCTCCGGCGCGCTGACATCGCCAAACTCCGGATGCTGACGGCTTGGCGCAGACGCGAGTCCGTTTCGCATCGTGGTTAGCGAAGCGTGAATGCGGCCGCCCGGCCTGTGTTCAATCGAAGCAACAATTCAACAACATGATTTTGCTAAGCCTCAACGGGTTCGAGCGTATCGCTTGATCGCCGGTGCCGCAGAGCACCGCATGATCCGGAGCAGAGGCGTCATGATCCAGGCAATCAGGGCGGGGCTTGCCTTCAAGACAAGGCCGCTTTCGCGCGGAAGCATCTTCCGTATTCGTACCGTCCGCCGGTTCCATAAGGGTGAGGACGGCGTCGCGGCGGTCGAGTTCGCCATCGTCGCCGCCCCGTTCCTCGCGTTGATGTTCGCCATCATGGAAACGTCGCTGGTGTTCTTCGCCAGCCAGACGCTGGAGACGGCAGTCGCGGATTCGGCGCGCCTCATCATGACCGGCCAGGCGCAGTCGCAGAATTTCACGGCGGCGCAATTCAAGACCGCGGTGTGCGACAAGGTCAAAGGATTGTTCGACTGCGCGAGCGGCCTGAAGATCGACGTGAAGACCTACTCGGCCTTCGGATCGGTCGATAATTCGAAGCCGGTCGATGCGAACGGCAACCTGAAGACCAACTTCGGTTATGCGCCGGGCGGGCCGGGAGAAATCGTGGTCGTCCGTCTGATGTACGAATTCCCCGTCTACGCGTCGCTGCTCGGATTCAATCTCAGCGACATGTCGGGCAGCAAGCGGCTCGTCATGGCGACCGCGGCGTTCCGCAACGAGCCGTATCAATGAGAGGCCGGACCATGACATTCGCTTCGCTCGCCGCGCGCGCGCGGCAGCCGTTGCGCGATTTCGCGGGCGACAAGCGCGGCGTCTCGGCGGTCGAGTTCGCGATGCTGCTTCCGCTGATGGTCACGCTCTATATCGGCGGCGTCGAAGTCTCGTCGGCGATCGCGGTCGACCGCAAGGTGACGCTGGTGGCGCGCACGCTCGGCGATCTCGTCGCGCAGTCGACCACGGTCAATGCCACCGACATGACCAACATTCTCAATGCCGCGACGACGGTCGTTCAGCCTTACCCCGACACGCCGCTGAAGGTCGTCGTCTCGCGCGTCGACATCGACGCGAACAGTGCCGCGAAGGTCATCTGGAGCAAGACCAAGAACGGCACCGCGCGCGCCGTGAATTCGACCGTGACGCTGCCGGCGGCGCTCAATACCGCGAACACGTCGCTGATCTGGGCGGAGACCGAATACGCCTACACGCCGACCATCGGCTATGTGATCACCGGCACGATGAACGCTGAAGGATCAGATCTACATGCGGCCGCGGCTGTCCGACACGGTGGCGTGCAACAGCTGCTAAGGGCTCACGCGATCGGCAGCACTGTCGTCTGCTTGATCCGCTCCATCGCGAAGCGCGACGTGACGTTCTTCAGCGGGATCGCCGCGATCAGCCTTTTGTAGAACGCGTCGTAGTCCTGGATGCTCGCGCAGGCGACGCGCAGCATGTAATCGACGTCGCCGGCCATCCGATAGAATTCCATCACCTCGGGCATCTGGCGCACCGCTTCGGCGAAGCGGGCGAGCCATTCCTCCGAATGATCGCCGGTTTCGATTGCGACGAACACCGAGACGCCGAGACCGACCTTGTCGGGATCGACCACGGCGACGCGCTTCTGGATCACGCCCTCGGCTTCCAGTTTCTGGATGCGCTTCCAGCACGGGGTCGACGACAGCCCGACGCGGTTGCCGACTTCGGCGACCGATAGCGAAGCGTCCTGCTGCAGCACCGTGAGGATCTTCCGGTCGATGGCGTCCATGCCAAAATCCCTTGGAAATCGAGACGAACTTTTCTTCCATGGCGCCAGAATGGAATATCATTCTTATTTGACGCCGCTATCTGTTATTATAGAGAAAAATATTCTATTTCAAGGAGGAAATCGACCGAGGCCGCCATCATGACCGTCCGTTCTGCGCTGCGCTCCCTGACCCTCGTTCTGGCTGTCACTGGCCGCGCTCACATTCGCGGCTGCGGCACGCGCCGACAGCGTGACGCCGCTGGTCTCGACCGAATGGCTGAAAGAGCATCTGAAGGACCCGGACGTGTTCGTGCTCGACGTTCGCTCCGCGATCGATGGCGGCGGCGTCGAGGCGTACCGGAAGGGGCACATCCCGGGCGCGATCCATAGCGACTACGACAAGGCCGGCTGGCGCGTCACGCGCGGCGGCGTGCCGTTCATGCTGCCGACGCTTGCCGAACTGGAAAAGCTGATCGGCGAACTCGGCATCGACGAGGACACCCACGTGGTCGTCGTGCCGGCCGGCGTGCACTTCACCGATTTCGGCTCCGCGGCGCGCACCTACTGGACCCTGAAGGTCGCGGGGCTATCCAGAGTTTCGATTCTGGATGGCGGCTACGCCGCCTGGGCGGCCGGACAGGAACGCCGTCGAAACCGGCCCGAGCAAGCCGTCGCCGAAGATATTCACCGCGACGCTGAACAAGGCGTTGTTCGTCGACGCGCGCGAAGTCGAAGCGATCGAGCGCAATGGCAACGCAACGCTGGTCGATGCGCGTCCGGCGACGTTCTTCGCCGGCAAGGAGAAGGCGCCCGCCGCGCAAGGCTACGGCCATATCCCCGGCGCTGTGAATGTCGACAGCGCGACGTTCTATGACTCGAACAGCAATCGCCTCAAGCCGCAGGCTGAGCTTGTATCGATCGCGGCGGCGTTGCCGGGCGGCCCGGCGGTCACCTATTGCAACACCGGGCATTGGGCGGCGACCGACTGGTTTGTGCTGTCGGAGATTCTCGGCCGCAGCGACGTGCGCCTCTACTATGGTTCGATGGTCGACTGGACTTCCGACGCAAGCCGCCCGCTTGCCTCCGCGCGCACCAAGTGGGATGACCTGAAGAAGACGCTCGGCTTCGGGTCGTAATTCCGGGACTGCAATGAGTACAGCGACGCTCTCGCCGTCGACCGAATTGCCGCGGCTCGACTGGCCCTTCCTGATCGCCGCCGTGCTCGGCACCGCCGTGCTCGTCACGCTGGTCGCGCTCGACGGACATCCGGCGTCGGCCGCACTGGTGATCCTCGGCTTCGCGCTCGGCGTCGCGTTCCTGAAAGCCGAGTTCTCGTTCACGGCCGCGTGGCGGCGCTTCCTGGCGAACGGCGAGGCGGGCGGATTGCTCGCCGCGCTGCTGCTGATCGCGGTCGCGGCGCTCGTGATCGTACCGGTCGCCGCGCTGGTGCCCGGCTTCGGCGGCGCCATCGCGCCGATTGGGCCATCGCTCGTCATCGGCGCCTTCGTGTTCGGTATCGGCATGCAGCTTGCGAACGGCTGCGGCTCCGGCACGCTGTACACGGCGGGCGGCGGTTCGGGCCGCATGCTGATCGCGCTGGCGCTGTTCATCGCAGGCAGCGTGATCGGCAGCCTGCATCTGCCGGCATTCCTGGCGCTCGGCGGCGTCGATCCGATTCTTGCTTCGAATTACTTTGGCGCCTGGGGCGGGCTGGCGGTGACGCTCGCGAGCATCGCGGCCGTCGCCCTCGCCGTTGCGCTCATCGCCCGCGCGCGCGGCGCGAACATCAAGCCGCGCCCGCCGATCGTCATCGGCGCGATCGCAATCGGCGCACTGTCGATCGGTGTGTTTCTCGCGGGCCACCACCCGTGGAGCGTGACGTTCGGCTTCACCGTGTGGGGCGCGAAGATCGCCGCGCTCGCCGGCTTCGATTTCTCCGGCGCGGCGTTCTGGCAATGGCCGGGACCCAAGCGCGCGCTCGCCGAGTCCATTCTCTCCGACACGTCGAGCCTCACCGATCTGGGCATGATCCTCGGCGCGATGGCGGCGGCCGCGGCAGCAAAGCCGTTCGCCCGCGCCGCATGGCCGCCGGCGCGCTCGCTCATGGCCGCCGCCATCGGCGGACTGCTGATGGGCTGGGGCGCGCGCATCGGCTTTGGCTGCAACATCGGCGCCTTCGTCGGCGGGGTTGCGTCCGGTTCGCTGCACGGCTGGGTCTGGTTCGCGGCGGCACTGGGTGGATGCATGATCGGCATCCGCCTGCGCCCGCTGTTCGGCCTGTCGCGCGAGTAAGGCCGAGATGCGCATCGTCTATGCATTGGTGCTGATCGCGGGGCTTGCCGCCGTGATCGCCGATCATCTCACCAGCCCGTCATCCGCGCGGGCTGTTTCGCCGGAAGATTTCGCCGGAGCGTGCGCGCCCTGCGGTGCGCCGTGCCCGTCGGCGCAGAAGAAATAATCAACACGCCCGCGCGTCCCCCCGCGAAAGCGGGGACCCAGTTCTTGGCCCTGGATTCCCGCTTGCGCGGGAATGAGCGGAGAGTGCTTCACTCCTGCGTCGCCAGAAACGCCTCCACCTCCGCGCGCGTCGGCGCGCCCAGGATGCCGCCGTAGCGCGTGCACTTGAGCGCCGCGGCAGCGGCCGAGAAGCGCATCGCCTCGCGCTCGGGCTTTCCTTCCGCCAGCATCAGCGTGAACGCGCCGTGGAACGTGTCGCCGGCGCCGAGCGTATCGACCACATCGACCGCGAATGCCGGGACCTGCCGCAACTCGCCATCGGCGAGCCACAGCACATCGTTCGCCCCGTCGGTGACGGCGATGAAGGCCTTCGTCATCTTCGACACGTCGATCAGCGCGCGTCCGAGATGGTCGCTGCCCGCGGTCGCGCGCAAACCCTTCGGCCGAGAACACCACATGCGATACCTGCGTCAGCAGCGTGTTGCTGTCATGGCGCGGCTCATCGGCATCGAGCACCACCGGGATGCCGCGCTTGCAGCGCGGCCACGCAAATCTCGCTGACGAAGCCGGGGAAACGATTGTCGGCGATCACGGCGTCGGCGTCCGAAACCAGCGCGGCCGCATCGCGCGGCCGCGCCGCCATCAGCGCGTCGTCGCGGAAATTGACGATCGCGCGCTCGCCGCGGCCGTCGATCGAGATCGCCGAGAGCGGCGACGTGATGCCGTCGACGCGCGGGCAGTCGACGCACGCGATGCCCTCGCGCGCCGCGAGTGCCAGCATCGTGTCGCCGACATTATCGGTGCCCGCCGGCCCGCCGAACGGCCCTGAGAAACTCGCACGCGCGCCAAGATGCGCGATTGCGACCGCCGCGTTGGCCGCATTGCCGCCGTTGATGGTGCGGAATTCGCTCGCCTGCGTCTTCACGTCCGGCCGCGGAAAGCGCTCGACACGAAACACCATGTCCAGCACCGCGATGCCGGTGCACAGCACATGCTTGCGTCTTAGCCGAAGACACCGTCGCCCTCTTCGACCCAGGCGCGGATGATGTGATGCGCGATCGCGATCGGCGGCGGAATGCTGATGCCCTCCGGATGCCGGCCGCATGAACATCAGCGCGACCTCGTCGCGCGTGAACCAGCGCGCGTCCTCGAGCTCCTCGCGGTCGACCGTGATGTCGGTGTCGATCGCCTGCGCGTGGCAGCCGATCATCAGCGACATCGGGAACGGCCAGGGCTGCGAGGCGAAATATTTCACGCGCCCGCACGCGATGCCGGCTTCCTCCAGCGTCTCGCGCCGCGCCGCTTCCTCGATGTTCTCGCCCGGCTCGACGAAGCCCGCGAGGCACGACCACATGTTGGCGACGAAACGCCCGGCGCGGCCGAGCAGGCAGCGGTCGCCGCTCGACCGCCAGCATGATCACGACCGGATCGGTGCGCGGGAAATGCTCGACCTTGCAGGACGGGCATTCGCGCTTCCAGCCGGCCTGCGACGACGTTGGTCGGCGCGCCGCAATTGGCGCAGAAGCGATGCCGCGCGTGCCAGTGCGAGCAGCGCCTTCGCCTCGGCGAGCGGCGCAAGATGATCGGGCGGCGACCAGGCCCTGCACGGCGATGGAGCGCAGGTCGGTGACGAAAAGATCGGGCCGCCCTTTCAGCGCCTTCGTGGCCTCCGGATCGAGCGCGATGCCGAAACGGCCGGCCTCGCCGGCAAGGCCGAGAAACACGGTCTCGGCGGTTGGCGCGAGCGCGCGCGCCTCGTCGGGGCGGAACATCGGATCGGCGCCGTTTGCGCCCTTCTTCATCACGACGAGTTCGCCGCCGATCGCGACGGTTCGCGGCGCGTGTATCGGCCTCGCAGGCGGCGAGGAACGCCGCATCGGTGCGGCGCTCGGCGACGCGCGCCAGAATGCTGGCGGTGTAGCCGAGCAACGGCTTCGGCCCGAGATCGAACGGCATGAGGGAACTCCGGCGAGGGCGCGAACGTGGCATGGGAGCGTCCGACCTTCAAGGCGATCGGGCGCGCTTAGTCGAGCCAGATCTTCTTGCGCAGCGGCTGTGACGAAATTGTGCAGTTCCTCGCGCTCGTAGGCGCGCGGCGGCACCGCGCCCCACACCGGCTTCGGCCACGCGGGATCGTTGCGGAAGCGCGCGATGATGTGGACGTGCAGTTGCGGCACCGCATTGCCGAGCGCCGCGATGTTGAGCTTGTGGCACGCCGTCACGTCACGCAGCGCGCGCGCGACGCGGCGTCACCTCGGTCATCAGCTGCGCCTGCTCGACCTCGTCGAGATCGATCACCTCGACGATGTCCGGCCGGCGCGGAACCAGCAGCAGCCAGGGATAATTCGCGTCGTTGATGACCAGCACGCGCGACAGCGGCAGATCGCCCAGGCTCGCGGTATCGCGGTCGAGTTGCGGGTGCAGCGTCCAGGCGTCGGCCATGAAATTCGTCCGGAAAATCAATCGGCGGGGAAAGCTAGCACGGCGGCGCCGCGCGGCGCTTGCATTCGTGCTTTGTTCGCCCGATATAGGAGCCGGGAGGTTGGCGGTGGACGAGCCACTCGCCAACCGGGTCAGGTCCGGAAGGAAGCAGCCCTAACGAGCTCCGACTCGGGTCGCTCGTCAGCCTCCCACTTAATTCACTGTCATTCCGGGGCGCGCCAAGCGCGAGCCCGGAATCCATAAGCCCGATCGCTTCCGTATCACTGGATTTCGGGGTTATGGATTCCGGACAGCCGCTGCGCGGCTTCCGGAATGACACCGGAGTTGCGATGAACGACGCCACGAGCCCCGAGCCCGGCCTTGACCTCGGTGCGACCGCTCCGCCGGGCGGGCCGTCGTATCGGGTGCTGGCGCGCAAATACCGCCCGTCGACCTTCGCCGACCTGATCGGCCAGGACGCGATGGTGCGCACCGTCTCCAACGCGTTCGAGACCGGCCGTATTCCGCAGGCCTGGATCCTTACCGGCGTGCGCGGCGTCGGCAAGACGACCACCGCGCGCATCCTCGCCCGTGCGCTGAATTACGAACTCCCCGACGGCTCGATCAAAGGTCCGACGATCGCGCATGCCGAAGCTCGGCCTGCACGATCAGGCGATCATGGAGAGCCGCCACGTCGACGTGATCGAGATGGACGCCGCCTCGCACAACGGCGTCGACGACGTGCGCCAGATCAACGAGGCGGTGCGCTATTCGCCGGTTTCGGCGCGCTACAAGGTCTACATCCTCGACGAAGTGCACATGCTCTCCACGCCGGCGTTCAACGCGCTGCTCAAGACGCTGGAAGAGCCGCCGCCGCACGTGAAGTTCGTGTTCGCGACGACCGAAATCCGCAAAGTCCCGATCACGATCCTGTCGCGCTGCCAGCGTTTCGATCTGCGCCGCGTCGATGCCGCGCTGCTGGTGCGGCATCTCGAAGGCATTTGCGCCAAGGAAAGCATTTCGGCCGAGCCGGAGGCGCTCGCGCTTGATCGCGCGCGCAGCCGAAGGCTCGGTGCGCGACGCGCTCTCGCTGATCGATCAGGCGATTGCGCATGCGGCCGGCTCCGTGCGTGCCGAGGACATCCGCCAGATGCTCGGCCTCGCCGACCGCACGCGCATCATCGACCTGTTCGAGGCGCTGATGCGCGGCGACATGGCGCAAGGCGCTCGGCGAGTTGCGCGACCAGTACGATTCCGGCGCCGATCCGGCGGTGGTGCTCTCCGATCTTGCCGAGTTCACGCATTTCGTCACGCGCGTGAAGGTCGTGCCGGCGGTCGCCGACGATCTCTCGCTCGCCGAGGCCGAGCGCACGCGCGGGCGCGCTTTCGCGGCGGCGCTCTCGATGCGCGTGCTCTCGCGCACCTGGCAGATGCTGTTCAAGGGGCTCGCCGAGGTGAAGGAAGCCGGCAAGCCGCTTGCCGCCGCCGAGATGGTGCTGGTGCGCATCGCCTATGCGGCCGACCTGCCGACGCCCGACGAGGTGATCCGCGACATCCAGAGCGGCGCGGCGGCGCCCGCCCCGGCGAGCGGCGGCGGTGCCGCACGCGGCACGCCTGCGCCGCGCTTCGATCCGCCGCGCGGTTCACCGCGCGCCGCGCTCGCGCCCGCACAACTGGTCACAGCGCAGGTGCCGGATATTTCGGTGCTGCGTGCCGAGCCAGCGGCGGCGCCGACGCTCAGCGTGGCGACGTATCCGGCCCTCATCGCGCTCGCGAACGAGAAACGCGACATCCTGATGAAGACCGCGCTCGAGCGCGACGTGCGGCTGGTGCGCATCGAGGACGGCAAGCTCGAAATCGCGCTCGAGCCGAGCGCGCGCAAGACGCATCGTTCAGGATCTGCAACGCAAGCTGTCCGAATGGACCGCGCGCCGCTGGATCGTGGTGGTGTCGTCCGAGGCGGGCGCGCCGACGGTGAATTCGCAAGCCGAGGCAAAGCGCAGCGAGCTGGAGCAGGGTGTGCGTGCCGACCCGCTGGTGCAGGCGGTGCTGACGCGCTTTCCCGGCGCCGAGATTGTTGGGCGTGCGCCGGCGCGACGACCTGAGCACGCCCGAGACCGCGGCGCCGGCTCCTGACGAGCCCTTGCCCAATCCCGAAGACTACGGCGCCGACGAAGACGACAGGTGAACGATGGCTGACTTTCTCGGGATGATGAAGCAGGCGACCCAGCTTCAGGCCAAGATGCAGGAGATGCAGGCCGAGCTCGACCAGATCATGGTCGAGGGCACGGCCGGCGGAGGCCTGGTGTCGGTCACGATGTCGGCGAAGGGCGACCTGAAGGGCGTGCGCATCGACGAGCAGCTCGTGAAGCCGGACGAGAAAGAGATCATCGAGGATCTGATCGTCGCCGCGCATGCCGACGCGCGCCGCAAGGCCGAAGCACTGCTCGCCGACAAGATGAAAAGTCTCACGGGCGGGCTGCCGCTGCCGCCGGGGCTGAAGTTGTTTTAATGGCCGCCGTTGCCGGACCCGAGATCGAACGCCTGATCCAGCTGCTGGCCCGTCTGCCGGGGCTGGGCCCGCGCTCGGCGCGGCGCGCCGCGCTGCATCTCATCAAAAAGCGCGAGCTGTTGATGACGCCGCTCGCAAGCGCGCTGCAGACCGCGATCGAGAAGATCGTCGTGTGCAGTACCTGCGGCAACATCGACACGCAGAACCCATGCACGGTGTGCGTCGATCCTCGGCGCGACCAGTCGGTGATCGTCGTGGTGGCCGACGTCGCGGACTTCTGGGCGCTGGAGCGGGCAGGGGCCATCAATGCGCGCTATCATGTACTCGGCGGCACGCTCTCGCCGCTCGACGGCGTCGGTCCGCAGGACCTGACCATCGACGCACTGGTGTCGCGCGCGCATGACGCAAGCGTGAGCGAGGTGATCCTCGCACTCAACGCCACCGTCGACGGCCAGACCACCGCGCACTACATCACCGACCTCTTGCGCGGCGCGAACGTGAAGGTCACCCGGCTCGCGCACGGCGTGCCGGTCGGCGGCGAGCTCGACTATCTCGACGAGGGCACGCTCTCGGCGGCGATCCGCAGCCGCACGGCGTTCTAATCTTTCCCGCTCATGCCCGCGAAAGCGGGCATCCAGTTTTTGGCCAAGTACTGGGGTCCCCGCCTCCGCGAGGACAAGCGGAGGGTCAATCGTTCGCCGCCACCACCGTCGGTTTTCCGATCATGGCGAAATGCCCGCGCGCTTGCAGCCATAACAGCAGCGCGAAGCTCGGCAGCGCCACCAGCGTGCTCAGCACGAAAAATGCCGGCCAGCCGGTTGCCTGCGCGGCGTAGCCGGCTCCCGACGAAAGATACGTGCGCCCCACCGCCGACAGCGCGGTGAGCAATGCGAATTGCGTCGCGGTATGCAGCGGGCTTTGGCACAGCGCCGAGAGGTAGGCGACGAAGATCACCGTGCCGATCGCGCCGGTGAAATTCTCCGCGATGATCGCGGCCGTCAGCGCCCAGTAGTTGGTGCCCATGTAGGCGAGCCAGGCGAACACCAGGTTGGACGCGGCTTGCAGCAATCCGCCGAGCCACAGGCAGGTGGTCATCGGCAGTGCGCGCGCCGCCATGCCGCCCGCAAAGCCGCCGATCAGCGTCGCGGCAAGTCCCACACCTTTGACGATCGCCGCGTAATCGTTGCGCGAGAAGCCGAGGTCGATCACGAACGGCGCCGTCATCGTCCCGGCGAACGCGTCGCAGAACTTGTAGAGCACCACGAACAGCAGCACGACGACCGCCATCTCGCGGGTGAGAAACTCCGAGAACGCGCCGAACGCGGCGTGCGCAACACGCTGGATCGGATTTTGGCTGGCATGTGCGGCGTGATCCGCGCTGGCGGCGGCGGATTTATCCGGCTCGGTCGCCGCCAAGCGTGGTGACGATGCCGATCAGCACGCAGGCTGCCATCGCGAGATAGCCGGCGGTCCACGCCGCGCCCTTGGCGAGGCCGAAGCTCTCGAAGCCGGTGACGAGAAACAGCGCGCCCGCGGTCGAGACCAGCATGCCGATGCGATAGGCCGCGACGTACGACGCCATGCCGGCGGCCTGTTCGTTCGGCCGCAGCGTTTCGACGCGGAACGCATCGATGACGATGTCCTGCGTGGCCGACGCGGTCGCGACCATGAGCGCACCGAATGCGACCAGCCACGGCGCTCGTGCCGGATCGGTGAACGCGAGGAACACCGTCGCGGCCATCAGCAGCAGTTGCGAAAACACCAGCCAGCCGCGCCGCCGCCCGAGCAGGCTTGAGAGCACCGGCACGTCGAGCGCATCGACCACCGGCGCCCACAGGAACTTGATGGTGTAGGGCGTGCCGACCAGCGCGAACAATCCGATGGTGCCGAGATCGACGCCGGCTTCGCGCATCCAGACCAGCAGCGTCGAGCCCGAAAGCGCCAGCGGCAGCCCGGACGAGAGGCCGAGGAACATGACGATAAGCACGCGCGGGCGCAGGTAGACCGCGAAGGTCTCGGTCCATCCGATGCGTTCGCTCGGGGCCTGAGGCGAATCAGCAGTCATGCCGGTTCCCGATTACGCGAGAGCTTTGAAAAAATCCCGGGTGTCATCCCGGAAGCCGCCAACGGGTCCGCGCGAAGCGCGGCCCGATGACAGGCTCCGCGGCTATCCGGAATCCATGAGTCACGGACCGTTCCATTGGTCGGAGATCGGTGACCCATGGATCCCGGCTCTCCCCCGGCGCAAGGCCGGGGTCGGCCGGGATGACAGGCGCATGGTGCTCAGTGGCTGACCGTCTGCGCCGGCGCCGCGGCGCGCAACGTGTACATGGTCAGCGGCGGCGAGAACGTCCATTCGATGTCGCCGATCTCGGTTTTCTGCACGCCGTGCGCCGTCACCTGCACCTGATAGAGCGAATAGGTGGTCTGGTTGGCGGCGACGTTCTTTTCAAACCGCACGGTGCGCGCGCGCACATCCGCCTTGGTGGCATAGATACAGGCGGTGTGGGCGAGCCGCGCGTTGATGTCCGTCACGACGCGCAGCGGATTGGCGCCGCGCTCGGCGAGCTTCGCGACCCGTTCGACGAGTTCGACCGACTCGCAGAACAGCCCTTTTTCGTATGTCCCCGGACTGGCTGGTGCCCCGAACACCAGCGCGGCGGGGAGCAGATACGCCCCGATCCCAAAATCCACGTCTCAGCCCCTTCGCCCCGGCGAAGTTTCCCGAGTCGAAAAGTAATAGGAACCGTATGGTTAACGCAACCTTACCCGGCCCGATTACTCGGCTGCTGTGGCTTTTCGGGTGAGCGGCGCCGTGATGACGCGGGCCGCGGGCGCCTCGTCGCCGTCGAATTCAAGCGTATTGATCCGCCCGCCGCGTTTCGCAACCTTTTCGGCCGAGGTCAGGATCTGCGCGATATCGTTGTTCGCCTGCCCAAAATGCTTTTGCAGGTTGAGCACCCGCTCGTTCAGGCGGCCGAGATCGTCCATCAGGTGGCCGACCTCGGTGCGGATCTCGTGCGCGGCGTCGCGCATGCGGGCGTCTTTCTGGATCTGCTGCATCACCTGGATGGCGAGCATCAGCAGCGAGGGCGAGACCAGCACGACCTGCACGCGGTACGCCTTCTGGATCAGGTCGTCGAAGCCGTCATACAGCTCGGCGTACACCGACTCCGACGGCACGAACATCAACGCCATGTCCTGCGTCTCGCCCGGCAGGAGGTATCGTTCGGCGATGTCGGTGACGTGCCGGGTGACGTCCTGGCGGATACGCCGTGCGGCTGCTTCCTTTTGTTCCTCCGAGCGGGCCTCGTGCAGCGCCGTGATGGCCTCGAGTGGAAACTTCGCGTCGATAATGAGCGGGCGATTGTCGTTCGGCAGGAACACCGCGCAATCCGGCCGTTTCCCGTTCGAAAGCGTGTGCTGAAATTTGTAGGAGTCCTTGTGCAATCCGTCCTGGACGATGGCTTCCATGCGGCCCTGGCCGAAGGCGCCGCGCGCCTGCTTGTTCGACAGCACCTGACGCAATGATGTCACCTGCGAGGCGAGGTCGGTGATGTTCTTCTGCGCCCCGTCGATGACGGCGAGCCGCTCGTTGAGCTTGGCCAGATTCTCCATCGTGCTCTGGGTCGAGCTTTGCATCGATTGGCCAATGCGGTGCGTCACGGCATCGAGCCGCTCGGAGACTGCGCGCGCAAGCTCGGCCTGACGGCCGGAGAGCACCTCGCCCATGGTGTGCACGCGCCCCGCCGTATCGGCCTGGATGCGCGCGATCTCCGCCATGCGCTCTTCCAGTTCTTCGGCGTGGACGTCATGGCGCGCTGCTTCCACGCCGCGCGTGCGGGTGGCGCGCGCCAGCATGATGGCGATCGCGCCCAGCATCGCCAGCACCACGCAGGCGAAGGCCGCAAGCGCTTCGCCGACACTGATGGCGGCGCCGCCGATGATCAGGAAGGTCTCGGTCATGGGGGCCGTTGTACGCGATTCGCCGTTAAGGGGAACGAAAAGAGAACACAAAAATCGGAACTCCGCAATATGCACTCCGAGCGGCATTCCACGCGCCTCAGTCCCTTCCGCGACGCCGCTGCCCTCGCTCGGATATATTAGGTTGTTTTTGTTGACCCGGCACGGGCCTCCCCTTAAATCGCCGCGCATGGCGTTGCGCGAAATCATCGTTCTTCCCGACAAGCGATTGCGGCTCCTTTCCGATCCGGTGAAAGCCGTCGACACGGAGGTGCGCACGCTTGTCGATGACATGTTCGAGACGATGTACAAGGCGCCCGGCGTGGGCTTGGCGGCCATCCAGGTCGGCGTCGCCAAACGCGTCGTTACGGTCGACACCGCCAAGAAGGACGAGCCGGAAAACCCGCAGGTGTTCATCAATCCCGAAATCGTCTGGAGCTCGGACGACAAGAGCACCTACGAAGAGGGCTGCCTGTCGATCCCCGAATACTACGAAGAGGTCGAGCGGCCGACGCAGGTGAAGGTCCGCTTCATGGACCTCGACGGCAAGACGCAGGAGGTCGATGCGAACGGGCTGCTCGCGACCGTGCTGCAGCACGAGATCGACCACACCAACGGCATTCTGTTCATCGACCATATTTCCAAGCTCAAGCGCGACCGCGTGATCAAGAAATTCACCAAGGCGGCGAAGCGGGCTGATGATTGATGCGCCTCATCTTCATGGGCACGCCCGACTTCGCGGTGCCGACGCTGATCGAGCTCGTCGGGCGCGGGCATGAGGTCGCGGCGGTCTATACCCGCGCACCGAAGCCTGCCGGGCGCGGAATGGAGCTTCAGCCGACGCCGGTCGAGCGTGAGGCGCGCCGGTTCGGCATTCCGGTTCTGACGCCGAAGACATTGCGGACGGACGAGGCCGCGGCAGAATTTCGTGCGCACAAGGCCGATGCCGCGGTGGTCGTTGCGTACGGACTGATCCTTCCCGTACCGATCCTCGATACCGTGCCGCTCGGCTGCTTCAATCTGCATGCCTCGCTGCTGCCGCATTGGCGCGGCGCCGCGCCGATCAATCGCGCCATCATGGCGGGCGATGCCGAGAGCGGCGTGTGCGTGATGAAGATGGCGGAAGGGCTGGATACCGGGCCGGTCGCGCTGAGAGAAGCCATCCCGATTGCGCCCGACATGACGGCGGGCGAACTGCACGACGCGCTTGCGTCGCTCGGCGCGCGGATGATGCCGGTGGCGCTCGGCGCGCTCGAACGCGGCACCTTGCAGCTTACGCCGCAGCCGGACGACGGCGTCACCTACGCGGCCAAGATCGGCAAGAGCGAGACCCGCATCGACTGGGGCAGGCCGTGGAAGCAGGTGCACGACCACTGCCGCGGGCTGTCGCCGTTTCCCGGCGCGTGGTTCGAGCTTGCAGGCCAGCGCATCAAGGTGCTGCGCACGACGAAGGGCGAAGGCTCCGGCGCGCCTGGCGCGGTGCTGGACGATCGCCTGACGATCGCATGCGGCGAAGGCGCGGTACGGCTGCTGGACGTGCAGCGCGCCGGCAAGCAGCCGATGAAGGCGGAGGAGTTCCTGCGCGGGACGCCGGTCGCGCCGGGCACCGTGTTGCGCTAAGCAGCCCATATGCCCCGCTACAAACTGACCATCGAATACGACGGCACGCCGTTTGCCGGCTGGCAGTGGCAGGATGACGCGCCGACCGTGCAGCGTGCGCTGACCGAAGCGATCACGGCGTTCTGCGGCCATCCCGTGAAGGTCGCGGGCGCGGGGCGTACCGATGCGGGCGTGCATGCGCTTGGGCAGGTCGCGCATGTCGATCTTGAGAAGGACTGGCGCGTCGACAAGGTGCGCGATGCCGTCAACGCCCACCTGCGGCCGTATCCGGTGGCGGTTCTCTCCGCCGAGAAGGTGGCGGACGGTTTCGACGCGCGCTTCTCGGCGAAGAAGCGGCATTATCTCTACCGCATCGTCAACCGCCGCGCCGATCTCGCGCTGGAACGCACGCGCGCGTGGCGCGTTCCGCGCAGGCTCGATGTGGACGCGATGCACGCGGCCGCGCAGCGCCTTGTCGGCAAGCACGACTTCACCACGTTCCGCTCGACCGAATGCCAGGCGAAATCGCCGGTGAAGACGCTCGACCAGCTCGATGTGACGCGCGACGGCGACGAGGTTCAGAATCAACGACTTCTGCGCGCTCGTTCCTGCACAATCAGGTGCGCTCGATGGTCGGGTCGCTGGTGCTGGCCGGTGACGGCAAATGGAGTGCCGACGATTTGTCCGCCGCGCTCGCGGCGCGCAATCGCGCGGCCTGCGCGCCGGTCGCGCCGCCCGAGGGGCTCTATCTCGTGAGCGTGGACTACTGAGATGATGTCGCGCCGCCTCATGTTAGGCCTGCCGCTGTTCGCCGCCAGCGCGGCGCGCGCGCAGAACTATCCGGCCGGCCAAGTGCGCATCATCGTGCCGTTCCCGCCCGGCGGCGCGACCGACGTGCTCGGCCGTGTGCTCGCGTCCGGCCTGCAGACGTTGTGGGGCGCAACGGTGATCTCCGAATACCGCCCGGGCGCCGCCGGGCTGATCGGCACGCGCCAGGTGGTGGCTGCTCCGGCGGACGGCGCGACGCTGCTGTTGGCCTCCACCGGCGCCATTCTGGTCGCTCACGGGCGGCGCAGCGCCGTTCGATATCGCGCGCGAGCTCAGCCCCATCTCGCTGGTCGCGGCGCCGCCCTACATCGTGGTGGTCAATCCCGCTGTGCCGGTGCGTACGGCCGGCGAATTGATCGCGCACGCTAAGGCCAATCCGGGCAAGCTTTCGTTCGGGTCGAGCGGCGCCGGTTCGGCCTCGCATCTCTCCGGCGCGCTGTTTTCGCAAATGGCCGGCATCGAGATGCTGCATGTGCCCTATCGCGGCACCGGCCCCGCCGTGACCGACCTGCTCGGCGGGCGCATCGACACGATGTTCTCGCCTGCGCTGGTGGTGACGCCGCACATCGCGGCGGGCACATTGCGCGTCATTGGCACCACAGGCGCCGCGCGCTCCGCGCTGTTCCCGGAGTTTTCGACAATCGCCGAGACCGGGCTGCCGGACTACCAGTCGCTCGGCTGGTTCGGGCTGTTCGCGCCGGCCGGAACGCCGCGCGAGATCGTCGCGAAGGTGAGCGCGGACGTGCGCCAGGTGCTCACGACGCCCGAAGCGAGACAGCGCCTCGCCGAGCAGGGCGCGGAGCCCGAGCCGAATACGCCGGAAGCATTCGCCGCCTTCGTCAATGCGGATGTTGCCAAGTGGCTCGTTCTCGCCGGCAAGGCCGGCATCAAGCTCAGCCCGTGATTTGTTTGCGCATGATCTTTTTCCGAAAACCGGTTCCCACTTTTCGGGATCATGCGCCGAAATATCTTTCGAAAATATGCCGGTAGATCGCCGTGAGCGCCACGAGATCGGCGGTCGCGACGTGCTCGTCGGTCTTGTGCATCTGCTGGCTTAAGAGGCCGAACTCGATCACCGGGCAGTAATCCTTGATGAAGCGCGCGTCCGACGTGCCGCCGGTGGTGGAAAGCTTCGGCGTCAGGCCGGTCACCTCCTTGATCGCGCCGCTGATCATGTCGACAAACGGCCCCGGCGCGGTGAGGAACACATCCGCGTTGGACGGCTCCCAGTCGATGCGCCAGCGGATGCGGTTCTCCGCCGCCTTGGCGACGCGGCGCTCCACTTCCGCCCGCAACTCCTCGCGCGAACGCGTGTCATTGAAGCGGATGTTGAAGCGCGCGCGCGCTTCGGCCGGAATCAGATTGACGGTCTTGTTGCCGACGTCGATCGAGGTGAATTCGAGATTCGACGCTCCGAAATGCTCCGTGCCGCCGTCGAGTGTCGTCGCATTGATGGCATTCATCAGCGTCGCGATGCCGCGCACCGGATTGTCGGCGAGCTCCGGATAGGCGACGTGGCCTTGCGTGCCGGTGACGATCAGCGTGCCGTTCTGCGAGCCGCGCCGGCCGATCTTGATCATGTCGCCGAGCTTTTCGGGATTGGTCGGCTCGCCCAGAATGGCGTGATCGAACTTTTCGCCGTGATCCGCCAGCCATTCGAGCAGCTTGATCGTGCCGTTGACCGCGATGCCTTCCTCGTCGCCGGTGATGAGGAAGGAGAGCGAGCCGTTCGGCTTGCCGCCGCTCGCCGCCACATAATCGAGCGCCGCGGCGATCTTGCAGGCAATCGCGCCCTTCATGTCGACCGCGCCGCGGCCGTAGAGCACGCCGTCGGCGATCTCGGCGGCGAACGGCGGATGGGTCCATTTGGTCTCATCGCCCGGCGGCACCACGTCGGTATGCCCGGCGAGCATGAGATGCGGCGCCGCGTCGCCGATGCGGGCGTAGAGATTCTCGATCGGATCGGTGCCGGGCTCCGCGAAGGTCATGCGATTGACCTTAAAGCCCGCGCCCTTGAGTACGCGCTCGATCAGCGCCAGCGCGCCGCCCTCCGCTGGCGTCACCGACGGGCAGCGGATGAGGTCGCGGGCGAGCGCGATCGGGTCAGCAGTCATCAGGTTGGCGCCTGTAGCCCGCATGAGCGCAGCGATATGCGGGATTGTCGTCGGAAAAAGCCCCGGGTATCGCTTCGCTCACCCGGGCTACGGATCAATCCCTCAGCAATTCGTTGATGCTTGTCTTGGAACGCGTCTGCGCGTCCACGCGCTTGACGATCACGGCGCAGTAGAGGCTCGGACCGGGCTGGCCGTTCTTCATCGGCTTGCCGGGCATGCTGCCTGGCACCACGACCGAATAGGCCGGCACTTCGCCCATGAAAATCTCGCCGGTCTCGCGGTCGACAATCTTGGTCGTTGCGCTGATGAAGACGCCCATCGAGAGCACCGAGCCTTCGCGCACGATCACGCCTTCGACCACTTCCGAACGCGCGCCGATGAAACAGTTGTCCTCAATGATCACCGGGTTCGCCTGCAGCGGCTCCAGCACGCCGCCGATGCCGACGCCGCCCGAAAGATGCACGTGCTTGCCGATCTGCGCGCAGGAGCCGACGGTCGCCCACGTGTCCACCATCGTGCCTTCGCCGACATAGGCGCCGAGGTTCACGAAGCTCGGCATCAGCACGACGTTCGGCGCAATGTAGGCCGAGCGGCGCACGATCGAGCCCGGCACGGCGCGGAAGCCCGCGGCGCGGAAGCGGTTCTCGCCCCAGCCGTCGAACTTGGACGGCACCTTGTCCCACCAGCTCGCGCCGCCCGGCCCGCCCGCGATCGGCCACATGTCGTTGAGGCGAAACGACAGCAGCACCGCCTTCTTGAGCCACTGATTGACCTGCCAATTGCCGTTCTGCTTTTCGGCGACGCGCTGGTCGCCACGGTCGAGCATGTCGAGCGCCTCGTCCACGGCCTCGCGCACCGCGCCTGTGGTGGACGGGCTCATCTCGTTGCGCTTCTCGAAGGCGTCGTCGATGGTTTTGGCGAGGTCTGACATGAAGATATCCCGGGAAAGGAGGCTTCGGGTTTGTCGAGGCCTGCTGGCGCGATGTCAAGGCCGCGCAATGTTCTCCAGAAAGCCCGCCAGATCGTCGGTCACGTGGTCCACGTGCGCGGCATCGCGGCCCTGCATTTCCCAATCCTCGCGCAGCACCTCGCGCGAGCCCTCCGGCACCACCAGCACGGTGGTCATGCCGAGCGAATGCGGCACGGCAAGATTGCGGGAGAGATCCTCGAACATCGCGGCGCGCGCCGGATCGACGCCGTGTGCTTTGAGGAATCTGTCGTAGGTCTGCGGCAGCGGCTTCGGCTCGAGGTCGGCCTCGTTGATGCCGAACACGTCCTCGAAATTCATCGTGGATGTCGAGCCGCCGCATCACGGCGTCGGCATGCGCGCGCGTGCCGTTGGTGAGGATGAGCTTGCGGCCCGGCAGTTGCTCGATCGCGGCGCCGAGCGAGGGGTTCGGCTCGAGCGGCGAATGATCGATGTGGTGCACGAAGGCGAGATACTCGTCCGGGTTCATCCCGTGCTCGGTCATCATGCCGCGCATCGAGGTGCCGTAGCGCTTGTAATAGTCCTTCTGCACGCGGAACGCTTCGTCATGGCTGACTTTCAGGAAGTCCGCGATGTAGGCGCGGATGCGCTCGTCCACCTGCTGCCACAGGTTCAGATGATGCGGGTAAAGCGTGTTGTCGAGATCGAACACCCAGGTTTCGACATGGGAGAAATCGCGCGGCGAACGGCGGGCAGGGGAGGGGTGCATTCATGGGCGCGGTTCTAGCGGAGCCGTGAGGCGGAGGCGAGGGCGGTGCAGCTGTTTCCCTCTCCCCGTTTACGGGGAGAGGGTGGCGAGGTGCGAAGCACCGCGCCGGGTGAGGGGCATCTACAAAAATCGCCAAAGCCCCTCACCCGGCCCTCGCAGCGCTCGGGCCACCCTCTCCCCGCTTTGCGGGCAGAGGGAAAGCAAGATCATTCCCGGAACCGCACCGTCGCGCCCTGCTTGCCGGCCATGTCGATGAGCGCGAAGCCCGTCGCGGTCAGTCCCTGCGCGCCGCAATTCTTCTGTTCTGCAATCTCGAAGCGCACATCGCGGGTGCAGAGCTGCGTCGGCCCGCCCCACACCAAGAGCTTGTCGCCGCGCTTGAGCGCCTGGCCTTCCTTGTCCACCGCTTCGGCGAAGCTGTAGAGCCGCGCGGGCTTGGCCGGCAGGTCGGGCTTGACGCATTTGCCGGCATCCACGCGATACCAGCCGCGCGTCGTGACCGCGCCCTTCTCGTCGACGCCGAGCGCCGCCATCACGGCATGCGGCGTCTCGTTGCACCACGAAAAGCCGACGCCATCGGCGGCCTTCACGGCATCGAGCATCGCCTGGAAGACGGCCGCGCCGTTCGCCGTGTCTGCCGGCATGCGGCGGTCCTTCAGGAACGCATCGAGCGCGGCGCTCGTCTTCTTGCCCTCAAGGCCGTCGATCGGGTTGGCGTCGTAACCCGCAATGACGAGCAGGCGCTGGATGCCGGCGAGGCGCGCCTGGGCGGGATCGTAGTCGGCCTCCTCGCCGAGATACGCCGTGAGGCCCTGCTCGGTCTCCGACGGCTTGATCTGCGAGAAACGCACCAGCCGCTGGCCCGCGCGCGTCTGGCACGTCTTGGCCGCCGCGATCACGAAGTTGCCGTCGGCGATGCAGAAGTCCGCGTGTCCGGTCTGCGGCAGCGGGGAGGGGCCATAGGCCGCGAGCGCGCGCGCATGGAGATAGACCTTCTCGGCCTGCGGCGTGCCCTGCAGCACGGTCCGGCACTGGCCCGGATCGACGCGGAACCAGCCGCGCGTCGCCGCCGCGTCCTTCTCCTCAAGCGCGAGCGCGAGGTCGAGCACGTAGCTCGTCTTGTTGCAGAACTGGAAATCCGCGCGCGCGGGCGCGGCCAAGCCGACGGCCGCCAGCAGGCTCAAGACAAGCGCGCGCGATTGCATCGTGCCCCGCACAGGCGAATCGCCAATCGTCTATCGATGAATCGGATTGGCGGCGGCGGCAAGGTGCTTGTGCGCCGGCCCGGCGAGATCAGGCCGACAGCGCCGCGCGCTCCAGGTGCATCGGCACGCGCGTGTTCGTCAGCGGCGGCGTGTCGCCGTTGAGGATCTGCCGGTCGATATCCGCCATCACCTTGCGCGAGAACGGCCCGACGTGGAGGTAGATCGACATCAGGCTGACGATGAAGCGCAGCGCCGCCGGATTGGTCTTGGAGCAATACTTGAAGGCGTCCCACAACGGCTCGCGCGCCTCGGGCAGCCGGGTCATGATGCTGTGGATCGTCTCGAACGTCCCGAATTTCAGCTTGGCGTCGCCAACAGGCGCATCCTTGCGCGACTTGGAGCGGTCCAGCTTGTCGGAGAGCTTCTTGAGCCGCTCGGCGAACACGACCGGGTCGTAAACCTTCTCCAGAATGTTGCGATAGTCGGTCAGGATGTCGTTGCGCGGCCGCAGCGTGTCGAAGTTCAGGCCCGTGGTGCAGTGATCGCCGCCGCCGGAGGCGTGTTGCGTGTCGCTGCCCGGATGAATGCGCCCCTCTTCCGTCAGGCGGCGGCCGAGCTGCGTGTGATGGAGCGCGTAGAGCAGGCCCACCATGGCGATCGGGATGGAGCAGTTCTGCACCAGCTCCGCCATCGGCCGCGCGATCGAGCCCTTCTCGGCGTCGAAGCCGACGATGAATCCCGCCAGCACGAACATCCCGTGCGCATAGATCCTGTCGACGCTGTCGGGAATGTCGCGCCGCGTGTTCTGCTTCTTGCGCATCTGCTTCAACGTCTCTTCGTCGGGGCTTTCGATGCCGACAAAGACCGCGAAGAAATTGGCGTCGCGCATCAGGCGCAGAAGCTCGTCGTCGTCCGAAAGGTTGAGCGAGGCTTCGGTCGAGAATTCGAACGGATAGTCGTTCCGTTCCAGCCAGCCTCTGAGGTGCGGCAGAAACTGCTTCACGGCCTTCTTGTTGCCGATGAGGTTGTCGTCGACGAAATCGACATGGCCGCGATAGCCGAGACTGTAAAGCGCGTCGAGCTCGGCCAGCATCTGGTCATTGGTCTTGGTGCGCGGCACGCGGCCGTACAATTCGATGATGTCGCAGAATTCGCAGGTGAACGGGCAGCCGCGCGAATACTGCAGACCGATGTAGAGGTAGTGCTCGAACTTCAGGAGGTCGAAACGCGGGATCGGCGTCTTGGTGACATCGATCTTGAATTTCGGCGCCTCGAAGAGGCCGCTGCGCTCGCCGCGTTCCCAGGCGGCGATGAATTCATCGATGATGCCCTCGGCTTCGCCGATCACGCGCATGTCGGCGCGCGCGTAGACGTTCTGGTGCGAGCTTACGTCGGGGCCGCCGACGACCACCGGCTTTCCGTGGGCCTGCGCCATCGTCGATGATGCTTCAGCGCGTCGGCCTGCTGGAACAGCATGCCGCCGGTCATCACCATGTCGGCCCATTCGAGGTCGCCGGGGCCAAGATCCTCGGTGTTGCGATTGACGAGCCGCACCTCCCACGAGGGAGGCAGCATCGCGGCGACGGTGATCAGGCCGAGCGGGGCGGTCGGATATTTGGCGCCCGCGAGCTCGCACGCCTCGGTGTAGACCCAGAACGAGTCCGCCGAGAAGCGTGGATAGATCATCAGGACGCGCGTCGTCATTCCCCCTCCGGGCCTTCCGGCCACCATCGCACGGGGCTTATGCCGTCTCAAGTGCGGCGGCGCAACAGTCGGCCAATTCTTTTGGCAGGTCAATGCGTTAAATCAGCGCCTAGCGGTGCATCAGAGTTCCGGCGCCCGCGTCGGTCAGCAGTTCGATCAGCACGGCGTGCTCCTGCTTGCCGTCGAGGATCACCACGCCCTCGACGCCCGCCTCGAGCGCATACATGCAGGTCTCGACCTTGGGGATCATGCCGCCGGAGATCGTGCCGTCGGCGATCAGGCGGCGGGCATCGTCGATCGAGAGTTCCTTGATCAGTTGCTTCGACTTGTCGAGCACGCCCGGCACGTCGGTCAGCAGCAGCAGGCGCTTTGCCTTGAGCGCGCCGGCGATCGCCCCCGCAAAGGTGTCGGCGTTGACGTTGTAGGTTGCGCCGTCCGCCGAGGTCGCGACCGGCGCCAGCACCGGGATCAGCTCGCGGCCGAGGATCTGCGTGAGCACTGTGATGTCGACCTTGTCGGGCTCGCCGACGAAGCCGAGGTCGATCACTTTCTCGATGTTCGAGCCCGGATCGACCACGGTGCGCGTCACCTTGCGCGCCTGCACCATGTTGCCGTCCTTGCCGCACAGCCCGACCGCGCTGCCGCCCGCCGCGTTGATGAAGCCGACGATCTGCTTGTTGATCGAGCCTGCCAGCACCATCTCGACGATCTCGATCGTCGCCTTGTCGGTGATGCGCAGGCCCGTCGGCGAACTCGGACTTGATGCCGAGGCGCTCGAGCATCTGCGCCGATCTGCGGGCCGCCGCCGTGCACCACGACCGGATTGATCGCGGTCTGCTCCAGCAGCACGATGTCGCTGCGCAAAGCTGCGCGCCGTGGCCTCGTCGCCCATGGCGTGGCCGCCGTATTTCACCACGACGATCTCCTCGTCGTACTGCTGCATGTGCGGCAGCGCCTCGATGAGGATGCGGGCCTGATCCTGTGGGGAAACAGTCATTGCGCGGTCCCGGTGTTGCGGGCCGCTTTTAGCGGGCGCAACCCGCAGGGGGAAGAGGCGCACGCCTTTTCCTCCGGTCCCATGAAACGGTAGGCGGGGTGCTCGCGCAGCCGGAAGCGCCCCCGCCTTTCGACCTAAGCGAAGGCACAGAGGCTGAATTCAGGTGCCTGATGATGAGATCGATGCCGACTAGCCGCCGGTTGTGGCGCTCATCGTGATGAAGTCGAAACCGCTCACACGGCGGCGGTCGCTCGCGGATGATCTGCACGTCGGAGCAAGTCGAAAATTTGCAGGTTGCTGTGTTCCTCTATATCTCCGGACGCATGAGCCGCGTCCGTCGTGATTACTTTGCGAAAAAGTTGCATGACCTTCTCTCGAAGGCGGACGACGAGGCTTTTATTAGACTGATTTGGGCTGTTGATGCTCTGCAGTCAGATCGAAATTGGCACCGCGTCAAGACACATCACTTATCCAAAAGAGGCTGCGACGAGCGAAATCAATTCACGGTTCGCTATTCAACAATGGGAACTTGAATCCCTAGTCTATGAACTCCTGCTTACACCGAAGGCCATTGCACACAAGGGCCGTACTCGAATTCTCAATTGTGGGATGTTCCAGGCAGCAGCATCGGCCACCAACTATCTCAGGTTGCTCGAGGATGCTGAATCGGGAATTGCCTTGACGGGGCGATTGAATATTTTTTACGAACTGAATCTGTAATTGGGTACCGCCAATTCGCATGGCAGCATGGCTTCACCAATATTCCCCAATTCTTCAGGTACGGTTACATTTATAACTATGGCCCATGTGCGGGGTATTTCGAGCAGACGTATGGTCTTTCGCTGGACGATTTTACAGCGGTGGGTTTTGCACTCCAGGCCGGGTTTTACGAGAACCAGTTTTTGCAGTCTAACTACTCTTGCCGGAAGATAGGCATTGAGGACGCGGTTGTCCAAGCAGCGTTGACGCGGCTATCCATTCCAATTGAAAGAGCTCGGTTGTCGGCCCATGAACGTCGGTCGATCGCGAACCGCCGGTTATCAACAAGGCTGCCGGTAGCATACCGACCAAGCGTTCTTCGCGAATATCCCATCATCAGCTTCGGGCCGGCAAACGAGCGCCTTCGGGCTCCGCTACTTGAGCTCATCTCTCTGAGGATTACAGCCGGAGTTTACTACGACCTGATTGCCGGTCCCCACAATCTTCGAAATGTTGCTAGCGAACGATTCGAGCAATACGCGGCGCGATTTCTGACTGAAATGGCCCCGAGCTTCAATGTAAGTATTGGCGGCCAGCACTATCGACTAGGGGGTAAGAATTATAACGCTCCTGACATCATAATAACGACGGACGAGCACCTAGTGATCGCAATCGAATGTAAGGCGACAAAATTATCATTTGATGCCCAGTTCTCGGACGACCCACTCGCCGATGCCTCAGGTGCTTTCGCCGAAATAGCTAAAGGAATGTTCCAGTTGTGGCGATTTTTCTCGCACTGTCGGCGACGGGACATGGGCACAAGGCTATCGGAAGAGGTCCATGCGATAGTCTTGACACTGGACTCATGGCGTGTATCGGGCCGCGAGATTTGTCCTCAACTGATCGAGGCGGCTCACGAATTGGCGAAAGAAGATCCTCTCATCGTTGCGGCGGACAAGAAGCCAGTTTTGTTTTTTTCGATTGAAGACCTTGAGACATCGCTTTGTTCGCATCTCGAAAGCGACGTGCTTCGAGGGCTCGCCGCCGCCAGGGAGCAACGCTACGAGGGTTGGCACCTGAAAGATATTCTTCGGGACTTACAATGCACACGCGTCGAACGTCCGTATCCGTTCGATATCCGCGAAGTCTTCCCATGGTGGGAACGCATTGAGAATATGGCACGCGAACAAGGACATTGAGCTAGGCGAGGGCTTAAGACAGATGCGAGGCGATCAGCGCTTCGCCCATGCGCACGAGGCGCGAGGCGGGGCCCTGCGGACCCAGGCTCTGCACGCTGGCGCGCGCGCCTTCCAGCAGCAGGAACAGTTCGTCGGCGAGCATCTCCGGCTCCGCGATCCCGATCGCACCGCACAGCGCGACCAGCCGGTCGCGTTGCGCGCCTTTGAATTGCTCGATCACCCGGCGTGCGGGGTGGTCCTTCTCGGGCAGCTCAACCGCCGCGTTGGCAAGCGCGCAGCCGCGCTGGTCGGCGTCGACCACGTGGGCTTCCATCGCGGCGAGCCAGCCGCGCAGCTGTCCGCGCGGGTCGCCCGGATGCGCCGCTGCGAGGTCGTCCCAAAAGCGTCCGGCGTCCGCCGCCAGCCGCCGCAGGTACTCCGCCACCAGCTCGTCCTTGGAGTCGAAGTGGCGGTAGAGCGTCATCTTGTTGGTGCCGGCGGATTTGGCGATCGCCTCGACCCCGACCGCCCGGATGCCATGGCGGTAAAACAGGTCGGAAGCCGCCGCCAGGATGCGTTCGCGGGGCGGCGTTTGCGAATTTGCAGAGACGGAAACGGCGCTTGCAGCAGATGCCATCGAATTTTGCCTTGACAGGGGTGTTACCGGTCAGTAACAAGCATATATGTGACCGGTCAGTAACACGCCAGAGGTGGAATGTCACTCCCGAGAAGGGCTCCACCGCCAAAGTCCGGAATCAGTCAAAGGAACCAACGCCATGAACATCCTCCACATCACCTCCAGTTCGCGCGGCAGCGCGTCCTACTCGAACCGTGTCGCGGCGGAAGTGCTCGACGAACTGCGCGCGCGCAATCCCGGCGCGGCCGTCACGGTGCGCGATCTCGCGCGCGAGCCGCTGCCGCATGTCGGCGATGATTTCGTCGCCGCGACCCGCTCACCCGCCGGCCCGCAGACCGGCGAGCAGCGCGCGCTGCTGGCCCAGTCCGACGCGCTGGTGGACGAGCTGTTCGCCGCCGACCTGATCGTGATCGCAACGCCGATGATCAACTTCACCATCCCGTCGAACCTGAAGACCTGGATCGACCACGTGGCGCGCGCCGGGCGCACCTTCAGCTACTCGGAGAAGGGACCGCAGGGCCTCGTCACCGGCAAGCAGGTGATCATCGTGGCGGCACGGGGCGGCGTGTATGCCGCCGGCAACGCGCTCGACTTCCAGCTTCCGTATCTCAAGGGCGTGCTCGGCTTCCTCGGGATGACCGACGTCACGGTGCTCGAGGTCGAAGGCACCGCCCACGGCCCGGAGGCTGCCGAGAAGGCGGTCGTGGCCGCCACCGCCAAGCTGCATGCGCGCTGTGAGCAGCACGAGCCGCGGTCGCGGCGTAAGGAATAACGAGGAGAAGAACAATGCGACGGTGTTACGACGAGCCGACCCTCGATGATATGTTTGCCGACCCGCTGATCGCTGCCGTGATGCGGGCGGACGGTGTGGATGCCGGCGAACTGCGGCCCGCGCTGAACGAAATGGCGGAGCTGGTTGCCTCGCGCAGCGAGAATTCCGGCCTCTAATCTGGACAGGACGGAGCCGTTCGGCGAAACAAGCCGAATGTCTCCGGCCAGATCCAGGCTCGCCAACACGGCGCTGGTACTTGTCTCGCTTGCGGTGAGCTATCTCGCCGCAAGCTTTTTCTTGTTCCGCGTCGCGCTTCCGCATCTGTCGCTCAATCTGCGCCCGCATTTTCCCGACCTCGCCGAAGTCTTCGCGCAGACCAGCAAGGCCGCCACCGTGCCGCGCGACTGGATCGCGCTCCTGGGCGACTCGTATGCCGAAGGGCAGGGCGACGGCCTGCTCGATGCGGCCGGCGACCGCGCGAAGGCGCTGCACTCCGCGCACGGTCTCCAGCGGCTCACCGGCCGCGACGTCGTCAGCCTCGGCACCGGCGGCGCGGGCAGCGCGCAGGCGATGGTGCGCGATGCCGGCGCGCATCCTCAACGGCGGCTGCTTTCTCTATCCGCGGCTCGCTTCCCCGCGCCGGATGCTGGTTTATTTCTACGAGGGCAACGATCTCGACGAGAACGGCTATGTGGTGAACGTGCTGGCGCAGAGCGCCCCGCCGACGCGCGAGAGCCTGGCGCGGCACGTTGCGGAGCGTTATGCGCGCCCGCCGGGCTTGCGCTGCTTCACCGACCTCGCCGAGACCGGGTTCAAGATGGCGTGGTTCCTCGCGGCCAATGCGGAAAGCTTCGAAACGCTGCGCAAGCCGTCATCGCACAACAAGGTATTGGTCAACGGTGTGCCGCAGCCGGCGCCCGCGCTGCAGAAGCCGCCGGTCGAACTCGATCCGCGCGCAGTCGACGCGTCGCTGACGGTGTTCGATGTGTCGCTCGAATGGCTCGCGCGGAATTTTTCTGTCCCGATCACGGTCGTCTATCTTCCGTCGCCCGCCGCGATCTATCGTCATGCCGGCACTTCGGTGGATGTGTATTGGCGCTGGCCGCTGAATGACGTGCAGCCCGTTTCGGCGGGCGACATCTATGCGGCGAGCCAGCGCACCTGCGAGCAGATCCGCAAGCTCTACGCTCGCCCGCCGCGCCCGCTTCCTCGACATGCGCCCGGCGCTGCGCGCCGCCGCCGCCACGGCCGTGATCCACGGCCCGCGCGACTGGAACCATTTCAACGACGCGGGCTATCGCGTGCTCGGCGAAACGCTGGCGCGCACGATGGATGACGGCGCGAGCACGGCGTGCCGCGATTGGGAGTAGCGGCTAGCGCCGTTCCTTCATCAGGCGCGCGATTGCGGCGCGCAGCTCCGGCATGCCGTCGCCCTCGCGTGACGACGTCGTAAGGATGTCCGGGAACGCCGCCGGCCGCTTGGCGAGCGCCGCGGCCGCCGCGGCGATGCGCCTTTCGAGATCGGCCTTCTTCGCCTGATCCGACTTGGTGAGCACGATCTGATAGCTCACCGCCGCCTCGTCGAGCGTCTTGAGCACGGCCTCGTCGGCGGCTTTCATCCCATGCCGCGCGTCGATCAGCACATACACGCGGGCGAGGTTCGCGCGCCCCGCCAGATACGCGTGGATCAGGTCGGTCCAGGCCTTCACCACGGTCTTCGGCGCCTCGGCGTAGCCGTAGCCCGGCATGTCGACGAGCCGCAGCGGGGAGTCCGCCCCGGCCGCGAAATAGATCAGCTCCTGCGTGCGGCCGGGTGTGTTCGATGTGCGCGCCAGCGCCTTGCGCGAGGTCAGTGCGTTGATCAGGCTCGATTTTCCGACATTCGAGCGCCCCGCGAACGCGATCTCGACGCCCTTCATCGGCGGCAGCCGCTCGACCGTGCCGGCGGCAGCAGTAAACTGCCAGTCGGCTGCGAACAGCCGGCGCCCGGCCTCGATCTCGGATGCGGTGAAGGATGTCATGGCGGGGTGGTTACGCCCCGCCAGCGCCGGCATCAAGTCGCGGGCACGGACAACGCGCTATTGAATGAGATCGCGCATCGCGCGCACGGCCGCCGGATAGCCCTTGCGCGCCGAGCCCCGCGATGATCGCGGTCGCGACCTTCGAGACGTAGGAATTGTGATAGTGCGCCTCGCGCTTGTGGATGTTGGAGATGTGCAGCTCGATGATCGGCCCGGGGAACATCTTCAGCGCGTCGAACATCGCGAGCGACGTGAACGTGTAGGCGGCCGGATTGATGATGATGCCGCTGCCGTTGTCGATCGCCTCGTGCACCCAGTCGATGAGCTGCGTCTCGCTGTTGGTCTGGCGGAATTCGATCGGCTGCTCGCCGGCCTCCGCGCGGCACATCGCCTCGACGTCCGTCGAGCGTCGTCGTGCCGTAGATGTGCGGCTCGCGCGTGCCGAGGCGATTGAGGTTCGGGCCGTTGAGAATGTAGATCGGCTTGCTCATGTGTTCTTTTCCTGTTGGCGACGAGCCGATGCTCAGCCCTTGTAGCCCATCAGGCGCGGCAGCCAGAGCACGGTTTCCGGGATGAAGGTGATGATCGCGAGCGCGACGATCATCGCAATGACGAACGGCATCGTGTCGCGGATGATGTGGCGCAGCGGCGCGCCCGAGATCGCCGAGATGATGAACAGCAACAGCCCGTAGGGCGGCGTGATCAGCCCGATCATGATGTTGAACACCGCGACCACGCCGAAGTGCACGAGATCGATGCCGAGCGCCTTGGCGGTCGGGATGAAGATCGGCAGGATCACCAGGATGATGGTGCTGCCTTCGAGCAGGCAGCCGAGCACCAGCAGGATGATGTTGACCCAGAACAGGAACGCCCATGCGGTGAAGTCGTAGCCGGCGAGCAGGCCGCGCACGGTGTTGGGAATCTGCTCGATCGTGACCACGTAGTTGAAGATCAGCGCGCCGGCGATCAGCATGCCGATCGAGGCGGTCGCGCGCGAGCGAGTTGAGCACCGCCGCATAGGTGTCCGCGCACGGTGATGTTGCGATACCACAGCGCCGCGACCAGGAACGCGTAGGCGGCGGCGACCGCGGCCGCCTCGGTCGGCGTCATGACGCCGCCGTAGATGCCGCCGAGCAGGATGACCGGCATCAGCAGCGCCGGCAGCGCGACCCAGGTGATCATCGGCCATTCGCGCAGCGGGATCGGCTTCTCGACCGGGTAGTCGTGCCGGTGCGCCATGGATGGTGTTGATCGCCATCTGCGCGAGCGCCATCAGCAGGCCCGGGATGACGCCGCCGAGGAACAGGTAGCCGACCGAGGTGTCGGAGATCAGCGCGTAGAGCACCATCGGGATCGACGGCGGGATGATCGGCCCGATCACCGCCGACGCCGCCGTGACCGCCGCCGCATAGCTCACCGGATAGCGGTTGTTGCGCGTCATCATGTCGATGCTGATGCGCCCGGTGCCGGCGAGATCGGCGATCGCCGAGCCCGACATGCCGGCGAAGATGATGCTCTGCACGATGTTGATGTGGCCGAGCCCGCCGCGGAAACGGCCGACCAGCATGTCGCAGAAGCGCAGCAGATGGTCGGTCATCTTGCTGACGTTCATCAGCTCGGCCGAGAACAGGAACAGCGGCACCGCGAGCAGCACGTAGCTGTTGTAGAGGCCGTTGAGGATCTGCTCGGCCGAGGTGCCGAGGTCGAGGCCGGCCAGCAGCAGATAGAGGATCGAGCCCGCGATCATCGAATAGCCGATCGGCAGGCCGAGCAGCCCGAGCGCCGAGGATCGTGAAGATGGCAAAGCCGAACGGGCTGATCATAGCGCCGACCCGCTGCCGAGTCTCGATGTCCGGCGGCATGGCCGCTTGATCGCGCGCCAGGTCAGCGCGCGCGTAGCGGACGATCACGGCGACCGAGAACATGACGTAGATCGAATAGAGATAGTCGAGCCGGATGCCGAGATAGGCGGACCTCTCGACCTTCAGGAACGGTGACGTAGCTGATCACCGCGGGCAGCGCGATCCCGAACAGCACGATCGCGGCGATGCCGGTGATGATCGTGAAGATGCGCCGCGTCTTCTCGCTCATCGCGCTGTAGATGATGTCGAAGCGGACTTCGTCCTTCTCACGCAGGACGAACGCCGCGCCCCACAGCGTGCACCAGATCCAGCACAGCACGCTGACCTCGTCGGTCCAGCCGAGCGGATAGTTGAAGACGTAGCGCGCGACGATCTGCAGGATGAAGCAGAGGAACATGGCGAGCAGCAGCAGCGCCGAGACGTTCTCCGCGCGCCGGCGCAGCCAGCGCGCATGGCGACAAGCCTGTCCCATCGCATCGCCGACCCTCACGACAAGAAGTCCGGCCGGTCTTGCGCAGACGGCGGACGGACCTCCGGCCGAGCCTCGGCCCGCTTACTTGACCGCGTTGATGCGTCTCGATCGCGCCCTTCGGCCACTCGTTGGCGTACTTGTCGAGATACTTCTTCTGCGCGAAGGCGCGGAAGGCGTTCTGGTCGGGCGCGTAGACCTGCTTGCCTTCCTTCTTGAAGAACTCGATCGCTTCCTGCTCCTGCGCGTTGTATTTCGCGGCGCTCGCGTCGAACGCCTTGTCGGCTTCGGCGCGCAGCTTCGCCTGCTGCTCGGGCTTCAGGCTCGACCACGCCTTCTTCGACACCGCCAGCATGTCGTAGCCGAGCACGTGGTTGGTCAGGATGAACTGCGAGGTCACCTCGTAGAACTTCATCGAGCGGCCGGAGACGAGCGGATTGTCCTGCCCGTCGACCGCGCCGGACTGCAGCGCGGTGTAGAGCTCGGCGTAGGCGACCGGCGTCGGATTGGCGCCGAGCGACTCGCCGAGGAACTGCCAGAACTCGCCCGGCGGCATGCGCAGCTTGACGCCCGCGAGATCGGCCGGCGTGTTGATCTTCTTGGTCGGCTTCAGGTTGACCTGCCGCGCGCCGAAAAAGACCGGGCGGATCAGCTCGATGCCGAGCTGGTCGCGCGCCATCTTGATGAATTCCTGGCCGACGTCGCTCTTGAACGTCTTGTTCAGGTGATCGTAGTCGCGGAACAGATACGCCGAGGTCATCAGCGACCAGGCCGGGATCTGCTTGGAGATGTCCGCGGGCGCGAGATTGCACAGTTCGAGGTTCTCGCGCTGGAGCGCGACGAGCTCGGTGCCCTGCTTGAACAGCGTGTTGCCCCAGTACGGCTCGAAGTCGAAATCGTCCTTCATCGCCGCGGCGAACGCCTTGTAGCCTTCGGCGCGCAGATCGGTTTCGGTGAAACGCGCTGCTGAAGCGCATCTTCGGCTTCGCCTGCGCGAAGCTCGTCTGCGTCGAACCCAGTGCAAGTGCGGTGGCGCCCGCGGCCATCAGCGACCGGCGGGTGAATTGAACGGTCATCATTGTCCTCCCTCGCTTCGCCCCCATTCGGGGATGCGTCGGCGCCATCTATCGCGTCAGGGCGAAACTGAATCAATAGGCAATTTCATTTTTGTATGAGATTTTTGATTTCGTATGATATAAGCCCCGCCAACGGTGGCCCGGCTGACGACGCGGAAGAACGCGCGCCAGCCCGCTGAATGCCGCCGCGGTGCAAGGAAAAGACCAGGCCAATCAAGATCATGCTGACGAGAACCTCCGACTACGATTCGGTCGGCGAGAAGGCCTACCGGCGGATCCGCACCGACATCATTTTCGGCAAGCTCAGCCCCTCCGAGAAGCTCAAGCTCGACCGGCTGCGCGAGGACTATGGCGCGAGCGTCGGCACGCTGCGCGAGCTGCTCAACCGGCTCGCCTCGGAAGGGCTGGTGGTCGCCGAAGGCCAGCGCGGATTCGAAGTCGCGCCGGTCTCGGCGGAGAATTTGCGCGAGATCGCGGCGCTGCGACTGCTGCTGGAGTTGCACGCGCTCACTCAATCATTCAAGGCCGGCGACATGGACTGGGAGGGGCGTGTCGTCTCCGCGTATCACAAGCTTTCGGCGATCGAGAAGACGCCTGCTCGCCGGCGACCGCGCCGATCCCGAAACATGGAAGCGCTACGACTGGGAATTCCACCACGCGCTGATCTCGGCGTGCGGCTCGAATGCGCTGCTGGAAACGCACGCGCCGGTCTACGACAAGTATCTGCGCTACCAGATGATCGCCGGCATCTTCCGCGGCGAGATCGCCGCGCAGCGAACATCACAAGCTGCTCGAATGCGCGCTCAGCCGCGACGCCAACGCCGCGCGCGATGTGCTGGTGATGCACATCGAGGCCTGCGTCGATTTCACGCTCGCGAACGGCAACCTTGCCTTCATGACGGGGTGAATCTCCCGCTGCCTGCGATTTCATTTCGGCGAGCAGGTCCTACCCGGTGTTGTCATGGCTTCACTTTTTTCAGAGCGGCCTTGGCGATCACGGCACCTACTTGTTCCTGGACTTTCCTGTCGAAGAATGGGTCGTCGAGGTCGTGAGGTTTTGCCGAATCCGGATCGTGAACGATCAGATCAGCCCGGGGGTGTCGGGTTCGGGAAAACGGCAGACCGCAATTTCTGAAAAATCGACAAGATTGGCTCCCGCGACAAAACACCAAAACGGTCCGGCGAAATCCTTGGCGACAGCGAACAGCGCTGAAACGGGCGGCCGGTTCGAAACCGGCCACCCATTCGACCGCATCAGTCGCAGCGGCGAATTCTGCGCACAGACCCATCGTCGCGCTCGATGGTGACAGTGCGGCATCCCCGGCCGGATCGCACTTCGCGCTCGCGGAATCGCTGGCGGTCGTAGCCACCACGACGCTCGCGGTAGCGCGGGCGATCGGGCTCGCCGATTTGAATACCGACGCCGGGCACCGCGATTCCGATGCCTTGCGCATTCGATTGCGCGGGGGCGTAGAAAGTGATCGCTGCCGCGGCGCCCAACAAGATCAACAATTTTTGCATGAGTTTTCCATTTCGCTCTGTCGAGGAGGAACGAGCCGCGAGGATCAATGGTTCCCCCCGGGAAAACTCTATTGCGGACCTCACATGCCGGCCGGCCTGTAAAATCCGGCCTATCTATTCATGCGCGTCATCCCCATATCGGTCCATCGCCAGCAAGCGCCAATCGCGGAATCCTCAAGGGCGCTGGCGACTGAGAGACCGGTAGCGCTCCCCCTTGTCCACAAGGGCGGCCCCATGTTCACAGCAGAGCAATATCGCGCCAAGGCAGCCGAATATGACGGCTTCCTTGCCACGGCCCGGTCACCGGCCGAGGCCGCCGAATATCGCGATCTCAAGCACAGTTATGCATCGCACGCCGACAACCTGGACTGGCTCGCGACCAACGCCGGCAAGACCGTCAGCACGTACGTGCCTGAGTCGCTGCGCCGCAGGCCGCGCGACCGCGACGGCGCATTCGCCGAGCAGGAGAATATCCTGCGCTGTCTCGGAGCCGCCGTGATCCTGAACTGGAACACGATCCCCACCACGCTGCAGCGCGCCCTGTTCGAGGCCGCGAGTACCATTCAGGACAGTGAGCGGACGGCTCCGCTCAAGGACGCGCTCGCCCGGTTTCTGCACGACCACAAAGGCGATGCGCGCAAGCAGGAGAACGGCGCGTGAGGCTTTGGGCCTTGTGCGCGAACTGAACCAGGATTGAGGATCGGAAAGGGCATTTTGTGTTGCACAAATTCTCGGTCGGGCAGGCGGTCGATCTTGTTCCAAGAATTCTTCGCGCAGCAGCCCCCGGGCAATACGAGGTCCGCCGGTTGATGCCGCAATCCGATCGCGACACGGGCGATCCGAGCTATCAGGTCAAGAGCGTCAACGAGAAGCACGAGCGCGTCGTGTTCGAAAGCGACTTGACGCTGTCGGCCCAGCCCGAATTCATCGCCTGATGCGATGCGCTAACGCGCCGCATTGGCCGCCGATGCGGACGAGAACGCGACTGTAAACCGCGCCCCGCGGTCGTTGTCTCCGGCCGAGATGTGCAGCTCCCCGCCGATCTGCCTCACCTGTGCCCTGACAATCCTCATTCCGAGTCCCTTGCTGCCGAGAGGATCGAAGCCGGCCGGCAATCCCGGTCCGCCATCCGACACCGAGAGCGAGTAACAGCCGGGCGCCGTCGCCTCAAACCGGACGGTGATGTTGCCTTTGGCGTATTTCACCGAATTGGTGATCAGTTCGTTGACGATAAAGCCGAGCGGGATGGCGAACGCCGTCGGGATCTCGGCATTCGGGCCCTCGACCAGGATAGTGCAATCGCCGGATTCCTCGCACAGCAGCTGCGAGAGGTCCTCGCACAGGTGCTCGAGATAGCGCTTGAACTCCACATGATCCTGATGATCGAGCAGATGCAGCCGGCGGTGCACGCGGCCGAGTGCGGCAACCCGGGTGGCCGCAACGGTCAACTGATCGGCTGCCTCGGAGGTCTTGGCGGCCCGGCTTTGCAACGACAGCAGGCTCGAGATCACTTGCAGACCGTTGATGAGGCGGTGTTCGAACTCCTGCGCCAGCATGACTTGCCGCCGCGCCAGGTCGGTCATCTCCCGTCGCAATGCGACTTCACGCGCGAGAGCGGCCTGCAATTCGGTCACCGCTGCGTGCGGCTTTTGTTCGGGCGGCGGCTTGCCGAGCAAGGCCAAGGTGTCGGCAGTGAACGGGTGTTCCAACCAATCCGACGTTTGCATGACCAACTCCCGATAGATGGCAACTACCAGCGTCTCCCAGTCTCCCCCAGCCCCCGCGCCACCTGCCTCCGCGGCGGACGAGCCTGAGGATCAACAGCAGGACCAGTGCACCGATTGTGGCGATCACCTGTGAGTACCCGAGCAAGGCTAGGCCGTTGTCAGGGTGGACGCTGAGCAAAATTGCTCACATCAGGCGGTCGTGACCAATTGCCCCGCATGTCGACAATTTGAATACAACTAAACCTTGATTTCCGGCTTCTCGTGCAAAACCACGTTCAACAATGAGCTGTGAACGTGGATGCCGCCGTTGTAGTCGATGAGCCCGAGCTTGCGAAATTTGTTCATGAAGAAGCTCACGCGCGAGCGCGTGGTCCCGATCATCTCCGCCAGCGTTTCCTGGCTGATTTTCGCGATGATCGGCTCGGGTTTACCTTCCTTGCCGAAATTCGCCAGCAGCAGGAGCAGCCGCGCCAGGCGCTTCTCGCTCGAATTGAACAGCTGATCGACGAGGTCGGCTTCGACGCGGATTGTGCGGCTGAGGAGATGGGCAATGAACATCTCGGAAAATGCCGGCTCGCGATGGATCACGTCGACAACGGCCGTCTTTTCCAGCCGCATGACGACGCAGTCCGTCATCGTCCTGACCGTCGCGATGCGCTGCGGCTGCCCGGCCAGACATCCCTCGCCGAAGAATTCACCCGTTCCGAAAATGGCGACGACCGCTTCCTTGCCTTGCTCGGAAACGACGGTGACCTTCGCCTTGCCTTTCTGGATGTAGAAGACCGCGTCCGCCGGGTCCCCTTGCGAAAAAACGGCCTGGTCCTTGCCGTAGTGCTCAATGCTGCGGCCCTCGCCCACCTTGGCGAGAAAGGATTTCGGATTGAACGACGGCCGGCGGTCGACTGCCATTACAGGGTCCTCCTGACATTTTTCCACGCGGAAAACCGCGATCGCCTGCTCGCCCTCGCGGTCATGGTACTCGTGTATGGCCGGCCAAAGTGTTCAATTTTGCTCAGACGCCACGCGCAACCAGGCCTAGCCTGTTGATGCCGGGCGCAGACATTTGCCCCCCACATGCCTACCGCCCGGTTCTCCCGGACCCCGGCTGGAGAAATCCGGCCGGGGTCTTCTTTTCCGTCCGCCTCTCGAAGCGCGAGACCAAGGAGGCCCAAGATGGCCGGCCCGGAACGCCGCCCGATCAAGAAAATCGTCCGCTTCGATTCCGCTCAGGCGCAGGCGATCGAGGATTGGCGAGCAAGACAGAAGCCCGTGCCGAACGCCACGGAGGCAATCCATCGGTTGATCGAGATGGGCCTTGCGAGCGCGCCTCCGGCGGCGCGGCGCGGCAGGAAAACGGCGGGCGATAAAACAGCCGTCAAGGCATCCGAGTTGGCCGGCGAGATGATCGATTGGCTCAGCGACAGCTCCGCCCCGGCGGAGGAACGCGCCAAACGAAAGCGGCGGCTGATCAAGGGCCCGTCCGAATTCCGCGAGATGCGCAGCGATCACCAGAAGCCGAAGGACTAGGATCCGAGGCGCGGGTGAGCCGTAGCCCGGATGAGCGTCTCGCCCGCCGTAGCTTTAGCGAAGGCGGAAGCGAAATTCGGGATCGCGTGCGTCCGGGCCCATTGCGCCTACGTCCCACGATCCCTGTTGCGCAGGGACTCCGCGAGCACGACCAGCGCGTACTTCGTCGTGCGCGAGCCGCTCGTTCTTCTTCTTGTCCTTACTTTTATCCTCGCCCTTGTCCTTGATCCTTATCCCGGCCGGCCCGGAGATTGTCGTTGAAGCAAGGTAACCTATATGTTACCCAAGCGCGATGCCCGAAATCCGCTATTTCGTCGCCGCGAATGGCGCGGAGCCCTTTGCCGAGTGGTTCGTCAAGCTTGACGCGGTGGCGCGCGCAAAGGTGACGCGCGCAATCGCGCGGATGGAGCAGGGCAACTTCTCCAGCGCTAAGGGCGTTGGCCAAGGTGTTCTGGAATACCGGATCGATTTCGGGCCGGGCTATCGGGTCTACTTCGGGCGCGATGGCGACACGCTCGTGATTCTGCTTACCGGCGGAACGAAGAGGCGCCAGCAGCGCGACATTGATGCTGCGCATGCGTATTGGCGAGATTACAAGCAGAGCAAGCGCGCAAGGCATTGAAGGAAGCAGAGATGGCAAGGACGAAGAACTTCAAGGAGCTTGTGCACGGGCAGGTCAAGGCGGACAAGAAATTCGCCGAAGCCCTGCTGCGCGAAGGTGTCGATGCGATGCTGAGCGGTGACGTGGATACCGGCAAGACGATCCTGCGCGACTACATCAAAGCGACCGTCGGATTCGAAAAGCTGGGAGCCGCAACCGGCGCGCCGCCGAAAAGCCTGATCCGCATGTTCGGTCCGCGCGGCAATCCGCAGGCGAAGAACCTGTTCAGCGTGATCGGCTATCTTCAGAAGCGCGCGGGGCTGCGGCTGCACGTGTCGATGTAGCTGCGCTGGCGGAGCGATGGTGGGCACGGCGCGTACCGCGCCTTTGCCCACCCTACGGCTTACCGCCCGCAATTCCACATCGGTCCGATCGGCGTCTGCGTCCAGCATGGGCCGAAGCCGCCGCCGTTCCAGCGGCCGCGATAAAAGCGAGGGCCGCCCCAGCCGTAGCGCCATTCGCCGCCCGACCAGTAGCGCCGGTCGCGCACAAAATCGCCGCCGCCGTGGCGTGGACTGCGATCGCGCCATTCGGAGAGGGGCGGGGGCTGGCGATAGCCGGGAAGGAAGCCGTAGCGCGAGCTTTGTTTCGGCGGATTGGGAAACACGATGATTTTCGTGCGCCTCTCGTCGCGCTGTTTGGCGACGGCCGGTGCCGCCAACAGCGACACCGCAAAGGCGAAGGCCAGCAGCCCTTTGAAAAATCGCATGCGATCCTCGCTATACGCATCTTGCGCTACTTCTTCTTCCCGCCCTTATCGTTCTTCCTCCCCGGCAACTCCATCAAATTATCCCACAGTTCGATCTTCGTCCCGTTGTTGCCGGCCATGGAAGAACCAGTCGATCGCCCTTCTGCCCGCCGCCGTTGCGCCGCTCCGTGGGAACCCGTATTCTCGACAGGAACAGTGGCGTGGGTGAGCGCCACGTCCGCTCCGGGAGGTGATCGCATGAGTTTGATGTCCCGACGCACTCTTGTCGCCGCGCTTCTGCTCATGGGAGCCGGACTGCCATCCGCCGTCCACGCGCAAGGCAGTCAACCGGCGGGCGGCGCCGTCACGGTGTTCGAGAACGTGCGCATCTTCGACGGCAAGGGCGCGGCGCTCTCGGCGCCCTCCAATGTTCTGGTGCGCGGCAACAAGATCGAGACGATTTCGGCGCAGCCGATCCCGGTCGACCGCCGCGCGGACACGCGCATCATCGCAGGCGGCGGACGCACGCTGATGCCGGGCCTGATCGACACCATTGGCACGCGATGCTGGCGCGCGTGACGCCGGCACAGGCGTTCGGTGACGTCGGCTACAACAATCTCCTGGCTGGCGACGAGGCGACCGACACTCTGATGCGCGGCTTCACCACCGTTCGCGACGTGGGCGGGCCGGCGTTCGGTCTCAAGCGCGCCATCGACGAGGGCATCGTCAAAGGCCCGCGCATCTATCCGTCCGGCGCCATGATCACGGTCACGAGCGGGCATGGAGATTTCCGCCAGCTCACCGATCTGCCGCGGACGATCGGCGGCATGCTCACCCGCATGGAGCAGATCGGCGGCGCCATCGTGGCGGACAGCCCCGACGAGGTGCGCATGCGCGCGCGCGAGCAGCTCATGCAGGGCGCCTCCCAGGTCAAGTTGACGGCGGGCGGCGGCGTGTCGTCACCCTTCAGTCCGCTCGACGTGACCACCTTCACCGTGCCCGAACTGCGCGCCGCGGTTGAAGCGGCCGAGAATTGGGGCACGTATGTCGTCGCGCATGCCTTTACGTCGGCTGCGATCCGGGGGGCCATTGATGCTGGCGTGAAGTGTATCGAGCACGGCTTCCTGATGGACGACGCAACCGCCAAACTGATCGCCGAGAAGGGCATCTGGCTGAGCATGCAGCCGCTCCCCGAGGACTTGAGGCTGGGCTTTCCGGTGGGTTCGGTCCAGCGAGCCAAGGCGGATGAGGTCTGGCCCGGCATAGCCAGGTCCTACGAGCTGGCGAAGAAGTACAAGATCAAGACGGCGTGGGGCACCGATGTGCTGTTCTCGCGCGCGCTGGCGCAGCAACAGGGGGCAATTCTGGCCTCGCTGACCCGCTGGTACACCCCCGCCGAAGCGCTGATCATGGCGACATCGACAAACGCCGAACTGCTGGCGCTGTCCGGCAAGCGCAATCCCTATCCGGGAAAGCTCGGCGTCGTGGAGCAGGGCGCGTTCGCGGACCTGCTGCTGGTCGACGGCAATCCGCTGGAGAACATCAACCTCATTGCGGATCCCGGCAAGAACTTCCTCGTCATCATGAAGGATGGCGCGATCTACAAGAATACCTTGCCCAAGTGAGTCCGGATTCCGGGTGAGCGCGATCCGGACCATCGCGCTCGCTCGGCTTCACACGTGCGAAAACGAGGCCACAATGCGGTGGGTTCATATAGCGATCGTTGTTCTGTTCGCGGCCGCCACGCTGATCTTCCTGGTGCAGAACCGCGAGATCGTATCGATGGACTTTCTCGGGTTCAGCGTGCGGGCCCCGCTCGCCGTGATCGCGGCGAGTTTCTATCTGCTGGGAGCCATCACGGGCGGCAGCGCCTATGCGCTGCTCAGACGATCCGTGCAGGCGGCCCGCGCAACGGCGGCCGCACCGCCCCCGCGGAGTGCCTGATCGGCTAGGAGCCCTCTTCAGCGATCGGCCGGCGAGTGAGGAAAAGTCTCAGGACCGCGAAGCAGGCGGCCGCCGCCGCGAGGTGCTTGAGCGTGTGTCCGCTCAAAATTGATCCGGCCGAAAAAATTGCTTCGTCATAGTGTTCCAGCAGCTTGGCGAGCGCGTAGAGCGCTGTGGCGATGATCCAATAGGATGCGCCGGTATATTTCGCCGGGAACAACTGGAGGATCAGGATCAATGTCGAGAAAGGGGAAAAACTGCGCCCAGGCATAAAGCCGCAAATCATCGGTCCAGCGCCACAGCAGAAGACTGAAAATACCAATTGCCAGCAGCGGCCGCAGCAATATCACTCCCGCTCTCGCGTCCACGCGCTCCTCGACAACGGCGGCAAGGATTGCGGCGAAGCAAAGCGTCATCGGCAGCCGATCCCAGAACAAGGTGCTGTCGTTCGGATTCCAATGGTAGTAGGACGAGCCAAAACCGGTCAGGAATATTCCCGAAAAGACCACGACGGTGATGGAATCGCGACGAACGAGCAGCAAGCCGGCCGCGCCGACCGCGATGAAAGGCAGATTCGAAACGACGTTCCAGAAATTCGGGATGCCAAACAAAGTGCGCTGGTCGGCGAACTGATGGTAGCCCTGATCTTGCAAAAGCGGCGGAAGCAGCATCAATCCGGCGAGCGAAATCATCATCAAGCCATACAGAACCAGTACGGGCCGATTTCGGACTGCGCTGATTGTCATTTGATGACTCGCCGTTGATAATCTTGAGCTACCGAATGCTGCCTGCATCCTCGCGAATTGTCACCCTCGCGAGCGACGACGCGCAACGACGCGGTCGGCAAGTGTGAGCGGGAGGGGTCACTGAGTTCACTTCGCAGGTTTCTGTCCAGGCCTCTCGGCTGGCTGATCGCGGGGCTCTGGTTTCTCTGCCGGGCGCTGCTCATCGCATGGGCCACGCTGGCCATCTACTATTCGAATCTGCCCTGGCCCGGGCTGCGTCTGGTGTTGGCGGTGGCCTTTGCGGCGTTCGCGATCTGGGCGTTCTGGCTTTCGCGCCGGCGGCAGCATGCCTGCTGGCCGTGGCCGTGCTGTTTCTCGGCGTGGTCGCGTGGTGGATCTCCATTCCTCCCTCGCACGATCGCAACTGGCGGCCGGAAGTCGCCGTGATGCCGCGGGCGGTCATCGACGGCGACCGCGTGCGCCTCACCGGTGTCCGCAACTTCGACTACCGCAGCCGGAATGATTTCACGGTGCGCCATGAGGAGCGCGAGGTGCAGCTGTCGCACCTGGTCGCGCTCGATTTCTACGTGTCCTACTTCATGGAGGGGCCGGTCGGACACACGTTCGTGAGTTTCATCTTCGACAACGCGCCGCCGCTGAGCATCTCCATCGAGACGCGGCCGGAGGTGGGCGAGGGCTTTGCGCCTGTCGCCTCCATGTTCAAGCAATTCGAGTTGATCTACGTGGTGGGCGACGAGCGCGACCTCGTCGGCGTGCGCACCAACCACCGGCGGGAGCCGATCTATCTCTATCGCCTCAACACCTCGGCCGAGGATGCGCGCCGGCTGCTGCTGGTCTACCTGGAGCGGATCAACGAGCTCGCCGATCGGCCGGAGTTCTATCACCTGCTGACCAACAGCTGCACGATCAACATCGTGCGCTACGCGAACGCCGCCGGCCGCGAGGGCCGGCTCGACATCCGCCATATCCTCAACGGCCTGGCCGACAGCTACCTCTACCGCTCGGGCCGGATCGACACGACGCTGCCGTTTGACGAATTGCGGCGGCGCTCCCTGATCAACGAGGCCGCGCAGGCGGCCGATGGCGCGGCCGATTTCTCGCAGCGCATTCGCGCATCCCTGCCGACGATTAAAGGAGACATCAGGTGAGCAAAATTATCGCCATCGCCTTGGCGGCTACCGTGACGGCGCTGTCGTTTGCGGCGTCGCCCGCGCTCGCGCAGAAGCGGCTCAAGGTTGCCACTCTGTCGTGCCGGCTCCCTGCGAGCGCGGGCTCGCTTGAGCTTGCGCAGCATGCGCTGCTCTTCCGTGAGCACCAGAGGCCGCATTGAACGCTATTCCGGCACCGTCACGCAATTCACCCCGGACCTCGGCATCGCCGCCGGTGGCACCATGAGATGGTCAGTCCTGATGACAACGCGACCGGCGCGCCGCGGTGCTCTGGCCGGCCACTACGTTGAAGCGGGCAGGGACGTTTCGCCGGGTGTCGGCGCCAAAGCCCTTGTCGGCGGCGCGCCGCAGTCAATAGTGCTGCGGCCTTACTCTGTTCGCTCCCGCTCTATTCGCGCCCGCTCCGCTGTCAATCTCGCGGCTGGCGTGACGGGTCTCACCATCCGATATCGGAGTGAGTGACTTCGCGCGAGCAGAACGGCCTACTTCTTCTCCCCGGTCCCGCTCGCCGCCTTCTTCCTCCCCAACAGCTCCATCAAATTATCCCACAGCTCGATCTTCGTGCCGTGCTTGTTCATGATGTAGGCCTGCTGCATCACCGAGAGCGTGTTGTTCCAGGCCCAGTAGATGACGAGGCCGGCCGGGAACCCCGCCAGCATGAAGGTGAAGATCAGCGGCATCCAGTCGAAGATCATCTTCTGCGTCGGGTCGGGCGGCGCCGGGTTGAGCTTCATCTGCACGAACATCGTGACGCCCATGATGATCGGCCAGACGCCGAGATGCAGGAACTGGCCGAGCACCGGGATCACGGTCGGGTCGAACGGGAGCAGGCCGAACAGGTTGAACAGATTGGTCGGGTCGGGCGCCGAGAGATCCTTGATCCAGCCGAAGAACGGCGCGTGGCGCATCTCGATGGTGACGAACAGCACCTTGTAGAGCGCGAAGAACACCGGGATCTGGATCACGATCGGCAGGCAGCCGGCGAGCGGATTGATCTTCTCCTTCTTGTACAGCTCCATCAGCGCCTGCTGCTGCTTCATCTTGTCGTCGCCGTAGCGCTCGCGGATCGCGACCATCTCGGGCTGCACCGCCTTCATCTTCGCCATCGAGGCGTAGGACTTGTTGGCGAGCGGGAAGAACACGATCTTGATCAGCACCGTGACGATCAGGATCGCGACGCCGAAATTGCCGACCAGCACGGAAGAAGTAGTCGATCACTTTGAACAGCGGCTTGGTGATGAAATAGAACCAGCCCCAGTCGATCAGCAGCTCGAAGCGGTTGAGCTTGAGCGCGCTGTCGTAGACGTCGACGGTCTGCACCTCCTTGGCGCCGGCGAACAGCCGCATGACGGCGGCGCCGGTCGCGCCCGGCGCGATGGTCTGCGGGTCGAGCAGGTAGTCGGTCTGGTAGGTCCTGGTCGTGCCCGGCCATGCCGGATGAGAAGCGTGCGTTGAGTTTCGCGGTCGCGTCGGGCAGCAGCGCCGCGGCCCAATATTTGTCGGTGATGCCGAGCCAGCCGTTGGTCGCCGTGAAGACGATCGCCTTCTTCTCCTCGATCGGTCTTGTAGCTCTCCTCCTTCAGGCCCTGGTCGCCCATCACGCCGATGAAGCCCTCGTGCAGGATGTAATAGCCGTCGGTCTTGCGGCGTGCCGTGGCGCGAGATCAGCGCGTAGGGGAACAGCGTCGACGGCTCAGTGGCGTTGTTGGTCGACCTCGTCCTTGACGGTGAACATGTATTTGTCGTCGACCGAGATCATGCGGCGGAAGGTGAGGCCCTCGCCGTTGTCGAAGGTGAGGATGACGGGCCTCGCCTGGGTCAGCGAGCCGGTGCCCTCCTGGCGCCAGACCGTGTCGGCGTCGGGCAGCTTGGCGGTCGAGCCGGCGCCGCGCGACCCAGCCGAACTCGGCGTAGAACGGGTGTTCGGCTGCCGGACGGCGAGAGCAGCACGATCGCGGGCGATTTCGGGTCGACGGTCTCGCGGTAGGCCGTGAGCGCGAGGTCGTCGATGCGCGCGCCCTTGAGCGCGATCGAGCCTTTCACGCGGCGGCGTCTCGACCGCGATGCGCGGGGTGGCGGCGAGCACGGCCGCGCGGGTCTGGGTCTGCGCGCCGGCCGGCGTCGCGGTGCCGGGTACCGTCGTCCCGGGCGGCACGGGCGCGGTGCTTTGCCCCGGCGCGGGCGGGGCGCCCGGTACGGGTGCGGTGCTAGGTGATCCGGGCGCGGGTGCCGGCGTCGTCTGTTGGCTCTGTTGCTGCTTGAGCAGCGCTTCCTGCCGCTGCTTCTCCATCTGCGGCATTCCGACGAAATATTGCCAGCCCAAGAGGACGATCGCCGAGAGCACGATGGCGATGATGGTGTTCTTGTTGTCGGTCATTTGGTGCTTTCAGCCGCGTCGCGGGAGCGCTGCTTGCCGTGCAGGCGCTCAGCGCGCCGGTGAATTCCGCCGTCATCGCGTCGAACGGCATGGAGAGCGCCGCGCGCCGGCCGATCAGCACGTAGTCATGCCCGGCCAGCGTGGCGAGGGCGGCATGGCGGCGCACGATGTCGCGCAGGCGGCGCCGCACCCGGTTGCGCTCGACCGCGCTGCCGACCTTTTTCGACACCGTAAAGCCGAAGCGCGCCGCCGCCGTATCGCCGCGCTCGCGCTTTGCAGCACAAATGACCCGGCCGGAACCCGCCGGCCCTTGGCGGCGCTCAGGAACTCCGCCCGTTGCGTCAGCCGCTCCATGGCAAATCCCGGCGGATCAGCCGGTGTCAGGCGCTGAGACGCTTGCGTCCGCGGGCACGCCGGGCGGAGAGCACTTTGCGACCGCCCGTGGTGGCTGTGCGGGCGCGGAAGCCGTGACGGCGCTTGCGCACCAGTTTGCTCGGTTGATAGGTCCGTTTCACGGGTGAAAACTCCGCTGGTCGCGGCTTGGGCGCTCAAGGGTTCGGATGAGCGGCGCCGGATCGGTGAAAGTGCGCTGAAACCGGCATTTCCAAGGCTACCGGCGCTCAAGCTTGGCGCGGCTTATAAGTGAGGCTGGCGGTCCAAGTCAATGCGATGCGGGGCGGTCCGGCATGGTGAATCCGGCCGGAAATCAGTGCGTTCCGTCATCACGCGGCCGCGAGAGGGGGGTGAAACGGCGTCAAATGACGGTGACAGCTACTTCTTCGCAAGGGGTCTTGTGTATAGCTTGGGTCCACACGCAGGAAACGCCAGAACCCACGCCCGCACGATGACCTCCAACCGATCCACCGCCACCACCGACGCCGGGTACGTATTCCGCGCCCGCCTGCGCCGGTTTGCTCCGGTGGCCCTGATCGTGCTCGCCATGCTGGCGGTTTTCGCGACCGGCGCGCATCGCCACATCTCGCTCGAAACGCTGGTCCGCCATCGCATGGCGATCGACGCGTTCATCGACCACCATGGCATCGCGGCGGTCGGCGGGTTCATCGCGGTCTATGTGGTGGTTGTTGCGCTCTCGATCCCCGGCGGGCTCATTCTCTCGATCACCGGCGGCATCCTGTTCGGCACGCTGGTGGGCGGCCTTGCCAGTGCGGTCGGTGCGACGACCGGCGCGACGATCGTGTTTCTGATCGCCCGCGGTGCATGCGGCGAAAGCCTGGTGCGGCGCGCCGGACCGCTCGCCAGCAAGATCGCCGACGGCTTTTGCGCCAATGCGTTCAGCTATCTCCTGTTCCTGCGGCTGGTGCCCGCGTTCCCGTTCTTCCTGGTCAATCTCGCACCCGCGCTGGTCGGTGTGAGGCTCTCGACCTTCGTTGCCGCAACCGCCATCGGAATCATGCCGGCGACGTTCACGTTCGCGTTCCTCGGCTCCGGGCTCGACAGCGTGATTGCCGCGCAGGAGGTCGCCTACCGCGCCTGCCTTGCCTCCGGCCGCACCGATTGTACGGTCCACTTCGACCTCGGCATGATCGTCACGCCGCAACTGCTCGCCGCGCTTGTCGCGCTCGGCGTGATGTCGCTGATCCCCGTGGTCGTGAAACGTGTGCGCACGCACAGCGCGCGGACGCATCCCGCGCCACTCGCCTGATCGGTCGACGGGGGAGGCTGTCACGGACGTCTTGACTCCGGACATTTGTGTGATCGGTGCCGGCTCCGGCGGCCTTTCGGTCGCGGCGGCGGCGGCGGCGTTCGGCGTACCCGTGGTGCTGATCGAAAAAGGCAAGATGGGAGGCGACTGCCTCAACTACGGCTGCGTCCCGTCCAAGGCGCTGCTCGCCGCCGCCAAGCATGCGATGGAACCCAAGCGCGTTACACCGTTTGGATTGACGCTGCCGCGCGCCGAGATCGATTTCGCCAAGGTGAGCGCGCATGTCCATGGCGTCATCGCGGCCATCGCGCCGAACGATTCGAAAGAGCGTTTCACCGGGCTCGGCGTGCACGTGATCCAAGGCGTTGCGCGCTTCAAGGACGCCGCGACCGTCACGGTCGGCGACAAATTTCAGATCAAGGCGCGCCGCTTCGTGATCGCCACCGGCTCATCGCCGGCGGTGCCGCCGATCCCGGGCCTTGCCGAGACGCCGTATCTCACCAACGAGACGATCTTCGAACTCAAGCGTTGCCCGGAACATCTCATCATCATCGGCGCGGGACCGATCGGGCTTGAGCTCGCGCAAGCGCATCGGCGGCTCGGCGCGAAGGTGACCGTGCTCGAAGCGACGACGCCGTTGGCGAAGGACGATCCCGAATGCGCCGCGATCGTGCTGGAGCAATTGACGCGCGAGGGCATCGTCATCCGCTCCGGCGTCAAGGTGACGCGAATTGGTCACAACGACGGCAAGATTCAGGCTGTCATCGAAACATCGCAGGGCGAGAAAACCATCGAAGGATCAAATCTTTTGATCGCTGCTGGCCGCCGGGCGAACGTCGAAGGCCTTGATCTCGAAAATGCCGGCATCAAATACGAGCCTCGCGGCATCGTGGTCGACAAGGGTTTGAAGACGACGAACAAGAAGGCCTACGCGATCGGCGATGCGGCGGGCGGGCAATTCACTCACGTGGCGAACTATCACGCTGGCATTGTCATTCGGAATGCGCTGTTTCGTTTGCCCGCCAGGGCCAGCGATGACGCGATCCCATGGGTGACGTTCACCGATCCGGAGCTTGCACATGTCGGCCTCAGCGAAGCGCAGGCAAGAGAGCGCCACAAGACGATCCGCGTGTTGCGCTGGCCGTACCACGAGAACGACCGTGCGCAGGCCGAGCGCGACACCCACGGGCACATCAAGGTGGTGACGGCGAAGAACGGCCGCATTCTGGGAGCATCCATCGTCGGCGCGCACGCGGGCGAGCTGATCACCGCCTGGACACTGGCGCTGTCACGCGGGCTCAACATTCGCGCCATGGCAGAAGTTGTGGTCCCCTATCCGACCTTGTCGGAAATCGGAAAACGCGCGGCAATTGGTTATTTTTCGCCAAGTTTAAGCAATCCAAAGCTGCGAAGGCTGATAAACTTTCTGCGCCGCTTCGGGTAAGCTATCGGTCACAAGGCAGTATGAATGACGCTTGAGCCGTCATCGACCGAGAACGAGCAACCCGGCAGGAGCTTGCGCTTCGGGCTGTCCGGCAAGCTTCTGCTGCTCACGATCCTGTTCGTGATGATCGCCGAAGTGCTGATCTATGTGCCGTCGATCGCGAATTTCCGGCTGAATTGGCTGTCCGACCGCCTCGCGGTCGCGCGCACGGTTTCGATCGTGCTCAACGCGCAAGCACCCGAGAGCGAGAAGATCAACCTGCCGGCCAAGGTGGTGCAGGAGATTCTTGACAGCGTCGGCGCCAAGATGATCGCGGTCAAGATGGGCAACCAGCGCAAGCTGCTTGCCGTCAACGATCTGCCGCATGAGATCCACCATGAGGTCGACCTGCGCGAGTCGACGCCGGCGAGCGCTGTGTGGGCGGCGCTGCAAACGCTGTTCCTTCGCTCCGACAGCGATATCGTGCGCGTCGTGGGGCAAGGGCCACCCGGCAGCGATTTCATCGAGATCGTGATCGAGGAGGGTGCGCTGCGGCAGAAGATGTTCGCGTTCTCGCGCAACATTCTCTTGCTCTCGCTGCTGATCTCGGCGATCACCGCGGCGCTCGTGTATCTTTCTCTGCATTATTTGTTCGTGCGTCCGCTCAATCTCCTGACGACCAACATGATCCGCTTCCGTGAGGACCCGGAGAATGCCTCTCGCATCGTCGTGCCGTCCGGACGTGCCGACGAGATCGGCATTGCCGAGCACGAACTCGGCGCGATGCAGCGCGACCTCGCTTCGATGCTGCAACAGAAGAGCCATCTCGCGGCGCTCGGCCTCGCGGTATCGAAGATCAATCACGATCTGCGCAACCTGCTCGCCTCCGCGCAGCTGTTCTCCGACCGGCTCGTGAGTGTGCCCGACCCCAACGTGCAGCGCTTTGCGCCGCAGCTGATGCGCTCGCTCGAGCGCGCCATCGCGTTCTGTCAATCGACGCTCTCGTACGGCCAGGTGAGGGAGCCGCCGCCCGACCGCAGGACGGTTCTGCTCGAAACGCTGGTGGACGAAGTGCGCGAGACGCTGGGCCTCTCGCCTGAGTCGCCGGTGCGCTGGATCAGCGCGGTCGAGCGCGGATTGCATGTCGATGCCGATCCGGACCAGTTGTTCCGCGTCGTCCTCAACGTGACGCGCAATGCGCTGCAGGCGCTGGAAAGCCGCGCACCGAATGAGCCCGGCCGCGATCAGTTGCGCATCACCGGAAGGCGCGAGGGCTCGGTTGCGGTGATCGAGGTGTCCGACACCGGCCCGGGCGTGAGCGACAGGGCGCGCGCGCATCTGTTCGAAGCATTCCAGGGTTCGACACGGCGCGGCGGCTCCGGGCTCGGGCTTGCCATCGCGGCCGAACTTCTGCGCGCGCACGGCGGCGAGATCCGCCTGGTCGACGGCACCATCGGGGCGACTTTCCGGCTCATCATTCCGGACCGGGCGGTCGATATCGGCGCCCGGCGCGGCGAGCGGGCGCGGGCCTGATCGGCGTGGCGATCCGCGCTTGCCATCGCCAAAGCGACCCTATAGCTATGCGGCCGTTCCGGCCCGGCATTGCACCCGGCGACGGTATCAGCGCCCGTAGCTCAGCTGGATAGAGCACCAGACTACGAATCTGGGGGTCGGGAGTTCGAATCTCTCCGGGCGCGCCATCTTCTCGCAAAAATTAAGGTCAGAGCGCCGGTTACGCCGCCGCGCTGACCTTCACGCAGCGCACATTGCGCTGCGGGCCGAGCGGCACCGCCGCGATATCGCCGTGCGAGCACGCAGCTTCCACGAGGCTGCAGCGCGGCGCGAAGGCGCAGCCCTCGGGCAACCGGTCGAGCCGCGGTGGCGCGCCGGGGATCGCTTCCAGCCGCTTGCCGCGCACTCCGCCGATCACGGTCGAAGACAACAGCCCGCGCGTGTAGGGGTGCTGCGGCGCGCGCACCACGTCGCGCAAGGGCCCGGTCTCGACGATGCGCCCGCCATACATCACGGCGATGCGGTCGGAGATTTCCACCGCCACGCCGATGTCGTGCGTGACGAAGATCACCGCCATGCCCATCTCGCGCTGCAACTCGCGCAGCAGCAGCAGAATCTGGATCTGCACGGTGGCATCGAGCGCGGTGGTCGGCTCGTCGGCGAGCAGCACCTTCGGCTTGCAGGAGAGCGCGAGCGCGATCATGGCGCGCTGGCGCATGCCGCCGGACATTTCGTGCGGATAATTTTCCAGTCTTCGTTTCGCTGAAGGTATGCGCACGCCTTCGAGCATTTCGAGCGCGCGCTTGCGGCCGTCCGCCCAACTCACCCCTTTGTGGCGCACGACCGTTTCGGCGATCTGGTCGCCGATGGTGTAGACCGGATCGAGCGCCAGCATCGGCTCCTGGAAGATCATCGACACGGTGCCGCCGCGCAGCTGCTCGAGTTCCTCGTCGTCGAGCGAAAGCACATCCTTGCCGGCGACGCGGATCGTGCCGGTCATCTCGCTCCGCCGCGGCGGCAACATGCGCAGCAGCGCCCGCAGCGTCACGCTCTTGCCCGACCCGGATTCGCCGAGCACGCCGAGCACTTCGCCCTGACTGAGCGTGAAGTCGACGCCGTTGAGCGCATGCACCGTGCGCTCGCCCTTGAAGCGCACGCGCACGTCCTGCATTTCGACGATTGGGCTCATGCGAGTTTCGGCACCTTGGTGTGATGGTCGGTCGCGCTCTGGAACGCGATGCCGAGCGCCGCGACGGTCTCGTCGTTGAACGGGCGCCCGATCAACTGCAGCCCGATCGGCAGACCGCGCTGGCCGAAACCGGCCGGCACGACGAGCGCGGGCAGGCCGAGATAGTTGATCGGCCGCATGAAGCGCGTCACGCCCTGGATGATCGCCTCGGCGTTGCCGGCGCCGCCCACATCGGTTTCGGCGATGGTCGGCGCGACCGCGCGCGACACCGGCGCAAGCACGGCGTCGCATTTGCCGATGGCCGCGAGGTGCGCTTGCAGCGCATGCGCGCGCCAGCGCAGCGCTTCGAGATATTCGACCGCGCTGTAGGCGAGCCCGTTTTGCAGGCGGTTGCGCACCTGCTTGCCGTAGTCGTCGGGACGTGTGCGCAGCCACGGCGCATGATAGGTGGCGGCCTCGACGGCGAGCACGATCATGGCGGCCGCCGACACCAGCACCTGGTCGGGCAGGTCGACCTCGACGATCTTGACGCCAAGTTTCCTGAACGCCGCCTTGGCGTCATCCATCGCCTTGGCGACATCCGGCTCCAGATCGTCCACATAGAAGCTCTTCGGGATGCCGATGGTGAGGCCCTTCGCGGGACGCTTCATCGCCTTGGCGTCCCACTTCGGCGCCAGCGCGGTGGTCGGGTCGAGCGGATCGGGGCCCGCGATGATCGACAGGATGATCGCGCAGTCCTCGGCCGTCCGCGCCAGCGGGCCGACCGTGTCGAGCGTGAACGAGAGCGGCATGCAGTTGGCGCGGCTGACGCGGCCGTTGGTCGGCTTGAAGCCGCTCACGCCGCAGAAATGCGCCGGCATGCGGATCGAGCCGCCGGTGTCGGAGCCGAGTGCTGCCGGGATGAGCCGCGCCGCCACCGCCGAGCCGGAGCCGGACGACGAGCCGCCCGTGATGCTGTCCGGGCTCCACGGATTGCAGACATTGCCGGTGTGTACGTTGTGCCCGGTCGGCCCGTAGGCGAACTCCACCATGTTCACCGCACCGAGCCGGAACGAGCCGGCGGCTTCGAGCCGTTCCACCGCGGTCGCGGTCGTCGGCGCGATCCAGCCCTTGCGGATCTTGGAGCCGCACTCGGCGAGCTTGCCCTTGGAGTAGTACATGTCCTTGTGGGCGAGCGGCACGCCGTGCAGCGGGCCTTTCGCCTTGCCGGCGGCGAGCGCGCGATCGGCCGCCTTCGCGGATTTGAGCGCGTCCTCGGCCTCGACGCGCGCGAACGCGTTGAGCGTCGGCTGCCATTTGTCGATGCGCGCCATCAGCGCCTTGGTGACTTCGAGCGAAGAAACCTTGCGGCGCCGGATCGCGGCCGCGAGATCCTTCAGATTCATCTCCGCGATGTCGCTCACCGGCCGGCGTCCTTGTGCTGCACGACGAGGAAGCTCGACGGCTCGGTTTCCAGCGGGATCGCGATGTTCTCGGCCGCATAACGCGCGACCGTCGGCGTCACGGCGCGCGCGATGCGTTCAGGCCCTTTCTCGGAAATCGGCACGCGCGCGGCGGCGGCGAGCGCGGCGATGCGCTCCGGCGAAACGTCATCAGGCATGTTGCAACTCCCGGGCAGAGGAATGGCCCGCCTTCGAATGACCGGAGGCGGGATCGACCATGTGGCAGGCGGCGAAGTGGCGCTCGTTTCCGGTCGCAAACAGCGACGGGCTCTTTTCGCTGCAAACGCTTTCGGCGAACGCGCAGCGCGTGTGGAAGCGGCAGCCGGAGGGCGGATCGATCGGATTGGGCGGATCGCCGGTAATCGGCGCCACCTGCGTGCGCCGGTCGGGATCGAGCGACGGCATCGCGGCGAACAGCGCGCGCGTATAGGGATGGCGCGCGTCCGACCACAGCGCCTCGACCGGGCCGGTCTCGACCACCTCGCCGAGATACATCACGATCACGCGGTCGGAGATGAAGCGCACCACGTTGAGATCGTGCGAGATGAACACGTAAGTGAGGCCAAGCTCTTCCTTCAGGTCGATCAACAGGTTGAGCACCTGCGCCTCGACCGACTTGTCGAGCGCCGACACGGCCTCGTCGAGCAGCACGAGGCGGGGCGAAAGCGCGAGCGCGCGTGCGATGTTGACGCGCTGGCGCTGCCCGCCGGACAGTTCGTGCGGATAGCGCGCGGCGAACAGCGCCGGATCGAGGCCGACCTTGCGCAGGAGATCGTGTGCGCGTGCGCGTGCGTCGTCGGCCGCGATGCCGTGCACCTTCGGCCCGAACGCGATCGAATCCTCGATGGTCAGACGCGGATTGAGCGAGGCGTAGCTGTCCTGGAACACCATCTGCACGCGGCGGCGCAGGTCGCGCAGCGACAGCGACGCGCCGAGCTTCTCGCCGTCGAGGATGATGGATCCCTGATCGGGCTGGATCAGTCCGATAACAAGCCGCGCGGTCGTCGACTTGCCGCAACCGGACTCGCCCACGATGCCGAGCACCTCGCCCTTGTCGACCGAGAAGTTCACGTCATCGACCGCCCGCACCACGCCGGCCTTGCCGATGAAGCCGCCGCGCACCGGAAAATGCTTGCTCAGCGAACGCACTTCCAGAAGCGGCTGCTGCGGGCCGCCGACATCGGCAACCGGCGCGCTCAGGTCAGCTTCGGACATCCATCGCGCTCCGCATGCCGTCGCTCAGCAGGTTGAAACAGATCGAAACGATGAAGATCATCGCGCCGGGCAGCGCCGCGACCCACGGATTGGCGTAGATCGCGGTGCGCAGCGTGTTGAGCATCAGGCCCCATTCGGGCTCGGGCGGCTTGGTGCCCAGCCCGAGGAACGAGAGGCCGGAGGCGAGAATCATGCACACGCTGATCAGGCTGGTGGAATAGACGAAGATCGGCCCGAGCACGTTGCCGAGCACGTGCACGCGCATGATGGTGATCGGGCCGGCACCCGACGCGCGCGCCGCATCGACGAAGTCGAGCCCGCGCACGCTGGTGGTGACGCTTTCCGACACGCGCACGATCGGCGGAATGAACACGATGGTCAGCGACACGATTGAGTTCGTGATGCCGGCGCCGAGCGCGCCCGAGATCGCGATCGCCAGCAGCACGGAGGGAAACGCGTAGAACACGTCGACCGTGCGCATGATCGCCTGATTGACGAAGCCGCCGAGATAGCCGGCCATCACGCCAAGCGTCGTGCCGATGCAGAAGGCGAGCACGACCGGGAAGAGTCCGAGAAACAGCGACAGCCGCCCGCCATAAATGAGCCGCGCCACCATGTCGCGGCCGAGTTCGTCGGTGCCGAGCGGATAGCCCGGCGTGCCGATCCAGCGCAGGCGGCGGATCATGCTGCCCTGATACGGGTCGGCGAGGCCGAGATAGGGCGCGAAGATCGCCGCGAGTGCGATCAGCAGCAGCACGCTCGCGCAGGCGACGCTGAGCGGATCGCGCGACAAGCGGCGAAACACGCTTGCCCAATAGCCGCGCGCCTTGTCGACGGCGGCGATGCGGACCAGGTCGTCGGCGACCGCGCTCATCTCATCCTCGCTTGATGCGCGGGTCGATCGCCGCCTGGATCACATCGACCACGAGGTTGAGAAATACGAAGAACAGCGCCAGCACCAGAATCGTGCCCTGCAAGCAGCGGCAGGTCGCGCTGGAAGATCGCCGAGTTGAGCAGGAAGCCGGTACCGGGCCAGGAGAATACGGTCTCGATCAGGATCGAGCCGCCGAGCAGATAGCCGAGCTGCAGGCCGATGACCGCGATCGCGGTCGGCGCGGCATTTTTCGCCACATGCACGAACACGCGCTTCTCGGTCAGGCCCTTGGCGCGCAGCGCGATGACGAATTCCTGGCTCAACAGATCGCCGACCAGCGCGCGCACGGTGCGCGTCACGATGCCCATCGGGATCACCGACATGGTGACCGCCGGAAGGATCAGGTGCTTGAAGTGCTCCCAGTCCCACGCCCAGCCGCCCGGTCCCGCGCCGACCGCGGGCAGCCAGCCGAGCTGCACCGAGAAGATGATCACCAGCACCATGCCGAGCCAGTAATGCGGCATCGACACGCCGGTGATGGAAATCGTCGTGACAAGCTTGTCGATCCAGGTATCGCGGAAATAGCCGGCAAGGAATCCGAACGTGACGCCGAACACGAACCCGATCAGCGAGGCGAGCACCGCCAGCATGATGGTATTGCCGACCGCGCGCATGACCTCCTCGGTGACCGAGCGTCCGGACGCGATCGAGGTGCCGAGATCGCCGTTGAGGGCGTTCCACACCCAGATGCCGAACTGAACGGGGAGCGGGCGGTCGAAACCGTAGGCCTTGCGCATCTGGTCGGCGAGCGCCTGGCTCGCGTCAGGCGGCAGCACGGAGATCAGCGGATCGCCCGGCGCGATGTGCACGAGCAGGAAGCACACCAGCGCGACCGCGAACACCACGGGGATGACGAACACCAAACGCTTGGCGATGTAGACGAGCATTCAGTACACTCTTCGTGTCCCGCACGCGATGCAGCATGAAGTGCTGCTTCGCAGATGCGGGACCGCCACACACTCGGGCGCATCCCGGGTCAGCAGCGCACCACTTTCGTGCTGCGCTGCGCCCGGGATGCCGCTTCGCATCAGTTGATCGTCATCGTGGAGAAATCCACGAACCAGCTCTTCGGCTGCACGAAGTTCTTGATCTTCGGGCTCATCGCGCGCGGGCCGACATCGTGCGCGACCCACAGGAACGCCGCCTCGTCGACCGAGCGTTCATGCAAGGCGGCGAGCGCCTTGTCGCGCGCGGCCGGCTCGAAGGCGACGCGCACCGCGGCGACCAGCTTGTCGAACTCCGGATCGTTGATGAAGCCCCAGTTGTTCGAGGTCGGGGGCGCCATCTTCGAGTCGAGGAAGCGGATCATGGCGAAGAACGGATCCATCGCCGCATAGGTCACGTTGGTGGCGTGCGAGCCGCGCGCGGACTTGTCCTTCGCGCCCTTGCGCCAGTTGGTGAACAGCGTGTTCCACTCGATCACGTCGAGCTCGACCTCGAAGAAGCACTCCGCGAGGCTCTGCTGCACGAACTCGTTCATCGGCAGCGGCAGCATCTGGCCGGAGCCCGACGCCGAGGTCTGCGTCTTCACCTTCAGCTTCTTGGTCGCGGAGAAGCCCGCTTCGGTCATCAGCTTCTTGGCTTCCGCCGGATCGTACTTGATCTGGAATTTCGGGCTGCCGCGCCACGGATGGCCGGGTTCGAACGTGCCGGTCGCCGCCACCATCAGGCCGCCGAGCAGGCCGTCCTTCATGGCGTTGCGATCGACGCACAGGTTCGCGGCCTTGCGCACGCGTACGTCGTTCCAGGGCGAGCCCTCGATGCGGCTGAACTGCCACGGCCAAACATGCGGCTGTTCGTTCTGGTAGACGATGAAGCCGCGTTGCCTGACCTGCGCCAGCGCATCCGGCGACGGGTTCTCGATCCAGTCGACCTGGCCGGAGAGCAGCGCGGCGGTGCGCGCGTTCGCCTCAGGCATCGGCAGCAGCACGAGCCGGTCGACCTTGGGGGTGCGCTTCGCATCCCAGTAATCGGCGTTCTTCACGAGTTCGAGCCGCTCGCGCGGGATGAACCTGTCCATCTTCCAGGGGCCGGTGCCCGAGGCGTTGCGCGAGAACGCGTCCCACGCTTGCTTGGCGCGCTCCTTCGGGTCGGTCACGCTCGCCGGCACCGCGTCGAACAGCTTCTTCCACTGCACGGGCGACGCCATGAAGAGGTTGGTGAGATTGATCGGCAGCAGTGCGTCGGGCGCGGCGGTCGTCAGCTCGACCGTCATCTTGTCGGTCGCTTTTGCGCTGCGCAGGTTCGGCATGCGGGTCGCGGTGACGCCGACCTGACTCACGTCGAAGTGCAGCGCATCCTGCTTCAGCACCTTCTCGACGTTCCACACGACCGCATCGGCGTCCAAGGCCGAGCCGTCATGGAATTTCACGCCGGGGCGCAGCTTGAAGATCCATTTCTGCTTGTCGGCTTCGTCGACTTTCCATTCGGTCGCAAGTCCGGGGATCACGACGCTCGCCTTGTCGGCGGACGAGAGGTCCCACGTGGTGAGGCCCTCATACATCGTGTTGCCGGTGAAACGGTTGCCCTCGAAGCCCTGATCGGGCTGACCGACGGTCTTTGGAATGTCGGCCGCCGTCATGCCGATCCGCACCACGGATTGGGCGGATGCCGCCGAGATTGCCGCCGCGAGCATTCCGGCCGCGACCGGTATGCCGGCAAGGCGCAAAAGTCCTGAGTTTTTCATGACCGCCTCCCTGTTGGAACGAGACTTCACTTCAAGGAGCATGCCAGCGCCAAACGTGCGTTTGGCCCGCTGCTCCAGCCCCCCATCGGCCACTCCCGACGAGGCCATGGGCACAGCTTGCCCATAAATTGAGCAAGAGCAAACACCTCATGTGGCGGCTATCGCTGCCGGATGCGGCGCAGCGTCTGCTCCACATGGGCGATCGGCGTTTCGGGCAGGATGCCGTGGCCGAGGTTGAAGACGAACGGCCCGGTACCGAAGCTCTCCAGAATGCCGTCGATCGCCCGGTCGAGCGCGGCGCCGCCGGCCAGCAGCACGAGCGGATCGAGATTGCCCTGCACGGCGACGCGGCTCTGCACGTGCTCGCGCACGAACGATGGCTCGGCGGTCCAGTCGATACTCACGGCATCCACCGGCACATCGCGCACATATTGCCCAAGCGATGCGCCCGCGCCGCGCGGAAAGCCGATGATCCTCGCGTCCGGTACCTCGGCGCGCACATTCGCGATGATTTGCCGCACCGGTTCGATACACCAGCGCGCGAATTCGCGCGGCGGCAACACCCCGGCCCAGGTGTCGAAGATCTGCACTGCGTCGGCGCCCGCGCGCAACTGCGCGACGAGATAACGCGACGAGACCGAGACCAGAATGTCGATCATGCGGGCGAACGCCTGCGGCTCGCGGTAGGCCATCAGCCGCGCCGGTGCCTGATCCGGCGTGCCGCGGCCCGCCACCATGTAGGTCGCCACCGTCCACGGCGCGCCGCAGAAACCGAGCAGCGCGACGTTCGCGCGGCAGGTCGCGCTTCACCTGCCTCACCGCCTCGTAGACCGGCGCGAACACCGTATCGTCGGCGGTCGACGCAAGCGCGTTGAGCTTCGCCGCATCGTCGAGCGGGTCGAGCCGCGGCCCTTCGCCCGCCGCGAACGTCACGGCGCGGCCGAGCGCATGTGGCACCACCAGAATGTCGGAAAACAGGATCGCGGCGTCGAAGCCGAAGCGGCGGATCGGCTGCAGCGTCGCCTCGGCGGCCAGTTCAGGCGTGAAGCACAAGGTGAGGAAACCGCCCGCCCGCTCGCGCAACGCGCGGTACTCCGGCAGGTAGCGCCCGGCTTGGCGCATGAACCAGACCGGCGGAATGGCTTGCGCGCGGCCGGAGAGGACTTCGAGGATTGGTTTCACGCCGCCTGCTTACACGGTAGAGTGGGCTTGAGGCAAAGCAGGTTTCTCAATGCGCATCGACGCCATCGCGATTGGTCACAACCCTCCCGAGGACGTGAACGTCATCGTCGAGGTGCCGATCGGCGGCGAGCCGATCAAGTACGAGATGGACAAGGCCGCCGGCACGCTGGTCGTCGACCGCTTCCTGCACACGCCGATGCGCTATCCGGGCAATTACGGTTTCGTGCCGCACACGCTCTCGGATGACGGCGATCCGATCGACGTGCTGGTCGCCAACACGCGGCCCATCGTGCCCGGCGCCGTCATCAATGTGCGGCCGATCGGCGTGCTCAAGATGCAGGACGATGCCGGCGGCGACGAGAAGATCGTCGCGGTTCCGGTGCCCAAGCTCACCAAGCGCTACGCTCATGTGATGAACTACACCGACATGCCCGAGATCGTGATGCAGCAGATCCAGCACTTCTTCGAGCACTACAAGGATCTCGAGCCCGGCAAATGGGTCAAGCTGCTCGGTTGGGGCGACGCCGCCGAGGCCAGGAAGCTGATCGTCGAGGCGATCACGCGGGCGAAAAATGCCTAGCGCGGCGTCGCCAAAGTCCTGGGTCGGCCAATCGATCGAACGGGTGGAGGACGCGGCGCTGCTCACCGGGCGCGGCCGCTACATCGACGATATCGGCGTGCCGCCCGGCTGCCTGCATGCCGCCGTGCTGCGCTCGCCTCATCCGCATGCGGCGATCCGTTCGATCGACGTGAGTGCCGCGAAGGCCGCGCGTGGCGTAGCGGCCGTCGTGACGGGCGCCGACGTGACGAAGTTCGGCGCGCCGCTGCTCGCTGGCGTGAAGGCGAACATCCAGTGCTGGCCGATCGCGGTCGAGCGCGTCCGCTATGTCGGCGAACCTGTGGCAGTGGTGGTGGCTGATGACCGCTATCTCGCCGAAGACGCGCTGGAGCTGATCGAAGTCGAGTACGAGCCGTTGCCGATTACGCTGCGGCCCGGCGATGCGCTCAAACCCGACAGCGCGGTGCTGCACGACGGCCTCGGCTCGAACATCGCGAGCGACCGCTCGTTCCGCTATGGCGATCCCGAAGGAGCATTCGCAAGCGCGGCGCACCGCGTCAGCGTGAAGGTCGACTATCCGCGCAATTCCTGCACGCCGATCGAAACCTACGGGCTGATCGCCGACTACGACCCGGGCGAGGACGCCTACGATGTGCTGGCGACCTTTCAGGGGCCGTTCAGCATCCACGCGGTGCTGGCGCGCGCGCTGAAAGTGCCGGGCAACCGGCTGCGCCTGCGTATGCCGCCGGATGCCGGCGGCAGTTTCGGCGTGAAGCAGGGCATCTTCCCCTACATCGCCCTGATGGGGATCGCGGCGCGTGTCGCGGGCCGTCCGGTGAAATGGATCGAGGACCGGCTGGAGCATCTCACTGCCTCAGTGTCGGCGACCAACCGTCTCATTACTCTTGAAGCCGCCGTGGAAGCGGATGGGCGCATCACGGCACTCGCGTGGGATCAGGTCGAGGACGTCGGCGCGCATATCCGCGCGCCCGAACCCGCCACGCTCTACCGGATGCACGGCAATCTCACCGGCGCCTACGACATCAGGAATGTGTCGGTGCGCAACCGCGTGGTCATGACCAACAAGACTCCGACCGGGTTGAACCGCGGCTTCGGCGGACCGCAGGTCTATTACGCGCTCGAACGGTTGATGCAGCGCGTCGCAGAGGAATTGAAACTCGATCCGCTCGACGTAATCCGCCGCAATCTCGTGCCGAGCGGCGCGTTTCCTTATTCCACCGCGACCGGCGGCCTGCTCGATTCCGGCGATTATCCGGTGTGCGTCGCGCAAGCGGTGGAGCAGGGCGGTCTCGCGGAGTTACGCGCCCGGCAGAAGGCGGCGCGCGGGGAGGGCCGCCTCTACGGCATCGGCTTCACGGCCGTGGTCGAGCCGAGCGTCTCCAACATGGGTTACATCACGACGGTGCTCACCCCCGAGGAGCGCCGTAAGGCCGGGCCGAAGAACGGCGCGCAGGCAACCGCGACGATTTCGCTCGATCCGGGCGGGGCCGTGTCCGTCCACGTCGCATCGGTCCCGCAAGGGCAGGGGCACCGCACGGTCGTCTCGCAGATTGTCGCCGACGCGCTGGGCCTGAAGCCGTCGGACATTCGCGTCAACACCGACATGGACACCGCGCGCGATGCCTGGTCGATCGCCAGCGGTAATTACGCCAGCCGCTTTGCGCCGGCGGTCGGCGGCGCCGTGCAGCTTGCGGCCGAGCGCATCAGGGAAAAGCTTGCGCGTGCTGCCGCGGCGCAGCTCAATGTGCCGGCCGACGAGATCGAGTTCGCGCAAGGGCGCGTGCGGGCGAAGGGCAATCCCGACAATGCGTTGCCGTTCGGCCGCCTTGCCGCGACTGCGCACTGGGCGCCGGGCACTTTGGCGGATGACGACCAGGCCATCCGCGAAACCGTATTCTGGACGCCGCCGCAACTGACCGCGCCAACCGAGGACGATGGCGTCAACTCCTCGCTCTGCCACGGCTTCATATTCGATTTCTGCGGCATCGAGGTCGACCGCGTGACCGGCGCGGTGCGCATCGACAAGTACGTGACCATGCACGACTGCGGCCGCGTGCTGCATCCCGCGATGGTCGCCGGGCAAGTTACCGGCGGCTTTGCGCATGCGCTCGGCGCGGCGCTGTACGAGGAATATATCTATTCGGACGATGGCGGATTCATTTGCAGCACGTTTGCGGACTATCTGCTGCCGACCACGATGGAAGTGCCCGCGCCGCTGATCCTGCACTTCGAATCGCCCTCGCCGTTCACGCCGCTCGGCGCCAAGGGCGTGGGCGAAGGCAATTGCATGAGCACGCCGGTATGTCTGGCGAACGCGGTCGCGGACGCGCTGGGCGTCGCCGAAATCAACTTGCCGCTGACGCCGGCAAAGCTTGCGGCGCTGATCGTTGAGGCGCCATGAAGCCTGCGCCGTTCGACTATTTGCGCGCGAGTTCGCTCGCCGAGGCACACGAGGTGTTAGCGCAGGAAGGTGGCGATGCCGCCGTGATCGCGGGTGGGCAATCGCTTGTGCCGCTGTTGTCGATGCGTATGGCCCGGCCAAGGGTGGTTGTGGACATCATGCATGTCGATGAACTCGGCGGGATTTCCGTTGAGGCCAATTGCATCCGTGTCGGCGCGACGGTGCGGCAGGCCGAACTGCTGGCGTGGCCGGACTTGGCAAAGCATCAACCGCTGCTCAGCGACGCGCTGCCGTGGGTGGGGCACGCGCAGACGCGCGCGCGGGGCACCGTGTGCGGCTCTGTCGCGCTCGCCGATCCGAGCGCCGAACTGCCGCTGGTGCTCGCGGCGCTCGGCGGAAACATCGTTCTGTCGTCGAAGGCCAGGCGGCGCAGCGTGAAGGCGGCGGATTTCTTTTCCGGCATCATGTCGACGGCACGCAACGATGACGAGCTGATCGAGTCCGTGTCGTTTCCCTGCCGTGGGAAAGATGAGGGCTTCGCCTTCCACGAATTCGCCCGGCGCCACGGCGATTTCGCCATTGTGGCCTGCGCGGCGATCGTAACGGAGAGGAATGTGCGCCTCGCGGTCGGCGGCGTGGCGGATCGGCCGGTCGTTTGCGATTTCGACGGAGCGAGCGCTGACGCGCTCGCGGCGTTCGCATCCGAACTCGATGCGCGCGACGACTTGCACGCGACCGCCGAATACCGCCGCATGCTGGTGCGCGAACTCGGCCGCGCAACAATCGAAGAGGCGCAACGATGCCGCGCCTGAGCGCCAACACGCGCCACACCGTACGGCTCGAAATCAACGGCCGCGCGATCGAAGGCGAGGCCGAGCCGCGCATGCTGCTCACCGATTTCCTGCGCCACAGGCTCGGCCTTACCGGCACGCATGTCGGTTGCGAACACGGCGTGTGCGGCGCCTGCACCATCCAGCTCGACGGCGTGCCCGCTCGCGCCTGTCTCACGCTCGCCGTGCAGGCCGATGGCGCCAGCATCCGCACCGTCGAGGGCCTTGCGCCCGAGCCCGGCCGCCTCTCGGTGTTGCAGGAAGCGTTCCGCCGCCATCACGCGCTGCAATGCGGCTTCTGCACGGCCGGCATCCTGATGTCGCTCGACTGGTATTTTCGCCGCACGCCCGATCCGAGCGAAGCAGATTTGCGCGAGTTTCTCTCAGGCCACATCTGCCGCTGCACCGGCTATGTGCCAATCGTCGCGGCGGCGCTCGATGCTGCGCAACGGCTGCGCGAAGCGAAAACGGAGTGAGACATGAAGTGGTGCCGATTTTCCAAGGACGGCAAAACGTCGTTCGGGACGATCCAGGACGACACGGTGATCAAGGTCGACGGCACGCCGTGGGGCGACCACAAGGTGACCGGCGAAATCGTGCCGCTCGCGAGCGTGAAGCTCGAACTCCCCGTGATCCCGAGCACGTTCTTCTGCGTCGGCGTGAACTATCGCGACCACGTCGAGCGCATGGCGGCCATACGGGGTACGAAGCCGTCTTACCCTCCACGCCCCGACATCGGCTATCGCGCCAACAACGCGCTGATCGCGCATGAGGCGAATATCGTGAAGCCGCGCGATGCCGGCGAACAGTTTCAATACGAGGGCGAACTGGTTGCGGTGTTCGGCAAGCGCTGCCGCAACGTTCCGAAAGAGGAAGCACTCGACTACGTGTTCGGCTGGACCATCGGCAATGACGTGAGCGAGCGCGGCTGGCAGGCGAACGACCGAACGCTCTGGCGCGCGAAGAACTGCGACACCTTCAAGCCGATGGGACCGTGGATCGTGACCGGCGCCGATCTCGACGCGATGGTGACGACGATCCGGCTCAACGGCGAGGTCACCGAGACGTTCAAGACCGACAACATGATCTTCGACGCGCCGACCTACATTTCGGAGGTGAGCAAATATTGCACCATCGAGCCCGGCGACGTGATGTGGATGGGCACGGACGGCGTGCCGTCGAACATGAAGCCGGGCGATGTGTGCGAGATCGAGATTTCGGGGATTGGCGTGCTGCGCAATCCGATCGTTGCGGAGTAGCTCCGCTGTCATCCCGGCCGAGCGCAGCGAGAGCCGGGATCCATAACCGCAATCCTCACGATATCGCACCGCCTGTGGTTCTGGATTCCGGGCTCGCCGCTACGCGGCGCCCCGGAATGACCAGCTACTTCAACCCTCGCACCCACCCGGCAATCGCCTCGACCACCGCCTTCGGCTGCTCAGGCAACAGCGCGTGGCTCGAATTCGGAATCACCGCGAGCGTCACGCGATCGGGAAACTCGTTCTTCAGATCGTTGCGTGATGCCTCGGGCATGAACGGATCGATGCCGGCCTGAAGGTCGAACAGCGGCACAGTGCCGGCCGCCCACCAGTCGGATTGCTTCACGGCACGCGCGGCCGCGCCTTGTGCCTGACTGGCCTCGCGCCACCAGCCTTTGAGCCAGAGGCGCGGATCGTTGCCGGTCGCAAAGAAGATTTCCTGCATATAGGCGATGCGCTCGGCGTCCGGCAGCGAAGCGTCTCCGCTTTTCGACACGAGTTCGCTCAGGCGCGGCGGAAAGCTCTTCGCCGCCGCCGCCGCCAGCACGACGCCGCGCACCAGCTTCGGATGATCCGCCGCCGTCATGCGGGCGACCCAGTTGCCGTAGGCGTGTCCGACGATGACGGCGGGCCCGGCATTCTCGCGCGCGATCACTTCGGCAATGTCGCGCGCCAGATCGTGCAGCGTGATGTCCTTCAGCGGACCCTTGCTGGCATGCATGCCGCGCGGCTGCGGACGCAGCACGCGAAATCCTTCCTTGGCGAGCCCCGCCGCGACCTCGTCGTAATCCTCCGAGTCGCGCCCGCGCGAGGGTAGCAGCACGATCAGCGGGCCGCGCCCTTCGGCGATCAGGTCGATCGCGACATTGTCGTATGTGACGAGGCTGCGCGTGCGCTCCTGCGCGAGGGCAGGCGTCATCAGCGCGGCGCAGACGAGCAGCAGCAAAATTGTGCGCATGTGTCCTCCCGCGCGAAACGTAGCCGAACAGCCGCGCATGCGCACCATGCCTGGAGAGGCAGTTGATTGTCCCGAAGCCCCAAGGCAAGTTGGGCAGGGGAGAAAACACGATGCCCAACGACACCACGTCGCCGCTCGCGACCTACAACGCGCACCTGGAAAAAGGCGAGCTTGCCTATCAGTTCAGTCCGGCGGCAAACCGCGCGGTATTTTTCCCGCGCCTGCTCTGCCCGTACACCGGCAGCGACCAGCTCGAATGGCGCGTGAGCAAAGGCGCCGGCACGGTCCATGCCACCACCATCGTGCATCCGGCGGAAGGGCAGCCGTTCAACGTCGCGCTGATCGACTGCGACGAAGGCTTCCGCCTGATGAGCCGCGTCGAGGAGGTCCCGCCCGAGCAGGTGAAGATCGGGATGCGGGTCAAGTTCCGCGTGCACAGGCCCGGCGGCGAGGAAGCGCCGATCCCCGTGTTCACCCCGGAGGCCGCGTGATGGACGGTTTGAAGCGCGGCGCAGCGGCGATCGTCGGTGTCGCCGAATCCGATCTCGGGCAGGTCGCCGAGGGCTTGAGCCCGATGGACCTTGTGGCGCAGGGCACGCAGCGCGCGCTCGCCGACTGCGGGCTCACGCTCAAGGATGTCGACGGCCTGTTCTGCGCCATGACGCAGCAGCGCATGTCGATCAACGGCATGATCGAGTATCTGGGTATCCATCCGAAATTCATCGGCTCGTCGATGACCGGCGGCTCGTCGTTCGAGTTTCACGTCGCGCAGGCCGCCGCCGCAATCGAGGCGGGGCTCTGCAATGTCGCGGTGATCGGCTACGGCTCGACGCAGCGTAGCGTCGGCCGCCGCCAGGCCTCGGCGCGCGAGTTCAATCCGTACGAGACGCCGTACAATCCGTTTTTTCCGTCGAGCGCCTATGCGCTCGCAGCCTCGCGTCACATGTATCAGTACGGCACCACGCGCGAGCAGCTCGCCGAGGTCGCGGTCGCGGCACGCAAATGGGCGCAGCTCAATCCGGTCGCGTGGGAGAAGAAGGACCTCACGGTCGCGGACGTGCTCAAATCGCGCATGATCTCGCATCCGCTTTCGGTGCGCGATTGCTGCCTCGTCACCGACGGCGGCGGCGCGATCGTGATGACCTCGGCGGAACGCGCGAAGTCGCTCAAGAAAGCCCCGGCCTACGTGCTCGGCTGCGGCCACGGCATCACGCACATGAACATCACGTCGATGCCGGACCTGACCGTCACCGGCGCGAAGGCTTCGGGCGAGACCGCCTACAAAATGGCGAAGCTCGGGCCGAAGGACTGCGACATGGTGCAGCTCTACGATGCCTTCACCATCAACACGATCCTGTTCCTGGAAGATCTGGGCTTCTGCAAGAAGGGTGAAGGCGGGGCGTTCGTGTCGGGCGGAAACATCGCGCCGGGTGGTGGCTTGCCGGTGAACACCAACGGCGGCGGGCTGTCGTATTGCCATCCGGGCATGTACGGGCTGCTGATCCTGATCGAGGGTGTGCGCCAGCTTCGCGGCGAATGCGGCGCGCGGCAGGTGAAAAAGCACGACGTCGCGATGGTGCACGGTAATGGCGGCGTGCTGTCGGCGCAGGCCAGCGTGATCTTGGGGACGAGTGCGACGGTCTAGGCGCCGGCCGTATCCAGAAACGCGCTGATTTCGCCGGCAACCAGCTCCGGCGTCTGCAAGCCCGCGTAATGCCCGGTGGGCAGCACCTTGAATGTCGCGCCCGGAATGGCCTTGGCGATCGGTTCCACAACTGCGGGCGGCCGCCCGCGATCGAACTCGCCGCCGATCACCAGGACGGGGCATTTGATCGAGGCAAGCTCCGGCCCCAGGTCCATGCCGGTCAGCATGCGGTAGATCGCGGCGAAACTCGATGGATCGTTCGCGAGCCAGCGAGCGCGGAAGCCCGCGAAGCGCGCCTTGTCGGCTCGCAATTCCTCCGGATAGCCGTTCGCCGCGGTGCCGTCGAACACCGTGCGCAAGCCCTCCGCCTCGAACTTCGCCACCCGCGCCAGCGTCGCCTCGCGATTGGCTGGCGGGATCGATGTCGCAGGGCTGGTCACGACAACCGCCGAAACACGCTCGGGAAACCGAACCGCCGTATGCAGCGCGATGGCGCCGCCGACCGCCGTCCCGGCGAGCGCGACCTTCTCGGTGATGCCCAGTCCGTCGAGCAGCGCGATCAGGTCGTCGGTCATCGTGTCGATTTTCAGCGCACCGCGAATTTTCTCCGAGAACCCCGCGCCGCGCGTGTCGTAGCGCACCACGCGCCGCCTGGACGCGAGGAGCGGCGCGACCAAGCCCCAGCTTTCCATCGTGCCGCCCATCTCGTGGATCAGCACGACGGGTTTGCCGGCGCCCTCGACCGCATAGCGCAGCGAAACCCCGTTCGCCTCGATGAAGTTCATTTTGTCCTCTTCTCCGCTCATGCCCGCGAAAGCGGGCATCCAGCGCTTTGCAAAGAACTGGGTCCCCGCTTTCGCGGGGACGAGCGGTCTAGTCAGGTACAGCGATCGGCGGCGCGGTCAGTGGCTTGCAGTCACTGGCAAACGTCAGCGGCGCGCCGGTCTTCGCCTGCAACTCCTCGCGGCTCATCTCGACCATCTCGGCGACGACGAAGCCCTGCGGCGTCACGTCCACGACCGCCAGGTCCGTATACACGCGGGAAACGCACCGCACGGCGGTGAGCGGCAGCGCGCATTTCTCCAGCAGCCGCGGCGCGCCCTTGCGCGTGACGTGCTCCATGATCACGCGCACCTCGCGTGCGCACGCCGCAAGATCCATCGCGCCGCCGACCAGCGGGCCGCGGTTGGGCACGCGCATGTCCCAATTGGCGAGATCGCCGTTCGCCGCCACCTCGAACGCGCCGAGGATCGTCACGTCGATATGCCCGCCGCGGATCATCGCGAACGACCACGAAGAATCGACGATCGAGGCGCCCGGCCGCAGTGTGATGCGCCGCGAGCCGGCATCGACCAGGTCCGTGTCGGCCTTGTCGGGCGCGGCGAGCGGGCCGACGCCGATCACGCCGTTCTCCGACTGGAGGATCACGTCGACCTCCGGTCGCAGGTAGTCCGAGCAGTGTACCGGCAACCCGATGCCGAGATTGACCACCTGGTGGTCCTCGAGGTCCTGCGCGGCGCGCCAGGTGATTTGCAGGCGGTTGAGCGCGCTCATACGGCCACCACGCGGTCGACATAGATGCCGGGAAGCTGGATGCGATCGCGCGGCAGCGGCTCGTCCGTCACGGTGCGCACCTCGGCGACGGCGAGCTTCGCGGCGCTGGCCATCACGGGCCCGAAATTCATTTGCGCGTAGTTGAACGCAAGATTGCCGGTGCGGTCCGCCGTGTCGGCACGCACCAGCGCGAGGTCGCCGGTGATCGCCTCCTCCATTACGTAGTCGCGCTCGCCAAAGCGGCGCACCTCCTTGCCCTTGGTGAGCTCGGTGCCGAACCCGACCGGCGTGTAGAACGCCGGAATGCCCGCGCCGCCAGCGCGGATGCGCTCGGTGAACGAGCCCTGCGGCACCATTTCCAGTTCGATCTTGCCCGCCATCCAGCGCGTCTCGAACGGCGAGGGCTCCTTGTCGTGCCCGCGCGCCGCCGTGCAGATGACCTTGCGCACCTGATCGTTGGCGATCAGCTCGTGGGTGAGCGAATAGCGGTGGGTCGCTGAGTTCACCACTATTGTGAGGTTCTTCGGTCCCTTATCACGCAACGCGCGAATGAGCTTGTTGGGAAAGCCCGCGCCGCCGAAGCCCGTGATGAAAACCGTCGCCCCATCGCGGACACCCTCGAGTGCCTCGCTAAGACTGACGCGCTTGTCGATCGGCATTCCACCCCCGTGTTTTCCGGATTACTAGCATCGCATGTTCCGGCGGGCCATGACGAATGCGCCGATGTGCCATGACTTTGCGCGGCTGAGGATCGGTGCCAAGCTCGCCAGGACGAGGGAATGCCATGAAGGACATGCTGCTGCACTGGTCGCCGCGCTCGCCTTACGTGCGCAAGGTGCTGATCGCCGCGCATGAAACCGGCGTCGCGGACCGGATCGAGAACGTGCGTACCGTGGTCGCGGCCGCGGACCCGAACGTCGAGCTGATGAAGGAAAATCCGCAGAGCCGGCTGCCGACCTTGCGGCTTGCCGACGGCACCGCGATCTACGACTTGGTCGTGATCTGCGAGTATTTCGACTCGCTGCACGGGGGCACGAAGCTGTTTCCCGGGAAATATCCGGAGCGGCTCGTCGCGCTGCGCCGCCATGCGCTCGGCGACGGCATGCTGGACACGATGCTGATGTGGCGTGGCGAGGTGCTGCGGCCGGCGGCGAACCAGTCGATCAAGCACATGCAGGCGTGGAAGCTGAAAACGATTGTCTCGGTCGACATGCTGGAAGAAGAAACCGAGGCGCTCGGCCAATCGCCGTTCTCGATCGGCCACATCGCGATCGGCGTTGCGCTCGGCTACGTCGATTTCCGTTTTCCCGAATTGGCGTGGCGCAACGGCCATCCGCGCCTGACCAAGTGGTACGAGACGTTCTCGGCGCGGCCGTCGGTGAAAGCGACCGAGCCGGTGGACGAACCATGATCCACCATCACACCATCGGCGACGCCCGCATCACCGGCGTGATCGAGTATTCCGGCCCGACGCATGCGCCGGATTTTCTCTATCCGGCGGTGCCGAAGGCCAAGCGCGACGCCGTGCTGAAAGCGAACGCGAGCTGGCTCGCGCCGAACCACTACGTGCCGCACATGGATCGGCTGATCGTCGCGATCCAGCTCTGGGTGCTGCATGCGGGCGGCAACACGATCGTGATCGACACCGGCGTCGGCAACCGCAAACCGCGCGCCGCGGCGGCTCGGATGGACCAGCTCAACACGCTGGTGATGCCGTGGCTGGAGGCGGCTGGCGCCGGACCCGAGCAGGTGACGCATGTGGTGATGACGCACCTGCACACCGATCATGTCGGCTGGAACACGGTGCCGCAGGACGGCAAATGGGTGCCGGCCTTCCCGAAGGCGCGCTACCTCATTCCGAAGGATGAGTTCGACTACTGGAAGGGCCTGTACGACAAGGGCGACAAAGACGTGAACCAGGGTTCGTTCGCCGACAGCGTGCTGCCGATTATCGATGCCGGCCTCGCAGACTTCATGGACGGCAAGAGCGAAGTCGCAGGCTGCCTTGCGCCCGAGCCGGTCCCCGGCCATGCGCCCGGCATGCTCTCGTTCCGCCTGCGCTCGCGCGGCGAGGAGGGCATCTTCACCGCCGACGTGATGCACAACGCGATTCAGATCGTGCGCCCGGACTGGAACGACCGCTATTGTCTCTGGCCCGACAAGGCGCTCGAGTCCCGCGCCGCCGTGCTCAAGCGCGCCGCCGAGCGCGGTGCGCTGATCATGCCGATGCATCTCGGCGCGCCCTATTGCGGGTATGTGCGCCGTCAGGGTGACGGCTACGCATTCGAGCCCGCCACATGACCGAAGCCGTTCGCAACAGCCTGAAAGAGCGTCTCGCGCGCGGCGAGGTCGCGTCCTCGATGACGGTGCGGCTCTCGCGCTCGGTGGAGATCGCGCAGGTCGCCGCGACCGCGGGTTTCGACTCGCTCTACATCGATCTGGAGCATTCCTCGCTCTCGCTGGAGACCACGAGCCAGATCTGCTGTGCGGCACTGACCTGCGGGATCGCGCCGCTGGTGCGCGTCGCGCAGGTCGAGCTGATCCAGCGCGTGCTCGACGGCGGCGCGCTCGGCGTGATCGCGCCGGATGTGCGGACGCCCGAGCAGGCGCGCGAAATCGTGCGCGCCGCGAAGTATCCGCCGCAGGGCGAGCGCGGCTTTGCCAGCGTGATTGCGCAGCTTCAGTACCGCACCGTGCCGACGCGCGAACTCTACCGGGCGGTCAACGACGCCACCATGGTGATCGTGCAGTTCGAGAGCGCCGAGGCGATTGACCGCGCCGAAGAGATTTTCGCGGTCGATGGCGTCGATATGGCGTTGTTCGGCACCAATGACCTGACCGCCGACATGGGCATCCCGGGCGATTACGAGAACCCGAAAGTGCACGACGCTTACAAGCGCGCGATTGCGGCGGCGAAGAAGCACGGCAAGCATGTCGGGGTCGGCGGGCTGGCGTCACGCCCGAAGCTCACCGCCGAGTTCGTCAAGATGGGCGCGCGCTACGTTTCGACCGGGACCGATCTCGGTTTCCTGCTTGGTGCCGCGACCGAGCAGGCGAAGCAGGTGCGGGCGCTGGAGACCTGAGGCCGCTGGCACGGCCCGTGCTTCTTCGCTAAGCTTTCCGCCAGCCATTCACCCCCGAGAGGATCATCATGCACAAACTGCTTCTGACCGCGGCCGCCACGGCGCTCGGCCTCGCGCTTAGCCTCGCTCCCGCTGCCGCCCAGACGCTGGAGAAGATCAAGCAGCGCGGCGTTCTCGTCGTCGGCAGCAAGGCCGATTACAAGCCGTTCGGCTTCCGCGATCCGTCCGGCGCGATCGTCGGCTTCGAGCCGGACATCGCGAAGTACGTTGCCGACAAGCTCGGCGTGAAGCTGGAGCTTGAGCCGGTCGTCTCGTCGAACCGCATGCAGTTCCTGCAGCAGGGCAAGATCGACCTGATGATCGCCACCATGAACGACAAGCCGGACCGCCGGCTGCTCGTCGGTATCATCGAGCCGCTCTATTACGCCTCCGGCGTCAACGTGCTCGCCAACAAGAAGGCGAACCTGAAGACCTGGGAACAGCTCAAGGACCAGAAGGTCTGCGGCATCCAGGGCGCGTGGTACAACAAGCCGGTGGCCGAGAAGTACGGCGCGGACTTCGTTGCGTTCAAGGGCCAGACCGAGGCCGAGGTCGCATTACAGCAGGGCAATTGCGTCGGCTGGGTCTACGACGACACGGCCTTCGCGGAGCGCCTTGCGGACCCGAAGTGGGCTGGCTTCGAAATGACGCTCCCGACCATCATGGAAGAGCCGTGGGGCCTTGCAGTGGCCCTTCCGGAGCGCGAAGGCGCGTGGGGCAAGTTCATGACGGCGACGCTCGAGGAAATGCACCGCAACGGCAAGATGATCGAGCTGGAGAAGAAGTGGAATATCCCGGCGTCGGCGTTCCTCAAGAAGATGAACGAGCAGTATTCGAAGAAGGGGTCGTGATTTTCCTTTCTTTCCCCTCTCCCGCTTGCGGGAGAGGGTGCCCGAACGAAGTGAGGGCGGGAGAGGGCATGCTCCAGAGTAAGGATGCCCCTCACCCGCCTCGCTTCGCTCGGCGACCTCTCCCCGCAAGCGGGGAGAGGTAAAGGGCAGCGTCCGTGCCGCTCGATCTTCAGCCATTGTGGGACTGGTTCCGGGTGCTCCATGGGACATCCGGGATCAAGCTCACCATCTTCTACGACGCGTTCGACCGCGCGCGCTTCCTTAACGGCTTCCTGACCTCCGTCCGCCTGATGGCGGTGTGCCTGGTCGCGAGCGTCGTCATCGGCGTCGTCGGTGCGTGGATTCAAGGGTCAAGGCTGCGCGCGCTGCGCCTGATCACACAGGGCTATATCCAGTTCTTCCGCAACACGCCGCCGCTGGTGCAGCTTTATTTCTTCTACTTCGCGCTCGGCTCTTACCTGAAGATCTCCACCGGTACCGGCATGTCGGTGCCGATCGTGTCGAGCTTCACCTGGGCGGCGATCTGCCTGTCGTTCTACGCCGGCGCATTCAACGTGGAGATCTTCCGCGCCGGCATCGAGGCGGTGCCGCGCGAGACGCTCGAAGCTGCCGAAAGCCTCGGCTACTCGCGGCTCAAGGCCTATATCTTCGTGATCCTGCCGCTCGCGTTCCGCATCAGCCTGCCGGCGCTCAACAACAATCTGGTCAACCTGATCAAGACCACCACGATTGCCTATGCGATCGCGGTGCCGGAGATGCTGTATGTCGCAAACCAGATCTGGTCCGACGAGTCGAACGTGCCCGAAATGATGAACGTGCTGCTGATCACCTACGTCTCGCTGGTCGGCATTCTGGTCTGGGTGATGGGCCGCTGGGAACGGGCCTTGCGCATTCCGGGTTACACGTCGGCATGATCGCGAACCGCACAGACTTGCCCGTGCTCAAGCCGTTCCGCATCGGCGCGGCGGAGCCATTCCGCGTCACCATCTGGCACGGCGTCGCGCTCCTCGCCGCGCTCGCCATCGCGGTCGGGATCGGCGAGGCGCAGGCGCAAAGCTCCGGTCAGCCGGGCATCGTCGCGACGATCCTGAAATGGACGCCGTTGCTCGCTCAAGGCTTCGCGCTCAACATCGCGATGAGCTTTCTGGCCATGGCGATCGGCACGGTTATCGGCGTGCCGCTGGGTTTGGCCCAAATCTCGCTGCTGCTGCCAGTGCGCACGTCGTCATGGTTCGTGACACAGTTCTTCCGCAACTCGCCGTGGCTGGTGCTGCTGTTCTACTGCATGCTGCTGCTGCCATTTGAGGTGAACATCGGCGGCACGATCATCCCGCTGCCGGGCTGGCTCAAGTCCACCATCGGGCTGTCGCTGCCCGTGATGGCCAACGTGTCGGAACTCGTGCGCGGCGCGGTGCGCTCTATCCCGTTCGGCCAGTGGGAGGCAGCCGAGTCCGTCGCGATGTCGCGCTGGCAGACCCTGCGCATGGTCATCCTGCCGCAATGCATCAAGCGCATGACGCCGCCGTGGATGAACCTCTATGCCATCCTCACGGTCGCCACGCCGCTCACCTCCGTGGTCGGCGTGAGCGAGGCGATGACGCTGACCGGCGATATTCTGTCAGCCGAGGCGCGTACGGATTTGCTGGTGCCGATGTATCTCTATCTGCTGTTGTGGTTCTTTCTCTATTGCTATCCGATCGCGCGCGCGACGCTCGCGTTGGAAAAACGCTTCGCGGTGAAATGATGGTTTGGACGCCCGACCAGCCGCTGGTGCGCCTCGCCGACGTGCACAAGACGTTCGGCGGCAACGAAGTGCTCAAGGGCGTCTCGATGGACGTGATGAAGGGCGAGGTGGTCTGCATCATCGGCCCGTCCGGCTCCGGCAAGTCCACGCTGCTCCGCTGCGTCAATGCGCTGGTGCCGATCGAGAAAGGCTCGATCCTGGTCGAAGGCCAGGAGGTGAACGATCCGAAACTCGACAAGCTCTCGCTGCGCCGCAAGGTCGGCATGGTGTTCCAGCAGTACAATTTATTCCCGCACAAGACCGCGCTGGAAAACGTCATGATGGCACCGGTGCATGTCTTGAAGCGCGACAAAAAGGAAGTCGAGGCGCAGGCACTCGCGCTGATCGCCAAGGTGCGGTTACAGGGGAAGGAGCACGCCTATCCGGGCGAATTGTCCGGCGGCCAGCAGCAGCGCATCGCGATTGCGCGCTCGCTCGCGATGAATCCGGACGTGATGCTGTTCGACGAGGTGACCGCCGCGCTCGATCCCGAGACCGTGAAGGGCGTGCTGGTCACGATCCGCGAGTTGGCGGAAGACGGCATGACCTGCATGATCGTGACGCACGAAATGGGTTTTGCGCGCGAAGTTGCCCATCAGGTCTATTTCACCGACGGCGGCATATTGGTGGAGCACGCGCCGCCGAAGCAGTTTTTTGCGAGCCCGCGCGATCCAAGGACGCGCCAGTTTCTGGATCAGATTTTGTGAGGCGCGCTTATCCCCGATCGCCGCATGCGAAGGGGGACGGGTGGCAGCCGCGATGCGAAGCATCGCGGTGACGGGTGGGGATTACTCCGCCTTTAACCCCAATTGCCGGATCAGCGCACCCCAGCGGTCGGTCTCTATCTTGATATGGGCGGTAAGCTGTTCGGGCGTGGTCGCCATCAGTTCGATCGCGGCGAGCCGGTCGCCCATGCCAGGCAGCGCCATGATGCGCTTCATCTCGGTGTTGAGCTTCTCGATGATCGGTTTCGGCGTGCCGGCCGGCGCCAGCAACCCGTACCATTCGTTCACGACGACATCGAAGCCCTGTTCCTTGAACGTCGGGATTTCCGGCACCGACGCATAGCGGGTGTCCGATGAGACTGCGATCGCCCGGATCTGCCCGGCCTTGTACACCTGCAACGCCTGCGCCACCGTCGCGAAGCTGAGCGGCAGATGGCCGGCGATCAGGTCCGTCATCGCCGGCGTCCCGCCGCGATAGAGGATGTGCTGCATGTCTATCCCGGCCAGCACCTTGAGCTGCTCGCCGATCAGATGCGTCATCGTGCCGACGCCGCCCGACCCGAAATTGAGCGTGTGCGTCTTGGCCTTGCTCAGTTCGATCAGCGACTTCACATCCTTCGCGGGGAACGACGGATGGGTGAAGAGAACGACCGGTGTGCGTGCCAGCAGCGCGATCGGCTCGAAATCCTTCAGGCCGTCATACGGCACCTTCACCTGCAGCGCCGGATTGGTCGCGTGCGTGCTCACCGCGATCAGCAGCGTGTAGCCGTCGGGGGGCGCGGTCGCGACCGACTGCGTGCCGATCATGTTGGCGGCGCCGGGGCGGTTCTCGACGAGGACGGGCACGCCCCAGCCCTCGTTCATGCGTTGCGCGAGCAGCCGTCCAAGCGTATCGACCGAACCGCCCGGCGCGAACGGCACGACGATGCGGATCGGTTTTTCGGGATACTTGTCGGCGGGCGACTGCGCGGATGCAATCGAAGGCGCGAGACACAGCGCAAGCGCCGCCGCGAGAATCGTCTTCATGGCTCAGCTCCCGTTGAGATCGTGCACTTCGGGGAAGAACAGATCCTTCCACGACTTCGGCGCTTCCTTGAGCGAGCCGACGCTCGCCATGAAAGCCGCGAACTTCATGGAATTCTCCGGCGCCATGGTCCAGCGCACCTGCGGGCCGGATACCACCGCCGTCACCTTGTCGAGTGGCAGCTTGGAGTTCACGTCCTTGATCCAGTAGCCGGCGGCTCTCGCGCGATCCTTGTCGACGATCTCGGTCGCTTCTTTCAGCGCCGCGATCAGCGCCTTGTAGAGCGCCGGATTCTTGTCGCGGAAGCGCGCCGAGGTCCACGCCACCGTGAAGGTGTGCGGACCGTCCATGATGTCGAAGGAATTCAGGATCGTGCGGACGCCGGGCTTCTCCAGTTGCTGCTGCTGGAACGGCGGCACGCTGAACACATTGTTGACCTCGCCGGAGCCGGAAAGCAGTGCGATCGTTGCGTCCGGCGGCGACATCGAGACGGTCAGCGCGTCGTATTTTCCGTAGCTCGTCTGGCCGTGCAGTTTCGCGGCGGCCATCTGCAGCGCAACCGCCTGCACCGAAACCTTCACGGCCGGCACCGCGATGCGGTCGGAAATCTTTCAGGTCGGCGATCGACTTGATGGTGTCGCTGCGCGTGTTGAGCAGGAACGGCTGCGAGGACAGCGCCGAGATGCCGCGCACCTCGTTTTGCGTGCCCTTGGTGCGGTTCCACAGCGTCAGCAGCCCCGGGACGCCGCCCGCCACGATGTCGACCGAGTCCGAGATCAGCGCGTCATTCATGGCGTTGGGGCCGTTGAAGGTCGACCAGGCGATCTTCACGTCCTTCAGGCCGAGCGCGGCGCCGTGTTTCTCCAGAAGCTTCTCGTGCTCCATGACGTTGAACTGCAGATAGCCCATGGAGAACTGGCGCGCGATGCGGATTTCCTGCGCCGAAGCCGGCATGGATGCCGCTATCAGGGCTCCGGATGCAACAAGGGTGCTGACAAATCGCCGCATGGCGTTTCCTCTTTTTGTTTTCGCACAGGGAGGCTACGGCGTCGCCTGCTCTTGGGCAAGTTTCGCCAAAGGAAAGCTCAGCGCCGCTCGAACTTCGGATACGGCCCGTCGATCATCGCGTAGCGCGCGAGAATGAGCTCGCGCACGCGGGCACGCTGCACCTTGCCTTGCAGGCTGCGCGGAATGGTCTCGATCGTGAGGCAGGCGCGCGGCTGCTTGTAGCGCGCGAGCCCGGCCGTCGCGGCGGCAACCGCCTGCGTCAGATCGGCGCCGTTTCCTTCCGACACCGCGACGATCACCTCGCCCCAGTGCGCCGATGGAATTCCGACGACCACGACGCCCTCGGGGAGCACGCGCTCGACTTCTTCCGGATAGATCTTGTAGCCGCCGGTCTTCATCACGTCATGCGCGCGGCCCGCGAGGAACAGCCGGCCGCGTTCGTCGCGATAGCCGAGATCGCCGGTCGCGTGGAAATCGCCTTCGGGCAATTCGTGGAAACCTTCGCCGTCCACATGGCCGATCATCATGTGCGGGCTGCGCAGATGGATTTCGCCGTGTTCGCCCGTCGCGCAAACGCGGCCCGCCTCATCGCGAATTTCGACTTCGACATTCGTCGCCGGCGTTCCGAGGCAGACGGCATCGAGTGTGACGAGATCGCGGTAGTAGTCCGCCGCCTGATCCATCTCCAGCACGGTGATCGGATTGAACATCTCCGATTTGCCGTAGGTGACGCGGATCACCGGCCCGAACAGCGCAGTGGCGGCGCGATAGAGCGCGGGCTGCAACGTCGCGGTGCCGCAGAAGATGCACTTGATGCCGTCGATGCGCTTGTGCCGCGTGCCCGCCACCAGCTTCGCCAGCACGGTCGGCGGCGCGAATACGGCCGTGAGTTCGCCGCGCGCGAACAGCTCGTCCGCGTGGGCCACATCGACGCCATGGATTAGCTCGACCGAAGCGCCGTGCTCGAACCACGTGGCGGCGAGCAGCGCCACCCCGTGCGAGTAAGCGTTCATCAGCAGCACGCGGTCGTTCGCGCCCGGCACGAACGGCAGGTGCGCGCGCAGCAGTTCGTGCGCGGTCCAGCGGCGGTCGTGGCGGTGAACGATGGCCTTCGGGCGCCCGGTAGTGCCCGAGGTCATGATCGCCTTGCCCCAGGCGTGCGGATCGAACGGCGCGGCGGTCTCGCCGGGAGGGCGCGCCAGAATATCCTCCAGCACCATCACGTCGAGCCCGAGCGGCGCAACGCGCGGCAACTCGTCGCGCTCGACGACGGCGCGGCGCACACGCAGGATTCGCATCGCGTAGGCGATGTCGTCCGGCCCGAGATTGAGATCGACGACGAATTCGGCCGCGCCGCTCGCCATCACGCCATAGCTTGCCGCCACCACGCCCGGCCCGTTGCGCGCCACGATCGCGACCGGCTCGCCCGGCTGCGCACCCGCCTCCAGAACGGCCGCACACACGGCGTTGGCCTGCGCTCGAAGTTCCGCATAGGTCAGCGTGCGCCCGCGCGAAGCGACCGCCACGCGCTCGCCGAATTGCGCAAAGCCCCGCAACGCGGCAACCCAGGGGTTCTCAGGCTTCATGGCTGGCATTCTTTGACGCTCCGCGCCACATTCGTTAGCGTCTGCGCCTGCCCCAAGCAAACGCAACAAGCAAACCGCAACGAGCCCGAGGAGTACGTCATGGCCGAATTCATCGAGGTCCGCGAGGTCGGCCTGCGCGACGGAATCCAGAACATCAAGACGGTGGTGCCGACGGACCTGAAGCTCGCCTGGATCAAGGCCGAGGTCGCGGCCGGCGTGCGCGACATCGAGGTGTGCTCGTTCGTGCCGCCGAAAGCTCCTGCCGCAATTCGCCGACGCCGAGGAGGTGACGAAGCGCGCGCTGCAGCATTCCCGGGCTGACGGTCGCCGCGCTGATGCCGAACCTGAAAGGCGCCGAACGCGGCGCCGCGCTCGGCGTGCACCGGCTCGATTACGTGGTGTCGGTGAGCGAGAGCCACAACATGAACAACGTGCGCCGCTCGACCGCGGACTCGCTTGCGGACTTGCAGCGCATCGCTGACTTCCTGAAAACCATTCCGGCCGACAAGCGCCCGCGGCTGCTGTGCGGGCTTGCGACCTCGTTTGGCTGCACGCTGGAAGGCAATGTGCCGCATGATCGCGTGGTGCAATTCGCCGAGAGCGGTCGCGGCGATCGGCGTCGACGAGATCGCGCTGGCCGACACGGTTGGCTTCGGCAACCCGAATGCGATCCGCACGCTTGTTCAAGCGCGTGCGCAATGCGATCGGTCCCGAGATCGTGCTCGCCGCGCACTTCCACGACACGCGCGGGCTCGGCATCGCGAATGTCTCGGCTGCGATCGACGTTGGCGTGCGCCACTTCGATGCCTCGCTGTGCGGGCTCGGCGGCTGTCCGTTTGCGCCGGGCGCGACCGGCAATATCGTCACCGAGGACGTGGTGTTCCTCGCGGAGTTGCTCGGGTTCAACACCGGCATCGATCTGGAGAAACTCATCAAGGCGCGCGAGATCGTCAGCCAGGCGCTGCCGAGCGAAGCGCTCTACGGGCAGATGGCGAAAGCTGGATTGCCGAAAGGGTTCAGTTACGCCGACGCCCGCAAGGCGGCCTAGTTCCGCTCGTCCCCGCGAAAGCGGGGACCCAGAGCCAAGAAAAGAAAGAACTGGATTCCCGCTTGCGCGGGAATGAGCGGAAGAGGAGAAGTCGCCTATGAACATCGAGAGCCCGATCAAAGGCGAGGCGGTCTCGTTCGAGCTCGGCGAGGATTATCCCGAGCTGCGCGACGCGGTACGCCGCATCTGCGCGAAATATCCCGGCGCTTATTGGCGCGACCTGGAAGATCGCTCCGCCTATCCGACCGAATTGGTGAACGACCTGACGGCGGGCGGATACCTGGCGGCGCTGATCCCGCAGGAGTACGGCGGCGCCGGCCTGCCGATCCGCGCGGCGGCCGCGATCCTCGAAGAGATCAACATCGCGGGCTGCACGGCGACGCAGTGTCATGCGCAGATGTACATCATGGGCACGCTACTGCGGCACGGCAACGCCGAGCAGAAGCAGCGCTATCTGCCGGGCATCGCGCGCGGCGAGTTGCGGCTGCAAGCCTTCGGCGTCACCGAGCCGACCACCGGCTCCGACACCACGAAGCTGAAAACGCGCGCCGTGAAAAAGGGCAACGACCGCTACGTGGTGAACGGCCAGAAGGTCTGGACCTCGCGCGCGCTGCACTCCGACCTGATGCTCCTGCTCGCGCGCACCACGCCGATCGAGGAGGTGAAGAAGCGATCCGAAGGCCTGTCGGTGTTTCTGGTCGACATCCGCGAGTCGCGTGGGCGGGGCATGGATATCCGTCCGCTCAAGGCGATGGTGAATCACAACACCACGGAAGTGTTCTTCGACAATCTCGAAGTGCCGGCCGAGAACCTGATCGGCGAGGAGGGCAAGGGCCTCTCCTACATCATGGACGGCATGAACGCCGAGCGCATCCTTGTTGCGTCGGAAGCGGTCGGCGATGGCCGCTGGTTCTTGAAGAAGGCCGTCGATTACGCCAACAGCCGCGTCGTGTTCGGCCGCACCATCGGCAAGAACCAGGGCGTGCAGTTTCCGCTCGCGCGCGCCTATGCCGAGCTTGAGGCCGCCGACATGATGTGCCGCCGGGCGGCCGCGCTGTTCGATGCGAACGCGCCGTGCGGCGCGGATGCCAACATGGCGAAGCTGCTCGCCTCGGAGGCGTGCTGGAAAGCCGCCGAAGCCGCGATGCAGACGCACGGCGGCTTCTCATACGCGAAGGAATACGACATCGAGCGCAAATGGCGCGAGGTGCGGCTCTACCAGATCGCGCCGGTGTCGACCAACCTGGTGCTGGCGTATCTCGGGCAGCATGTGCTGGGGATGGAGCGGTCGTATTAGGGCTGCGAAATTGGGTTGATTTGACTCTTCGGCCAAGGTTGTTCACTATATGTTCCATAGCCATTTGCCGGGATGGAACCGCCATGGTTTACGCGTTCGACACACTTTCATACGCGCGGTATCTTCACGAGAAGGGCGTCCCGGCGGGGCACGCCGAGGTGCACGCTGACGCGGTCAGCAATTCGTGATGAGTGAATTGGTGACGAAACAGGATCTGGCGCTGGCGTTGGACAACGCCACGCTCAAGCTCACGGTGCGTTTGGGCGCAATGCTCGCCGCGGGCATTGCTCTGCTGGGCGCCGTCATAAAGCTGGCGTAACTGGACAGCCAGCCCGCTTCATCGCTATTTCATTCTCGTGCGCGCCCGTAGCTCAGCTGGATAGAGCATCAGACTTCGAATCTGAGGGTCGGGAGTTCGAATCTCTCCGGGCGCGCCAGTCCGATTGTTTCCTCCCGTGCGGTGCTCATCACTGGCCATGACCGATCTTGAAAAACCCGACGCCGCGCCCGACCTCATCTTCGTGCATGATTTCGTGCTGCCGGTGCGCATCGGCGCGTTCGACCGCGAGCAGGACGCGCCGCAGCAGGTGCGCTTCAATGTCGATGCCTGCGTGGCGCGGCCGGCGCGCACGCCGGAGCGGCTGCACGAGGTGTTCTCCTACGACCTGATCACCGAGGGCATTCGCGCACATCGTCGCGCAGGGTCATGTTCATCTGGTGGAAACGCTGGCCGAGCGCACCGCCGCGATGGTGCTGGCGCATCCGCAGGTTCTCAGCGTGACGGTGCGGGTGGAGAAGCTGGAGGTCATTCCCGGCAGCGTCGGCGTGCAGATCACGCGCGCGAAATAGCTATCGCCGGTACTCGTACGCCGCATCCGCGCGCGCTTCGGCCAGCTCCGCGACGAGCGCATGGTGCGGGGAGAGATGGCACACCGGATCGGCCGCGCGCGCGTCGCCGGTGAGCGCGAAGGCCTGGCAGCGGCAGCCGCCGAAGTCCTGCTCCCGCTTCGGGCATGAGCGGCAGGGCTCCTGCATCCAGTCGGTGCCGCGAAACGCCAGGAACGCCGGCGAATTGTCCCAGATGTCGGCGAGCGGGTGCTCGCGCACGTTCCAGAACGTCAGCTCCGGAATGCTCTCGGCCGCGTGGCAGGGCAGCACCTTGCCGGACGGCGTGACGTTGAGCGAGCGGCGGCCCCACCCGCCGACGCAGGCTTTCGGAAAGCGCGCGTAATAGTCCGGAACGACCGCGTCGATCACGATCTGTCCGTGATGGCGCGCGCGCAGCGCCTCGACGGATTTGACGGCGCGGTCAACCTGCTCGCGCGTCGGCATGAGGCGCTCCCGATTTTTAAGCGCCCACCCGTAATACTGCACATGCGCGATCTCGACCCGCTTGGCGCCGAGCTGCAGCGCCAGCGCCACCATCTCGGCGACATGATCGATGTTGGCGCGATGCATCACGGCATTGACGGTCAGCGGAATGCCGTGCCGCGTCACCTCGGCGGCCAGCGCTGCTTTCCGCGCATAGGCGCCCTTGTAGCCGGCGATGTGGTCGGCGGTGCCCGGTTCGTTGTCCTGAATGGAAATCTGCACGTGGTCGAGCCCGGCATCGGATAGCTTCGCTAAGGTCTCCTTGGTGATGCCGACCGCCGATGTGATGAGGTTGGTGTAGAGCCCGGCGTCGTGCGCTGCCTTGGTGATCTCGACCAGATCGCGCCGCGCGGCCGGCTCGCCGCCGGAGAGATGCACCTGCAGCACCCCGAGCGCGGCCGCCTCGACGAACACGCGCGCCCAGGTCGCGGTGTCGAGCTCATCCGCGCGCCCTTCCAGCGTGAGCGGATTGGAGCAGTACGGACAGCCGAGCGGACAGCGGTGCGTCAGCTCGGCGAGCAGGCCGAGCGGGCGCGGCGCGCGCTGCGGCGTGGCATCCATCAAGTCTCTCGTTTTCGCATGATCTTATCCGAAAACCGGTTTCCATCTTCTCGAGCGTCGGATCATGCGATTTCCATCAGCCTCTTGTCGACAAGTCCCGAGAGCATTGCCGTCACATCCGTTTCGATGCGGTCGCGCGGCGCGTTGAACGTCTTCGCCAGATCGTCGACGATCTCGGCGACCGTCGCTTCGCCGGTGCAGCGCTTGATGATCTCGTGCGCGATAGCGTCGGCCTTGAACACGCGCTCCGGCGCGAGCAGCACCCAGCCGCCCTGCGCCTCGTTGTGCGTCAGGCGCACGCCGCGCGGCAGTCTTGGCTTTGCGTCGGGCGATACGCTCATGCACTACTCCTTCGGCACAAACGCACCCGGCGGAATGTAGCCGGGCGCCACGTAGGCAAAGTGCAGCGCATCGAGCATCGACCACAATACGCCGCACTTGAATTCCAGCGCCGCCAGCACGGCGCGCTGCTCGGCGGGCGTGCGCGCATTGCGCTTCACGTAATCGAGCGCGAAATCCGAATCCTTCTTCGCCTGCGGCGGCCGCTTGGCGAAATAGGCGAGCGTCTCGGACGTGACGAACGAGTACCCCTTGAGCATGCCCTCGACACGCTCGCCGATGATCACCGGCGAGAACAGCTCGGTGAGCGACGACGCGATCGCCTCCAGCAAGGTCTTTTCGCGCACGAAATGTACATACGCTTCGACCGCGAACTTCGTGCCCGGCAGAAGCCCGCGCAGCGAGGTCACGTACTCGCGGTCGAGCCCGAGCCCGTCGGTGAGCTTGAGCCAGCGCGCGATGCCGCCGTCGCCTTCGCTCTCGCCATCGTGATCGTGCAGGCGCGAGCGCCATTCGCGCCGGATCGCCGGAATCCTCGCAGCGCGCGATCAGGCTCGCGTCCTTGATCGGGATCATCGCCTGATAATAGTAGCGATTGAGCGCCCAAGCCTGAACCTGACCCTTGGTGCATTGGCCGCCATGCAGCAGCCCGTGAAACGGATGCAGGCGGTGATAGCGCTTCGCGCCGATGTCGCGCAGCGCGGCTTCCAGTTCGTCCGGCGTCAGCAGCTTCACAAGGTTATCTCCAGCCCGTCGGCGGCGACCTCCCAGCCGGCGGTCTCGACCGCGCGTCGCTGCGGCGAGCCGTCGATCAGGATCGGATTGGTGTTGTTGATGTGGATGTAAATGCGGCGCTTGCCAAGGTCCGACAACGCGGCGAGCGAGCCGTCGGCGCCGTCGATCGGCATGTGGCCCATGCGCCGCCCGGTTTTCTCGCCCGTGCCCGGACGCGATCATCTCGTCGTCGGTGAACAGCGTGCCGTCGAACAGGATGACGTCCGCACGCGACAGCCGCTCGCGCAAGCGCCCGCGTCACAGCCGCAGCGCCGGGCACGAACATCAGTGTGGCGTCGTCCGCCTTGATCTCGACGCCGACATTCGCGCCGCTCTCGACCGAGGTTTCTGGCGTGCCCTGTTCCAGATAGAGCGGGACTTTTCCCGGCACCATGAACAGCTCCGCCGAAAGTCCGCCCGGCAGCAGGAACGGCGTGCCCGGCGCAATCGCGCGCCGCGTCACCACATCGGGCGCCAATGCGCCGAACATCGGGTTGGCGGCGAGCGCGGCGTGCGTTTGCTCTGTCGCCATCAGGGTGAACGGCTGGCGCTCGCGCAAATTCAACAGGCCCGCGGTCTGGTCGATTTCGCCCCCGGTCAGCACCACGGCTTCGATCGGGCTGCCGCGCAATTCGCGCGGATGCAGTGCGGGCGTGGCGGCGAGTTGCGCGCGCAGATCGGGCGAGGCGTTGAACAGGGTCCAGTGCGCGCCGTCGGCCGAAACCGCGAGGCTCGCCTGTGTGCGAGCGCGCACGCGCGGATCTCCGTCCCACGCGAGACGGCACACGTCACACCGGCAATTCCATTGCGGATAGCCGCCGCCGGCCGCTGCACCGAGCACGATGGCGGTCAGGCGGCCCATGCGCTCCTCAAGTGGAGCGCGAGCCCAGTACCAGGAAGTCTAACGTCAGAATTCTGCGGGCAGATAGCCGTTGATCTCGAGGCCGATGCAGATTTCGACGAGGGTGGGGGTCGTCCAGGCCATGATGTCCTCCGCGGGCATTAATCAGCTGCCGCTGGCAGATACGTAAGAGTAGTGGACCCGGTTTCAGGGTGCAACTGCCTCCCGGCGATCCACACTCAATACCCTGTGAGCCATATAAACCATTGAAAACATTATTGTTTGTCAGCCCGCCGGCGCTGGCGGCTTCTCCAGCGCACCCAAATCCGGCTCACCGGCGTGTTTGAGCATCGCGGCGCGCGCAGCGTCGCGTAGCGACAGCATCGCGGTGAAGTCCGTGCCGGTTGGCTGGATCGGCTCCTCGATCACGACGCCGATCGGCGTGCGCCGTGGGAACCATTGATCGCCGCGCAGCAGCGTACGCACGCCGCGCAAAGTTCCCGGCACCACCGGCAGGTTTGCTTCCGCCGCAACCTTGAACGCGCCCATGTAGAAGCCGAGCAGCCCGGCGCGGCGCGTGAACGTGCCTTCGGGGAAGAACACGAACAGCCGGCCGGCTTTCGCGAGGCCGGTGACGGCTTCGGCGTCCGCGAGGCTCGCGGCAGCATCGAAACGCTCGACGAACGACACACCGAGGCGGCGCATGAAATTTCCGGCGAACGGCTGGTCGGCAAACTCCTTCTTCGCGACGAACGCCGGCTCGCCCGGCAGCACCGACGCGATGATGACGGCGTCCATGTAGCTCGTGTGATTGAACAGGATGACGGCGTTGCCCTTCGGCAGCCGCTCGGCACCCGTCACCGTGACCTTGATGCCGGTGAGTGCGAGAGCGCCGCGCGCGATGCCGCGGATCGCGGCCCAGCGTGCCGACAGCGACGGCAGGATCATCGTGGCGAGAAAGGCCGCCACGAGCGCAAGCGCCGTTACCAAATACCACCAGCCCGCATAAAGCGTGTCGCCGATGGTTCGTCCAAGGCCCTTGATCGCGCGGCCGGCGCTCGACAGTGACAGCCGCACGATTTGCCACCACACGCCGCTCTGCTTCACGTCGGTGCGGCCGGTCTCGTACAGCTCCTTCGCCGAGGAGCGCCGCACCTTGCCGCTCGATGTCTTCGGCACGCCGCGCGGCGGCACCAGCACGATGTCGTCGGCGGCGGAACCCGCAATGCCGGTCACCACCTCGTGCGCGGCCGCGATCAGCTTCGCGCGCGCCTCCGGATCGCTTTCCTTCGTCTCCGCCATCACGATCAGCCGCTCGGTGCCGTTCTCAGGGTCAGGCGAGCCGAATGCCGCGACGCCGCCCTTGCGGATGCCCGGGATCGCCGAAATCGCTTCCTCGATCTCGTGCGGATAGGTGTTGCGGCCGGCGCGGATGATGATGTCCTTCACGCGGCCCGTGATGTGGATGTCGCCGCCCGCGATGTAGGCGCGGTCGCCCGACTTGATCCAGTCGTCGTGGAACAGCTCTTTCGTCTTGGCGTCGTTGCGGAAATAACCCTTGGTCATCGAGGGGCCGCGAAACTCCAGCATGCCCTCGTGACGCTCGCCGAGTTCGCGGCCCGCATCGTCGACGATGCGCACATCGTTCTTCTCGATCGGATGGCCGCAGGCGACCATCTCGATCGCGTCATGCTCCTCCGGTCCGGCCGGCTCCGCAAAGCTGCGCTTGGCGAGCGACTCGCGCTTGATGCGGTCGATCAGCGGCCCGCGCCCGAACGGCGGGAAGCACAGGCCGACGCAGTTCTCCGCGAGCCCGTAGCTCGGCGAGGGCACGCCCCGGTTCATGCCGTACTTCGCGAAACGGTCGGTGAACTTGCGCAGTGTCTGCGGCGAGATCGGCTCGGCGCCGTTGACCACGAAACGGAGCGCGGAGAGGTCCAGTCCTTCAATGTCGGCGTCCGGAATGCGGCTCGCGGCCAGTTCGAACGCGAAGTTCGGCCCGCCGGAAAACGTGGCGCGGTATTTGTGCATGGCCCACAACCACGTGGCCGGCCGCACCAGGAATGCGATCGGCGACATCACATAAAGCCGCGCGCCGAAGTAGCAGCAGCCGAGCCACGCACCGATCAGTCCCATGTCGTGATAAAGCGGCAGCCAGCTCACGAACACGTCCTTCGACGAGGCCTCCATCGCGTGGCCCATCGAGCGCACGTTTTCCAAAAGGCCCCAGTGCGTGAGCATCACGCCCTTGGGATCGCCGGTCGAGCCCGAGGTATACTGCATCAGGCCAAGCGCTTCCGGGATCATTCAGCGGCGGCAAGGGCAGGGGAGAGCGCTCCGCCGACAACGTCGTGACGGTCTCGACCGACTCCAGCGTTCCGACCTGGCTGCGCAACAGCACCGCAAGCTTGCGGCCCTCCTGCACGGTGATCAGCATGCGCGCGCCGGCGTTGTTCAGGATCACGATCTGGCGGCGCATATGCTCTTCGAGCTGCGCCATGCGCGCCGGCGGGTAAATTGGAACCGGCACCGCGCCGGCATAGAGGATGCCGAAGAACGAGGCGAAGAAATCCGTCGAGGTCGGCAGCATCATGGCGATGCGGTCGCCCGGCACGATGTCGCGGCTGATCAGCCCCTGCGCGACCGCGCGCGCGGCGGTTTGCAGGTCGCGATAGCTCATGGTGCCGAGCACGACGTTCTCGTCCTGCAGCACCGTGACGTGGATGTGATCCGGATGCTCCTGCACATGCCAGTCGAGCATCTCGGTCAGCGTCTTGGCGTCGTCCGGCGTTCCGATCAGCGGCGTCGTGGTCTGTGTCGCGATGTCGAGCGTGTAGGCGGTCGTGGTGCCGCCGGGCGCGCCCTTTTCGACCGCCTTCAACAGGTCGCCGACGGATTCCATCTCGGAGACATCGGTGACCGCAAGCCGCACGCGGAATGTGCGCTCGATGCGCAACACCAGTTCGGTGCGCCCAAGCAAGTCGATGCCGAGATCGCGATCGAGTCTGCTTGCCAGTGTCACGTCGCCGCGCTTGAGCCGCTGGGGGCTAAGCTCGCGCACGAGTTCGCGCACGACTGCGATCAGGTCACCCTCGCGTGAAGGCGGATCCATATCCATGCAGCTCTCCCAGGGCTTTCCGGATATAGCCTAGAACAGCCCCGTCGTCTGCCCGCCGTCGACCCCGATGGCGGCGCCCTGGATGTGCCGCGCGCGCTCCGAGGCGAGAAACAGCGCAAGCTCGGCCACGTCCTCCGGCTGGCCGATACGGCGCAGGCCGTCCTTTTCCATCACCTGCTTGCGCGCCTCGTCCGGCGTGATCCCGTGTGCCTGCGCGCGTTGCTGCATCAGCGAAATGACGCGATCCGTCTCGGTCAAGCCGGGATGAATGACGTTGACGTTCACGCCATCTTTCTTGCCGAGGCCGGACAGGCCCTTGGAGAAATTCGCCATCGCGGCATTGACCGAACCGCCGACGAGAAACAGCGGATCGGGCGTGCGTGCCGCGCCGCCGATGATGTTGACGACACGGCCTTCGGCGGCCTTGAGCATCGGCCAGAACAATTTCGAGAGCCGCACGCAGGCGAAATACTTCAGCGCAAAGCCGTCGTGGAAGGCTTCGTCCGGCATCTCGAGAAAATTGCCGCTGCGCGTCGCGCCCGCATTGTTGACCAGCACGTCGCAGCGGCCGGCTTTCTCGGCCACGAAGGCGTGCAGCGCCTCGCAGGCTTCCAGCGTCTTCAGGTCGCCCGCGAAGGTCAGCGGCTTCGGCCCGGAATTGCCGATCGCGGCCGCGGCGGCATCGAGATTGGCCTGCGAGGAGGCGGCGAGCACGGTCTGCGCGCCCTCGCGCGCGAACGATTGCGCGATCGCGCGTCCGATCCCGCGGCTGCCGCCGGTCACCACCACAATCTTGCCGGAGAATTCGCCCATCGCGCCGATCCCTTCATTTTCTTGTGCCAGCGAACTTGTAGGGTGCATAGTCACCCCGATCAACGGGGCATTCTCATGAGTGATTTCTACGTCGCGGTCGGCGACACGACGTCGTTCTCCAAGACGGTCGGCGAGTACGACGTGTACGCCTTCGCCGGCATCTCGGGCGACTTCGCGCCGAACCACGTCAACAAGGCCTACATGGAAAAGTCGGGCTACGGCCGGCTGATCGCGCACGGCGCGCTGCTGGTCGGCTACATGTCGACCGCCTCGACCCAGATGGCCGTCCACTCGCGCGCGGATGCAAGCGTGACCGGCGTCTCGCTCGGCTACGACCGCATGCGCTTTCTCGCGCCGGTTTTCTTCGGCGACACCATCACGGTGAGCTACACGGTCGCCTCGATCGACCGCGAGAAGCTGCGCGCGACCGCGGATATCAGGATCACCAATCAGGACGGCGTGCTGGTCGCAGTCGCGACGCATTTGCTGAAGTGGGTGAGGAACAAGTAGCTCTCGTCCCGCTCGTCCCCGCGAAAGCGGGGACCCAGGGCGAAGTCATAGGAAAGCAACTGGATTCCCGCTTTCGCGGGAATGAGCGGAGTGTGTGGCGCTACCCCCGCGTCACATCGCTCACCGCAAAACCCGCAATCCGCTTGTAATTGTCGCTCAGCGCCCGCAACTCGTCCTGCGTGATGAAATCGTCGAGATTGCCGAACGGCCTGTCGCCGGTCAGTTCCTCGACCTTGATGTTGATGAAATCCGGCGGATGCTCGCGGTTGGTGCGCACCACCTTTCCGGTCGCCTCGCGCCGGGCGGCTTCGTAAGCCGCAAGCGCATCGCGCGGATCGGCATTCGCCGCCAGGCAATCGGCCAGCACGCGCGCATCGATCACGCTCTGCGCCGCGCCATTCGAGCCGCGCGGGTACATCGGATGCGCGGCATCGCCCGCGAGCGTCACGCGCCCGAAGGTCCAGCGCGCGAGCGGGTCCTTGTCGACCATCGGATACTCGAAAATGTGCTCCGATTTTCGGATCAAGTCGGCCACGTCGAGCCAGTCAAAGCGCCAGCTCTCATAGACCGGGATGAACTCGCCAAGGTCGCCCGGCTTGTTCCAGTCGTTCATCTCGACCGTGTCGCGCTTGAATTCGGTCGTCCAGTTGATCAGCTGGTTGCCCGCGCCGTCCACGTCGTCGACGATCGGATAGATCACGATCTTGCCGGTCAGGATCGAGCCGATGCGCAGATAGCTGCGCCCGCCGAGGATCGGCTTGTGTTTCGTGACGCCGCGCCAGGTGTTGATGCCGGTGAACACCACGCTGTCGCCGACAAGTTGCTTGCGCAGCGCTGAGTTGACGCCGTCGGCGGCGATCACGACATCGGCCGCGACCGGCGGCAGCGCCTTGCCCGAACTCGTCTCCGTGAAATGAAGCTGCGCGCGGGAGTCGTCCTGCTCGACGCCGGCGCAGAGATGATTGGTCGCGACGCTGTCCGGCGCCAAGCCGCTCCTGCACGGCGCGATACAGCGCGAGATGCAGCTTGCCGCGATGGATGCCGACTTCCGGATACTGATAGCCCGCCGCCTTGCCGCGCGGCTCGCGGTAGATGAGCTGGCCGAAGCGATTGAAGAAGCAGCTTTCGGCGTTCTCGATTCCGGCGCGCAGCAATTCGTCGCCGAGGCCGAGCGCGCTCAACTCGCGCATCGCATGCGGCAGCAGCGTGATACCGACACCGAGCTCCTTCACCTCCGGCGCGGCCTCGTACACGCGGCAGGCAATTCCGCGCGCATGCAGATTGAGCGCGAGCGATAGCCCGCAAATCCCGCCGCCGACGATGGCAATCATGCGTTTCTCCTGCGGTGTGCACTGCACTCCCTGTTGACGACGGTCAAGGCGAACTTGACCCCGCACATGGGCAGGCGGAGCCTCCCGTTGGGCACATTTGTCTCGGGGGAGGCACTCATGGCAGACCGCTATTTCGTCGTCTGGACCGTCAAGACCGAGGGCGTCATTCTGCCCGAGGAGCGCCTGCCGACCGGCCCGACGGTCCTGGTCGGCTTGCAGCACGTGGTCGCGATGTTCGGCGCGACCGTGCTCGCGCCGATCCTGATGGGCTTCGATCCGAACGTCGCGATCTTCTTCTCCGGCATCGCCACGCTGATCTTCTTCGTGCTCACCGGCGGGCGCGTGCCGAGCTATCTCGGTTCGAGCTTCGCCTTCATCGGCCCGGTGCTCGCCGCGACCGGCGCGACGGTCGCGGCCGGCGCCAATGCGAACATCGGCCTCGCGCTCGGCGGCATCATCGCGGCCGGCGCGCTGCTGGCGATCATCGGCCTGATCGTGATGGCGACCGGCCATCAGTGGGTCGAGAAGGTGATGCCGCCCGTCGTCACCGGCGGCATCGTGGCGGCGATCGGGCTCGTGCTCGCGCCGATCGCGATCAACTCAGCGTCCGGCATCGGCCCCGGCAATGCGGACGGCTCGGCCTTCGCGCGCTGGATCGCGCTGATCACCGTGGTGGCGGTCGGGCTGTTCGCCGTCTATGCGCCCGGCCTCGCGCGGCGCATCCCGATCCTGCTCGGCGCGATTGCGGGCTACATCGTCTATTACATCGCCGCGAACGTCATGGGTTACGGCCCGGCGATCGACTTCTCGAAGATCGGCGCGGCGGCGTGGCTCGGCCTGCCGAACTTCACCGCGCCGGTGTTCGACGCAAAAGCGATGTTCCTGATCGCGCCGGTCGCGATTGTACTCGTTGCCGAGAACCTCGGGCACATCAAGGCGATCGGCGCCATGACCGGGCGCAACCTCGACCCGTATCTCGGCCGCGCCTTTATCGGCGACGGCATCGCCACGATGGTGTCGGGCTCGGGCGGCGGCACCGGCGTCACCACCTATGCGGAGAACATGGGCGTGATGGCGATCACGCGCATCTATTCGACCGCGCTGTTCATCGCGGCCGCGATCATCGCGATCCTGCTCGGCTTCTCGCCGAAATTCGGCGCGCTGATCCTGACCATTCCGGGCCCGGTGCTCGGCGGCTTGTCCATCGTGGTGTTCGGACTGATCGCCGCGACGGCGGGCCGCATCTGGGTGGAGAACAAGGTCGATTTTTCGGACGCGCGCAATCTCATCACGGTGGCGGTCGCGCTGGTGCTCGGCGCCGGCAACTTCAAGCTCAGTGCTCGCGGGCTTCACGCTCGACGGCATCGGCACCGCGACGTTCGGCTGCATCATCCTGTATCATCTGCTCAGCGCGGGACGGGTGGGCGAGAAATGACGCAACCGTGTGTCCCGGGCGCAGCGCAGCATGTAATGATGCGCTGCTGACCCGGGACCCCGGTTCTTGCTAAGAGAGAAATAACCGGGGTCCCGCATCTGCGATGCACCGCGAAGGCGCGCTGCATCGCGTGCGGGACACCGAATTCAAAGGGGGGACGACCATGACCATCTTTTCGAACCGCGGCGGAGACCCGCGCCCGCTCATCCCGGCGCTTGCACCGCTCTACGCGCACACCGCCGATCTCTCCTGGCTCATCATCCGCGTGACCGCTGGCCTGATGCTGCTGCCGCACGGCATTCCGAAAGTGTTCAATCAGGGCGTTGCGGCGTTCGCGGCGGCGGGCCTTGCCAAGCGCGGCATCGAGCCCGCGCTGCCGCTCGCGTTCGTGGTGGCGTTTCTCGAAACGGTCGGCGGCGTCGCCATTGCGCTCGGCCTGTTCACGCGCTTCTTCGCCGCCGCGGTCGCGATCGAGATGCTGGTGATCACGTTCGCGCACCTGCCGCAGGGTTTCGGCTGGGCCGCGCGCGGCTACGAGTATCCGCTGTTCTGGGGCCTGATCATGCTGGCGATCGCGCTGCGCGGCGGCGGGCCGTATTCGCTCGACCGGAAGATCGGGAAGGAGTTGTAAGAGCTCCCGGTGCGGCTGGAACGGGGGGTCGATGGAACAACGCAAAGTTCCACGGCTTGGCTGGCTGCGCCGGAATGCGCCCTGTCTTCTTGCGTCAGCATGACATAACGTTCTTCCGCCATGCCGATCAGCAGTCGTTTTGTCGTCCGTTCCACTATTTGGCTGCTCGCGATCGGGTTCCTCGCGCTGTTCGGCATCGTCCTCACGACGATCTGGCTCGGCCACCGGTCGCAGGTCTATTTCGACGAGGTGTTCGAAGCGCGCGACGTTCGCACCGCGGCGGTCGAGTTGCGTGACACGGTCCGCAACGCCGAATCCAGCCAGCGCGGCTATCTGGTCACCGGCAACGAAATCTACCTCGCGCCTTACGACACCGCCCGGGCGCAATCCCTGCGCCAGCTCGATGCCCTGACCAAGCGCATCAACGGCGACTCGCAGTCCGCCCCAATGCTGCGGCGGTTGACTGCGGTCATCAACGAAAAGGTCGGCGAGATGGACCAGGCCATCGCGCTCAAGCGCGAGGGTAAGGACACCGAGAGCCTGGCACTCTTTCGCACCAACCGCGGCAAGGCGTTGATGGATGAGGCGAATGTCTTTCTCTACGGCGTCATCCTCTCCGCCGACGAGCGGCTGACCGCGGGCGTCAGCGAGCAGCGCGCCAATGCCGCGATGCTGCGCTGGGTTTCGATCATCGGCGGGGGGATCATTGTGCTGGTCGTGGGCGGCGTGGTGGTGACGGCTGCGCGCTACACGCGCGAGGTCGCACAGGCGCGCGACGAGGTGCGCTTGCTCAATACCAGCCTCGAAGATCGCGTCACGCGTCGCACCGCCGATCTCGCGCACGCGCGCGACCATGCGCAAATGCTGGTGACCGAGGTGAACCACCGCGTCGCGAACAGCCTTCAGCTCGTCGGCGCGCTGGTGAAGCTCCAATCCAACGCCGTCAGCGATCGCGCCGCCAAGGAGGCGCTCGCCGAGACGCAAGGCCGCATTAACGCGATCGCGTCGGTCCACAAGCGGCTCTACAGCTCGGGAGACGTGCGCTACGTCTCGCTCGACGAGTATCTCTCCGCCCTCCTTGAGCAACTCGAAACCTCGATGCGCGCCGAAGGCCACGGTGCATCGCTCAAGTACGAACTCGATCCCGTGCAGATGCAGACCGACGCCAGCGTCAATCTCGGCGTCGTGGTGACCGAGTGGGTCACCAATGCGTTCAAATACGCGTATCCGGAAAAGCCCGGCGAGGTGCGCGTCCGGTTGAAGCGTGCCGCGCAGGACAAGGTCGAACTCACGGTGGAAGACGATGGTGTTGGCCGCCGCCCCGATACATTGGCGAAGGGGTCGGGCCTTGGCACCCGCATCGTGAACGCCATGGCGGCGACCATGCGCGCGGAAATCGAGTATCTCACGCAAGGCTCGGGCACGACCGCCCGGCTGGTATTCGCCTTGCCGTCGGCGTGAGCGGGATGATCATGGAGCATCGCGGACAACGAGTGAGCGCGGCGCGGGCAGCGCGTGCGCTTTGGCTCGCGCTCGTGTCTGGCATTTGTCTTGGTGGCATCGACCGATCCTTCGCGCAGGACGGTCCATCCGGCATTACAGCTCCAACCGTTTTCCCGCCCTTCAACCGCGGCGCGCCGGCCTGTAGCGCGCCGCCGGGACTGGAGAAAGTCCTCGTCTTCGCGCAGGACAACGAACGCGAGTTCATGCAGGGCGTGAGCCGCGGGCTGGCGGCGGCCGCGAAAGACCGGGGACTCGAATACCGGATAGCGCTCGCCAACAACGACGGCGCCAGGATGATCGAGCAGGTGCAGGCGCTGCGCGCCGCTAAAGCCGGCGCAGTCGTCGCCGCGCCGGTCGATCCGCTAGGGCTGTCGCGCAGCCTGCAGCAGGTGATGTGGGATGGCGGCTATGTCGGCACCGTCGTGCCGCCCCCTGCGACGACGCTGCTGAACGCGCCGCAGTATCTCACCGGCAAAGTCCTGGGCGATGCCGCCGCCGCCTACATCCGCAGCCGGCTCGGCGGCAAGGCGAAGGTCGTGCTGCTGACGCACGACAGCCTGCAATTCCTCGCACCGCGCTTCACCGCGATGCGCGACGCGCTGAAGGACATGCCCGGCGTCACCATTGTGGCGGACATTTCGCCCACGACGGTGAACAAGGATGGCGGCATGGCGACGATGCGCACGATCCTGCTGGCGCAGCCGAGTATCGACGTCGTGCTTGGCGCCGACACGGTGGTCCTTGGCGCGCTCGCCGCGCTGCGCGAGGCCGGCAAGGCGCGGCCCAATCAGTTCCTCGGCGGCATCGATGGCGAGCCGGAAGCGGTCGCCGAGATCAAGCAGGGTGGCGGGCCCTACAAGGCGAGCGTCAGCCTGGCATCGCCGGTGTTCGGCTATGCGCTGGGGCACCATGCTGCCGACTGGCTGGAAGGCAAGAGCGTTCCGCAGGCGATGGACATTCTGCCGAGCGCGCTCAGCGTCGCGAACATCGCGCAATACGAGGTAGATCTCGCAAACCCCGGAGCGGTCTTCGCCGATCCGGCGCGGCGCGACGCCTATCTGAAGATGTACGGCAACATCTGCTACGACACGCGCGACCGCTACGTGAATTTCCCGTGGTCGTCCGAGCGCAAGTGACCGTCGCGCCGTCCGCAGCCTTAGCACTGCGGGGATAAGTTTTCAATTTAATCCTGGATATGTAAAAATAATAGGAATATACAGGTGAAATCCTGTTTCATCCAAGGAAGTCTCGCGAACGTCACGAGGCTGGGGCAGGGGGCGGTGGCCGCGCAGGGGTGACGAGACGACCCACCCAAAGCGCGGCAGCCGAAGCTGCACGGTCCCGGCGCGCCAGCCGCGCGTCACCGGGTCGTGGTGGCCATTCCGGATGCGATGCCACATCGCGCCGGCAGGGCCAGGCTCTTAGCGGTGGTTAGGCTCTTCTCCTGAGCGAAAGAGAAGGACGGAGCCTGAAAGGTAAGACCACCGGGGGCCGTGCGGAGCAGGCTTCCAACATCGCGTGCGGGACGCCGGAGAGTTGGCGGACTTGCGGTTACTTCGACATCGAGCGGCGCTTTTTCGAAAAGCATCGCTCCGCCTGATCGCCGCGAGGCGGTCGGGCACGCGGGTCCGTCGCGGACCCGGCGTCCCGCGCGTCCTTGATTGTTTCAAGGGAGCGCCCGGCCCCAAACCTCGGGCGCAAACGCGCCGCGAGAACGAGAGCGGCTGACTCTTTCTTTCCCTCGCCCCGCGAAGCGGGGAGAGGGTGCCGAACGAGCGCAGCGAAGTGAGGCGGGTGAGGGGCATTTTGCAAAGTTTGTAGCTGCCCCTCACCCGGCTCGCAGCTTCGCTGCTCGCCACCCTCTCCCCGCAAGAGCGGGAGAGGGAAAGGAGCGCGCGCCGCGAGACGGCTGTCTGAAAAATTGAATCAGCGATCAGCGCTTCGTAATCTTGTCGATCTCCTTCATCTCTTCCGGCGTCAGCTCCCAGCTCACTGCCTTCACGTTCGCCTCGATCTGCTCCGGCTTGGTGGCGCCCGCGATGATGCTGGCAACCGTCGCGCGCGCCGCGAGCCACGAGAACGCAAGCTCCAGCATGGTGTGGCCGCGTGCCTTCACGAAGGCTTCGAGCTTCTCGACGATGTCGAAGTTCGCGTCGGTCACGACCCCGGAGAATATCGGCATCGCGAGCCGCGAGCCGGCGGCCGTGGCGCCGCGCTTGTGCTTGCCGGTGAGCAGGCCCGAGGCGAGCGGGTAGAATGGCAAGAGACCGAGCCCGTAGCGCTCGTATGTGCCGAGCGCTTCCGCCTCGATGTCGCGCTTCAACAGGCTGTATTCGTCCTGCGCCGAGACAAAAGAGTTGAGATTGAAATGCCGCCCCGCCCATTGCGCTTCGACTGTTTGCGCGGGCGTGAAATTCGAATGGCCGATGTAGCGCACCTTGCCGGCGCGGACGAGATCGTCGAGCGCGCGCAGGGTTTCCTCGATCGGCGTCAGCGGGTCCGGCCGGTGCTGCTGATAAAGATCGATCCAGTCGGTCTTGAGCCGCTTCAGGCTCGCCTCGCAGGCCGCCATGATGTAGCGGCGCGAGGCGCCCTTCTTTTCACCCTCGTCCATCGGCATGCCGAATTTTGAGGCAAGCACGATGTCCTTGCGCCGGTCGCCGAGCACCTGCCCGAGCACGGTTTCCGAGCCGCCGCGGCCGCCATAGACGTCGGCGGTGTCGAACAGGGTGATGCCCGAGTCGAGCGCCTTGTGAATCACTTTGGCCGAGCTCTCGAGGTCCATCCGCTGGCCGAAATTGTTGCAGCCAAGCCCGACCAGCGAGACCCGCAGGCCCGACCGGCCCAGATTGCGCAAGATCATGATCGCTCCCAAATCCGATGACAGTGCAACGCTCGCACGCGTTCTGGCCGGAGACAATCCGTGCGGCGTGCAACGCTGCACTCGCGCTTGGCGAAACGTTCTGCTACTGGAAAGCAGCCGGTCCGGGAGCAACTCCCGGCAAAAAAGAAACGACGGGCGCCCACCGACCCGAGGGAACAGGAATGCTCCATCCACTCCGCGCCGCGGCGCGGTTGATCGATCAGAAGATCGGCTGGAACCGGATCGGCCTCGCTCTTAGCCTCGTCATCATCGCGTCGGCCGCGGTGGTGCTGTATCGCATCCTGCGCGGCATCGAATTCTCCGATGTGGTCGTCGCGCTCAAGGCGACCAATCCGTTCGACGTGCTGCTCGCCTCGCTGTTCGTCGCGGCCGGTTATTTCACGCTCACCTTCTACGATCTGTTCGCGGTGCGCACGATCGGTGCGAACCACATCCCGTATCGCATCGCCGCGCTCGCCGGCTTCACCAGCTATTCGGTCGGCCACAATGTGGGGGCGAGCGTGTTCACCGGCGGCGCGGTGCGCTACCGCGTTTATTCGGCCTGGGGACTGACCGCGATCGATGTGGCAAAAATCTGCTTCATCGCCGGGCTTACCTTTTGGCTCGGCAATGTCGCCGTGCTTGGTCTCGGTATTGCTTACGAGCCCGAGGCGGCGAGCGCGATCGACCAGTTGCCGCCGTGGTTCAATCGCGTGATCGCGCTGGCGGGGCTCCTTGTGCTTGCCGGCTACGTCGCCTGGGTGTGGGTCAAGCCGCGCGTGATCGGCCGCGCCGACTGGGTGGTGACGCTTCCAGGAGGGCCGCTGACGCTGCTGCAGATCGTGATCGGAATTATCGATCTCTCCTGCTGCGCGCTCGCCATGTACGTCCTGCTTCCCGACGACCCGCACATCGACTTCATCAAGCTCGCGGTGATTTTCGTCTCGGCGACCCTGCTCGGCTTTGCCAGCCATTCGCCCGGCGGGCTCGGCGTGTTCGATGCCGCCATGCTGGTCGCGCTGATCGAGTTCGAGAAGGGAGAGCTGGTCGCGGGCCTGCTGCTGTTCCGGCTGCTCTATTATGTTATCCCTTTCGCGCTCTCGCTCATCATCCTGGGCGTGCGTGAATTGTGGTTCGGTGTCGTGTCCAGGCGATGAACGGGTGACGGCTCACTTTGGATCGTGATGGCGACGCCGCACGCGCAGCTCCTTGATTCCGTGGTCGCGAGCCTGCCCGATGCCGCCATCGTGCTGGATCGCAGCGGCCGGGTCGTGACGTTCAACACCGCCGCGCGCACCATCGCGCCCGCGCTCACGCTCGGGGCGCAAGCCTCGCTCGCGCTGCGCGTGCCCGAGGTGGTCGAGGCGATGCGCGACGTGGCCGCCACGAATGAGCCGCGCAGCGTGGAATTTGCCCAGCGCGTGCCGGTCGACCGCTGGTTCGTGGCGCATATCCGGCCGCTCTCCGGCGAGGGCGCCGGCCTCATCCTGCTGGTGTTTCACGATCTCACGCCGCTGCATCGCGTCGAGGAAATGCGCGCGGATTTCGTCGCCAACGCGAGCCACGAGTTGCGCACGCCGCTCGCGGCGCTGTCGGGCTTCATCGACACGCTGCTCGGCTCCGCGCGCGACGACGTCGAGGCGCGCAAGCGGTTCCTCGCCATCATGAAGACGCAGGCGATCCGCATGGCGCGCCTGATCGACGACCTGCTCTCGCTCTCGCGCGTCGAGCTGATCGAGCATATGCATCCCGAAACGCCGGTCGATCTTGTTTCGATCGTCCGTCAGGTGACCGACGGGCTGCAAACGCTGGCGGCCGACCGCAATGTCGAGATCGCCATCGCGCTGCCTCGTCGAGCCCGCGATCGTGCCGGGCGACCGCGACGAACTCACGCGCGTGTTCGAGAACCTGATCGAGAATGCGCTGAAGTACGGCGCCAACGGCAAGCGGGTCGATATCGGCTTTTCGAGCGCGACGGCGCGGGGCGGCGAAGCCGAGACACTGGTCACGGTGCGCGACTACGGACCGGGCATCGCCGCCGAACATATTCCGCGCCTGACCGAGCGCTTCTACCGGGTCGATGTCACGCAGAGCCGCGCCGAAGGCGGCACCGGACTGGGGCTCTCGCTGGTGAAACACATCCTCAACCGGCACCGCGGAAGGCTGACCATCGAGAGCGAGGCCGGGAACGGGGCGACTTTCACGGTCCGCCTCCCGCTCATCCACAGCGCGCCGATCTCGGCGCGCCTGAAAGCAAATCCATTTCAAGTAGTTAAACTGTCATATGGGCGTCACCCAAGCTTCATACAACGGCGACATGAGACGCCTATCGGTGCCCCGCGGGGACAGGAAGAAGAAACCAACCGCTCGATCACCCGCTGCCAGCTGGGGCGTCGAACAAAAGCCAAAACCAAGGAAGGACGCAAGGAATTGGGCTTGGGCCCAGGTTCTCCGTCGCGTTCCGTTTCGGCCAATAGGAGAGTTCCATTGAAATTCATCCACACCATCGCGGCTGCCGGCCTTGTGGCTCGGCCGCCCTGATCGCACCTCGCAGCGCCGCGGATATTTCGGGCGCAGGCGCGACGTTCCCGTATCCGATCTACGCCAAGTGGGCGGACTCCTATAAGAAGGAAACCGGCGTCGGCATGAACTACCAGTCGATCGGCTCCGGCGGCGGCATCAAGCAGATCAAGGCCAAGACCGTTTCCTTCGGCGCGAGCGATGCGCCGTTGACCGGCAAGGATCTCGAGGACAGCGGGCTGGTTCAGTTCCCCGCCGTCATGGGCGGTATCGTGCCGGTCGTGAACCTCGAAGGCGTCAAGCCGGGTGAACTCGTGATCGACGGCCCGACGCTCGCGAAAATCTTCCTCACCGAGATCAAAAGCTGGGATGACCCGGCCATCGCGAAGCTCAATCCTTCGGCGAAGCTGCCGAAGCAGGCCATCGCCATCGTTCACCGTTCGGACGGTTCGGGCACCACCTACAATTTCGCCTACTACCTCGCGGAAGTGAGCCCGGACTGGAAGTCTAAGGTCGGCGTCAACACCTCGGTACAGTGGCCCGGTGGCATCGGCGCGAAGGGTAACGAAGGTGTGGCCAACAACGTCGCCAACACCAAGGGCTCGATCGGTTATGTCGAGTATGCCTACGCCAAGCAGAACAAGCTGACCTTCACCAAGATGATCAACAAGGACGGCCAGGCGGTTGCGCCGACCGCCGAGACGTTCCAGGCAGCCGCCGCCAGCGCAGACTGGAAGTCCCAGCCTGGTTTCGGCGTGATCCTGGCGAACCAGCCCGGCGCGCAATCCTGGCCGATGACCGCCGCCACGTGGATCCTGGTTCACAAGAAGCCTGCGGACCCGGTGGCTGTCGGCGAAACCCTGAAGTTCTTCGACTGGGCCTACCGGAAGGGCGACAAGATGGCCGAAGACCTCGACTACGTGGCGATGCCCGACAAGGTCGTGAAGGACATCGAGCAGACCTGGGCTGCCGAGATCAAGGATGCCAGCGGCAAGCCGCTCTACACGGTGACGAACTAAGCCAACGTCTGTGGGAAAGGGCACCGATCACGTGCCCTTTCCCCTGCGTTTTCTTGATCGATGCTTGTGTCGCGGCCGTCGGGCCGCTTGAGTCGGCGCTCCGAGCTTGAATTTAGGGAGAGCCGTCGATGTCGTTCGCGGGGGGTAACAAGTGGCTGACATCGCGTTGCAGAGTTCCGGCATGAGCGCCGCCGAGAATCCCAGCCGGGCGAAGGTGCTGGGCAAGCTGCGCGTCAGCGACAACGCGTTCCGCCTGATCACCCGCAGCGCCGCTCTGCTGGTTCTGGCACTGCTCGGCGGCGTGATCGTTTCGCTGGTCATCGGCTCCATGCCGGCGTTGCAGGCGCTTGGACTCGAGTTTTTCACGACGCAAAGCTGGAACCCGGTTACCGAGAAGTTCGGCGCACTGGCTCCCGTTTACGGCACGGTGGTCACTTCGCTGATCGCCATGGTGATCGCGGTGCCGGTCGGCCTGATGATCGCGTTTTTCCTCACCGAACTGTGCCCGATGTGGCTGCGCCGTCCGATCGGCATCGCGATCGAATTGCTGGCCGGCATTCCGAGCATCATCTACGGCATCTGGGGCCTGTTCGTCTTCGCGCCCTTTCTGCAGCAGTACGTCCAGCCGTTCCTGATTTCCGCGTTCGGAAATATTCCGGTTCTGTCCTCGGTGTTCGAAGGGCCGCCCTACGGCATCGGCATGCTTACCGCGGGTCTGATCCTCGCCATCATGGTGCTGCCGTTCATCACGTCGATTTCGCGCGATGTGTTCGACGCGGTGCCGCCGATGCTCAAGGAATCGGCCTATGGCCTCGGCTGCACCACCTGGGAAGTGTTCCGCAACGTGGTGCTGCCTTATACGCGCGTCGGCGTGATCGGCGGGGTCATGCTCGGCCTCGGCCGCGCGCTGGGCGAAACCATGGCGGTGACCTTCGTGATCGGCAACGCGCACAAGATCGCGGCATCGATCCTGGCACCCGGCACCACGATCTCGGCGACCATCGCCAACGAGTTCACCGAGGCCGTGGGCGACATCTACACCTCATCACTGATTCTGCTCGGCCTCATCCTGTTCGTGATTACGCTCATCGTGCTGACGATCGCGCGCCTGCTGCTGGCGCGCATCGAGAAGCGGATCGGATAAGACATGGCCAGTTCATTTGATTCTTCTCTTTACGCCAAGCGCCGCCGCGGCAATGCGATCTCGATGGTTCTGTCTTTCGCCGCGACGGCGTTCGGCCTCGGCTGGCTGGTGCTGATCCTTGGCGTGTTGGTCTGGAATGGCATTGGCGGGCTGTCGCTGGCGGTATTCACCGAAATGACGCCGCCGCCGGGCGCAGCCGGCGGCCTGCTCAATCCGATCATGGGCAGCCTCGTGATCACGACGCTCGCAGTTGCGATCGGCACGCCGATCGGAATCCTCGCCGGAACCTATCTCGCCGAATACGGACGGCACGAGAAGATTTCGAGCGTCATTCGCTTCATCAACGATATCCTGCTGAGCGCGCCCTCGATCGTGATCGGCCTGTTCATCTACGAAGTGATGGTCGCGCCGATGGGACACTTCTCCGGTTATGCCGGCGCGGTGGCGCTCGCCGTGATCGTGATCCCGGTCGTGGTGCGCACCACCGAGGACATGCTGACGCTGGTGCCGAACACCCTGCGCGAAGCCGCCGCCTCGATCGGCCTGCCGCGCGCCCACATGGTGTGGCACATCGCGTACCGGGCGGCACGCGCCGGCATCCTCACCGGGATATTGCTCGCGGTCGCGCGCATCAGCGGCGAAACGGCGCCGTTGTTGTTCACCGCGCTGAACAACCAGTTCTGGAGCCTCAACATGAACGCTCCGGTCGCCAGCCTGCCCGTCGTGATCTTTCAATTCGCGCTGTCACCCTATGCGGAATGGCAGAAATTGGCTTGGACCGGCGCGCTCATCATCACCATCACGGTGCTCGCGCTCAGCATCACGGCGCGGGCGCTCGCCTCATCCGGAAAGCAGTCATGAATGTCGCAGCCGTAGCGGTCCCAAACGTAGCCCACGCGCCGGTCGACGTTGCCGGGCTGACCGAAAAAGTGTCCCTCCGTGACCTCAATTTTTTCTACGGGGATTCGCGGGCGCTCAAGAACATCAGCCTGTCGCTCTATGAGAACAAGGTGACGGCGTTCATCGGCCCGTCGGGCTGCGGCAAGTCGACCCTGCTGCGCGTTCTCAATCGCATGTACGACCTTTATCCGGGCCAGCGGGCCGAGGGTCAGGTGCTGTTCGACGGCGAGGACATCCTCTCGCCGAAGCAGGATCTGAACCTCCTGCGCGCGCGCATCGGCATGGTGTTTCAGAAGCCGACGCCGTTTCCGATGTCGATCTATGAGAACATCGGATTCGGCATTCGCCTCTACGAACGTCTTCCCAAATCGGAGCTGGACGGCCGGGTCGAGCACGCCCTGCGGCGCGCCGCATTATGGGAAGAAGTGAAGGACAAGCTCGCCGCCAACGGGCTGAGCCTCTCCGGCGGCCAGCAACAGAGATTGTGCATCGCGCGCACCGTGGCGGTGAAACCGGAGGTCATCCTGTTGGACGAGCCATGCTCGGCGCTCGATCCGATTTCGACCGCCAAGATCGAGGAACTGATCGACGAGCTCAAGCGCGACTACACAATCGTGATCGTGACCCACAACATGCAGCAGGCGGCACGCGTCTCGGATTTTACCGCCTTCATGTATCTCGGCGAGCTGATCGAGTTCGGCTCGACGCGCCACATCTTCACCAATCCGACGGATCGGCGCACGCAGGACTACATCACCGGCCGCTTCGGCTGACGCGCAGGAACAACGCAATGGCTGATCATCACACCGCGAAGGCCTTCGACGTCGACCTGCAGGATCTCGCCCGCATGGTCGCCGAAATGGGCGGGCTTTCGGAAAAGCAAATCGCGGACGCGGTCGACGCGCTCGCCAAGCGCGACGCCAGGCTGGCCCAGCGCGTGGTCGCGGTCGATCCCACGATTGACGCATTGCAGCGCGAAATCGAGGAACGCGCGATCCTCACCATCGCACGCCGTCAGCCGATGGCGGTCGACCTGCGCGAAATCGTCGGTGCGCTGCGGGTGTCGAACGATCTGGAGCGCATTGGAGACCTTGCCAAGAACATCGCCAAGCGGGTGATCGCGATCGGCAGCGAATTCCATCCGCACAAGGTGATCCGCGGCGTCGAGCACATGACCGATCTCGTGCTCAATCAGCTCAAGGATGTGCTTGATGCCTACGCGCGCCGGGACGTCACCAAGGCGCTCGCGGTGTGGCGCGGCGACGAGGAGATCGACGCGGTCAACAACTCGCTGTTCCGCGAGCTGCTCACCTACATGATGGAAGATCCGCGCAACATCACGTTCTGCACGCATCTCCTGTTCTGCGCCAAGAACATCGAGCGCATGGGCGACCACGCCACCAACATCGCCGAGACGGTCTATTACATCGCGGAAGGCCGCGCGCTCACCGACGAGCGGCCGAAGGGCGACAGCACGTCATCGACCACGGTGCCGTTCCCGGCCGCCTCATAGGGTTACGCGAAATGTCTGCCCGCATCATGATCATCGAGGACGAGGAGCCGCTGACGCTGCTGCTGCGCTACAATCTCGAAGCTGAAGGTTACGAGGTCGAGACCGCCGCGCGCGGCGACGATGGCGAAACCAAACTCAAGGAAAGCCTGCCCGACCTCCTCGTGCTCGACTGGATGCTGCCCGGGATGTCCGGCATCGAACTGTGCCGCCGGCTGCGCGCGCGCCCGGACACCGAGCGCCTGCCGATCATCATGCTGACCGCGCGCGGCGAGGAGAGCGAACGCGTACGCGGGCTTGCGACCGGCGCGGACGACTACATCGTCAAGCCGTTCTCGGTGCCGGAATTGCTCGCGCGTATCCGCTCGCTCCTGCGCCGCGCAAAGCCGGAGCGGGTTGCGAGCGTGCTGGGGGCCGGCGATCTGGAACTCGACCGCGAGAAAAAACGCGTGTCGCGCTCCGGCCGCGAAGTCCATCTCGGCCCGACCGAATTCCGGCTGCTCGAATTCCTGATGGAAAATCCGGGCCGCGTCTACACACGCGAGCAATTGCTCAACGGCGTCTGGGGACGCGACATCTATATCGACGAGCGCACCGTCGATGTGCATGTCGGGCGCCTGCGCCGCGCGCTCAACCGCGGGCGCGCCTCCGATCCGATCCGCACGGTCCGCGGCGCCGGTTATTCGTTCGACGAGCGGTTCGGCAAGACGGCGTAAACAACAGAAAAGGGCGGCATTGGCGCCGCCCAGTTTGTTACGCTCGGGAGGACACTCGTTTCACTAGCGCATGGGACGCCTGTCGCGCCGCGCCGACGGCGGCTGATAGGCAACGCGCCCGTGGTATCCGCAATAGGGTGTCCCGGCGTTGGTCTTGCCGCCGCAGAAGAAGAAGTCCGGCTGCCCGGGATCGCCGATCGGCCAGTGGCACTTCTCCTGGTCGAGTTCGAGCAGCGTGCAACGCTGTCCCATCGGGATGATGTTTTCGATCAGCTCGGGCTCGGGCTCCGGGTCGTAATCGTAGGACGGCATCTGGGCGAGTGCCGTGTTGCCGCGCATCATCGTGCGCGGCGCGCGGAACATCTGCGAGGGCGCGCGGGGCTTGCGCTGGCGCGGCACCGAGGAGGAGGGGGCCTTGGCGCGACCCGACAGCCCGAGCCGATGGACCTTGCCGATCACGGCATTGCGGGTGATGCCGCCCAGTTCACCCGCGATCTGGCTCGCCGACAGGCCGTCCGCCCATAATTTCTTCAAAAGCTCGACGCGATCGTCGGTCCAGGTCTGCGGGTCGCGTGCCTGCAACTCGGGCCGTTTCTGATCCAAAAACGTCATTGGGCTTTGCTCCAGTCTTCCTTTGTGGCCGGCGCCCCGTGCGGAATCCTTCTCCTACGCCGGCGACCCCTTAGCCGCCGCACGCACGCTATACCTTGTAGGAAACGAACTCAGGAGACACGCCGCCGCACGAGATGTCGTACCTGAACGTCACAAAACTACAATATACCGTGACTCCAGCGCAAGAGTCGGGGTTTACCGGATGCACCGCGATCCTCTGTTTTCCCCAGCAATGTCCCTTTTGACCCGCCGAAGCGGCGAGCGTGTGGCAGTGCACTCATGTTGACCGGCATCGGCGGCGCACATACAATCCCTTCCAAGTGCCGCCCGGCGAGGCGGCACATTTCATTTCAGGCGCCCCAAACGAGAAACGTGCCATGAGCACCGCTCATCTTCTGCCGACTTTCGCGCGTGTCGACCTTGCGTTCGAGAAGGGAGAGGGCGCGTGGCTCACCGCCACCAATGGCGAGCGTTATCTCGATTTCACCTCGGGCGTCGCCGTGAACGCGCTCGGCCATGCGCATCCGAAGGTCGCCGACGCGATCGCCGCGCAGGCGCACAAGGCGATCCATGTCTCCAATCTGTTTCGCGTGCCCGAGCAGGAGAAGCTCGGCGACCGCCTGTGCGAGCAAAGTTTCGCGGACTACGTATTTTTCTGTAACTCCGGTGCCGAGGCGATGGAAGGCGCGATCAAGACCGCGCGCAAATTCCAAGCGGTGAATGGTAACCCCGAGCGCTACCGCATCGTTACCTTCGAAGGCGCATTCCACGGCCGCACGCTTGCAACCCTCGCCGCCGGCGGACAGAAGAAATATCTCGAAGGCTTCGGTCCGGTGGTCGAAGGCTTCGATCAGGTGCCGTTCGGCGACCTCGAAGCGGTCAAGAAGATCATCGGGCCGGAGACGGCCGCGATCCTGATCGAGCCGATCCAGGGCGAGGGCGGCGTGCGCGTGCCGTCCAACATGTTTCTCAAGGCGTTGCGCATGCTCGCCGATCAGCATGGCCTGCTGCTGATCTTCGACGAGGTCCAATCCGGCATGGGCCGAACCGGCGAACTGTTCGCCTATCAGCGAACCGGGGTCGAGCCCGACATCATGGCGCTCGCCAAGGCGCTCGGCGGCGGCTTCCCGGTCGGCGCATTTCTCACCACCAAGGAAGCCGGCAAGGGCATGACGCCCGGCACGCATGGCTCGACCTTCGGCGGCAACCCGCTCGCGATGGCGGCCGGCAACGCCACGCTCGACGTGATGCTGGCGGATGGATTTCTCGATCACGTCAAGCACCTCGGGCTCCTGTTCAAGCAGCGCCTTGCCGAGATCAAGGACCGGTTTCCGAGCGTGGTCGCCGAAGTGCGCGGCGAGGGCCTGCTGCTCGGCCTGCGTTGCGTCGTGCCGAACAGCCAGCTTGTCGAGGCGCTGCGCGACGAGCATCTGCTCGCGGTCGCGGCCGGCGATAATGTCGTACGTCTCCTGCCGCCGCTGATTGTCGGCGAAGCGGAAGTCGGCGAGGCGATGGGCATGCTGGAGCGCGCCTGCGCGCGGCTTGCGCGCGCCGAGAAGCCGGCAAAGCAAGGGGCTGTCGGGTGAGCGCGCAGGCGCTGCGGCACTTTCTCGATCTGACTGAAATTCCCGTCGCCGAGTTGCGCGGGATGATCGAGAGCAGCCGCGCCATGAAAGAGCGCGTCAAGCGCGACCGCGCCGGTGCCGGCAAGCCGCTTGCCGGCAGGACGCTCGCGATGATCTTCGACAAGCCCTCGACACGCACGCGCGTGTCGTTCGATGTTGCGATGCGCCAGCTCGGCGGCGATGTCGTCATGCTCACGGGCCAGGAAATGCAGCTCGGCCGCGGCGAGACCATCGCCGACACCGCGCGCGTGCTGTCGCGCTACGTCGACGCGATCATGATCCGCATTCTCAATCACGAGGCGCTGGTCGAGCTTGCCAGCCACGCGACCGTGCCGGTGATCAACGGGCTGACGCGGCTATCGCATCCGTGCCAGGTGATGGCCGACGTGATGACCTTCGAGGAACACAAGGGAAAGATCAAAGGCCACACCGTCGCGTGGACCGGGGACGCCAACAATGTGCTCTCGTCCTGGATGCACGCCGCCAAGAGCTTTGATTTCCGCCTCAAGGTCGCGATCCCGCCGGAGCTCAAGCTGGACCGGACAATCGCCGGCTGGGTGAAACAATCCGGCGCCGCGATCGAGGTCGGGCACGATCCCGAGGAGGCCGTCGCAGAGGCCGATTGCGTCGTGACCGACACCTGGGTGTCCATGGGCGACAAGGACGGCGAGCGCCGCCACAATCTGCTCAAGCCCTATCAGGTCAATGCGCGGCTGATGGCGCAGGCCAAGCCCGACGCGATCTTCATGCATTGCCTGCCCGCGCATCGCGGCGACGAGGTCACCGACGAGGTGATCGACGGCCCGCAATCGGTCGTGTTCGACGAAGCCGAGAACCGGCTGCATGCCCAGAAGGGCATTCTGGCCTGGTGCCTCGAAGGACGGTGAGCAGCGCGGGGAACCGCTCGAAATAGGGGCTCGCATTTTCGCTCCGAGGCGCTAAATACCGGCCAATGTCCAATTCCGATATCGCGATACCCACCCGCGCACCCGCGGAAACTTCGGTTGACGACACGATCCTGCCGTACGAGGTCTCGGCCCTCGATCTGCGCGGTCGCGTCGTGCGGCTTGGGCCCGCCGTCGACACGATCCTCACCAGCCATGACTATCCCCAGCCGGTCGCCAAGCTGCTCGGCGAAGCGATCGTTCTCGGCGTGCTGCTCGGCAGCGCGCTCAAGTTCGAGGGGCGCTTCATCCTGCAAACCAAGACCGACGGGCCGGTGCGCATGCTGGTCGTCGATTTCACCACGCCCGACAAGGTGCGTGCGTGCGCGCGCTTTGACAAAGAGAGTGTCGCGCAGGCCATTGCCGCAGGCACAACGGATGCCGGCGCAATGCTCGGGCGCGGCCATCTCGCGATGACCATCGATCAGGGCGGCGACATGAACCGCTATCAGGGGCTGGTCGCGCTCGAGGGCGGCACGCTCGAAGACGCCGCGCACGAGTATTTCCTCCGGTCCGAACAGATCCCGACCCGCGTGCGCCTTGCGGTCGCCGAGGAGCTTCGTGCCGCGTCCGGCGGCGCAAGCCACCGTTGGCGTGCCGGCGGCATTCTGTTGCAATTTGTTCCGCGCGCGCCCGAACGCGCGCGCGTGCCCGATCTCGATCCCGGCGATGCGCCCGAGGGGACAGCGCCGCATACCATCACGGAGGACGAAGCCTGGGTGGAAGGCCGCTCGCTGATCGAGACCTTGGAGGACGTCGAGTTGATCGATCCGGCGCTCTCGTCCGAGCGGCTGCTCTACCGGTTGTTCCACGAACGCGGCGTGCGTGTGTTTCGCAGCGCCGACCTGCACGCGCAGTGTTCGTGCTCGCGCGAGAGCGTCGAGGCGATGCTGCGCTCGTTCCCGCAGAACGATCGCGACGACATGGTCGAAAACGGCGCCATCTCGGTGACCTGCGAATTCTGCAGCGCGACCTATGTGTTCGATCCGGTCGAAGTGGCGGACCCGCAGTGAAGGCGTTCAATTGATCGTGCGTTGCGAATCCGGGCTGTCGAGCGAAAAGGTCGGGATCGCGATGTCGAATGCCTCGCCGTTGGCGGAGGCCATGCCATAGCTGCCGGTCATGAAGCCGGATGGCGTGGGCAACGGCACGCCGCTGGTGTATTCGAAGGATTCGCCCGGCTTGAGGACGGGTTGCTTGCCGACGACGCCCGCCCCGCGTACCTCCTGGCGGCGGCCCATCGCATCGGTGATGCGCCAGTGCCGCGTGCGCAACTGGACCGTCTCACGCCCGCGATTGGTGATCTCGATGGTGTACGCCCAGAAATATTCCCCGCTCTCCGGCGAGGATCGGTCGGTGAGATACTCCGGCGTCACCGTAACCTCGATATTGCGTGTGACGGACTGATACATGGCTGATCGCTCATGAGCATCGACGGAAAGGCGCACCGCTGCGTCAGTGAATCGCGTTCCGCGGTCGTGCGCAATGGTCGCGGTGGCCGGCATTCTCAATTCGCCCCCATCGACCTATTATCCGGTTAGCACGGCAACAAGAGCAATTCATGCCACCGATCGCCTCAGCCGGCCGGGACCTCCGACTCGATCTGTTTCGCGGCCTCGCGCTGTGGCTCATTTTCCTCGACCATATTCCGGCAAACATCGTCAACTGGATCACGATCAAGAACTACGGCTTTTCCGACGCCGCCGAGATCTTCGTCTTCATCTCCGGATACACTGCGGCCTTCGTTTACGGCCGGACCATGCAGCAGCGCGGCACGGTGGTGGCAAGCGCGCGCATCCTCAAGCGCGCCTGGACCGTCTACGTCGCCCACATCTTCATTTTCGTGATCTTCATGGCGGAGATCGCCTATCTGACGCGCAGCCTCGACAACCCGCTTTACAACGAAGAAATGGGCGCGCTCGATTTCATGAAAGAACCGGGTGACACGCTGATCCAGGCATTGCTGCTCAAGTTCAAGCCGACGTTCATGGACGTGCTGCCGCTCTACATCGTGCTGCTGATCGGATTTCCACCGGTGCTCTGGCTGCTGTTGCGCGCGCCGACCGTTGCGCTCGCGCTTTCGGTCGCGCTTTACACGGCGAGCTGGAACCTGAGCTGGAACCTGCCCTCGTATCCGACCGGCGTCTGGTACTTCAATCCGTTCACCTGGCAGCTCATCTTTGTGTTCGGTGCCTGGTGTGGGCTCGGCGGCGTCACGCGGCTCGGTTCGTTCATGCGCTCGCGCTGGGTGCTCGGGATCGCGGCGGCTTATCTGCTGTTCGCGTTTCTGATCGTGATGACGTGGTACTTCCCGCGCTACGCAGCCTACATTCCGAAATGGTTCCAGGACTGGATGTATCCGATCGACAAGACCAACATGGACGTGCTGCGATTCGCGCATTTCGTCGCGCTCGCGGTCATCACCGTGCGATTCATTCCGATCGACGCGCCATGGTTGAAATCGCGTTTCGTCAAGCCGATGATCATGTGCGGGCAGCACTCGCTGGAGATTTTCTGCCTCGGAATCTTCCTGTCATTCCTCGGGCATTTCGTGACGTCGGAAATCTCCCGATCCGTGGGAATCCAGCTATTAATCAGCGCGTTAGGTATCCTGACAATGATTGCGGTCGCGTGGCTGATCTCATGGTACAAGGGTCTTGAAGGACGAGGCTCGGGGCCACAACCGAAGCCGTCCGACGCGGACCTCGCGGGAGGCGGGGCATGAACCTCATTGTCGGCATACTGCTAGGTATTCTTACGTATTCGGCTGCGGCATTCGCGAGCGCAGGCAGCGAATGTGGCGTGGCCGCGCATCTGGTGCATGCCGATGCCGCAATGCCACGCGCCGCAACCGCCATTACCAAGGCGAAAAGCCTTAATGTGGTCGTCGTTGGAACGACCTCATCGACGCTTCCGGGCGCCGGCGGCCAAGCGTTGGCGTATCCGGCGCGGCTCGAAGTGGCATTGCAGAAGAGGTTGCCCGGCGTCGCCGTCAAGGTTATATCGATGGCAAAGCCGCGCCAGACGGCTCAGGAGATGGCGGACGGTTTCCCCAAAATCCTTAAGGACGAAAAGCCGACGCTTGTCGTTTGGCAGACTGGTACGGCGGACGCCATGCGCGGCGTGGGTGCCGACAGCTTCCAGGTGACGCTTGAAACGGCTGTCGACAAACTGCAGGCGGGCGGCGCGGATGTCATCTTCATGAACATGCAGTACAGCCCGCGCACCGACGCCGTGATTTCCACTGCCGCGTATGCCGATGCGATCCGCTGGGTCGGTCTTGAACACGCAGTCAATGTGTTCGATCGGTTCGGGATCATGCGTCAGTGGAGCGAGTTCGGAACGTTCGATCTTCTCGCCGCGACCAAGTCGCTCGATACCGCCGGCAAGGTGCATGATTGCATCGGCCGGCTGCTGGCCGATCTGATCGTCGAAGCAGTTTCGACGGACCCGGAAAAGAAGGACATCATCAAGTAATGAGCCGGGTTCAGTCTTTGTCGGCCGCCGGCGCGGCATCCACGTTCGCGCTGGCACTGGTCCTTTCCGTCGCCGCTCCGATGACCGCCAGTGCGCAGAATGCACCGCTCTGTGCATCGCCGCCCGAGTCCGCCGGCCTGGAGCATGCGCCGGTTCACTTGCGCGAGCGCATCGCGCAGGGCCGCCCGATCAAGATCGTCGCGATCGGTTCGTCTTCGACGTCCGGCGCGGGCGCTAGCTCCTCGGCTGCGACTTATCCGAGCCGGCTCGAAGCCGAGCTCAAGGCGCAGCTTCCCGGCCTGCCGGTCACGGTGCTCAACAAGGGCATCGGCGGCGAGGAGGCCCCGCAAATGGTCGCGCGCTTCGACGCGGACGTGATCGACGAGAACCCCGATCTCGTGCTGTGGCAGGTCGGCAGCAATTCGGTGCTGCGCGATCATCCGACACCGGGCGAAGTGATCCGCCAGGGCGTCGAGCGGCTCAAGGCGAGCGGCACCGACGTGATCCTGATCAATCCGCAGTTTGCGCCGAAGATCCTCGCCAAGGCCGACATCGGTCATGCGGTCGACGTCATCACGGCGACCGCGCGCGACGCCGAGGTCGGCGTGTTCGATCGCTTCGCTGTGATGCGTTACTGGCGCGAGAGCGAGCGGATTCCGTTCGAGCAGTTCCTCTCGCCCGATCTGCTGCACATGAACGACTGGAGCTACGCCTGCACCGCCAAGCTGCTGGCGGCCGCGATCCTCGACGGCACCAGGCTCCCGGTCGCGACCGCAACGGCGCCCGTTACGATTACGAAGCCGTAGGGCCTCGCCGCCTACACCTTATCCAGCGCGGCCAGCAGGTCCTCCACCACATCGTCGGGATGTTCGAGCCCGCACGACAGGCGCACCAGGCCGTCCGTGATGCCGAGTTCGGCGCGCGCGGCCGGCCCGATGCGCTGATGCGTGGTTGTTGCCGGATGCGTGATCAGGCTCTTGGCATCGCCGAGATTGTTCGAGATGCGCATGAGCTTGAGCGCGTCCTGAAACCGGAACGCGCCGGCCTTGCCGCCCTTGACCTCGAACGCCACCAGCGTCGAGCCGCCGCGCATCTGCTTCTGCGCGATCGCGGCCTGCGGATGATCCGGCCGTCCCGGATAGATCATGCGCGTGATTTTCGGGTGATCGACCAGCGCGACCGACACGGTCGCCGCCGTATCGGTCTGCCGGTGCACGCGCACGCTCAGCGTCTCAAGCCCCTTCAGCAAGACCCAGGCGTTGAACGGCGAGATCGACGGTCCGGTCTGCCGGATCAGATTGTGCACATTGTCCTGGATGAATTTCTCCGAACCGAGCACCACGCCGCCAAGGCAGCGCCCCTGACCGTCGATGTGCTTGGTCGCCGAATAGACGACGCAGTCCGCGCCGAACGCGAGCGGCGCCTGGAACAGCGGCGTCGCGAACACATTGTCGACCACCAGCGTGGCCCCCGCCGCGTGCGCGATCTTCGCCACCGCCGCGATGTCGATGATTTCGAGAGTGGGATTGGTCGGGCTTTCGAGGAAGAAGGTCTTGGTGTTCGGCCGCACGGCATTCTTCCATTGCGCCAGGTCCGTGCCATCCACCAAAGTCGAGGTGATGCCGTAGCGCGGCAGGAAATCCTCCACCACGTAGCGGCACGAGCCGAACAGTGCCTTCGCCGCCACAACGTGATCGCCCGCCTTGAGCTGCCCGAGCAGCGCTACCGTCACTGCCGCCATGCCGGTTGCTGTCGCGCGCGCGGCCTCGGCGCCCTCGAACGCCGCCATGCGCGCCTCGAACATCGCGACTGTCGGATTGGCGAAGCGCGAGTACTGGTAGCCCGGCTCCTCGTTCTTGAAGCGCCGCTCGGCCTGCGCGGAGCTCTCGTAGACGTAGCCCTGCGTCAGGAACAGCGCCTCGGAGGTCTCGCCGAATTGCGAGCGCAGCGTGCCGGCGTGAACCAGCCGTGTCTCGGGGCGGTAGCGGGCAAGCGACGCGGGCATGACGGCCTCCTTCGCGACCCAACAAAAAACCCGGCCGAGGCGTCAGCCTCAATGCCGGGTCGCGGGTCGCGCGCGTCCCCGGCCTTTTAGCACCCTTGTTTAACGTGGCGGCAAGCCGGCCGGCTCAAATGACCACGGGATAACGAGGCTCTTAACGTAGCCGTCGCCTTCCCGTCAAGCAGGCCTTCCGGTTAGAGGTCGCGCGAGGGACGGGTCGCAATGCCGCTTGGATTGGCCGCCGATCAGAAGGGCATCCTGCCGGATCGCATGATCGCGGCGCTGACCAAGGCCGGCGCGATCCTGCCGGCTTATGAGTTCGCGCCCGACCAGATCCAGCCCGCCAGCCTCGATCTGCGTCTCGGCGACATCGCGTATCGCGTGCGCGCGAGCTTCCTGCCCGGCCACACCACGGTCGCGGAGCGCATCGAGCATTTGAAGATGCACGAGATCGCGCTCGGCGATGGCGCGGTGCTGGAAACCGGCGCCGTCTATATCGTGCCGCTGCTGGAAAGCCTCGCGCTGCCGCCCGGCATCGCGGCCGCCGCCAATCCGAAAAGCTCCACCGGACGGCTCGACGTATTCACGCGCGTGATCACCGATCGCGCGCGCGGCTTTGACCGCATCGAGGCGGGCTATCACGGGCCGCTCTATGCGGAGATTTCACCGAAGACATTTCCCGTGCTGGTGCGCGAAGGCTCGCGGCTCTCCCAGCTTCGGCTCCGCCGCGGCCACGCCGCGCTCGATGCGACCGAACTCGCGGCGCTGCACGCGCGCGAGCGCCTCGTCGATTCCGAGGACGCGGATTTCGAAGGCGGCATCTCGGTGAGCGTCGATCTCTCAGGGAGCGGCCCGAACACGCTGATCGGCTATCGCGCCAAGCGCCACACCGGCGTGATCGATGTCGAGCGCCGCGCCGGCTACGACTTCGCCGAGTTCTGGGAGCCGATGCGCGCGCGCGGCGACGGCACGCTGATCCTCGATCCGGACGAGTTCTACATTCTCGCATCGAAGGAAGCCGTGCAGGTGCCGCCCGACTACGCGGCCGAGATGGTGCCGTTCGATCCGCTGGTCGGCGAATTCCGCGTGCACTACGCGGGCTTCTTCGATCCGGGCTTCGGCTATGCGGGCGCGGGCGGCAAAGGCAGCCGTGCGGTGCTGGAAGTGCGCTCGCGCGAAGTGCCGTTCATCCTCGAGCACGGGCAGATCGTCGGCCGGCTCGTCTACGAGAGGATGCTCGCGCGGCCTGACACGCTTTATGGGCAAGGCATCGGCTCGAACTATCAGGCGCAGGGTCTGAAACTGTCGAAGCATTTCCGGGTGTGAGCCGAATTGTGCCGTTGCGTCAGGCCGGTACTCAGATATGGAGAGATCGCGTGCGGTGCGCACAATCCTGTCATGTCTGTCCATCAAACGGTATCGCGTTGCCACACTGATCGATTTAGCTGATTTATTTTTCTGCATCCGCGTGTAAAATCCGATTGGGGCGGCGCTGGAATTTCGGCACAGCGAGAGCGTTGGCGGGGGATGACGGGCCTCGAGAAATTCATTCTGCCCGACTTCAACGGCGGGGCAGTCGCGATCAAGTTTCGCAAGGATCAGACTCTGTTTGCGCAGGGGGCGCCCGCGGATTCCGTATTCTATATCCAGGAAGGCAGCGTCAAGATCGCGGTGCTGTCCGAACAAGGCAAGGAGGCGGTGGTCGCGATCCTGACGGCCGGCGATTTTTGCGGCGAGGGATGTCTTGCCGGACAGGCCGTGCGCATGGCTTCGGTTGTGGCGATGACCGACGGCACCGCCACGCGCCTTGCAAAATCGATCGTCGTTCGCATGATTCACGACAATCCGGAGTTCTCCGAGTTGTTCACCGCGCATCTTCTGGCGCGCAGCGTCCGCGTCGAAGCCGACCTTGTCGACCACCTTTTCAATTCGAGCGAAAAGCGCCTGGCGCGCCTTCTGTTGATACTTGCGAATTTCGGCAAGGAGGAGAAACAGGAAGCGATCATTCCCCCGGTCAGCCAGGAGATGCTGGCGGAGATGATCGGCACCACGCGCTCGCGCGTCAGCTCTTTCATGAACAAGTTTCGTCAGCTTGGATTCATCGAATACAACGGCAGTCTGAAGGTTCACAGCTCGCTGTTGAACCTGGTGCTGCACGAGGAGCCTGCGATCGATAAGTGATCGCCCGTTGCCGCGCCTTGCGGCATGCCTCGGCGAGCCGTGACGGTCAGCTCAAAAAAATCGGCCCGCGGCACGCTCGGTGAGAGCGGCTGCGGGCCGGAGAGTGTGCGGCGACCGGCGAACCAGTCGAAGTCAAGCGGACAAAGTGAGCGTGCTCAGTTGCACTGACGGACTGTGGTCACACTGCCGTCCGGACGGCGGGTGGTGACCGTGCGGCAGCTTCTTCCGGGCCCCACACCGACGCCGACGCCGCCCGGTCCGACGCCTACTCCGACGCCAGTCCCGGGGATCACGACGCCCACTCCGCCGCCGCCGCCACCGCGACCGCGCGAAGAGCCGCAATACTCAAGCCCGCGCTGGGAGCAGACCTCCGGCGGACCCGGGATGTACCGCCCGCCGTTCCGGCAGCAGCGGCCGCACATCGCGACCGGTGTCGCGAGCGAGTCGGCCGAGATGCCGGTGAGCGCAGGCGCGGCGACAAAAGCATTCGCGCCGCCGATGCCCAAACACAACGTCAGCAGCGTTGCCGCAACAAATCCAAGCCTCGCAAGTGTGATCATGATGTCCCTCTGGTGCGTCCCCAAATCCAGGCGTTGACAGCATCGGGAACCAATTCCCGACCCGCCGGGGGCGGAGCGCAAACGCACCAAGTTCCGGCGAGTTCCATTGAACAAGTCTGCGCAATGGCGCGTTTACTCTCCACGCAGCCATTTGGAGAAATGCCATGATGGACGACCGAAACGACCCGAACCGCCCGCTCAGCTACAGCCAGTATGACCGTTCGCGGCTGAGCGATGACCGCTTTTCGGGCTGGGGTCTGCCCGTGCTCATCGGCGCGATCGTGCTGGTCGGCGGCTTGCTGCTGTTCGGCACCGCCCCCACCAACAAGATGACCACCGCGCAGAACGATCGCGCGCCGGTTACCACGAATGCGCCGGCGCCGACGCCGGCCCCGATGCCGCCCGCGGGCGCGCCGAAATAAGAACACGATACGACGGCAACACTCAGCCCCGCTTCGGCGGGGCTTTTTGTTATGAAGGGCCGCGCGCGCTACACAAGGCAGTGCAGAAGCCGCTCACCATGGGCCAATTTTCCGCTTACGCCACAAGTGTACGGTCGACGATGTGATGGCCAACTCAGTTTCTCCAGAAACTTCCTGCTACTCTCTGCGCGCAACGACAGCGCTCATGGTCTCGCCGCAGCTGCAGACGAAATTCTGAATGTCGAGGTTGAGAAAGCGCTCATGTGGCTCAAGGCTCACGAGACGCATTGTCTTTCCACATTTTGTGCAACGAACCTCCGCGCCGCGACGAGGTGATGGCACAGGTGTGTCGTGCTCGTGAGGCATGGCCCCCTCCCCAAATTACAGGAGAGAGCATTCCTCAGCTCTCAGTCACCGGACAATTCCTTACCGATGATGTGGCGCAATGTGGGAGGTCCTGCGTCAATGTCGAGTGGCGCAACGGCACCTGTCCAAGATTTAATATTATGCTCTGTACGAATAGAGCGAGCTTTGAAACCAGCGTCTCTTCAAAAGAGCGATGAAACCCAAATCGTCTGCTTAGCGAAACGCCAGAATTCCACCGCGGCCATGACGGCAGCTGTCTGGATCACCGGACTTGAAGATAAGTGATGGGAACCTTGAGGCGCTATGTGGTGCCGCGCTACACTTCCTTTGTTCCGGTGCCTGAGCGGGGCCTGGGTTAAATCCAAAATCGCTCTAAGTCATTGAGAACGCGGGCGTAGTTCAGTGGTAGAACGTCAGCTTCCCAAGCTGAATGTCGTCGGTTCGATCCCGATCGCCCGCTCCAACGCTCTGGGGGACGTCTGCGCGTGACAAAGGTCAAGGTCGACCGCGAGAAATGCCAGGGCCACGCGCGCTGCGCGGCGCTTGCGCCCGAACTGTTCGTGCTCGACGAGCTTGGCAACGCGCGCGAGGCCGGCGACGGCACCGTGCCGGAGGCGCTCATCGAGAAGGCCTATCTCGCCAAGGCCAACTGCCCCGAGCTCGCCATCGAAGTCATCGAGGAAAAGCCATGAGCACGCGCCCGCCGGTGAACGACTGGGCCACCGACTTCGATCACCTCGATCCGCGCTGGATCGAGAACCCGTATCCGATCTGGGAGGAGCTGCGCGAAAAGTGCCCGGTCGCCCACACCGAGCGCTTCCGCGGCGTCTATTTCCCGTCGCGCTATGAGGACGTGCGCGCGGTCGCCTACGACACGGAGAATTTCTCCTCGCGCCGCATCATCGTGCGCGAGACGCCGCCGCCGCGCATTCCGGCGCCGCCCATCACCTCCGACCCGCCCGAGCACCGGCCGGCGAAGAACCTGCTGCTGCCCGCCTTCACGCCCGACGCGATCAAGCGCTACGAGCAGCATACGCGCGACATCTGCGGCAAGCTGGTCGCGCGCTTCGCCGGCAAGAATGGATGCGATGCCGCGGTCGACTACGCGCAGGAAATTCCGGTGCGCGTCATCGCCGTAATGCTCGGCCTGCCCGAGGAAGAGGGCGACCGCTTCCGCACATGGATCCACGAGATCCTCGAACTCGGCATCACCCGGCCGGACGTGCTGATGAAGGCGATCGGCGAAACGACCAAATATTTCCAGGCCGAGATCGAGAAGCGCCGTAGCGCGCCGCGCGACGATCTCATCAGCCAGTTGATGGAGGCCAAGATCGACGGGCAGCCGATCACCGAGGATCATCTGCTCGGCGCGATGCGCCTGATCCTGATTGCCGGCATCGACACCACCTGGAGCGCGATCGGCTCGTGCTTCTGGCACCTGGCGCAGCATCCGCAGGATCGCCAGCGCCTTGTGGCCGATCCTGCCCTGATCCCGACCGCGGTCGAGGAATTTTTGCGCGCCTATGCGCCGGTCACCATGGCGCGCGAGGTGATCAAGGACACGACCATCGGCGGCTGTCCGATGAAGCCGGGGCAGATGGTGCTGCTCTCGTTCCCGGCGGCCAACCGCGACCCGGCGGTGTTCAAGGACGCCGACCGCGTGATGATCGACCGCAAGGAGAACCGCCACGCCGCCTTCGGGCTGGGCATTCACCGCTGCATCGGTTCGAACCTGGCGCGCATGGAAATCACGGTCGCGCTGCAGGAATGGCTCAAGCGCATCCCGGAATTCCACCTCGATCCCGCCGCCAAGGTGACGTGGTCGGAAGGCACGGTGCGCGGCCCGCGCAAGCTGCCGGTGCTGTTTAATTAGCGCTCGTCCGCTCGTCCCCGCGAAAGCGGGGACCCAGTTCTTTCGTGAATTTGGCCCTGGATTCCCGCTTGCGCGGGAATGAGCGGAGTGCATGTTGCCGTCGTCGTCATCGGGCCTATCTGAAGGCTTGGAAAACACCGATGCCCGACGCCGCACTCAACTCGCCGCTCACGACGCGCCCGTTCCTCTTGGTGGGCGCGGTGGCCGGCGTGCTGATGGCCGCGGCGCTGGTCCTCTGGGCGCATTACGGTACGGCGGTGTTCTTCGAAATGATCGCGGCCGGCATCGCGGCGTGTTTCTGATCTTTTACAACACATGAACCCTCGCACCACGCGCCTGCTGCTCATCCTCTCCGCGTTTCTGGCGGGGCTCGTGCTGTGCTTCGCGGTGGTGCTGCTCGTGACCGGGCGCGGTGCGTCGCCGCTTGCGAACCCCACTGCGGCGATCGGCGGTCCATTCCGGCTCACCGACCAGAACGGCAAGAGCATCAGCGAACGCGACCTCAAGGGCCGTCCGTTCCTGGTTTTCTTCGGCTTCACCCATTGCCCCGAAGTGTGCCCGACCGCGCTCGCGGATATTTCGCAGATCATGGACAAGCTCGGCGCGGACGCCGAGAAGGTGAATGCGCTGTTCGTCACGGTCGATCCCGAGCGCGATACGCCCGCCGTTCTGAAGGACTATCTGACGAGCTTCAATCCGCGCCTGATCGGCGTCGGCGGCGATGCCGACGCGCTCGCGGCCGTCGCGAAGGCGTACCGGGTCTATTACAAGAAGGTCCCGCTCAAGGACGGCGACTACACGATGGACCACACGGCCATCGTCTATCTGATGGACAAGAACGGGCAGTTCGTTTCGCCGTTCAGTCTCAGGCGGCGGCCCGAGGACGCGGCCGCCGAGCTGCGCCGCTACCTCTGAGCACGGTCGTGCGCGCGGTGCCGGTCTGAGCGGCGAGGCGCGAGGTGCGGGCGAGCCCGTGCGCGGTCTTCTCCCAGCGATACGGATCGCGCACGAGCTGCCAGAGCGCGCGCCACGCCGCGGCCGAGAGCAGCAGCCAGTGCACCGGCATCAGCAGCAGCACCCAGCCTTGGCGCAGCAGTCCACGGCGCTTGAGCCCGATCAGCCCCAGCGCGGCCGAGGTGAGATAGCCCGCGGTGAGCGCGCCGCCGCACAGCGCGGCGAGCACCGCGGAGGCCAGATCGTCCCCCACCGGAAACAGGGTGTTGGTCGCCACCGCATAGCTGAACATCGCGATAAACAACGGATGCACCAGTGCGGACAGCACGGTGCCGCCGACCACAAGCTGGAAGGTGAGGAATCCGCTCACGCCGAGTTCGCGCAAGAGCCGCACCGGATGGCGCATATGCACCAGCCACGTCTGCATCCAGCCTTTGAACCAGCGGGTGCGCTGGCGAATCCAGGGGCGGACGCGCGCGGGCGCTTCCTCGTACGTGGTCGAGCCGATCACGGTCGCGCCGAAGCCGAAGCGGGCGAGCCGCATGCCGAGGTCGGCGTCTTCGGTAACATTGTACGGGTCCCAGCCGCCGACCGCTCTCAGGGCGTCGGTGCGGAAATGGTTCGACGAGCCACCAAGCGGCAGCGGCAGCTTCCGCTCCGACAGTCCCGGCAGCAGCACATCGAACAGCCCCGCGTACTCGGCGGTGAACAGCCGCGCGAGCCAGCCGTCGGACGTGTTGTCGATGGTCAGCCGCGCCTGCACGCAGGCGATCGCGCTGCCCTGCGCCTCGAATGCATCGAGTGCGCGGTGCAACTGGTCCGGCGCGGGGCGGTCCTCGGCATCGAACACGGCCGTGAACGTTCCGCGTGCGAGCGCGAGCGCGGCATTCAGCGCTTTCGGTTTGGTGCGCGGGCCACGGTCCGGCGCGATCAGGATGTCGAATGGCGGGCCGAGGTCGAGCCGCGCAAGGGCGCTTTGCGTCGCCACGTCGTCCGGTTCGAGCGCGAGGATGATCTGCAGTTTTTCGCGCGGGTATTCGAGCCGGCGCAGCGCGGCGATCAGGCCGGGCACCGCGGTCGCCTCGTCGTAGAGCGCGACGATGATGGTGTAGATCGGCAGATCGTGGGCCGGAAGGCGTATCGCGCGCCATCCGCGCCACGGCGTGGCCGCACCGATGAGGCGCAAGCCCGTCCAGGCGAGAAACGTCAGCGCCAGCGCCGCACTGGTCAGCACCGCCGCGGGACCGGGAAATACGATCGCCCCGCTCACGACCGCCGCCATGCCGGCGAGCCATGCGGCGCGCACCGGCGGCGGGCATACGGCGGCCGAAAGTTCGGGCCGCGCGATGCGCAACGCTTCCGCGGCGCGCGCACCGAGTGCGTTCATTCCGTGCCGCAGCACGAATTGCCGCAGCCGCTGCGGCGATGTCAGCCGGAAGCGATCCTTTGGCAAGGGATGCGCGCCCGTCACAAGGCGCCGCGCCGTGAGAACTTGCGGGGCGACCACGTAGATGAATGCGTCGCCGATGTGCAGCGGCAGCAATCCGAATTTCGCCGCATCGATGAATTGCCCGCCGGGCAGCGGACACGCGGCGCGCGGCACGTCGAGCGGCTCGAACGGCACATGCAGCCACGCGGCCAGCGCCCGCACATACTCGTCCTCGGTAAGTACGCCCGCCGTGATCAGCACGCGGTCGGCGCCGATCCCGAGCGCGACCGCGCGTTGCTCGGCGGCGGCGAGCGTTCCCGGCGGCAGGCGGTTGCGCAGGCAATCGAGTTCGGGTGCGCGCGAACGGCCGCGAGTTTGCGGCCCGAGGCTGACGCGGCTCAGCTCCGGCACGAACGGCCGAGCCACGGCCCGCCGCCGCCGGTCTTCAGCCGTTTCGAACTCGATATTACTCAAGCCACTGTCTCGCCACGGCCTTTGGTCTATAAGCGGGCGGCGGCGGCTCCCCCGATGCAACCAATAAGTCTCGATACTAATGACGATGCCTTATCGTTGTAAAACTCAAAATAGCCGAAGGGTTTATTCTGCCGCCATGCTGGTGCTCGCCGCCGCATTGTCGATGGCGGCCGGGGAGCCGTCCTTCGCCCAGCCCGCCGCCCCGCAGGTGACACCGCAATCGCCCGTCACCGTCCCCGGCTTCTGGGACCCGCGGCGGCGCCCCGAGCGGCCGGATACCTCGCGCATCTCGCAAATCCGATTCCTCACCGAGTTCGATTATCCGCCATTCAACTATGCGGGTCCGGACGGAAATCCGGCCGGCTTCAATGTCGAGCTTGCGCGGCTGATCTGCGAGGAACTGAAGATCCCGTGCACGATCCAGTTGCGCCGCTTCGACACGCTGCTGCAGGCACTGGCCGAGAACCGCGCCGACGCCGTGATCGCCTCGCTCGCCGTCACGCCCGAGACGCGTCAGCGCGTGGATTTCTCCGATCCGTATTACCGCGCGCCGGCCCGGTTCGTGGCGCGCCGCGACACCACGTTGCGCGATGCCGTTCCGGAAGCGATCGAGGGCAAGAAAGTCGCGGTTGTGGGCGGCACCGCGCATGAGGCGTATCTGAAAGCGTTCTTTACCGAGGCCGAGCTCAAGCCCTACCCCAACATGGAGGCGGCGCGCGAAGGTTTGCGCAAGGGTGAGGCCGATCTGCTGTTCGGCGACGGCATCGCGCTCGCCTTCTGGCTCAACGGCACGGACTCGGCTGGCTGCTGCGTGTTCGTCGGCGGCCCGTTCACCGAGAGCCGCTATTTCGGCGAGGGCGTCGGCATCGCGATCAAGCGCGGCAACGACACGCTGCGGCTCGCCTTCAACTGGGCGCTGTTCCGGCTGTGGGAGAAGGGCCGCTTCACCGATCTGTGGCTGCGCTATTTCCCGATCAGCCCGTTCTGAGATTTGACCGAGCCGGACACGCTCCCTAGTGTCCGCGCGCCGGAGAATCCGATGTCGACCGCCGATACCATTGCACTCTCGCTGCGCGAACTCGCCGAAACCTCGAACGCGTGGCCGTTCGAGGAGGCAAGGAAGATCGTCGCGCGCTTGAAGCGCAAACCGAAGGACGAGGTGATCTTCGAGACCGGCTACGGCCCGTCCGGCCTGCCGCATATCGGCACGTTCGGCGAGGTCGCGCGCACCACCATGGTGCGCCATGCGTTCCGCGTGCTCACCGACGACAAGGTGAAGACGCGGCTGATCGCGTTCTCCGACGACATGGACGGGCTGCGCAAGGTGCCCGACAATGTGCCGAACAAGGACATGCTTGCGGCTCACCTCGGCAAGCCGCTGACGCAGGTGCCGGATCCGTTCTCGAACGAATATCCGTCGTTCGGCGCGCATAACAACGCACGGCTGCGCGCCTTCCTCGACACGTTCGGCTTCGACTACGAATTTCTTTCCTCGACCGACTGCTACAAGTCGGGCCGGTTCGACGGCACGCTGCTGCTCTTTCTCCAGCGCTTCGACGCGGTGATGAACATCATGCTGCCGTCGCTGCGCGAGGAACGGGCGCAGACCTACTCGCCGTTTCTCCCGATCCATCCCAAGAGCGGCATCGTGATGCAGGTGCCGGTCGAGCCCAATGCCGCCAAGGGCACGATCGCCTGGAGCGATCCGGACACCGAACGAGCGCTTCGAGACGCCGGTCACCGGGGGCCACGCCAAGCTGCAATGGAAGCCCGACTGGGCGATGCGCTGGGTCGCGCTCGGCATCGATTACGAGATGGCAGGCAAGGACCTGATCGACTCGGTGAAGCTGTCGGGCGAGATCGCGCGGGCGCTTGGGAGCCAGCCGCCCGAGGGCTTCAACTATGAGCTCTTCCTCGACGACAAGGGACAGAAGATCTCCAAGTCGAAGGGCAACGGGCTGACCATCGACGAATGGCTGCGCTACGCGAGCCCGGAGTCGCTCTCGCTGTTCATGTACCAGAATCCAAAGTCGGCGAAGCGGCTGTACTTCGACGTGATCCCGCGCGCGGTCGACGACTATCAGCAATTCCTCGACGGCTATCAGCGCCAGGACGAGAAGCAGCGGCTGTCAAATCCGGTGTGGCACATCCATTCGGGAAATCCCCCGAAGGTGGACATGCCGGTGACGTTCCAGCTTCTGCTCACGCTGGTGTCGTCGTCGAATGCCGAGAATGCCGAGACGCTGTGGGGCTTCATCGGCCGCTACCGGCCCGGCGTCACGCCGCAGACGCATCCGAAGCTCGACGCGATGGTCGGCTACGCGATCAACTACTATCGCGATTTCGTCGCGCCGACGAAGACGTTTCGCGAGCCCACGAGAGCGAGCGCATGGCGCTCAACGATCTGCGCGATGCGCTCTCGAACTTGCCCGCCAGCGCGACCGCCGAAGATATCCAGAACGTGGTCTACGAGATCGGCCGGCGCGAGCCGTTCCTCGATCACGAAGAAGCCCGCGAAGGACGGCCGCCCCGGCGTCTCGCTCGACTGGTTCAACATGCTCTACCAGGTGCTGCTCGGCCAGGAGAAGGGCCCGCGCTTCGGCTCGTTCGTGGCGGTCTATGGCGTGGAAAACGCCGTCGGCATGATCGACGGCGCGCTGGCGAGGAGTGCGTAGCTGCCCACACTCCCGGGCGCATGCGCAGCATGCTATGACCCGCTGCTGACCCGCGACCTTCGTGCATAGGAACTAAGCAACCGTGGATGGCCGCGTCAAGCCCGTGCTCATTTCGTGGGCAAGCGTGCGGCGCACGGACCGCCAATGACCCCCTTCGACTTCGTCCTCATCGCCTGCACCATCATCTCGACCTCGTTCATCTCCGGCCTGTTCGGGATGGCGGGCGGCATGATCCTGGTCGGCGTGCTGCTCGTCTATTTCGACGTCGCGACCGGCATGGTGATCTTCTCGATCATCCAGTTCGTGGCGAATGGCTGGCGCGCCGTGCTGTGGTGGCGCTTCGTGCTCTGGCGCATCTTTTTCGTCTACGTGATCGGCGCGGTGCTGGCATTCGCGGTCATGCGCTACGTGGCGATCGTTCCCAGCAAGGCAGCGGTCTATATCGGGCTCGGCCTGATGCCGTTCATGATCCAGCTTCTGCCCGCGCGGGCGCGGCCGAACATCGAGTGGCGCGGCGTGCCTTTCGTCACCGGCGTGCTGACGACCATCATCCAGCTTCTCACCGGCGTCGGCGGGCTGTTCCTCGATATCTTTTTCCAGAAGAGCATGCTCGACCGCAAGACGACCATCGCCACCAAGGCGGTGACGCAGACCTTCAGCCACGTCGTGCGCGCGGTCTATTTCGGATCGTTCGTCGGCATCGCGGACGCGGTGCCGCTGTGGACCTATCTGCCGGCGATCCTGCTCTCGATTGCCGGCACGACGCTCGCCGCGCAGGTGCTCGAGCGCATGACCGATGCGGGCTTCCGCCAGTGGACCCTGCGGGTCATCTTCGCGGTCAGCGGAGTCTATCTCTTTTACGGCGTGATGCTGCTGTGGGGCTACTGACTCGCCCACATGATGCGCGCGATCCAGAGCACATCCTCGGCCGGCAGCGTGCGCTCCTTGTGCTCGGGATTGAGCGAACGCAGTTCGACGGTCTTCGAGGTACGGCGCTTCAATTCCTTGGCCATCACTTCGCCGCTCTTGGTCTTCACCACGACGCGGTCGCCACGCCGCACCGCAGAGGTCGGCGAGACCATGATGACCGTGCCGTCGCGGTAGGCCGGCTCCATCGAGTTGCCCGACACTTCCAGCGCGTAGGCGTGTTCGTCATTGACTGCCGGAAACGCGATCTCGTCCCAGCCCTTGCCGACCGGGAAGCCGCCATCGTCGAAGTAGCCGCCGCTGCCCGCCTCGGCGAGGCCGATCAGCGGCACGGCTTGAGTCGAAGCGCCGCCACGGTCGGTGATCAGCGACACGAAGGTGTCGACCGTGGTGTTGGTCGCGGCGAGTGATTTTGCCACCGACTCGGTCGAGGGCCAGCGCGGCCGGCCCTCCGGCGTGATCCGCTTCGACTTGTTGAAGGTGGTGGGGTCGAGCCCGGCTTTCTTGGCAAGGCCCGAGGCCGACAGGCCGGCGCGCGCCGCCAGCCGATCCACGGCGTTCCAGATATCCGAATGGGTGAGCATCGCGCGTTGCGCCACGGGGTCCTCCGCTGCGTTTGGGGTCCGAATCGTCACCATGTTTGTAGGAATAAAAACTGGATTTGTCCATATCTTTGTGAGCAACCGGGAAAACCGGTTCTCGGCACCAGGGCCGCGCGCTACGGTCCGCGCCGAAAAACGAGGTCCCTCTTGCCGGCCATCATCTACAAGATCTGCGACGCAGCGCTGTGGCGGGAAGCCGAACGCTCGGGCGTGTTTGCCGGCGCGCCGGTCGATCGCGCCGACGGCTATATCCATTTCTCCACCGCCGGGCAGGTGGCCGAGACCGCCGCGCGGCATTTCGCCGGGCAGGCGGACCTCGTGCTGGTGACGGTCGATGCCGCGGCGCTCGGCACCGCGCTGCGCCATGAGCCCTCGCGTGGCGGCGCATTGTTTCCACACCTTTACGGCACGCTGCCGCTCTCAGCCGTCCGTTGGGTGAAGCCGCTGCCGCTCGACGCGGATGGCCGGCATGTGTTTCCGGAGCTTCACCCGTGATCGCGCTGTTCGATCGCCTCGCCCGGCCGCTGCTGCGCACGCTCGATCCCGAGACCGCGCATGCGCTCGCGCTCAATGCGCTGAAGCTTGCACCGCTGCCGAGCGCCGCGCCGGACGACGAAAAGCTGCGCGTGGAGGCGTTCGGCCTCACATTCCCGAATCCGGTCGGCCTCGCGGCCGGCTTCGACAAGAACGCCGAGGTGGTGGACGCGCTGTTGCGGCTCGGTTTCGGTTTCGTGGAGGCGGGCGGCGTGACTCTTCATCCGCAGCCCGGCAACCCGCGGCCGCGGCTGTTTCGTCTCGATGCCGACGAAGGCGTGATCAACCGTCTCGGCCTCAACAGCGAGGGCGTCGAGGCCGTGGCGAAGCGGCTCGCGGCGCGCGCCGCCGCGCCGGGGATCGTCGGCATCAACATCGGCGCCAACAAGGATACCGCCGACCGCGCCGCCGACTACGTTGCATGCATCGAGGCGCTTAGCGCCCATGTGGGTTTCCTGACCGTGAATATCTCGTCGCCCAACACGCCGGGCTTGCGCAATCTGCAGCAGGCGGAGGCGCTCGACGATCTCTTGTCGCGCGTGATCGACGCGCGCGAACGCGCCGCGGTCGGCGCCAAGCCGCGGCCGCTGCTGCTCAAGATCGCGCCGGATCTCACGCTCGGCGATCTCGACGACGTGGTCGGGGTGGCGCGCCGCCACCGCATCGACGGGATGATCGTCGGGAACACCACGATCGGCCGGCCGAACCTGCGCGACGCGGCTGCGAAAGAGCAGGGCGGGCTGTCGGGCCGCCCGCTGTTCGCGCTCTCCACCCGCATGCTCGCCGAGACCTACGTGCGCGCCGAGGGCGCGTTCCCGCTGATCGGGGCGGGCGGCGTCGACTCGGGCGCTGCCGCCTTCGCCAAGATCAAGGCCGGCGCGAGCCTGATCCAGCTTTACTCCGGGCTGATCTTCCGCGGTGTGGGGCTGGTCGCGTCGATCAAGAAGGACCTGCTCGACTTCATGCGCATCGGGCGGCTGGACGCGCTCGCCGATGCGGTCGGCCGGGATGTCGCAGCGGTCACGGCGGAGCCTTGGCCCGGATAGGCCAGCCTAGCGCCCCGCAGGCGCGCGCATGAAGCGCACGATCAGCCAGATCGGGATCACGATGATGGCGCCGAGCAGGAAGTAGCGCCACACCCAGCGCACCGCGTCGAACCCCATGTCCCAGATCGCCTGCACCATGCGGCGGATGCTCTCGATGATGTTGCCGGGGTCGAAGCCGAGCGCATGCAGGATCACGCCGACCAGAATGCACAGCAGCATGAGGCGGAAGAACACGGCAAGCGGCGCGCCGCCGAGAAAGCGGCTGTAAGCTCGCGCGGGACGGTTATCAATCTGGCTCATGCGCCCACACTATCATGAATTGATCTGAACAGAAGCGGGGCGGAGCGGGCGCACGGACGTAGCGGCACCCTCAATGCGCAGCATCTTCTCCAGCGTCTCCAGCCGGTCCGCCTCCGCCGGCGGCTTGTCCCAGCGCAGCCGGCTGATGCGCGGGAAGCGCATCGCGACGCCGGACTTGTGCCGCGTCGAGCGCTGCAAGCCCTCGAACGCGACCTCGATCACCAGCCCCTTGCCGGGCTCATGCGTCACCTCGCGCACCGGCCCGAAGCGGTTGATCGTGTTGTTTCGAACGAACCTGTCGATCTCGCTCAGTTCCTCGTCGGTGAAGCCGAAATAGGCCTTGCCGACCGGCACCAGCTCGTCGCCGTTCGCGCCCGCGGTCCACACCCCGAACGTATAGTCCGAATAGAACGACGAGCGCTTGCCATGCCCGCGCTGCGCATACATCAGCACGGCATCGATCACGTGCGGATCGCGCTTCCACTTCCACCACAGGCCCTTCGGCCGGCCCGGCAGATAGGGCGCGTCGCGCCGTTTGAGCATGATGCCTTCGACCGCTTCGGCATCCGCGCCTGCGCCGGCCGACGCCGGATCGGCCCGCGCGGCAGTTAACGCATCCCAGGTGGCGAATGGCACCAGCGGCGAAATGTCGATGCGCGCATGGTCGAGATGGGTCACCACCTTCTCCAGCCGCGCGCGGCGTTCGGCGAACGGCAATTCGCGGAAATCCTCGCCGTTCTCGGCGAGCAGATCGTAGGCACGCAGGTGCGCGGGAAATTCCTCCTGTAGCTTCGCGTTCACGGTCTTGCGGTTGAGCCGCTGCTGCAAGACGTTGAACGACTGCACGCGCCCGTCGCGCAGGATCAGCAGTTCGCCGTCGATGGCGCCGTTGAACGCCAGCGCCTCGACGAGATCGGGAAACGAGCCGGAAATCTCCTCGCCGGTGCGCGAATAGAGCCGCGCGACGCGTTTGCCGTCGCGCTCGCCCGCGACCGCCTGCACGCGGATGCCGTCCCACTTCCATTCCGCGGCAAAGTGCGACGGATCGAGCGCGGGAAAATCCTGTTCTTCGATCGCGTGGCTCAGCATCACCGGATGGAATGGCGCCGGATCGATGCTCACCGGCTTCTCGGCGTGGCCTTCGATCCAGGCGAACAGTTCGGTGTACGGCGGGGCGAGGCCGTGCCACAGCAGCTCCACTTCGTCCGGCGCCTTGTCGCCGAGCGCCGCCACTGCGGTCTTGGCGAGCCGCGCCGATGCGCCGATGCGCAACGCACCGGTGACGAGCTTGAGCAGCGCCCAGCGCCCGGTTTCGTCGAGCGCATCGAGCCAGGCGGTGAGTTGCGCGGGCAGTTCGGATTTTCCGAGCGACGCGAGGGTGGTGACGACATGGGTGAGGGTGGGAGCTGCGGCAACCTGCTCGGTGTGTTCCCCTCCCCCTTGCGGGGAGGGGTTAGGGGTGGGGGTCCGATTGCTTGGCTTTGACCGCGTTCCAACGCCCGACCCCCCTCCCCAACCCTCCCCCTCAAGGGGGGAGGGAGCAGACCGAGTATGAGGAAAGACCGGCCACATCAACGCAACCGTCTCCGACAAATCCCCCACATAATCGTATGACAGCTCGAACAGCACCGGATCGGTGCGCTCGGCGATCAGCGCGCGAATGATGCTGGGCTTGGCGTGGCGGAACGACAGCGCACCGGTGATCGCCGCGAGCGCATAGCCGCGCTCGGGATCGGGCGTTGAGCGGAAATAATCCGTCAGCAGCCGCAGCTTGGCATTGCGGCTCGGCTCGTAGGCGAGCCGATCGAGCAGGGCGGCGAAGCGGTTCATGATGCTCCGCTCTTGTCATCCCGGAAATCGCGCAGCGATTGTCCGGGATCCATAATCCCAGCACCGTCCGTCTCTCTCCCATTCGTGGTTATGGATTCCGGGCTGCTCGCTTCGCTCGCCCCCGGAATGACATCTTCTTCCTCATCCCCATACCCCACCAATCCGAGCGGATGCGCCTCGAGCCCGCGCGTCGTACACCAGTGCACCAGCGCTTCCTCGGCGCCGTGCGTCACCCAGACCTGCGACGCGCCGGTCGCCACGATGGTGGCGCACAAGCCATCCCAGTCGGCGTGATCGGAGATGACCAGCGGCAGCTCGACGCCGCGCTGGCGCGCCCGCGCGCGCACCCGCATCCAGCCGGATGCGAATGCCGAGACCGGATCGGGGAATCGCCGCGTCCAGCGATCCTGCAACGCGGACGGCGGGCAGAGCGCGATCGTGCCGGCAAGCTCCGCCTTCTTGGCGTCGCGCACCAGCCGCAGTTCGCCGAGATCGATCCCGCGTGAGACGTAGTAATTCGAGATGCTCTCCATCGCGCCATGCAGGTAGATCGGCTTGTCGTAGCCGGCTGTGCGGATCAGCGCGATGACGCGCTGCGCCTTGCCGAGCGAATAGGCGCCGACCAGATGCGCGCGCTCGGGAAACAGCGCGACGGAGCGCAACAGCTTCGCGATCTCGGCGCGCGCGTCGCCGTGGCGGAACACCGGCAGCCCGAACGTCGCCTCGGTGATGAACGCATCGCACCGCACCAGCTCGAACAGCGCGCAGGTCGGGTCCGCGACGTCCTTGTAGTCGCCGGACGCCACGACGCGCGTGCCGTTCGCCGCGACACAGATCTGCGCCGAGCCGAGCACATGCCCGGCTGGGTGGAACGACACCTCCGTCTTGCCGAGCTTCAGTGTCTCGCCATAGCGGATCGCCTGCGTCGACGCAGGCGAAACTCTGGCCGTAGCGCAGACGCATCATGTCGAGCGTCTCTTGCGTCGCCAGCACCGCGCCGTGCCCGGCACGCGCGTGATCCGAATGACCATGCGTGATCAGCGCGCGCTCGACCGGCCGCACCGGATCGATGTGAAACGAGCCGATGGCGCAGCACAGGCCGGCCGGGGTCGGCTTCAGGATGTGGTCCGGGCGCATGGGCTCCAGATATGTCATATCGTCGGTATTGCTAACCCTGAGGCTAGCGTGGCCGTTCCACTGTTCATCAGCTCTGGCGATCTGCTCGCGGACCGGCGCTACGATCTCGCGCGCGGCTATGCGGCCGACGGCGATCTGGCGGCGGCCGCCGACCTGTATTTGCAGGCGACGGAACTTGAGCCCGGATTTGCCTCGGCGTGGTTTGCGCTCGGCGAGGCGCGCGCGGCGCTGGGCGATCGCGATGGCGCGCGCGCGGCATTTGAAAGCGCGCAGGCGGCCGACCCTGAGGATCGCCACGGCGCGGCGCTGCATCTTGCGCGCCTCGGTGGCACCGATCCCGCGACCGCGGCGCTGCACGGTTACGTGCGCACGTTGTTCGACCAGTATGCGCCGCGCTTCGACCGTGCGCTGGAAGACCTCAATTATTCGGCGCCTGCGCTGCTGTGCGAGGCCGTCACGGCGCACGGCAAGCGCTTCGGCAGCATGCTCGATCTCGGCTGCGGCACAGGGCTTGCCGGCGCGGCGTTTCGTCCCCACGTCGACTGGCTCGTGGGTGTCGATCTTTCGCCAGGTATGATCGAGGAGGCGCGCAAGAAAGGACTCTATGACCGGCTCGCGGTCGGCGATATCGCGCAGTTTCTGGCAGCACAGCGCGCCGGCAGCGCAGCGTTCCATCTGGTCGTCGCCGCCGACGTGTTCGCCTATGTGGCGGATGTCGCCGAAACCTGCCGCGCGGTGGCGGAGGTGCTTCCGCCGGGTGGACTGTTCGGATTCACGGTGGAGACGCACGAAGGGGAGGGCGCAATCGTCGGGCCCAAGATGCGCTACGCGCACAGCGTTGATTTCGTGTCCGCGGCGATTGCCGGCGCCGGGTTGACGTTGATCGAACTGACAAAGGTCTCGACCCGCACCGAGAACCGGATTCCGGTTCCGGGCCTGCTGGTGCTGGCGCGGCGATGAACATCGCGGTCGCACCGGAGCTTCCCGATGTGTTCGCGCGCTGGTTTGCGGCGCGCGGCTGGGCGCCGCGCGCGCATCAGCTTGAATTGCTCGCAACGGCGCGCGCCGGCCGCTCGGCGCTGCTGATCGCCCCGACGGGGGCCGGCAAGACGCTGGCGGGGTTTTTGCCAACGTTGGTGGAGTTAAGTCCCGAAAAGTCTGCAAAGTCTGCGACCGCGAAGACACTCATCTCCACCGGCCGCGGCATTCGCCGCAGCGGCGGGCTGCACACGCTCTACATCTCGCCGCTGAAAGCCCTCGCGGTCGACATCGCGCGCAATCTCGAACGCCCCGTTGCAGAGATGGCGCTGCCGATCCGCATCGAAACCCGCACCGGTGACACGCCCGCCTCGAAGCGCCAGCGCCAGCGGCGCGATCCGCCCGACATCCTGCTCACCACGCCCGAACAGCTCGCGCTGCTGCTCGCGTCCGACGACGCGCCGTTCCTGTTCGGCTCGCTCCGGCGCGTCATCCTCGACGAACTGCATTCGCTGGTGATGTCGAAGCGCGGCGACCTGCTCTCGCTCGGCCTCGCGCGGCTGTTCACCATCGCGCCCGGCCTCACCACCATCGGCCTTTCCGCCACCGTCGCCGAGCCCGACGACCTGCGCCGCTATCTCGTCCCGCAGGCCGGCGGCGAGGCGCTCGCCGATCTGGTGCTCGCGGAACCCGGCGCCGCACCGGACATCACGATGCTCGACACCGCCGAGCGGCTCCCGTGGGCCGGCCACTCGGCGCGCCATGCGCTCGGCGAGATCTACGCGCTGATCAAGCGTCACAAGATGACGCTGATCTTCGTCAACACGCGCAGCCAGGCCGAGTCGATCTTCCAGCAGCTCTGGGGCATGAACGACGACACTCTCGCGATCGCGCTGCATCACGGCTCGCTCGATGTCGGCCAGCGCCGCCGCGTCGAGGACGCGATGGCGGCCGGCCGCTTGCAGGCCGTGGTCGCGACCTCCTCGCTCGACCTCGGCATCGATTGGGGCGACGTCGATCTCGTCATCAACGTCGGCGCCCCGAAGGGCGCGTCGCGGTTGCTGCAGCGCATCGGCCGCGCCAATCACCGGATGGACGAACCCTCAAAGGGCGTACTCGTGCCGGCCAACCGTTTCGAGGTGCTGGAATGCTCCGCCGCGATAGGAGCGGTCGCCGCGAACGCGCAGGACACGCCGCCATTGCGCGTCGGCAGCCTCGACGTGTTGGCGCAGCATGTGCTCGGTTGCGCCTGCGGCGTGCCGTTCGATGCCGACGAGCTGTACGCCGAGGTCATCACCGCCGCGCCTTACGCCGCGCTCACGCGCGCCGACTTCGACGCGACGGTCGATTTCGTCGCGACCGGCGGCTACGCGCTGAAATCCTACGAACGCTTCGCCAAGATCAGGCAGACCAAGGACGGCAAGTGGCGCATCGCGCATCCGCGCGTCGCGCAGATGTATCGCATGAATGTCGGCACCATCGTGGAAGCCGACATGCTGAAGGTCCGCCTCGTGCGCTCGCGCGCCTCGAAGGCGATCCCGCGCGGCGGGCGCCTGCTTGGGCAGGTCGAGGAGTATTTCATCGAGACGATGACGCCGGGCGACACCTTCGTGTTCGCGGGCGAAGTGCTGAAGTACGAGGCGCTGGTCGAGGACGAGGTGTATGTCTCGCGCACGAACGATCCCGAGGCGAAGGTGCCATCGTATGAGGGCGGCAAGTTTCCACTCTCGACGTACCTCGCCGACCGCGTGCGCGGCATCCTTGCGGATCACGACACGTGGCGCGCGCTCCCGGATCAGGTGCGCGAGTGGCTGGAGGTGCAGGAGTATCGCTCGCGCTTGCCCGCCAAGCGCGAGCTGCTGGTCGAGACGTTCCCGCGCGCCGCGAAATATTATCTCGTCTGCTATCCGTTCGAGGGGCGTCTCGCCCATCAAACTCTGGGAATGCTGTTGACGCGGCGGCTGGAGCGCGCCCGCATGCGCCCGCTCGGGTTCGTGGCCAACGAGTATGCGCTCGCCGTGTGGGGCCTGCGCGACGTGGCGTTCGCGGTTCAGCGCGGCGAACTCTCGCTCGATGCGCTGTTCGATCAGGATATGCTCGGCGACGATCTCGACGCCTGGCTCGCCGAGTCCGCGCTGATGAAGCGCACGTTCCGCAATTGCGCGATCATCGCCGGGCTGATCGAGCGGCGCTTTCCCGGCGAGGAGAAAAGCCGCCGCCAGATGACGATTTCGACCGATCTCGTCTATGACGTGCTGCGCAAGCACCAGCCGGATCATCTGCTGCTGCGCGCCGCTCATGCGGACGCTGCGTCAGGTCTGCTCGATGTCCGGCGCGTCGCCGAAATGCTCGCGCGCGTGCGCGGGCGAATCACGCATAATCCGCTCGATCGTATTTCGCCGCTCGCCGTTCCGGTGATGCTGGAGATCGGCCGCGAGATGGTCTACGGCGAGGCATCCGACGCGCTGCTGGCGGAAGCCGAAGCGGAACTGGTGAAGGAGGCGATGGGTTGAGCGTCTTGTCGATCAGCCGCTGCGCCGGCCGGCCTCCCTCTGTCAGGAGGAGGTATCGGCGTTTGCGGCGCAACTCTCCACGCCGACTGCCTGGGCGCGCTGTACTGGCCCGAGCACGGCCTGCTCGTCGTCGCCGACCTGCATCTGGAAAAAGGCTCGAGCTTCGCGCGCCGTGGCCAATTGCTGCCGCCCTACGACACCGCCGAAACGCTCGCGCGGCTCGCGCGGCTGATCGCGCATTACGCGCCGCGCGTCGTGATCGCGCTCGGCGACAATTTTCATGATGGCGGCGGGCCGGCGCGGCTTTCGCCGCAGGACCGCGCCTCGCTGATAGCACTGCAGCGAGGCCGCGAGTGGATCTGGATCGCCGGCAATCACGATCCCGATCCGGCCGGCGGCATCGGCGGCACCTTCGCGGCGGCGACTTCGGTCGGCGCGCTCATCTTCCGCCACAAACCCTCGCGCGACGCGCCGGATGGCGAGATCGCCGGCCATCTTCATCCCGTGGCACGTGTCGTGCAGCGCGGCCGCGCGGTCAGCCGGCGCTGCTTCGCTACGGATGGCAAGGCGCTCGTGATGCCGGCCTTCGGCACCTACACCGGCGGGCTGAACGTCCGCGACCGCGCCTTCGCAGCCGTGTTCGGCGCACGCAAGTTTACCGCGCACATGCTGGGCGATAACCGGCTCTATGCCTTCGCGGCGTCACGGTGTCTTTCGGACTGATGCGGCAGCGCAGCGCAATCCGGGTTTTCGTACGCAAGACAACAGCCCCGGATTTCGCTTTGCTTCATCCGCGCTACTGGCTCACCGGTCGTCGGCTTTCCGCGCGACGATGAAGATGCGGGCATCCTTGCGTCCGGAGCCGTGTCTGGCCCGCTCGATGATCGCAAAACCCGCGGCTTCGATCTCGCGCTCGAGCGCGGCGGCGGAGAAGATCGCGACGTAAGGCGCCTTGCCGACGAGCTGCATCACCGGCACGGCGAGCCGAATGAGCGGGTTCATCTCGGCCAGGCACGGCGTTTTGGACACGAACAGGCCGCCCGGTTTCAATAGTCGGTGGATGTGCGCGAGCGCTGACGTGCGGTCGGCAACGAGATGCCACAGATTGAAGGCAAGCACGGCATCGAACGAGCCGTCGGGCCACGGCGCGCGCTCAGGCGTGGTAACGGCGAACTCGGCGTTGCCGCAGGCCTGAGCAGCCGCCCTCTCCCGCGCGATTGCGATCATCTCGCTTGAGAGGTCGGTTGCCACTATGCGGGAGATGTACGCGGCGAGCTTCAGTGCAGTGGTGCCAGTGCCGCAGCCGAGCTCGAGCACCGTGTCGGTGCCGCGCAAATAGTCACGCGTGCGATCGACCGTTCGCGCATAGCCATCCATGTCCTTGATCGGATCGGCGGCATATTTGCGCGCGATCCGGTCCCAGAAGCGCGCGTCCGCGGCGTTGCGAGCCATGGCGATGTCCCCTCTCGCGGATAGCTATCACAGGCAATTGTCTTTCATACGTACGGCGCAACTGCATGAATCAAAGCTTGGGTCACGCGCCAATCACTTGTAACAGCGCATCAATCCTTCCTGAACACCACGCTCGCAAGCCAGCCGGTGAGCAGCGCCATCAGCGCGGTGGCGAGGCCATAGAGCAGGCCGTGGTCGCGCGCAGCGTTCGCGACGATCTGCTCGAAGCCGACCTTGACGACCTCGAGCGCGGTCTGCTGGCGCGCCAGCAACGCGCCGTCGGCGAACAGCTTGACGTCGACCTCGTACGCGCCGGTCGGCGCGTTGTCCGGGATCGGGATCCCGGCGCGGAACAGCGCCGGCGTGAGGAACGTGACGCCGTTCTGCGTCTCGCGATAGAGGCCGCGCTCGATCTTCAGGCGCAGGAAGGCGAGGCGGAACGGATCCTCGCGGATCGAGTCCGCGATATCGCCGGATATTTCCTGCTGCAGCAGGACGCGCGCGAGCCCGGTCTGTGTCCGCCGCAGCGTGTTGATGTCCGCGATGTCGTTGATGGTGCGGTTGGAGAGCACGGTCAGATACGACGGCGCATCGACGAAATTGCGCGAGTCCGCGTTGACCCAGATGCCGAACACGCGCTCCTTGCGGTAGGTCACGACGGTCTCGCGTGGCCCTTTCACGGTCACGACGATGTCGTAGTTGCCGCGGCGCGCCACCGTCTGCGCGTCGCGCTCGACCGAGCCGAACAACACGACGTCGGCGCCGGTGAAATTGGACGAGATCAGCACGCGCGAGGTCGACAGCGTGGTGATCAGCCGCTCGGCTCGCGCCGGCGATGCAACCGCCGCGGCGGCCGCGAACGCGAGCGCGACGATGCGGGCGCTCATGGCTGTCCCTCCACCGTGCGCACCGTGAACACGTCCGTGGGCTGCACCACGATGTCGTAGGCGAAGCGCAATCCGACCGCGAGCACCAGAATGCCGAGCAGCAGGCGCAGTTGTTCGCCGCTGAATTTCTGTCCGGTGCGCGCGCCGAATTGCGCGCCGATCACGCCGCCGATCATCAGGATCAGCGCGAGCACCGCATCGACCAGGTGGTTGGTGGCGGCATGGATGACAGTCGCGTACGCCATGGTGACCAGGGTCAGCACCATTGAGGTGCCGATCACCACGCCGGTCGGCACGCGGATGAGATAGATCAGCGCTGGCACCAGCAGGAAGCCGCCGCCGATGCCCATGACGGCGCCGATGAAGCCGATGCCGAAACCGATGGCCCAGATCGGAATCACCGAGACGTAAATCTTCGAGATCTTAAAGCGCATCTTCAGCGGCAGCCCGTGAATCCAGATGTGGCTGCCGGGGCGGCGGATCTCGGCGGGCCGCCCGCCGCGTGCGCGCCGGATCGCCTGCACGCTTTCGACGATCATCATGGTGCCGACGATGCCGAGCAGCGTCAGGTAGGAGAGCGAGATCGTGAGGTCGAGCTGACCGAGCCGGCGCAGCACGGTGAACAGCCAGACGCCGGCCGTGGTACCGATCAAGCCGCCGATCAGCAGCATTCCGGCGAGCGCCGGATCGAGCGCGCGCCTTCGCCAGTAGTTGATCGCGCCCGAGAACGACGAGGCCGCCACGTGGCTCGCGACGCTCGCCACCGCCACCGCCGGGTTGATGCCGATGAAGATCAGGAGCGGCGTCATCAGAAAGCCGCCGCCGATGCCGAACATGCCCGAGATGAATCCGACCGCGAGCCCCATGAACAGGACGAGCAGGACATTGACGGGCAATTCGGCGATCGGAAGGTAGATTTGCACGAGACAGGGTCCGCCGATGCGAGGGCTTTGGCTCTAAGCTTCGGCCCTCAGGTGCGCGACCAGACGCGAGGGAACCTTAGTCGGATTCTCTCAGCCGTCGCGCACAAAGATACGGGCAGGGCGGCTGAAGGTTCTGTGAACGGCCCGGCCACGATGTGGCCGCAAGCATGAAACACGCCGTGCGGCGGCCCTATTCCCGCCATAGGCCGCGCAGCCGTCGCTATATCGCGGTCGGCTTGCGGCGCGCGGTCGCAGCCGGCTTGGCGGGCGCCCCGGACGCCTGATCCCAGCCGCCGGGCGGCGCCTTGACGTTCATCGCCTCGTCCGGCGGCTGATCGGCGGTCCAGGTCTGCACCGCGAGCTTCGCGGCGACGAGCGATTGCTGGTCGAGCCGTGACGCCACGTCGTCGCGCTTCTTGGCGGCATCCTGGTCGCCCTGCTGCGCCGCGAGTGCGAACCACTTGTAGGATTCGGCGAGGTTCTGATCCACGCCGATGCCACGGGCATAGAGGATGCCGAGATTGTACTGGCTGTCGGCGACGCCGCGGTCGGCCGCCTTGCGGAACCACTGAGAGGCGGTCCGGTAGTCCGGCTTGCCGTCGATACCTTCGGCATACAGCACCGCAAGATTGTGCACCGCCTTGGCGTTGCCCTTGTCGGCGCCCGCCAGATAGAGCTGGCGCGCCTTGTCGAGGTCCTTCTTTACGCCCAGGCCCTTCTCGTAAAGGCTGCCGAGGCGATAGAGCGCGGGCGCGAGACCCTGCTTGGCGGCGCGGTCGAACCATTGCACCGCGAGTTCCAGATTGGCCGGCACGCCGCGCCCTTCGGAATAGCGCACGCCGATCTCGTATTCGGCCGCGGGGTTGCCGTTTGCCGCCGCTCCGCGCAATGCCGGTCCCCCGATCCCTGGCGGGAGCTTCTCGGCTGCGGCTGCGGGGTGCGCCTGCGGGGCAGTGGGCGGGCGCCGCAAGCGCCGCGATACTCATCGGCGGCTTGACCGAACCGGTAACATCAGCCGACGCAGCGGCCGGCGCCGGCTGGCTGGCCGGGATCGGAGACGGGACCGGCGTCGGGGAGATCAGGCTCGCGGTCGGGACCGGCGCGACCAGAGGCTCGGCGGCGGATTGGCGGCCCGGCGGCTGCGCGGCAATCGGCTCGGGTGTCGCGGGCGCAACCGGCGCCGCGATCTTGCGCGGCTCGGCCGTCTGGCTCGACGTGGCGGGCTTCTCGGCGGTGCTGTCTGAACCGCCCATCATGCCGGCGATCTGGATCGCCCCATAGAGCACCAGCAATGCGCTCACCCCGACCATCAAGGCGCGGCGGCGGTTGGCGAGGAAGCGGCCGATCAGGCTGCTCGGCGTCTCGTCGCTCGCGGGCTCATCCGCGCGTGGAGCTTCGACCGCACTGCCTTCGTTGGCGGCGGCCTGTGCGGCGCGCCGGGCGGCCGCGATGAAATTCGCCTTGCCGGTGATCTCGGGCGTGCCTTCGCGCTTGAGCGGAGCGAGTGCTGCTTCCGACGCTGCGATGCGCTCGGCGGGCGAGCGGCCGCGCCCGGCGCTGCCGGGTTCGAGCGGCGTATCGGCCGGAAGATCGGGATCGATGGGCGGGCGCTCGGTCCGCTGCACGTGCATGAACGGCGTCGGACGCAGCGCCGGGACGGAAGGCTCGTAGGCGGCCTCGGGTGCGATCTCGACCGGCTCAGGGATCCGCACTTCGGGAGCGATCGCCGCCAGCTCGCGCGACGGCAGAGGTTGCGGCGGAGACTGCGGCGCGTAAGCGGACTGCGGCGCTGCTTGGACACCGGTCTCGACCATCGCGAGCCGCTCGACCAGACGCTCGAGCGTGTCGTGAACGGCTTCCAGCGTTTCGTGCGTGCGCTGCTCGCTGTCGGCAAGGTCGCGCTTGAGCGCGATGACCTCGGTATCGGTCCGCGGCACTGCCTCGGCCATGTCGGCCGCGACCCTGCGCGCAACGCGCTCCGCGGTCGCCGCCGATTCCTCGCGCGCCTCGCGCACATGCAGCGTGAGCTGCTGGATGCCGCGTTCGATCGCGCTGAGATCGCCGAACTTCTGGTCGGCCGCCTCGATCTTGTCGGCGATGCCGACGATCTGCCGCTCCAGATGTTCGAATGCCGCCTGGTCGCGCGCAAACCCGTCGGAGTGGTTCAGCTTGTCGGTCAGCGTCCGGACCAGCGATTCCAGATTGCTCGGCAGCGGCCCGATCTGCTCCACGCGGGTGTCGAGCGCCTGGGTGAGATCATTGACGCGCTGCGCGAGCGAGTCGAGGCCGGTCGCGCCGGTGCGCTCCGCGATGTGGTCGATGCGCGCGCTCAGCGCCTGCACGTCGCCGGCAAGCGACGCGACGCCTTCGGCCGACGCGACACCCGCCGAGAGCTCGCGCAACTCGTTGATCGCCGCTTCGAGATAGCGCAGCGTTTCGGGATCGGGCGAACCGACCGCGAGGCTGTCCATCTTGTGCGACAGTTCCGACACGCGCGCGTCGAAACCCGCCAGGCCTTCGGCCGGCGTCATCGCGTTCAGGCGCTCGTGGATTTCGGCGAGGTTGCGCTCGATGGCTTCCAGCGCCGAAGGGTCGGCGCCACGCCCGTAGCCGTGGTCGATCCGCTCGGCGAGCGCCTGCACGTCGCCCTGCAGGCTTTCCAGCGAGCGGCGCGGCAGGGCTTCGTTGACGGCACGCGCGACCTCGGAAAGGTCCGTGCGCAATGCGGCGATCGCATCCTCGACATTGGACGGGTGCCGCAAGGTTTCGATCTGCTCGGTGATGTGGTGAAGCTGGCGCTCCAGACTGGCGAAATCCGCGTTCGCTGCCGCTGCGCTGCCGGTGCCGCTGTCCAGCGCGTGCTGGCGCGCGGCGATCTCGGCGATCGCCTGGTCGATTTCAAGATCGGGGGATTGCGGCGCGATCGGCGGCGCGGTGTCGGGCGCGGAACGGTTCGCGGGGGCGGGCGCTGGGCGTCCGGCGGTCAATTGTTCGAGGCGCGCATTGAGCCTGGCGACGGTGTCCTCGAGACGCGCGCCGCGCACCGACGAAGCGGCGGGTGCAAGCTCCTCACTGGAGCGGGCGAAGCGCTGCGACAACTCTCCGAGTCGCGTGCCGAGCGAGCCGGTTTGACTTTGCGGCTTTGCGGCGCCGGCGGAAGGCGAATTGCCGAACGTCGTTTTCAGCCATTCGTCGACCGACATCCCGGCACGATCGGCGGCTTCGCGCGCCGCCTGGTACAGTTCCGGGCTCAGACCACGTTCATTCCAAGATGCGCCTGGCGTCATTGCTTAACCCGCAGCCTTTGGTCGGAGGAACAAGGGGTCGCCCTCCGGCAGAACGGACGCTCGTTAACGGGAAACGGACGGCGCGCGCGGTTCTGCGTCCTCAGACGTGACTTTTCCGCGTTACGGTAAATAAGCCGTTAAGGTTCGTGGCTTTGCGGTTCCAAAGCCGGGTGGGACTTGCCGGCGGACGACCCGATGGTATTTCGGTATTTGGGGAAATGCCCGGTTTGGTTGTATAATGACGAATGTAATGTAGTGAGTACTGTGCAAAACAGCACATCAGATTACCGTTATGTAGGGTCTAGTAACGTCAACAGGCTCGCTTTTGTGCGTTAGCCATACTATCTGCGCGCTAACTCACCCCGAGGGGCCGTAACATACGAAGACGACAGGTTAGAAATGGATGAATCCCGCGACATGGAGAGTTCGGCTGCGCATGTTTGGGCCGCCGAGTCTCTCCGAGACGATTCCTCAGCCGACAAGACTGGGTTCACGATTGGCGAATTATCGCGCGAGTTTGGCGTCACGTTGCGCGCGCTGCGCTTCTACGAGAACAAGGGTTTGATCTCGCCGCAGCGCGACGGGCTGAGCCGCCTGTATTCGCAAGGCGACCGCACCCGCCTCGCACTGGTTCTCAAGGGCAAGAAGCTTGGCTTTACGCTCGGCGAGATCAGCCAGATGATCGCGGTCGAGGAAGGCGAGGCCGATTCCAACGCCCTGACGCTCAGCCGCGAAAAGTGCCTGGAGCAGATCGATCTGCTGAAGAAGCAAAAAGCCGAGATCGAGGAAGGGCTTACCGAGCTTTCCCGGATCTATTCGTCGCTCACCGGCAAGATCGCCGAGAAAGATCGCCGCGCGGGCTGACCGCGGCTGCAGGCTTGCACAATCAACAGAAACGGCGGCGCGGCGCGCGCCGCCGTTTCCGCTTGCCTGCGATCAGGAAAATTTTTGCGCAAAGGTACTTTACGTTTACGTAAACTAGATGTATGAGTTTCGTCGTCCCTCAAATGGCCCCTGGGAGCTGACGTGACCGAGCTGGAAGGCACCGATCACCGGATTTCCGATCTGGTCGCCGGCTTCGACATCGGGACGCCCGAGCGCGACGTCTTCACCATCCGCGATCTCGCCAAGGAGTTCGCCATTTCGGCGCGGACGCTGCGCTTCTACGAGGAGAAGGGCTTGCTCGATCCGGCGCGGCGCGGCGAGCAGCGGCTCTACACCCGGCGCGACCGCGCGCGGCTCGCCTACGTGCTCGCCGGCAGGACGGTCGGCTTCTCGCTCGAGGAAGTGCGCGAGATGCTCGATCTCTACGATCTCGGCGACGGCGGGGTCACCCAGCTCAAGGTCGCGCTTGCGAAGTTCGGCGAGCGCATCGAGCGGCTCGAACGGCAGAAAAACGATATCGATCGCGTTGTCGCCGAACTAACGCGCGCGAGTGATGTCATGAAGGCGAAGCTCGCGGCACGCGGGCACGCGGCGGACAAATAGACTCAAAGAGACTTCGAGGAGGATGCAATGCCGACCTACAAGGCGCCCGTTGAAGACGTGCAGTTCCTGCTCAACGACGTGTTTCACATGGAGCGCTACGGCAACATGCCGGGCTTCGCCGACGCGACCCCCGACACACTCGCGGCGGTCCTGGAAGAGGCGGCGAAGCTTGCCGAGGAAGTCGTGCAGCCGCTCAATCGCGTCGGCGACCTCGAAGGCTGCAAGCGCCACGACGACGGGAGCGTCACCACGCCGACCGGCTTCAAGGACGCTTACAAGCTCTACGCCGAAGGCGGCTGGATGGGCGTTTCGGTTCCGCCCGAATACGGCGGGCAGGGCCTTCCCGGCACCTACACGGTGATGATCAACGAGTTGCTCGGCGGCGCCAACATCGCATTCTCGATGTATCCGGGGCTGACCCAGGGCGCGATCGCTGCGCTGCTGCATCACGCGTCGGCCGAGATCAAAACGAAATATCTGCCGAACATGACGTCCGGCAAATGGACCGGCACCATGAACCTGACCGAGCCGCATTGCGGCACGGACCTTGGGCTCTCGCGCGCCAAGGCGGTGCCGCAGGCCGACGGCAGCTACAAGATTTCCGGCACCAAGATCTTTATCTCGTCGGGTGAGCACGATCTCACCGAAAATATCATCCATCTGGTGCTCGCGCGCACCGAAGGCGCACCCGCCGGCATCAAGGGCCTGACGCTCTTCGTCGTGCCGAAGTTCATGGTGAAGGACGACGGCTCGCTCGGGAGCCGCAACGGCGTGATGTGCGGCTCGATCGAGCACAAGATGGGCATCCACGGCAATTCGACCGCGGTGCTCAATTACGACGACGCGGTCGGCTGGATCGTCGGCGAAGAGAACCGTGGCATCAACGCGATGTTCACGATGATGAACGAGGCGCGGCTCGGCGTCGCCGTGCAAGGCCTCGCAATCTCGGAAGTCGCCTACCAGAACGCCGTCACCTACGCGAAGGATCGACTGCAAGGCCGCTCGATCTCCGGCGTGAAGGCGCCCGACAAGCCGGCCGATCCGATCATCGTGCACCCCGACGTGCGGCGCATGCTGATGACGATCCGCGCGCTGAACGAGGCATCGCGCGCGCTCGTCCTGTGGACCGCGCTGAAGGCCGATATCGCGCGCCGCTCCGACGACGAGAAAGCGCGTCAGGCGGCGGACGACCACATGGGTCTGTTGACGCCGGTGCTCAAGGGCGTGCTGACCGACAACGGCCTCTCCAACACCGTGATGGCGCAGCAGATTTATGGCGGCCACGGCTACATCGCCGAGCACGGCATGGAGCAGTTCGTGCGCGATGCGCGCATCATGATGATCTACGAAGGCGCGAACGGCATCCAGGCGCTCGATCTCGTCGGCCGCAAGCTCGGCCGCGACGGCGGCCGCGCCATCACTGCGTTCTTCGGCGAGGTTTCTGCGTTTGTGAAGGAGCATTCCACCGACGAGGCAATGAAGCCGTATGTCGGGCCGCTCGGCGAGGCACTCGGGACGCTGCAGCAGGCCACGATGTGGTTCATGCAGAATGCGCCGAAGAAGCCCGACAATGCCGGCGCCGGCTCGACCGACTACATGCACCTCTTCGGGCTGGTCGCGCTCGGCTACATGTGGGCGCAGATGGCGAAAGCCGCGAACGAGAAGCTCAGAGCCGGCGCGAACGGCTCGGAAGAGCGCATGAAGGCGAAGCTCGTGACCGGCAAGTTCTTCATGGAGCGCGTGCTGCCCGAGACGGCCGCGCATCTCAAACGCATCCAGACCGGCGCCGACACCATGATGGCGCTGCCCGCGGAGGCGTTCTAGCTTATGGCCAATCTAACCGGCGGCTGCCAGTGCGGCGCGGTGCGCTACGAGTGGGTCGAGAAGCCGGCCTATTCGAGCGTCTGCTATTGCCGCATGTGCCAGAAGGCGTCCGGCCAGCCGTTCATGGGCCTGACCGGCGGCAAGATTGAGCACCTGCAGTGGACGCGCGGCACGCCGTCCTTCTTCCGAAGCTCCAATATGGCGCAGCGCGGATTCTGCAAGGATTGCGGCACGCCGCTGACGTATTCGTTCGACGGTAATGGCCGCATCAGCGTGTCCATCAACTCGCTCGACGACCCGGAAGCGATGCCGCCGACCAAGCAGTACGGCACCGAGGCCGAGGTCTCGTGGTTGAAGGGCGTTCATGACCTTCCGGCACAGCGCACCGAGGAGTGGATGAAGAAGGACACGGCCGAAAAAATCGTCAACAATCAGCGCAGCGCATAAGAACGAGACCCGAGGAAGCGCAATGGATTCCCTTCAAGTTCCGCGTCCGGCATGGATGACCGAAGACCTCGTGCTGCTCGAAGAGCAGGCGAAGCGTTTTCTCGCTGCCGAACTTGTCCCGCATGTCGAGAAGTGGACGGCCGACGGCATCATGGAGCGCTCGGCCTGGGACAAACTGGGTCAGGCGGGTCTCCTGTGCGCCAGCATGCCGGAGGAATACGGCGGCGCGGGCGGCAGTTTCGCGCATGAGACCGTGATCAATCGCGCGATCGCGCACGCCGGGCTCGACTCGATCGGCGCGCCGCTGCATTCCGGCATCGTCGCGCCCTACATCCTCAATTACGGCACCGAGGAGCAGAAGAAGAAGTGGCTGCCCAAGCTCGCGAGCGGCGAGATGATCGGCGCAATCGCGATGAGCGAGCCCGGCACCGGCTCCGACCTGCAGGGCGTGCGCACAACGGCGAAAAAATCCGGCAACGGCTATGTGCTCAACGGCTCCAAGACCTTCATCACCAACGGACAGCACGCGAACCTGATCATCGTGGTCGCCAAGACCGATCCGGCCAAGGGCGCCAAGGGCACCTCGCTGATGATGGTCGAGACCGACGACGCGCAGGGCTTCCGCCGTGGCCGCAAGCTCGCCAAGCTCGGGCTCGACTGGGCCGATACCTCCGAGCTGTTCTTCGAGGACGTGAAGCTGCCGGCCGAAGGCCTGCTCGGCACCGAGGAGGGCCAGGGCTTCGTGCAGCTGATGCGCGACCTGCCGCAGGAGCGGCTGATCGTCTGCACGGCGGCGATCGGCATGATCGAGCGCGCGCTGCGGCTGACCATCGACTACGTCAAGGAGCGCAAGGCGTTCGGCAAACAGATTATCGAATTCCAGAATACCCAGTTCGAGCTGGCCGAATGCAAGAGCGAGGCGACCATCGGGCGCGTCTTCCACGATCACTGCGTCGAGCGCCACCTGCGTCACGAACTCGATACGGTGACCGCGTCGATGGCGAAATACTGGCTCACCGATCTACAGAACAAGATCGTCGACCGCTGCCTTCAACTGTTCGGCGGCTATGGTTATATGGACGAATATCCGATCTCGCGCATGTACCGCGACGCCCGCGTGCAGCGCATCTACGCCGGTACCAACGAGATCATGAAGCTTCTCATAGCGCGCAGCCTGTAACGGCCAAGCGCAACAGGAGGAATACAATGACCGATGCATTCATTTACGACGCCGTGCGCACGCCGCGCGGAAAAGGAAAATCCGACGGCTCGCTGCATGAGGTGACCGCGCTCAGTCTCGCCACGCAGGCGCTCGGCGCGATCAAGGACCGCAACCTGTCCGACCCGGCGATCGTCGACGACGTGGTGCTCGGCTGCGTCGACCCGGTCGGCGAAGCGGGCGGCGACATCGCGCGCGCGGCAGCGCTGACCGCGGGCTACGGCAACACGGTCGCGGGCGTGCAGATCAACCGCTTCTGCGCCTCCGGGCTCGACGCGATCAATTTCGCCTCCGCGCAGGTGATGTCCGGCCAGCACGACATGACGATCGGCGGCGGCGTCGAATCGATGAGCCGCGTCGGCATGGGCGCCTCGGGCGGCGCATGGCCGATGGATCCGGCGATCGCGATCCCGACCTACTTCCTGCCACAGGGTATTTCGGCCGACGTGATCGCAACGAAATACGGCTTCTCGCGCGACGACGTGGATGCGTATGCGGTCGAGAGCCAGAAGCGATCGAAAGCGTCGTGGGATGCCGGCAACTTCAAGAATTCCGTGATCGCCGTGAAGGATATCAACGGCATCACCATCCTCGACAAGGACGAGCACATGCGGCCGACGACGACGATGCAGTCGCTCGGGCAGCTCGCGCCTTCGTTCGTGCAGATGGGTGAGATGTACGGCTTCGACGCGGTCGCGATGCAGGCCTATCCCGAACTGGAAGCCGTGACCCATGTGCATCACGCCGGCAACTCGTCCGGCATTGTCGACGGCGCGGCGGCCGTGCTGATCGGCAACAAGGAAGCGGGCGGGAAGATCGGCAAGAAGCCGCGCGCGCGCATCCGCGCGTTCGCCAACATCGGCTCGGAGCCCGCCATCATGCTGACCGGCCCGATCGACGTGACGCTCAAGGTGCTCAAGAAAGCCGGCATGAAGGTCGAGGACATCGACCTGTTCGAGTTGAACGAGGCGTTCGCCTCGGTGGTGCTGCGTTACATGCAGGCGCTGAACATTCCGCACGACAAGATCAACGTCGCGGGCGGCGCGATCGCGATGGGTCATCCGCTCGGCGCGACCGGTGCGATGATCTTCGGCACCGTGCTCGACGAACTGGAGCGGCGCAACCTCAATACCGCGCTGGTGACGCTGTGCATCGGGGCGGGAATGGGCACGGCGACGATTATCGAGCGCGTCTGAGGCGCGTTCGATGCCGAAGATCGACATCGCCACGCTGCAAACCCGCGTCGGCTCGCCGAACTATCCGCCGGCGTTCAAGCCTGCCTGCGCGGGGCGTCACAAGACCGCGCTCGGGAATGCGGTCGGGCTCTCGCAGTTCGGCGTGAACCTGACGAAGCTCGAGCCGGGCGCAGCGACCTCGATCCGTCACTGGCACGAGCAGGAGGACGAGTTCGTCTACATTCTGCAAGGCGAATGCGTGCTGATCGAGGACGATGGCGAGGTGATGCTGAAGGCCGGCGATTGCGCGGGCTGGAAGGCGAATGTGCCGAACGGGCACTGCATCGTGAACCGTTCGAACGCCGACGTGCTGCTGCTCGAAGTCGGAACGCGCGCGCCGAGTGAGCGCTCGCACTACCCGGGTTCCGATCTGAAATTCGAACGCGATGGCACCGCCATTCGCGTCCTGCATGTCAACGACGAGCCCTACTAGGCCGCACAATTTTCAAGGGAGATAACGAAATGGCGAATTTCAAGCTCGACGTGGATGCCGACGGCATCGCGCTCGTCACCTGGGACATGCCGGGCAAGTCGATGAACGTGATCGATGTCTCCGTGATGGACGAACTGGAAACGGTGGTCGAAAAGGTTTCGACCGACGCCGCAATCAAGGGCGCTGTGATCACGTCCGGCAAGGACACGTTCGGCGGCGGCGCCGACCTAACCATGCTGGAAAAGCAGCGCAGCGAGTACGAGACCACGTTCAAGTCAAAGGGCGAAGAAGCTGCGGTCGCGCTGGTGTTCGAGCGCAGCCGCAGGCTGTCGCAGATCTATCGCAAGCTTGAAACCAGCGGCAAGCCGTGGGTCGCCGCGCTCAACGGCACCGCGATGGGCGGTTGCTTCGAGCTTGCGCTCGCCTGCCATCACCGCATCGCTGCGGACAATCCGAAGACGCGGCTCGGCCTGCCCGAGATCAAGGTGGGACTGTTCCCCGGCGCCGGCGGCACGCAGCGCATCACACGCATGATGGCGACCGCGGACGCGCTGCAGTTCCTGCTCAAGGGCGACCAGATCCGCCTCGACCGCGCCAAGACGATGAAGATCGTCGACAACATTGTGCCGGTCGCCGACCTCGTGAGCGCGGCGAAGACCTGGATCAAGACCTCGCCGAAGTCGAAGCAGCCGTGGGACGTCGACGGCTTCAAGCTGCCCGGCGGCCCGGTGTGGTCGAAGATGGGCATGATGACGTTCCCGGCCGCGAACGCGCTCTACCGCAAGGAGACGCAGGACAATTACCCGGCCGCGCGCGCGATCATGAGCTGCGTCTACGAGGGCCTGCAGGTGCCGTTCGACACCGCGCTGCGCATCGAGTCGCGCTATTTCGCGAAAATCGTGCGCTCGCCCGAGGCCGCCGCGATGATCCGCTCGCTGTTCGTCTCGATGCAGGAGCTCAACAAGGGCGCGCGCCGCCCGGCGAACATCGCGCCGACGGCGCTGAAGAAGATCGGCGTGCTCGGCGCCGGCCTGATGGGCGCGGGTATCGCCTACGTCTCGGCGCAGGCCGGGCTCGACGTGGTACTGATCGACCGCGACCAGGAAGCGGCGGACAAGGGCAAGGCGTATTCGGCGAACATCATGGCGGGGCAGATCAAGCGCGGCCGCGCCAAGCAGGAAGATGCCGACGCACTGCTCGCGCGCATCACCCCGACGCCCGACTACAACGCGCTGAAGGGCGTCGACTCGTCATCGAGGCCGTGTTCGAGGACCGCAAGGTCAAGGCCGAGGCGACCGCGAAGGCGCAGGCCGTCGTTGGCGACAAGGTCGTGTTCGGCTCGAACACCTCGACGCTGCCGATCACGTCGTTGGCCGAGCAGTCGAAGGACCCGAAGAATTTCATCGGCGTGCACTTCTTCTCCCCGGTCGACAAGATGATGCTGGTCGAGATCATCATGGGCGAGAAGACGGAAGATCCCGCGCTCGCGGTCGCGCTCGATTACGTGCGCGCGATCCGCAAGACGCCGATCGTGGTGAACGATTCACGCGGCTTCTACACCTCGCGCGTGGTCGGTACGTATATCCGCGAGGGCCACCTGATGCTGACCGAGGGCGTGCCCGCCGCGATGATCGAAAATGTCGGCCGCATGGCCGGCATGCCGGTCGGCCCGCTCTCGCTTAACGACGAGGTCGCGGTCGATCTCGCGTGGAAGATCTTGAAGGCCACCGAAGCCGATGGCGAGAAGGTCGACCAGAAGCAGAAGGGCCTGCTCGAAGAGATGGTCGACAAGCGTGGCCGCTACGGGCGCAAGAACGCCAAGGGCTTCTACGATTACCCGCAGACCGGCCCGAAGCGGCTGTGGCCGGGATTGGCCGAATTGCAGAAGACCAAGCTCGATCCCGACACGCTCGACGTGGCTGAGCTGAAGCATCGCCTGCTCGCGATCCAGGCGCTGGAAACCGCGCGCTGCTTCGAGGAGGGCGTGCTCACCGACGTGCGCGAGGCCGATGTCGGCTCGATCCTCGGCTTCGGCTACGCGCCCTATTCGGGCGGCACGCTCAGCTACATCGACATGATGGGCACGAAGGCGTTCGTCGCACTGTGCGAAAAGCTCGCGCAGAAATACGGCGAGCGCTTCAAGCCGAACAAGCAGCTCATCGAGATGGCCGCCAAGGGCGAGAGCTTCTACGCGCGGTTTGCGCCGAAGCGGCAGAAGCAGGCGGCGTAAGTTTCACCACGCGCGACGCTCTCTCCTTCTTCCCCTCTCCCGCTTGCGGGAGAGGGTCGCCGCGCAGCGTCGGGGAGAGGGCTCTTTCTTCCGGTCCGCAAATTTCCCTCTCCCGGCTCACGCCTTCGGCGTTCGCCACCCTCTCCCGCAAGCGGGAGAGGGGAAAGCGAAGCGCGTGGCCCGCATGCGCGTCTCGCACTTGTTGTCGCGCGGTGCGGCTCTGTATCCTTCCCTCAACTAACGAAGAACGTGAGGGGACGGAAATGAACACACGCACGGCCGATTTTGTCGTCATCGGTGCAGGCTCGGCCGGCGCCGCGCTCGCCAACCGGCTGACCGAGGACGGCCGCCATCAGGTTCTGCTGCTGGAAGCAGGTGGCGAGACGCATCCGCTTTCGCGCGTGCCGGTCAGCTTTGCGCGCTTCATCAATCGTCCCGGCGTCAACTGGCTCTACGAGTCCGAGCCCGAGCCCGCGACCGGCGGGCGCAACATTCCGGTGCCGCGCGGAAAAATGCTCGGCGGCTCAAGCGCGATCAACGGCATGGTGTGGGTGCGCGGCCAGCCGCAGGACTATGACCACTGGGCGCAACTCGGCAATCGCGGCTGGAGCTGGCACGACGTGCTGCCGGTGTTTCGCGGCATCGAGAGCTACCACGCAGGCACCGATGAGTTGCGCGGCCGCGGTGGTCCCCTGAAGGTGACCGACATCGACGAGAGCGGTCCGCTCTACGACAGCCTGATCGAGGCGGCTGAGAGCATCGGCATTCCGCACAACCCCGACTACAACGGAGAGACCCAGGAAGGCATTGCGATGACGCAGGCCTCGATCAGCGGCGGTTTCCGCATGAGCACCGCGAAGGTTTATCTCGATCCGGCGCGCGCGCGGCGCAACTTCCGTGTCGAGACCGGCGCGCATGCGCAATCGCTGCTGTTCGAAGGCACGCGCTGCGTCGGCGTGCGCTACACCATGCAGGGGCAGACCTTCGAGGCGCGCGCCGTCCGCGAGGTGATCGTGTCAGCCGGCTCGATCGCGTCGCCGCAACTGCTCGAGCTTTCCGGCATCGGACAGGCGGAGCGCCTGAAAGGCCTTGGCATCGCGGTGACGCACGATCTTCCCGGCGTCGGCGAGAATTTGCGCGACCACTGGTCGCCGCGCATGAAGTGGCGTGTCGGCCGCCACGGCGTGACGTTCAACGAGCGCGCGCGCGGGTTGCGCGGGCTGGGGCAGGGGCTTCTCTACATCGCGAAGCGCAAGGGCTTCCTGAGCCATCCGGCTTCGCCGATGCGCGCCTTCATCAAGAGCCGCGAAGGCCTCGACTCACCGGACGCCATGCTGGCGATCCAGCCGATGCTGGTCACGCCGGAGGTGAAGATCGCCAGGGAGGCGGGCATCACCATCATCGCGCACCAGATGCGGCCCGAGAGCAAGGGCTCGATCCACATCAAGACCGCGGACGCGAGTGCGCCGCCCGCGATCAGGTTCAACTTTCTCTCCGAAAGCATCGACCGCGAATGCCTGCTTGCGGCGATGCGCATCACGCGGCGGCTGATGGACGCGCCCGCGCTCAAGTGGATTGAGCCGGAAGAGTTCGGGCCCGGACACCAGGCCCAGTCCGACGACGAACTCATCGACTATGTCACACGCACCGCCGAGACAACCTACCACCCGGTCGGCACGTGCCGGATGGGGAGCGATCCGAACGCCGTGGTCGACGACCAGTTGCGCGTGCGCGGGATCTCAGGCCTTCGCGTCGCCGACGCCTCGATCATGCCGACGCTGACATCGGGCAACACCAATGCGCCGAGCATCATGATCGGCGAGAAGTGCGCCCGCATGGTGCTGGCGGGGGCATGAGCGCTGTGCCCCTTGCGGAACCAATCCGCGCCCCACTACTTGGCTTGACATGAGCCGTGCATTCGTCAAGGAACCGGACGGCGGTGAGGCCTTCGAAGACCTCCCCGACCGGCCGATTTCGGAGCATCCCAATCTGGTGAGCAGCCAAGGCCTCGCGCAGATCGAGAATACGCTCGCGCGCCTGCATGATGAATACGGGAAGGCGCAGGTTGCGGCCGACCGCGCCGCGCTCGCGCACACATCGCGCGATCTGCGCTACTGGACGGCGCGGCGCTCCACCGCGCAGGTGATGCCTCCGCCCGAGCAGACCGACAGGGTGCAATTCGGCTCGACCGTGACGATCGAGCGAGACGGCGGCCGCCGCCAGACCTGGCGCATCGTCGGCGAGGACGAAGCCGAGCCGAACGAGGGCACGCTCTCGTACGTGGCGCCGGTCGCCCACGCGCTGATGAACAAACAGGTCGGCGACGTGGTGCAGGCGGGAAACGGTGAGGCGGAGATCGTCGAGAGATTCGCGAGCGCCAGCGTTACTTCCATTTGATTTGCGATAATTTTTGCAGCAGGCGCGCCGCGTGAGCGGCTTATGCAGAATGCCGAGCGGATTGGTCGACTGCGCGCGCTGCAGCGTGACCGGGTCGGTATTTGCCGTCACGAAAATACTTTCGATGCCGTGCCGGTCGCGGATCTCGATCGCCGCATCGATCCCGTCCCGCGCGCCGCTCAGCCGGATGTCCATCAGCACCAGATCCGGCTTCTCGCGTTCGGCCATCATGACCGCCTGGTCGGCCGACACCGCGATGCCGACCACCGTATGACCCAGCGCCTCGACCTGCTCCTGCGCATCGAGCGCGATGAAAAACTCGTCTTCGACGATCAGGATTTTCCTGGGCACCGGATCGGCCCCGGACTTGAGGCCTTTCCACGCGGCTCGCCTCCGTTGTTCGACGGCGCGGGGCCGAACCACAGCTTCGGCCGATCTGAAACGGTTACAAGTTCGATCATGTGTCCATCGCGGTTGAGAGGTCCAATGCGTGATGGGCGGGAAACTCGAGCGACCAACATATGCCGTCCGGCGTGAATTCCAACTCGGCCGAGCCTTGTAGCGCCTGCGGCACCAGTTCCATGATCACCCGATGACCGAATCCCTTCCGCTGCGGCACGGCGGCCGGATGTCCTCCCGCTTCGGCCCATACCAGGCGAATGCGTTCCGCGTCAGGCCTGCTCCACGCCACCGACACGCGGCCCTCCGCTGTCGACAGCGCACCGTGCTTCGACGCATTGGTGGCGAGTTCGTGCAGCGCAAAGCCGATGTTCTGCACGGCGGTTGAATCCAGGAACAGCTCCGGGCCCGAAATCCTGGCGCGGTCCGGCGATACGAACAGGTCGAGATGTACGCGTGCGAGCTCGCTCAAGCGCGCGCCTTTCCAGTTCTGGCGGACCAGCACATCCTGTGATTTCGCCAATCCCTGAATGCGCGGATCGAACTGCGCAATGAACTCGGCGACGCTTTTGCTTTGCCGCGCCGTTTGCAGCGCCATGCCTTTGACGACGGCGAGCTGGTTCTTGGCGCGATGTGCGAGCTCGCGCATCAGGAAGTCGGTGTGCTCTTCGCGCCGCCGCAGCTCGGCTGACGCGTCGCTCAGCGTTTCCATGAGTACGTTTGCCTCGGCGAGCGCGGAGCGGCCCGGCTCCACGCGCTCGCCGCGCCCGACCGATGCCGCTACCCGCGTCGCCGCGTCGAGCGGCCGGGTCATGTGGCCCGCGAACATGTAGGCGAGCAGCGCCCCGAGGATCAGCGCAGTGCCGAGCAGCAGCGCGGCGAACTGCAGGCTGCGCTTGCGCGGTTCTTCCACGTGCAACAGCGGGACCGTCGCGGACACCAGCCAGCCAGAGAGATCGGAGCGCACGGTCGCGCGCAGAATGCGATCGCCCGCGACGTTGGTCGCGCGGTAGACGCCCGTGGCCGTGCGGCTTTGCTCCAGCAGCTCGGGTGGGAGCGGCTTGCCGACGAAGTCGTCGTGACGCTCGGAGCGGGCGAGGATGATGCCGTTGTTGTCTGTTACGCCGGATATCCATGGCGCTTCGATTTGCGCGCTCTTGAGCACGTTCGCGATGTGCGCCGCCTGAAACGACATGATCAGCACATGCCGGACGTCGCCGCCGGCATCGAGCACAGGGATCTCCACATTGAACACGGGCCGGCCCGAGACCGATCCCTTGAACAGGTTCGACACCTGCCGCTGTTTTGTATCGATGACCCGCTGTGCGGTGTCCGGGATCGCCGGTCTTCGGCAGCTCGGCGCCATACTCCTTGAGCGTATCGACGAGCTGCTGATAGGAGCGGTCGATCAGCACGATTGCCGCCCTGGTTCCGCGCAGCGCGAGCAGCGCTTGCGCATGAAACGCCCGAAGGTCCCCCCTTTTGAGGTCCGACGAGGTCGCCAGCGTCTCCAGCGTGACGAATGCGCGATCCAGTTCGCGGTCGATATCCGACGCCAGATCGCGCGCGGCTTGCACCGCCCATCGCTCGATCTGGGCCGCCTCGACATCGGCCATCCGGTTCAGCGCGAAGACCGCGAGCCCCAGCAGCGGAATGCTGATCGCCAGCGCGAACAGCACCAGATAGGTGCGAATCCGCTGCGGCCGCACCCCGATTTGCCACAGGCGTGGTTGCATCGCGTTTCCAGGTTTCCGCCGCGGCCAGTGTCATGAGCGAACGGCGAAATGCAACCATTTAGCCCGCATCGATGGCCACAAGCGCAGGTGTGCCCTCTCCCCGCCCGCGGGAAGAGTTGGAGAGAGGTCATGACACTGCGCGCGCTTTCCCCCTCCTGGGCCCTCCCCCGCAAGCGGAGGAGGGTAGGCACCGAGCCCGCCGCCAAATCGCGTGTTTGAAATGTCGCACACCAGGGAATAGATGCACCGAGTGCCCACATTGCCCTTCCGCGCGACCCATGTTTAGGTCGCCGCCCTTCTCGCCGGAATACCCGAAACATGGCTCGTGACGTCGTCGACATGACCCCGATCGAATCGCGCGACGAACTCGTCGCGTGGTTCGCGGAGGGCGCAAAGCCGAAGGCGCAATTCCGCATCGGCACCGAGCACGAGAAGTTCCCCTTCACGGCCGACACGCACGAGCCGGTGCCCTACGAGGGCCGCCGCTCGATCCGCGCGCTGCTCGACGGCATGCAGCACCTGCTCGGCTGGGAGCCGATCATGGACGGGCCGAACATCATCGGCCTGCTCGACGTGACCGGCGGCGGCGCGATCTCGCTCGAGCCCGGCGGCCAGTTCGAACTCTCCGGCGCGCCGGTCGAAACCGTTCATCAGACCTGCAGCGAGCTGAACGCGCATCTCGCGCAGTGCGCGAAATCGCGCGAGCCGCTCGGCATCGGCTTCCTCGGCCTCGGCATGAGCCCGAAATGGACGCGCGCGCAGACGCCGGTGATGCCGAAGAGCCGCTACAAGATCATGACCGCCTACATGCCGAAGGTCGGCGCGCTCGGCCTCGACATGATGTACCGCACCTGCACGGTGCAGACGAATCTCGACTTCTCTTCCGAAGCCGACATGGTGAAGAAGCTGCGCGTCTCGCTGGCGCTGCAGCCGGTCGCCACCGCGCTGTTCGCGAACTCGCCGTTCACCGAGGGCAAGCCGAACGGCTTCCTCTCGTTCCGCTCGGAAGTCTGGCGCGACACCGACCCCGACCGCGCCGGCATGCTGCCGTTCGCGTTCGAGCACGGCATGGGCTTCGAGCGCTATGTCGATTACGCGCTCGACGTGCCGATGTATTTCGTCAAGCGCGAGGACGACTACATCGACGTCTCCGGCCCCTCGTTCCGCGATCTGCTGGCCGGCAAGCTGCCGGGCCACGGCAACTGCGCGCCACGCTTCGGACTGGGCCAACCATGTCTCGACGATCTTTCCGGAGGTGCGGCTGAAGCGCTACCTCGAAATGCGCGGCGCCGATGCCGGCCCGTGGCGGCGGCTGCCCGCGCTGTCGGCGTTCTGGGTCGGCCTTCTGTACGACGATGCGAGCGCTCGACGCCGCGTGGGATCTCGTCAAGGACTGGACCGCGGAAGAGCGCCAGAAGCTGCGCGACGACGTGCCGCGTGCAGGTCTTCAAGGCGACGATCCGCGGCGCGCACATGCTCGATCTCGCGCAGGAGTGCCTGCGCCTCGCGCGAGGCGGGCCTGAAGCGGCGCGACGTATCTCGACAGCGACGGCCGCGACGAGACGCGCTATCTCGGCGGCTGCAGGAATTCGTCGCGCGCGGCGTCACGCCGGCCGAAGAATTGCTCGAGAAATATCACGGACCGTGGGGCGAGTCGGTCGAGCCGGTGTTTACGAGTATGCTCTACTGAGCGAATGGCCAAAGGCACGCCCGCGACCGTCGCGCTGACGAAGGCCGGGGTCGCCTTCACGCTGCATGAATACGACTACGATCCGAATGCCGCGCGCATCGGCATGCAGGCGGCCGAGGCGCTCGGCGTCGATCCGGCGCGGCTGCTCAAGACCCTGATGGCGAAGGCGGGCGGCGCGGTGGTGTGCGTGCTGGTGCCGTCGGACGCCGAAGTGAGCCTGAAGAAACTCGCCGCCGCCGCCGGCGCCAAGGATGCCGCGATGCTGCCGCCCGGCGAAGCCGAACGCCACACCGGCTATCATGTCGGCGGCATCTCGCCGTTCGGACAGAAAAAGCGCGCGCGGGTATTCATCGCGCATCCGCGCTCGCGCATGAACGATCATCGTGAACGGCGGCCGGCGCGGATTGCAGATCGAGCTCGCGCCCGCCGATCTGGTGCGAGTGCTCGGAGCGACGGCCGTGGAGCTGATGACGTTACTCCGCCGCCCGCGCGGCCTCCGACAGGTTATCGAGCGACGAGATGACGTGCTCGGCCAGCGCATCGGCCATCGGATTGCGCTCGTGCGGATTGCGCACCAGCCCGATGCGGCATGAGGGCAGCTCGGGGAATCCATCCGCCGCCGAGAGCACGCGCATGCCCGGCCGCAAGCCCGATTCCGGAAACACCGACACCGCAAGCCCGGACAGCACGGCGGCGCAGATCGCGCCGCGTTGCCGCTCGAATAGAGCACGCGATAGGGCCGCCCGATCGCTCTCGAGGCAATCGACCGCGGCGCGGCGCCACGCGCAGGTCGGCCGCCCGAGCGCGAGCGGCAGCGCTCTTCGACATGCGTCGAATGGCGGTTCGAGGTCGCCCACAGCAAGCGCTCCTGGCGGAAATTCTCCGCCGTCATGTTGCCGAGGCAATTGGTGATGATCGCGAGATCGATTTCGTTTCCCTTGATGCGGTCGAGCAGGCAGACCGTCTCCTCGCAGATCACGGTCAGCTCCACCGCCGGATAGGCGCGCGAGAAGCGCGCCATGATCTCGGGCAGATAGCGGTCGGCGTAATCGTCAGGCACGCCGAGCCGTACGCGGCCGGTGAGTTCGTCGGAAAACGCCGCGATCGTCTCGACGTTGAGCTTCACGATCCGGCGCGCGTAGTCGAGCAGGCGCTCGCCGTCTTCGGTCAATTTCGAGGCACGCCCGTCGCGCGCAAAGATCGAACGGTCGAGCCGTTCCTCCAGCCGCTTCATCTGCATCGAAACGGCGGATTGTGTTTTGTGCACGATATCGGCGGCGCGCGTGAAGCTGCCGGTCTCGGCGATGGCGATGAAGGTGCGGAGTTGGTCGACGTCGAGCAGAGCGGTCATGACGGGATCCTCGGAGGTAGGCCGGAGGTGCCGTTCCGGCCAGATACATCACCACGACTGATTGGTTAGATTAAAAACATTCGTTTCACTTATCAATAGGGAAGGCGCATATACGAATCGTTCGGGCAAATCAGGTGATTTTCGGGCTCCGCGAGAGGTCGCGGGGCACCGAATGACCGCTTGCGCCCGCTGCTGAACCTTATGGAGATGCCATGTCGATCTATGCCGATACCCAGACCCCTTCGCACTTCGCGTCGCTGGTCAACGCCGTTGCGGGATCTCGTGGCCCGTACGCGCCAGGTCGCGCAGATCGTCAAAAATCGCCGCGACGCCCTGACCTTGGCCGGCCTTGACGACCGTATGCTCGCCGATATCGGGCTTAGCCGGGGCGATCTTCGCGACGCCTTCTCGGAGCCCTTATGGAGCGATCCGACCGCAATACTGGTGAGCCGTGCGAACGAGCGGCGCGGCAACCGGCGCCGGGGCTTTGCTCTGCTTCGGGCGGCGTATCGAGGCGCCGTCGATCGTGCCGTCGCAGAAGGAGCGCACTTCATGCCGGCGGGGTCGCTACTACTGAACGGATCACAATAGGTTGAACCCGACACCAAACTTGGCCGGGCCGATTTCTCCCCCGTCGGCCCTCCCTGCTCCAGGCCTCCTTGTCCCCTCGAAGGTCTGGAACCTCGCGCCCGCCGGCCCTCCCGGCGGGCGCTTTTCTTGATCCAGCGCGTTCGCGCTCACCCACGTTTCCGATTCCCATGTCAAACAGCCAACGCTCCGCCGGCCCGACTGGATGGGGGCGGGTGCCCCTTGTCCGTTTTCCGCTCCCAAAGAAAAAATGAGGGGAGCAGAACGCCGACAGGCGCTGGTGCGGAAGCGCCGCACCCGATGACCCGCCTCGCGGTCGAGTCGATCTCCGGATCGCCGGAGATCACCGGCCCATGACGCGGGCCGGCGCGCCTCTCGGCGCCCTGCTGCGGCGTTCTCACTACGGCGTCGGGCCGCGCTTTCAGCAGCGCGCTTACGCGCTGCCATCAGCCGGCTCCCGGCAGGGGATCGTTGTGTCCCCGGGCGGAGCCCCGACGCCGCCCGAGTGCGTGCTGTGCGTCAGCACGCCCGCGGGCGCCGCACCAGTCCGAGGCCCGGAATTGCCGGGCGCCGGCTGCCGGAGTTAAGGGCCGCATCTCCAGCCCCCCTTTCCGGCCTGCTCCGCGCTCAAGACGCCTCATGAGTGCGCCCCTCAGCGAGCAGGGTCCGACAAAGATAAGGGCGGATTCAGAGGCGGGGATAACTTTTTTTCGGGGAGTTATCCCCGCTCGCTTTTTTTTTCGATCACGCGCGCGGCCCATGCGGCGAACGTGTCCAGCATCCCGGCGCGGACCTCCGCATCCTTGCGGCCGGTGCGCGCCGGTACATGGAATGAATGATCGGCGTCGGCGAACAGCTTCAACGTTGCGCGGCTTCCGAGCGCCGCGCACACCGGCTCAAGCTCGCCGAGGTCTGCCAGCGCATCGCGTGTGCCTTGCAGAAACAGCATCGGGATTGTCACGTCGGCGAGATGCCTGGCGCGCTCGCGCGACGGCTGCTTGGCCGGGTGCAGCGGAAAGCCGAGGAACGCGAGCCCCGCAACGCCTCGAGCGGCGCTAAGGCCTGCGCCTGCGACGTCATCCGGCCGCCGAACGACTTGCCGCCTGCGATCAGCGGCACATCGGGGAGTTGCCGGCGCGCCTCGGCCACGGCGGCGCGAACAGTCGCGTGCGCGACCTGTGGCGGGTCCGGCCGCTTGCCGCCGCGCTCCATGGTGGGAAATTGATAGCGCAAACTCGCGATGCCGCGTTCGGTCAGTCTCGGCCGCGACCGCGGCCATGAACGGATGCGCCATGCCGGCACCCGCTCCGTGGGCGAACACGAAGCAGGCCGATGCGCGCGGCGGGGTGAGGAGCAGTGCGGAGACGCGCGTTTGCGTGTCCACGTCGATGGTGATCGGCTGTGGTTTCGAGTCGGGCATATCGTTGGCTCCCATGCTATTTGTACGACGCACCGTAGGGCGGGCAAAGCGAAGCGTGCCCGCCGCTTCGCAAGACGCGCGGGCACGGTGCTTCGCACCTTTGCCCGCCCTACAAGCCGAAGTTTTCCGTCGCTCCAGCACGCGCGACATTTCTCGGCGCAACGCGGTTTTCACGCTCGAAATCGGTACCATATTTTTGGGTATCCGATTTCTCGGTATAGCTAGGACGCCTCCAGATTCGGGGGCGACATGTCGCGGACGCTTGGCTCTGCCCGCCATAAGGCACTGGTGGCCTACATCATCGCGCAGCGGGATGTGGTCGACCTGACGCAGACGCAGGTCGCCAGGAAGCTCAAGCGCTACCAGTCCTACATCACCAACATCGAAACCGGCCAGCGGCGCGTCGATGTGGTCGAGTTCATGGCTTTGGCCGAGGCGATCGGCTTCGATGCCGCCGAGGCCATCAGGCAGCTTTACAAGATACCTAAAAAATAGGTATTCTCCAGCCGGAGCAACCTTCGGCTGCCATGCCCACCATTGAAGACATGATCTACCAGCGCTGGGACGAGGAACGCGCCCGCGCGACCGCTTTCTCGTTCGCGCCGATCTATCAGTTTCTGTCGGCGGTCGGACATCTGGCTCGCATGGACGAGCGCCAGGCTGTGGTCGATCTGGTGCGGGAGGCGCGCAAGCCGGGGAAGAACAAGAGCTGGAACGCGGGCTACGACGCGGCGATGACTGCGATCATCCGGGTAGCGGTGGAGA
>CAWDCA010000001.1:0-62309 GCA_963800695.1 uncultured Alphaproteobacteria bacterium | reverse complement strand
TCGCCCGATGCCGCCACGCTGTCGAGCGGACGGTAGACCGAATTCTTCAAGCCCGGCGTATCCTTCCAGGCGCCGAAATACAACACGAAACCGAGACCAGATAACGCGCCAGCTTCTCGTTGTCGTGGAAACAGAAATTGCCGCGCTCGGGCGGCGGATAGCGGCGTCCTGCGGCGACATCATCAGCATCAGCGCATGGCCGCGCCCGTGCGGCGACAGCATGCAACGCGGAAGAAGCTCGCGGCCGTAACAAATGGCCCGTCCGGCGTGTCCTTCAGCGAGATGCCGGGGTTCCCGCCCGACCACGCGACCGTGCCGGGAAAACTGATCACGTCCGCCATTGTGCCCTCCACATTGTTTCGCCGAGTGTACCGGATGAGGGCGCCGTTGAAAGCGCCTAGTCGGGAACGCCGAGCGCGGCCGTCACAAGCTCGGTATCCATGTATTCGGTGACTTCGGCGAGCCTGCCGCCGGCGAGGCGGAAGACGAAGCAATAGCTGTTGTTGTAAGGCGCGCCGGCCTTGGTGACGTTGTCGCCGCGCGCCTCCACCACGACATGATCGCCGTCGCCGAGAACGCGCTGCGGGATCATCTTGATGCGGCCCTCGATGCGGGCGCGGAGTGCTGGAAACAGCTCGGTCAGCACGGCCTGCTTATCATACGTCGCGACCATCTGCCGTTGCCGGCGATCGTCCAGCGGAAATCCTCCGCCATGGCCTCGACCAGTGGCCGCGAATCGCCCCGCGCGGTCGCGGCGAAGATGTCCTGCAGCAGTTGCTTGTTCTCAGGCGCGCCCATGACGATCCTCGCCTGTTCTGTCTGCAATATAGGCGCGTGCCCTGGTTCTGCCGAGCCGCCGTCCCGCCGCAATCCCGCCCTACATGCGAGCCGCCTCTCGGCTGGGGACTGATTTGCTGACCCGTCTTGCCATCACGCTGTCGCTCGGGATTGCCGCCTGCCTCGCGCTGGCGGCGGCGTTGAGCATGCCCGAGGGTATTCATGCGGCGCGAACCATTGCGGCGGCGGATGATCCGGTGCGGCTCGCCGAATTGGCCCTGGACAAGAATTTCACCGCGCCGGTCGCGATGCGGGAGATCGAGCAGGCGCTTGCCACGGGGATGTCGAGCTGGCGCGCAGCTTCGTCGATCTGGCGGCCGAGCGAGGCGTCCGGTCGCGCCCGCGCTGATCGAAAAAACCAATCCGCCGAACGGCATGCCGCGATGCCTTCAAGCAAGGCCGCAAGTTTCGCGCGCGGCTTTATCACCGGCAAGCCGGAGGATGCGGCGAGCGCCGCCGGATGCTGACCGGCGACCTGTTCGTGTTCGGCGACGTGCGCGACGTCCTGCGCGAAGGCTGGCGCGGGCTGCGCGGCGAGGAGGTCGACACGCTGGTGCTCGGTTTGGCGGGCACGGGGATTGCGGTCACGGCAGGCATGTACTTCACCGGCGGTCTTGCGGCGCCCGCTCGCGTCGGCGTCACGGTCATCAAGGCCGCGCGTACCGGCGGGCATCTCGGCAAGCCGCTTGTCCGCCTCCTCAAGGTGGAGACGCGTGAAGGTTTGCTGGCGTTCGCCGGCAATTTGGGAAAGGTGCAGCAGCGCACCAGCCTGCGCGGCGCGCTCGACGGGCTGAAGATCGCCGAACATCCGAAGGATGTGGCCAAGCTCGCGACCCTGGCGGCGGCGAAGGGCACCAAGACCCGCGCGATCGTCAAGCTGCTCGGGCGCGGCGCGATTTTCCTGACGAACTCGATGTTCACGCTCGCATCCTGGATGTTCTGGGCGTTGCTCAATCTTCTGGCGTTCTGCGCGGCCTGCAAACGAACGGTCGAGCGCATGACATTGCGTCATTGCGAGCGGCGGCGGATGCGGCAAACTGCAAATGCGGGGGCAAGGCTTGGCAGCGGCGTCCTCGGCTGCTTAAAGGTTCGCACTGTTATCCTGCGGCCTTCAGTCATGCCGACATTCAAGAACGGAGACGTCGAGATCGCGTATCTCGACGAAGGCGAGGGCGATCCGATCGTCCTGGTGCACGGCTTTGCCTCCAACAAGGAGGTGAACTGGGTCATGCCCGGCTGGACGAGCACGCTGCGGCGCGACGGCCGCCGCGTCATCGCGCTCGACAATCGCGGCCACGGCCAATCGACCAAGCTGTACGATCCCGCCGCCTACCACACCGACATCATGGCGGGGGACATCGCGGCGCTGATCGAGCACCTGAAACTCCCGCGTGCCGACCTGATGGGCTATTCGCTCGGCTCGCGCATTTGCGCCGTGCTGGCGGCGGCCGGCCCGAACTCGCGCGCTCGGTGATCCTTGGCGGCGCGGGCATCCGGCTGATCGATAACGCGGGCTTGCGCGACGAGATCGCCGACTTGCTCGAAGCGCCCTCGCTCGCCGATGTGACCGATCCGCTGGGCAAGCGGTTTCGCGCGTTCGCCGAGCAGACTCGCTCGGACCTCAATGCGCTCGCCGCCTGCCTGCGCGGATCGCGCCAGCCGGTGCGGTTCGAAGATATCCAGAGCATCCGCGCGCCGGCGCTGGTTGCGGTCGGCACCAAGGACGACATCACCGGCTCGCCGCACGAGTTGGCCGCCCTGATGCCGAATGGGCGCGCCATCGACATTCCGGATCGGGATCACATGGTCGCGGTCGGCGACAAGGTGTTCAAGGCGGAAGCGATCAAGTTTCTGCAAACTCGTCCATGAAGAATTTGCGCCCATGAAGCCGCTGCAGCCTGCGACCGCGATGTTCAAGGGCGCCGCCGGCAACACGCTGGTGGCGGACGTCTACGGCGATAACGGGCACCCGGTTCTGCTGCTGCATGGCGGCGGGCAGACGCGCCACGCCTGGCGCCACACCGCCGAGCATCTGGCGCGCACGGGCGCGACCGCCTACGCGGTGGATCAGCGCGGCCACGGCGACTCGGAATGGGTCGCGGACGGGTATTACGCGTTTACGGATTTCGCCGACGATGCGGCGGCGGTCGCGCGCACGCTCGCCGCACGCACCGGCAAGCGCCCGATCGCGATTGGCGCATCGCTCGGCGGCATGTCCTTGCTACTGGCCGAAGGTGCGGCAGCACGCGCGGGCGCGGGGCCGCTGTTCGCCGCGATCGTGCTGGTGGACATCACGCCACGGGTCAATCGCGACGGCGTTGCGAAAATTCAGGGGTTCATGCGCGAGCGCGCCGCGGAGGGCTTTGCCACCATTGCGGACGCTGCCGACGCGGTCGCCGCCTACCTGCCGCACCGGCCACGCCCGCGCTCGCATGAAGGGCTGAGGAAGAACTTGCGCCTGCATCCCGACGGGCGCTGGCGCTGGCATTGGGACCCGCGCGTGCTCAGGGGCGAGCGATCGTTTGCCCTCGACCACCGCATTCTTGAGGCTGCGCTGACCGAGGCCGCCAAGGCGATCACCATTCCGGCGCTGCTGGTGCGCGGCGGCTCGTCCGAGCTGGTGCAGGAAGCGCACGTGCGCGAGTTCCTCGAACTGGTGCCGCACGCCGACTACATCGACGTGGCGCAAGCCCGGCACATGGTGGCGGGCGACGCGAACGACAGCTTCTCGGATGCAGTGCTGGATTTTGTGGGGAAATTGGAGGCGAAAAGCTGTTGGGGCATGGCTATGGGGGAGGATAACTCCGCGCGCATTCGGCTCGTAGCCCGATACCACAATCGTGCTAGCGTGTCCGGGCCTGTATCCGCAGGCAGGGAAAGGAAAACCCGATGAAAATTCGCTACACAGTGGCGCTGGCAATGCTCGCCGGGCTAGCGACGACACCAAGTTATGCGCAAAGCACCGGAGCGGGCGTTGTCAAGCTTCCGCAGGAGATAGAGTTCAAGGGTCCACTGACCGGACCACCGCAAACCGTTGTGGTCTACGGCGATCCGAAGAACCCCGGGGTATTTGTCTCCCGCGTCAAGTTCTCGGCCGGTTGGAAAGATCCGCCGCACTGGCATCCTGACGAGGTGCGCACGGTTGTTGTGCTGTCGGGAACGCTCTATTTCGGCTCTGGCGAAACATGGGATAAGAGCAAGGTCAAAGCGTATCCCGCAGGCACGTTCTATTCCGAACCTTCGAAGGCCCCGCACTTCACATGGGCGAAGGACGGCGAGGTTGTCATTCAGATCACTGGCGTTGGGCCCTCGGGCAAGACGTTCCTCGCCAAATGAGCTAACGGCGCCGCTAACGCTGCCAATCCACAAGGCCGCCTACCGAGGCGGCCTTGTTTGTTGGGCAGGCAAAGCCCGTAGCAGCACCCGCCACATCACAATTCGTGGTGTTTCTATCATTTACTCTGATGGCGGCGCTGCCCTTGAGGGGATCAACCTTCGCCCCCACCTGTGCTAGACAGGCGCGATCAGGCGGAGGCACTCATGGCCCAGCAACAGCTTAAGTCGGTCCGCGGACTCGACAAGGTCGATCCGGTCTGGACGCGCATCCGCGGCGAGGCCGAGGAGGTGGCGCGGCGCGAGCCCGAGCTTGCGAGCTTCATCTATTCGTCGATCCTGCACCACGACACATTCGAGCACGCGGTCGTGCATCGCATCGCCGAGCGGCTCGATCATCCGGACGTGTCGGGCGAGCTGATCCGCCAAGCTTATGCCGACGCGCTGGATGACGAGCCCGGCCTCGGCGATGCCTTCCGCGCCGACATCGCCGCCACCATCGACCGCGACCCGGCGGCGCACCGCTTCATCGATCCGCTGCTCTATTTCAAGGGCTTCCACGCCATCCAGACGCATCGCCTCGCGCACTGGCTGTGGAACAAGGGGCGCAAGGATTTCGCGCTCTACCTGCAGAGCCGCTCGTCGGCGGTGTTCCAGACCGACATCAATCCGAACGCGCGCATCGGGCGCGGCATCTTCCTCGATCACGCGACCGGGCTTGTCGTCGGCGAGACCGCGGTGCATCGATGACGACGTGTCGATCCTGCACGGCGTGACGCTCGGCGGCACCGGCAAGGACAACGAGGACCGCCATCCGAAAATCCGCCGCGGCGTGATGATCGGCGCAGGCGCGAAGATCCTCGGCAATATCGAGGTCGGGCACTGCGCGCGCATCGCGGCCGGTTCGGTGGTGCTCAAGGCAGTGCCGCCCAACACGACCGTTGCGGGCGTCCCGGCCAAGGTGGTCGGCGAAGCCGGCTGCGCCGAGCCCTCGCGCACCATGGACCAGATGCTGTACGATTTGGGGCCGTAGGGCACCAGAATCCACCCCTTTTCGCCGATTGACCCGGCCATCCATCTGGCGGAACCCACTGCCAATTCCAATTGAAACGCGGTCAGCCGCAGGAGTTTGCCGTGGACGTCGCAGAGATCAGCAAGCTCGACATGTATCTGAAGCGGCTGTTCAACAGCCCGCGCATCCGCGTGGTGCCGCGCCCGCAGCGCGACGACTACGCCGAAGTGCTGCTCGGCGAGGAGCCGTTCGGCCGCATCATCGTCGACGACGAGGACGACGAGCGCTCGTACAATTTCGAGAAGTCGATCACGCTGCCCGACAGCAAGTCCACCAAGCTCGACAATGAGACCGTGGCCAAGCTCAACCTCTATCTGAAGAAGCACCTCGGCGAGAAGTTCAAGGCCCACAAGCGGCCGACCAAAACCGACGCGCCGACCTGCACGCGGGCGACGAGTTCGTCGGCGTGGTGTTCGCGGATGACGGCGGCTTCGCGGTCGAGATGGCGATTTTGGAGCAGGATCTGGAGCCCGGCGCGCTCTAGTCCCCCGGCCGCAGCTTTCCCATCAGCGTCCCGATCCCGTCGTTCACTGCCCGCCATCCCGTGAGCCAATCGCTCGGGAAGCGCACGGTGACATCCGCGCCTTCGATGCGACGCTCGTAGAGACACATGCCTGGCGTGCCGGCTCGCCCGGGCGCGAGCAGCGCGCGACGAAGCCCGGCTGCGCTGCCGCATCGAAAAACAATCCTCGCCCTGATAGGGCGTGCCGTCGCGGAACGAGATCACCTTCAGTCCGTCCGGCCCGTCGAACTGATTCTCGGAGAGATAGCGCGGATAGATCGACTTCAGGCGCTCGCTCGGGGCAAGCGCGATCGAACCCGGCTCGATGGTGACGAACAGCCGGTCGATCGGCGGCGCGGTTTCGGTCGGCGCGGGTTTGGCGGACGGGTCGGGGGCGCGAGCGATGGCCACAGGAACGCGAGGTCGAGGCGCTCCTGCGCGCCCGAATGGCGCTGCGCCGAAGCGCGGATCGCGCCCGGCGGCACGTTGAACAGCACGCCGCCGACCGTGACGGGGAGGGCGGGTGCGTCGGGTGCAACGGCAGCGCCCGGCCAGCGCGGCCATAGCACCAGCGCCACGAACGCGGCGCCGCCACGATCAGCACGGCCAGCGTTACGAGCGCGAACAGGAGCCCGGCGGAGTGGCCGCGTTTTCTTGCGGTTTTCGCGTGATGTTTTGCGATGGTCGGTCATGAAGTGATTCCGCGAATCACCGCGAGTATGCCACGCGGCCGAGTCCGCGCCGCGCCCGGCAAGAGTTCTCGCGTTTACCCTTTATTAAGGATGCGCTGGCGCACCGCTCGGCGATCTGGAAGGGTCGGACGGGTCAGTGAGTGTCGCGTTCATGTCGCCCGAGTTCGTCCAATCGTTCATCGTGCTGCTGATCGGCTTTGCGGTCGCGGCGTCGCTCGCGACCGGCTATCAGCTCGTCACCGAGCGGCAATTGAGCTTCCGCCTGCTCAACGAGGGCGCGCGGCTGGTGACGTTGCTCGCCATTCCGGTGCTCACGTTCGCGGCGCCGTTTGTCATCATGCGCAATGCCATCCGCGGCCGCCGCATCCAGCGCCGCCGCTTCGAGTTCGTCATGCTGGCGACCGTGCTGGCCGGCTTCTGGAGCATGATGTCCGGCACCGTGGTGGTGACGGCGTTCACGGCGTTCTCGCTGCTTTTCGCCTGACGCCAGACGTGCCACTTTCGCGCTCCAAACACGGAGCGTGCGCATGGCGATCTACTCTCTCGACGGACAAGCCCCGGACCTTCCGGCTGACGGCCGCTACTGGATCGCCGAAACCGCGGTGGCGATCGGCCGCGTGCGGCTGAAGCAGGATGCGAGCATCTGGTGGGGCTCGGTGCTGCGCGGCGACAACGAGTGGATCGAGGTCGGCGAGCGCTCCAACATCCAGGAAAGCTGCACGCTGCATACCGACATGGGCTTTCCGATGGTCATCGGCCCGGATTGCACCATCGGCCACAACGTCGTGCTGCACGGCTGCACGATCGCGGAAGGCAGCCTGATCGGCATGGGCGCGGTCGTGCTCAACGGCGCGAGGATCGGCAAGCGTTCGCTCGTCGGCGCCGGCGCGCTGGTCACCGAGGGCAAGGAATTTCCCGACAACTCGCTGATCGTCGGCGCGCCCGCGCGCGCCATCAAGACGCTCGACGAGAAGGCCGCAAAGTCGGTGTCGTTTGCGGCCGAGTGGTATGTGAAGCGGTGGAATCAGTATGCGAAGGGGTTGAAGCGGGTGGGGTAGCCCCGCTTGCTGTGTTCCTGTTTCCGTTGGTCTAGGGAGCGCCAACAACCTGCACCGCGGTGGTCCGGGGCAGGTCCGTCGATTCCCGGTAGAGCGAGAACAGCTGTGACAGCAGCGACAGGACGGTCAACGTGCGATCCTGATCGCTGTTCTGCCGCGGAATCCCAACCCGTTGACCGAGATAGTTGACCTCGATGCGGTCCCCGAGATCCAAAGAACCGTCGAAGTCGACCCTGAAGAGGACCGACTTTTTCTTTTCGGAGCCGACCATCACCAGCGGCGGAGCGGCCCCTTCACGCTGCAAACGCACCAGTTCGCCCAAATAGAAGACCATGCCGTCGACCGATCGCATCGAAAATCCCATCGATGGCCGGGAGTTGTCGGCGCCTCTTGGGTCGCGCGCTCCAACCTCCGCCCGGCCCATCCGGCCATTGAACGAAAGCACGAAGGTCCACCGCTTCTGGGTCTTGCTGATCGTATAGGTTCGCTCCGGCCGGGAGCTGTCTTCCACGATCTCGAAATCGTCTTTGCTCAGTTCCGGAAGCTTCTTCAGGATTTCTTCCGGCGGAATTGGCGCATTCCTCAAGAACGTCTTCGGTTTCGGTTGCTCCTCGAGCCGGATCACGCCCCGTATGCAATTAAACAACTGCCGTGTCTGGAGGAAGCCCTCATAGTTGAAGGCATGATTGTTCGATCCGATTGCTCTTCATGCCGCACGTGATCCTAGCGGCATCGTTGAGTGTGATGTCATCCACAAACAGAAACAGCAGCACACTCCTCGGCCACCCCTGGCGCCAGTAGGTGATGAACGTTTGGGGGTCGACGGGCCGGAGCAATCCTTGCGCCGACGACCTGTTGTCGAGCGGCACCACATCGAAGCTTGGTTGTTCGTTACTCTTCACGCTGGCCGTTGGCCCCGCGGTGTAGATCCACGGTGCGCTCGTTCCAAACGGGATCGACGGCGTCACGCCCAAGCCGCCCTCCGTTACCCGCGTTTCCCGCAATTGGGTCACTGCGGTGTAGTGCGTTGGGTTGCGATACGACGCTCGGACGATGTTCAACAGCAGTTGTGTGTCGGACGCATTGGCCGCGGCTTCGTTGAAGTCGATCGCCCGGTTGGAAAGCGCCCCATGCGTGACGCATCCGGAGCATAAGGCCAACAGAACACATGCCGCGCTGACGCGCAGCGTCGCAAAGGTTCTCACGGTGCCCCCCAAGAAAGCGTTTGAACCGGACTTGATTGTGCACATCCCAAGGTGTGCGTCACGAAAAAATGCTCGTATATTCAGAAGTGATGGTGAGATTCTATAAATAGTTGTAAATTTGCAACGTCATGTCTGCATTTAATTTAGCGGCGAATGCCTGCGGAGAGCATGACTTGCGCGCCGCTGCTTCATGGGTGTGGGAACGCTTCCCAAAAAAAGTTGCGGCCGACCGTGGGGGACGGTCGGCCGCGCGCGAGCCCGGTCTGGGGACGGGGAGGGGTGGGGACGTGACCGGGATCGCGAACTCTCAATTCCTCTCATTGCGGCGCGATGACGCTTTTCAGCGCGATGACGCCGTGGCGGTGGTCGGGCGCGGATCGCCAAGCGAAACCCAGCGGTTGGGATCGCTCTGCGACTGCCGCTTCACGTAGCGGTAGCTCGTCTCCGACCAGAGCAGGATGCGCTCTTCCTGATTGTCCAGGATGAACTCGCCCTTGTCGGTCTTCACGGTCAGCACGGCGTGGCCGTTGCCGTTCTTCTCGCGCACCACGGTCACCAGCAGCGCGGCGCGCGGCCATCCGGCTTCCATCAGCATTCGCCGCTTGAGCAGCACGTAGTCCTCGCAGTCGCCGTAGCCGTCGTCCGGATACGACCACTTCTCGACCACACCCCAATGTTCGAGGTCGGTCATCGGCTTGACGTTGTCGTTCACCCACCTGTTGATGCGGGTGAGGTCGGCCCACGCCTTGTTGCTCAGCACCACGTCGCGCGGCACAGCCGCCGTCACCTTGCATTCGAAGGAATGCTCGGCGCAGAACTCGACCCAGCCGATCGGCGCGCGGGTGGCGTCGCCGGTCGAAACGAACAGCAGGTCGTTGGCAGCGGCCTGCGAGGGCGCCGCCGCCGCAAGGGCGATCGCCCAGCCGATGGCAAGTATCCTCTTGTAATTCGAAGTCATCAGTAGCCCCCTCGTCCGTCTTGGGGCTACGTTTGACAGAAAGCCTTTGGTTCGCCGCTAACTTGCCACAATCAATTCGAAGCAACTGCGATTCAAATACGGTGCGAATACTAGTAAAACTTGAGATGAATTCGAGTAAAATTGTACAAGACTCAACTTGAGTAAAATTGTCCGCATTAATGCGGAAAATGCCGCCGATCCGGCGCAAGCTGCGCCCGGAATGCACGCGGATTAACCGCCGCCATGACGGCAGGCGGTTGCGATGACAGAGCTTTGAGCGGGATTGGATGGCGGCGAATGCGGGAGCGCGGCCGAAAACGCGCTGCAGCGTTTACGGACCGGTGACGTTCTCTTCGAGAAAGTCCGGGTGCTGCATGCGCGTGAACTCGACCGCGATGCCGCCTTCGATGTGGCGCACGATCCGGCTCGGGGTCTTGCCGAGCGTGATCAGCGACCCGACCTCGGGGCGCTGCTCGCAGGCAACGGCTGCGCCCGACAACGACATATCGACGATGCGGCAGATCACGGCGGTGCCGTCGGCCAGCACCATGGTGGAGCGCGGATTGCGCGGCACGATGCGATCGTGACGGCGATCCTCGGGCAGCCCGAGAATCTGGCGGTTGGCGAGCCAGGTCAGTTGCGCGGCAAGCTTGTCGCGCTTGCGCGGCGTTGCGGCGATCGACATCGCAAAACCGTTCGGCAGCACGCGAATGATCGTGCCTTCGAGGCGGCCGACATGGTCGATGTAGGCAACGACCCGCTCGCCGGCGACGCCGCTGACAGGGCCGATGATCGCCATGCCGCCGGGCGACATGTCGAGCACCTGACAGGGAAATTCGCGCCGGTCGGCCAGCATGTAGCGGCCGAGCAGGTTGACGCGCACGCGTTGAAAGCGGCGCTTCTCCTCGTTCAGGGGAAGAACGTCGAGTATTTTTTGCAGCACGGCCATGCCGCGTCATCTCCGCCGCAGTTCACGCGCGGCGTCAAAACCGTAAGCCCTGCGTGGTTAAGGCTTTGTTTAACCCGCGGCGTCAGCGCTAGCCGCGCCCGCCCTCGTGGACGGTGAATGCGGCGCGCCGGGCCAACCCCTGGGTGCCGGCAACGAGCCGGGCGGCGGTCGGCGCTTCCAGCGCCGGGTTGAGATGGCGGGTGCCGCCGAGCGTCAGGGCGCCGAGCCGGGACGTGCCGAGCCAGAACGGCGCGGCAAGCGGCGCCAGCGATCCGATCATGCGCGCGTGGGTGTCGCCGCGATGTGCAAGCGGCAGCAGCACCAGTTCGAGATCCTGCGCCCAGCCCTCGGGGGTCTGTCCTTTTGCGGCGGCGACCACGCCGGTTGCCTCGTCGGCGACCACGGCGAGGAGTTGCGCGAGCTGTGCGCGCGTCTCTTCGTCCCACAAATTCAGGAACGCCTGGTTTCGCAGTTCGCATCCGAACAGCGCGCAGATGCGCGTTCCGGCGAGGCGGAACGGATGACCCTGGCGCCGGTCGAACTCCAGGATGAATACGTCGCCCAGCGCGCGGCGGATGGCGCTCGGTTCGATTTCGCCGCGCTCCGGCGCTGCGCGCGTGCCGCGCCGTGCAGTCCAATAGCCGAACAGTTCGCGGCTCGAAGTCTGTTTCATGGTCGCCCTCCACGGCGCGCCGTCCCGGTTTGCGCCGTCCGCCGTCCCCGTTCGGGACAGCGCGCGCGTTCCGCCGATGCGGCGTGGAGCAATGAGCAGGGCGTGTGCCGCAGGAGGGTGCCGATGCGGGAACTGCGAAGCGCGCCGCGGTTAGGGTTATTTCCGCGATCCGGTTGGCAACCGGATGCGCCGCGGTTAGGTTCGCGGCGATCCACATCGGTCCCGCTAACGTGGCTGTCGGCGGACAGAATTCTTCAAGGGAGGCGTGCGGACGTGACGGGATAAACCCTCAGCCGAACGCTATGCGAAAGGGAGGGCGCGAGCCCTCCCTTTTTCTTGTTCGCTTGCCGCGCACAGCGGTCCAGCCTATGTCACGCGAACGCTGCCGCGACAGGTGGATGACGTGCGAACCTCCGAGCCGATCTTCAATGTTCCCGCCGTTGTGACCGCGATCGCTCGCGCTGCTGTTGCTCGTGCATGGAGCGCGCGAATGGGTTCTGACGCAGCAACAGGACGAAAGACTGCTGCTGCTGTTCTCGTTCATTCCGGCGCGCTACGACGCGGCGGTGCTGGCGCAAGGCGCGGTGCCGGGCGGGCTCGGCGCGCAAGTCTGGACCTTCGTCACCTACGCGCTGATCCACGGCGACTGGGTCCATCTCGGTCTCAACGGGGTTTGGCTGCTCGCATTCGGCACGCCGGTCGCGCGCCGTTTCGGTGCGCTGCGTTTCATCGCATTTTTTTCCGTGACGGCGGCGGCGGGCGCCGCGATGCATCTGGCATTTCATGCCCATGCGTTCATCCCGATGGTCGGCGCCTCGGCGTCGATCTCGGGCTTCATGGCGGCGGCGATGCGCTTTGCGTTCCAGCGCTCCGGACCGCTCGGAATGATCGGGCGGCACGACCCGGAGGCCTATCGCGTGCCGGCGCTGCCGCTCACCGCGGTGCTGCGCGACGCGCGCGTGCTGACATTTCTCGCGGTCTGGTTCGCGCTCAATCTCGTGTTCGGGATCGGATCGCTGTCGCTCGACGGCGGCGAGCAGGCGATCGCCTGGCAGGCGCATATCGGCGGCTTCCTCGCCGGCCTGCTGGCGTTCGCGGCGTTCGATCCCGTCAAGGCGGCGCCGCCGCACGGCAGCGGGCCGGATCGGGCAACGATGCACTAACCGGTTGAGGCCATTCGCCACACGATCTTGTGGCTGCCATCTTTCGGGCCTACGTATCGAGTCACGGCGCCAAGCAACGGACGTCAACCGTTCGTCAGGCGTCCTGCACTTTGGGGCGACGAACGTTTGACGCACGTGCTGCTTGAGCGCTCTCGCAAGGAGGTGCCCATGACAGTCAAAGCAATCTTGTCGCGCAAGGGCGGCGACGTCGTCACCATCGCGCCGACCGCAAATCTCACCGCGGCCGTCCAGCTTCTCGCCCAGCGCCGGATCGGCGCCGTCATCGTCACCGGTCCCGACAATCGGGTCGCGGGCATCCTGTCCGAACGCGATATTGTGCGCATGCTGAGCGAGCGCGGGCCGGCTGCGCTCGATGAGAATGTCGGGACGGTCATGACGCGCAAGGTCACGACCTGCACCGAGACCGATACGATTGCCTTCATCATGGAGCGCATGACCGAGGGCAAATTCCGCCATCTGCCGGTGGTCGACCAGGGCCGTCTGGTCGGCGTCATCTCGATCGGGGACGTGGTGAAATACCGGATGGAGGAAGTCGTCCACGACGCCGACGCACTGCGCGAGTACATCGCAACGGCGTAGGCCTACGCCAGCGCCGCCACGATATCGTCGAGCGGTTCGAGCGCCTTCTCGGCCGCTTCGGCGCCGATCCTGATTGCTTCCTCGGCGCGGTGGAAATCGAACAGGCCGATGCGGCCGATCCGCGGGCTGATCAGCACGTCGGGCGGATCGCCGGCGAGCCGCGCGCGCGTGATGCGGTCCTGCATCACGTTGAACGCGTCGACCATGACGGTCGAGATGCCGGGCCGGCCGGCTGCGCCGAAGAACCGGCGCGCGATGCTTTTCTCGGTGCCGAACCGTCCGAGCAGGCCGCGGTTTGCGACCTCTTCCTCGATCGGCACCTCGGCTTTCGCTCCATGATCGTGGATCGTGGTGCCGCGCCCGAACAGGTCGGTGTTCACATTGACGGCGATCACCACGCGGGCGCCGAGCGCGCGCGCCGCCGATACCGGAACCGGATTGACCAGCGCGCCGTCCATCAGCCAGCGATCGCCGATCTGAACGGCGGGAAAAATACCGGGCAGCGCAGTAGGAGGCGCGCATCGCATCGGCCAGCTTGCCGCGCGTGATCCAGATCTCGTGACCGGTGCCGATCTCGGTCGCGATCGCGGCATAGCGCACCGGCAGTTCGTCGATCGTAACCTCGCCGATCGAGCCGGCGATCTTCTCGAACAGGCGCCCGCCGCTGAGCAGGCCCGAGCCGCTGAAATTCAGGTCGAGGTAGCTGAGCAGATTGCGCCGCGTGAGGCTGCGGCCCCATTGCTCCACATCGTCGAGCTTGCCGGCCGCATAGCAGCCGCCGACGACCGCGCCGATCGAGGTGCCGGCGATGATGTCGGGGGTGTATCCCTTGGCGAGCAGCGTGCGGATGACGCCGATATGGGCAAAGCCGCGCGCGGCGCCGCCGCCGAGCACAAGCCCGATGCTTGGCCGCTGCGGACCATTTTGCGCGGGTGCGTGCGCATCCACGTCCACAGCTTGGTCGCCTTCCTGTCTGCGGCTTCGGAGAAAGTGAAACACGGCACACGTTTCCTTTCACGCAATATTTCGCGCGTTGCGCGCGAGCGCAAATGCTTCGCACCGATATGGTGAAAGGCAGTTCGCCAGCCCGGCTGGGCGGCGGGTTAACGCGGCGGTGGAACCGGGGTTCCGTGCTCAGCCGGCCTTCGCGGCTTCGCGCACCGGGGCGGGCGCGGCGGTCTCGTCCACGCTCGTTGGCCGGCGCATCGTGAAGCTCTCGGTCAGCACCGAATAATCGTGGTATCCGCCGCGCGCGATCGGCTTCATCGCGGCGGTATCGAGGAGCCCATCGCGGATGTAGCGCTCGTCGATGTGTACGCCGACCACCTGGCCGAACACCACCCAGCCGTCCATCGCACGGCCGTCGATATCCTTCAGCTCGACGGTCTGGAGCCACTTGCATTCGAGCGCGCACGGCGCTTCGGCGACGCGCGGCACCTTCACCAGCCGGCACGGCGCGGCCGTGAGGCCCGCCTCGGTCAGTTCGTTCACGCCGCGCGGGTAGGGCGCGGAGGTGTGGTTCATCTGATCGCGCAGATCCCAGGTCGCGAGATTGCAGACGAACTCCTTCGTCTCCTCGACGAACTCCAGCGAATCCTTGCGGCCTTCGCTCGCGAACATCACCATCGGCGGGCGGCTCTTGATGCCGTTGAAAAACGAATAGGGCGCGAGATTGATCGCGCCGCTTGCGCTCATGCTGGTGATCCAGCCGATCGGGCGCGGCGCGATGATCGCCTTGAACGGATCGTGCGGCAGGCCGTGGTCGTTCTTCTCGGTCGTGTAGAACATGAGCCCCTCGCACTAACCTTCGAATTGCGTGACGATTTCTCCAAGCGGCGGACGCGGGCGATCTTCCGGCGGCTTCACCGGCCGGCCGATATGCACGAATCCCGCGATTTTCTCCGCCGCACCGACCCCGAGTGCGTCGAGCACGCGGCGGTCATAGGCGTACCATTCGGTGATCCAGTTCGCCGCGTAGCCGAGCGCATGCGCGGCGGTCACGAGGTTCATCGCGGCAGCGCCCGCGGAGAGCACCTGCTCCCATTCGGGGATCTTCACATGCGGCGCGGCGCGGCTCACCACGGCGACCACCAGCGGCGCGCGCGCAAGGCGGTTGCGCTCGAAGGTCACCTGTTCGTCGGTTGCCTGTGGATTGTTCGCCTTGAAAACCGACGCGATGGTTTCGCCCGCTTTCAGCCGTGCCTCGCCGTCGAACACGATGAAGCGCCAGGGCGTGAGCTTGCCATGGTCCGGCACGCGCGACGCAACCGTGAGCAGCGTTTCCAGTTCAGCCGCCGCGGGCCCCGGGCCGTTGAGCTCGATGGGCTTCACGGACCGCCGGGTCTTCAACAGGTCGATAGCGTCAGGCATTCGCGGCTCCGCAGGTATTTGCGCGTACCATGCCGCCGTAGTCGTGACAAACCACGGTGAACGGCTTGAATTCGCCCGATTTCCAGCGGTAAACGGGGTCATGATGGCAAGGCTGACCGTCCCGACGCCACGGGGCCGCCAAAGCGTGGCGGCGCTGATCATGGCGTGCGCCTTGGCGATCGGTCCGTCGGGCGCGGCCGTCGCGCAGCTGACGCCGCCGGGCTTCGACTCGGTGCCGCGCCCGCCCGGCTCGATCGGGCCGAGCCAGAACCTGATGCCGCCGGGCTCGGGATCGGGCGTGCTCGCGCCGCAAACCCCATCCAGTCCGCTGCAGCTCGTGCCGCCGCCTCCTCAACCGGTCGCGCTGCCGCCGCCGCAAGCTGCACCCGCGCCGCAGCCGGCCGCCATTCCGGCGGTGCCGATGGTGCCGGCGGGACAAGTGGCCCTCATGGTCAGCGCGCGCTTCGGCAAGGAGACGCCCGGCATCAGCGGCGGGCTGCACTGGCGCATCTATCCGGACAAGCCCGATCCAGGCGGCGTCTTCCGCCTGCTGCGTGAGGAGCGCGCGGCGGCGCCGATCTTCGTGCTGCCGCCCGGGGGCTATGTGGTGCACGTCAGCTTCGGTCTCGCGACGGCGGCCAAGAAGGTGCAGCTCCGTTCCGAAACCGTGCGCGAGAGCTTCGAGCTGGTGGCCGGCGGCGCCCGCTTCGAGGGGCGGGTCGGCGACAGCCGCATTCCTCCGGGCCAGATCACGTTCGAAGTCTTTCGCGGCAGCCAGTTCGAGGGCGGGGACAAGCGTCCACTCGCCGCCGGCATTGCCACTACGGATGTGCTGCTGCTGCCCGAGGGCACCTATCACGTCGTGTCCAATTACGGCGACAGCAACGCGACGGTGCGCTCCGACATCCGCGTGCAATCCGGCAAGCTGACCGACGTGGTGGTCAACCACCGCGCGGCGGTGATCACCCTGAAACTCGTCAACGAGCGCGGCGGCGAGGCGCTGGCCAATACCCAGTGGTCGGTGCTCACCCCCGGCGGCGACGTCGTGAAAGAGGCGATCGGCGCCTTTCCCAAGGTGATTCTGGCCGAAGGCGACTACTCGGTGGTCGCCCGCAACGAAGGCAAGGTCTACAACGGGAAATTCAAAGTGGAACCAGGCTTCGACCGGGAGATTGAAGTACTGTCCCGTTAGTCCTTTCGGGTTTCCCCCGCGGGCGTTGCCGCGCCACGTGTATTCGACCAAAAGTCGCAATCCGGAGCGCGAATTGTTCATCGACGCCGTTACGCTGCCCTCCAGAGCCGTTTTGCTCGATGTCGACGGGACGATCCTCGATATCGCGCCCACGCCGCTCGAGGTCGTGGTTCCGCCCGATCTGACGGTGGCGCTCGAGCGGCTATCCCGGCGCGTCGGCGGGGCGCTGGCGTTCGTGAGCGGCCGGCCGCTCGCCGAACTCGATTTGTTCTTCGCGCCGCTGAAACTCCCGAGCATCGCGGTTCACGGCGCCGAATTGCGCCAAGCCGACGGCACGGTGCGGCGCACGACGACCTTCCTCGATCCGCAGCTCAAGACGGAGCTCGCCCGCATCGCGGACGACAAGCCGGGCGTGGTGATCGAAGACAAAGGCTATTCGGTCGCCATCCACTATCGGCAGGCGCCGCATCTCGGCCATGAGGTGCGCGATGAGGTGAGCGCGGTGTGTGCGCGCTTCACGTCGGCGCGGCTGGAAATCCTGCCCGGAAAATCCGTGCTCGAGGTGAAGCAGCCGTCCTTCAACAAGGGTACGGCGGTACGCGAATTGATGCAGCACGAACCGTTCAAGGGGCGCCGGCCGATCTTCATCGGCGACGACGTGACGGATGAAGCGGCGTTCGATGTCATGCCGGAGTTCAACGGGGTCGCCTTCTCGGTCGGCCGTGAGGTGCAGGGGATCGCCGGCATGTTCGAGACGCCCGATGCCGTGCGGCGCTGGATTGCCGAGATGATTCGCCCCGGCAAGGAGAAGCGATGAACGTCCACCAGAGCGTCGAAGCCGCGGTTGCCCAGCAGAACCTCGATCTTGCCGTCATCGGCAATGGGCGGACCACTGCGCTGGTCAATCCGCTGGCGCGGATCGTGTGGTGGTGCTTCCCGCGCTTCGACAGCGATCCGGTGTTCTGCCGGCTGCTCGCCGCTGACGAGGAGAAGGGTTTTACCGACGTCGTGCTCGACGGCTTCGTGTCGGCGCATTCGGAATATGTGCGCAACACCGCGCTCGTGACGACGGTGCTGACCGACAGTCAGGGCGGCGCGGTGCGCATCACCGATTTCGCGCCGCGCTTCGAACAATTCGGGCGCACGTTCCGGCCGCCGCAACTGATGCGCACCATCGAGCCGATCGCAGGTCTGCCGCGCATAACGATCCGCTTCCGCCCGACCTCGGGCCACGGCCAGGCGAACATGCAGCGGGCCTTTGGCAGCAACCACATCCGCTACACCGGCGGCGAGACCATCCGCCTGACCACCGACGCGCCGCTCGCCTATATCGACCGCGAGTCCCCGTTCGTGCTGTCGCGCCCGCTGCACATGGTGTTCGGCGCCGACACGCCGTTCGAGGGCGATCTCGCCAACACCTCCCGGGAGTTCGCCGATCGCACGCGCGACCACTGGCAGGAATGGATCCGCCGGCTCGGCATCTCGTACGAGTGGCAGGACGCCGTGATCCGCGCCGCGATCACGCTGAAGCTCTCGGCGTTCGAGGAGACCGGCGCGATCATCGCGGCGCATACCACATCGATCCCCGAAGCGCCCGGATCGGGGCGCACATGGGATTACCGGTTCTGCTGGCTGCGCGATGCCTATTTCGTTGTGCGCGCCCTCAATCGCATCGGTGCGACCCGCACCATGGAAAACTACATCAATTACATCCTCACCATCGTGAGCGGGCAGACCGGCGAATTGCAGCCGGTCTACAGCATTGTCTCGACCGATCCGCTGGAAGAGCGAGTCGTTGCCGACCTGAAGGGCTATCGCGGTGACGGGCCGGTGCGCATCGGCAATGCGGCCGTGGCGCAGAACCAGCACGACACCTATGGCAGCGCGATCCTCGCGGCGTCGCCGATGTTCTTCGACCGCCGGCTGCCGCGCATGGGCGAAGAGAACCTGTTCCGGCGTCTTGAACCGCTCGGCGAAAAGGCGGCCGAACTGGCATTCGTGCCGGACGCCGGAATCTGGGAATACCGCGGGCGCAAGCGCATCCACACCCATTCGGTCGCCATGTGCTGGGCCGGCTGCCAGCGGCTGGAGGCGATCGCGGCGCATCTCGGGCTCGACGATCGCGCGGCCTATTGGGGCGAGCACGCGGCGAGGATCCACGCCGAGATGATGGAAAAAGCATGGAATCCGACGCGTCAGGCCTTTACGGCGGCGTTCGGATCGGACGATCTCGATGCCAGCGTGCTGTTGCTGCCCGAACTGGGCGCCGTGGAGGCCTCCGATCCGCGTTTTGTCTCTACGGTCAATGCGATCGAGCGCGAACTTAAACGCGATCTGAACGTTATGCGGTACACGAGTGCCGACGATTTCGGATTGCCCGAGACGGCGTTTTTGATTTGTCGCTTCTGGCTGGTCGATGCCTTGTGGGCGATCGGCCGCAAGGAGGACGCGCGCGACATGTTCATCGACGCGCTCAAGCTGCGCAACAGCTACGGGCTGATGTCGGAAGACGTGCACCCGGTGACGGGAGAGCTGTGGGGCAATTTCCCGCAAACCTATTCGATGGCAGGCATCATCCTGAGCGCGATCCGGCTGTCGAAAAGCTGGGAGGATCGCTATTGGCGCGGCTCGTCGTAGTCTCCAATCGTGTGGCCGTCCCGGACGGCAAGTCCGGCGGGCGGGCAGGCGGCCTCGAAGTGGCCGTACAGGCGGCTTTGCGCCATCGGGAAGGCGTGTGGTTCGGCTGGAGCGGCAAGATCGCCCGCAAGGGCGAGGCGGCCGAGACGACCACGGTTCGCCACGACCGTATCGACTATGTGGTCACCAGCCTCGGCGCCGAGGACTACAAGGAATACTACAACGGCTTTGCCAACCGCGTGCTGTGGCCGGTGCTGCATTACCGCTTCGATCTCGCCGAATTCTCGCGCCGCGATCTGTCCGGCTATATGCGGGTCAACGAGCACTTCGCGACCGAGCTCGACAAGATCCTGCGCCCGACGACCTCATCTGGGTCCATGACTATCACCTGATCCCGCTTGCAAGCATGTTGCGCGCGCGCGGGCACAAAAACCGCATCGGCTATTTCCTCCACATTCCCTGTCCGCCGCCGGAAGTGCTGACCGCGCTGCCCGGCCATGAGCGGCTGATCCCGACGCTCACCGAATACGACCTCGTGGGCTTCCAGACCGGCGACGACGCCTTCAACTTCACCCGCTATCTCACGCGCGAATGCGGCCTGCATAACCGCGACTTCTCTTTCCCGGTCGGCGACCGCGAGGTGCGTGTCGATGCGTTTCCGGTCGGGATCGAGACCGAACATTTCGCCAAGACGGCGCGGCGCGCGATCAAGTCGAGCTTCGTGCAGAACGTGATCGGGAGCCTTGCCGGCCGCGCCATGATCATCGGGGTCGACCGGCTCGACTACTCCAAGGGGCTCAATCTGCGGCTCGATGCCTTCGACCAGTTCCTGCGCAATTATCCGGACTGGCGCGGCAAGGTCACCTATCTGCAGATCACCCCGAAGAGCCGCAGCGAAATCCCCGAATACGTGGCGATGGAGCAGATGGTCAGCCAGGCGGCCGGCCGCATCAACGGCGCCTATGGCGAGGCCGACTGGACGCCGATCCGCTACGTCAATCGCGCCTACAGCCGCACCGCGCTCGCGGGCTTCTATCGCGGCGCGCGCGCCGGGCTGGTGACGCCGCTGCGCGACGGCATGAATCTCGTCGCCAAGGAATACGTCGCCGCGCAGGACCCGGAGGATCCGGGCGTGCTGGTGCTGTCGCGTTTCGCCGGCGCCGCGCATGAGTGCAAGGAAGCGCTGCTGGTCAATCCTTACGACACCGAGGCGGTGGCGACCGCGATCGACCGCGCGCTCGGGATGCCGTTGGAGGAGCGCCGCGCGCGCCACAAGACCCTGCTCGAGACGCTCACCCGCAACGACATTGCGCACTGGGCCGAGCGTTTCATTGCGACGCTCACGCGCCCGCGGCGCGCGTCGAGCTGGCCGCTCGGGATCGAGGCCGCCGCGGCGGAGTAGCTCACGCGGCTGCCCGCGCCCGCTTCACGTCCGGCGGCACCGCTTCGTCGGCGAGGCTCGCCAGCGCCGCGTCGAGCGGCATCACGGTCTGCTGCTCCGAGCCGAGGCGGCGGATCGAGACGGAACGCGTCTCGGCTTCCTTGCGGCCGACCACGAGCAGCGCCGGCACCTTCTGCAACGAGTGCTCGCGGACCTTGAGGTTGATCTTCTCGTTGCGCAGGTCGAGGTCGGCGCGCAGGCCAAGGCGCTTGGCGGCCTTGAACACCTCGCGCGCGTAATCGTCGCCATCGCTGGTGATCGTGGCGATCACGATCTGCTTTGGCGCAAGCCAGAGCGGGAAATGCCCCGCGAAATTTTCGATCAGAATGCCGGTGAAACGTTCGAGCGAGCCGCAGATCGCGCGATGCACCATCACGGGCTGCGTCTTCTCGCCCTTGGCGTCGATGTAGAACGCACCGAACCGTTCCGGCAGGTTGAAGTCGATCTGCGTGGTGCCGCACTGCCAGTCGCGGCCGATGGCGTCGCGCAACACGTATTCGAACTTCGGCCCGTAGAACGTGCCTTCGCCCGGATTGACGCCGGTCTTGATGCGGTTGCCGGATTGCGCCGCGATCCTGTCCAGCACGCTGCGCAGCACGCCCTCCGCGTGGTCCCACATCGCATCGGTGCCGACGCGTTTCTCCGGCCGGGTTGCGAGCTTGATCACGATATCGGTCTCGAAACCGAAATCCGCATAGACCGAGAGGATCAGGTCGTTGATCTTCAGGCATTCCTCGGCGAGCTGGTCCTCGGTGCAGAAGATGTGCGCGTCGTCCTGCGTGAATCCGCGCACGCGCAACAATCCGTGCAATGCGCCGGACGGCTCGTAACGATGCACCATGCCGAATTCGGCCAGCCGAATGGGCAGGTCGCGATAGCTCTTGAGCCCATGCTTGAAGATCTGCACGTGGCCGGGGCAGTTCATCGGCTTGATGGCGAACCAGCGCTTGTCTTCCGCCTCGTCGCCGGCCGATTGCGCGGCGAACATGTTCTCGCGATACCAGCCCCAATGCCCGGAAGTCTCCCACAGCGACTTGTCGAGCATCTGCGGCGCGTTCACCTCGTCGTAGTCGCCTTCGAGGCGCCGGCGCATGTACGCGATGATCGACTGGAACAGCGACCAGCCCTTGGCGTGCCAGAACACGACGCCCGGACCTTCCTCCTGGAAGTGAAACAGATCGAGCTCGCGGCCGAGCTTGCGATGGTCGCGCTTCTCGGCTTCCTCGATCTGCTTCAGGTAGGCGTCGAGCTCTTCCTGCTTTGCGAACGCGGTGCCGTAGATGCGGGTGAGCATCGGGTTGTTGGAATCGCCGCGCCAGTACGCGCCCGCGACCTTCATCAACCGGAACGCGCTGCCGACCTTGCCGACGCTCGTCATGTGCGGGCCGCGGCACAAATCGAACCAGTCGCCCTGATGATAGATCTTGATCGGCTCGTTGCCGGGGATCGCATCGACCAGCTCGACCTTGAACATCTCGCCCTTGTCGCGGAACACCTGCTTGGTCTTCTCGCGGCCCCATTCCTGCTTGGTGAAGGGTTTGTCGCGCGCGACGATCTCGCGCATCTTCTTCTCGATCGCCGGAAAATCCTCGGGCGTGAACGGCTCGTTCCGGAAGAAGTCGTAATAGAAGCCGTTCTCGATCACCGGACCGATAGTGACTTGCGTGCCGGGCCACAGCGTCTGCACGGCTTCCGCCAGCACATGCGCGGCGTCATGGCGGATCAATTCGAGCGCGCGCGGGTCGTCGCGCGAGACGAACTCGATTTTTGCGTCATGTCCGATCGGGTCGGAGAGATCGGCCAACTGCCCGTCGAGCGCCATCGCGACGGTGCGCTTGGCGAGCGAGGGCGAGATGCCCTTCGCGATGTCGAGGCCGGTGATGTTGTCGGGGTATTCGCGGCGCGCGCCGTCGGGAAAGGTCAGGGCGACCATAGTGGGCTCCAGGTTGCTCACTCCCACGAACGGGCGTGGGTAAGCGGGGATTCGATGCGGGGGCTTTTAGCGCAGGCGCGCCGAAACGAAAAGTGCAAAGCAAAATCCGGCAAACTTTACCGGCGCGCCATTCGTCCTGATTTTTCAATCTCCTCGCGCGTTCGCCGCAATCGGCGCATCAGCGTCCGCCACGAATCGCGCACTCAATCTGGGCGAAAATACCTCACGCGCGCCCACATCACGCCTAACTAACCCACAAACATCACTGTCAAGAGAGAACCTCAATCTCTCAACAGCGCAGTGCGGGCACGCTGGGCTGCTCAAGGGACGCGGTGCGGGCACGCCGCGTTAAACAGCGTCAGACAATGCGGGTGTGCGTAGCGCGTTGAGTGTGTTGCGTTGGCGTAGATCCGTCGCACGGGGACAGGTCATGGGTTGGGACGGAAGGCCGGCTTGCCGGCTGTGGACATCTGTTTGCTTTTTTCTTGGCGCGCTATGCGCCGCAATGCTCGCAGCCGAGCCCGCGCATTCGCAGCGCTCCGGCCCGCCGATGCCGAACAAGCCGGCGCTCGGCAGTCTCGGCGAGCGCATCAACGCCAACACGATCTCGATCGTCTCGGGCAATCCGAACGCCACCTACATGACGGTCGCCTACGACATGTCGGCGGTGCTCGACGACGGCGACGAATTCCGCATTCTGCCGGTGATCGGCAAGGGCGGCGGCCAGAACATCAAGGATGTGCGCTTCCTCAAAGGCGTCGATCTCGGCATCACGCAGTCGAACCTGCTGCCGTATTTCAAGAAGACGAACGAAATCGGGACGATCGACGACAAGATCGTCTACATCGCCAAGCTGTTCAACGAAGAGATGCACCTGATCGTCCGCGCGGACGCAGGGATCACGTCGATCGAGCAGCTCGCCGGCAAGCGGGTGAATTTCTCCGACGTCGGCTCGGGCACGCAACTGTCCACGCGCGATATTTTCGAGCGCCTCGGCGTCAAACCCGAGGAAGTCAACATGGGGCAGGCCGATGCGTTCGAGAAGCTCAAATCCGGCGAGATCGCCGCGACGATCCTGATCGCCGGCAAGCCCGCCGGCTCGATGATCAAGCTCAAGGCCGCGGATGGCTTGCGCATCCTGCCCGTGGCCTATGCCAAGCCGCTGCAGAGCGAATATCTGCCGGCCACGCTCACGACGGAGGATTATCCGGGACTGATCGCGCCGGGCCAGAAGGTCGAGACGGTCGCGGTCGGCGCGGTGCTGATCGCGTTCAACTGGCCGAAGGGCACCGACCGCTACCGGCGCATCCAGAAGTTCGTCGACGCATTTTTCCCAAAGCTCGCCGAATTCCAGAAGGCGCCGCGTCATCCGAAGTGGAAGGAAGCCAATCTCGCGGCGGTGCTGCCGGGCTGGACGCGCTTTGCGGGCGCCGAGGAGTGGCTGCGCAAGCGCGACGGCATGGCGCAAGGCGAGCGCGATCAGTTCGATCAGTTCGTCGCAGGAAGGCGCGAGAAGGCAGTCGCGCTGCCGTCCGAGGAACGCGACCGGTTATTCCAGGAATTTCTGCAGTGGAAGGCACGCGAGCGCAGATAAACGATACGCGCGATCGAACGCGTACTTGCTTCGATCGCGCGCCGACAATCCTCCAGGGGGCATGTTGCGTGAGGCCGTCACCGACGGCGGGAGGAAAAGTCATGAGTGCTCCAATCCGAAGCAATGCCGATACACCCACGATGTTCCCGACAATGTATGCACCACCGTGGGCGCGTGAAGAAACGCTCGACGCGCCGGGCGATGCCGGAATGGCGGCGGTCGACAAGGCGCTCAATGCGAGCGAGGAATTCCGCCGCACCTTGCCGGCCGCGGCGCCACTGGAGGCGGCCGACGGCAAACGCCGCTGGCGCGACAAGCCGTTCGACGGCGACATCGCGGCGCGGCATTTGCGCGAGCGGCCCTCGCTCGATCCGGTCGCCGTGCCGGCGCCGCCGATGCGCGAGCCGGGCTCCGCGGTCGGCATCCTGGCGCGTGTGGCCGGCGCCGTCGGGCTGGCGGCGCTCGCGGCATTCTTCATGGTCGGCACCGCGCCGCTTTCCTTGGCGGTGAAGGCGGACGGCGAGGCGGCTCCGGCGTCCTTCTGGTCGCGTTTCGCCGCGCAGAGCGGCAATCCCCGGCAAGCGCCGCAAGAGTTCAAGCTGGCCTCGGCCGACGGGAGCGTGCCGGTCGCGCTCGCCGAGCGGTTTGCCGCGGTGGGTCCGGCGCCTGAGGCGCAGGAGACGCCAATTCCCGCGCAGGCGGTGAAGACCGTCGCGGTATCGCCCGTCGCGGCGGAACCGGCGCCCGCACCGGTGCCAGCGCTGCGCGCGCTCGATCGCGAGGAAATCGCAATGCTGGTGAAGCGGAGCGAGGACCTGATCGTGCAGGGCGACATCGCGGCGGCGCGGTTGATGCTCACGCGCGCGGCGGAAGCGGGTGACGCCCGCGCGGCGCTCGCGCTCGGCTCGACCTATGAGTCAGGCGTGCTGCGCAAGCTCGGTGTGCTCGGTGTTGCGGCCGATGCGCGCCAGGCGCGCGAGTGGTACGCCAAGGCAGCGGAGTTCGGTTCGGGAGAGGCGAAGCGGCGGCTGGAGCAATTCGCTCAATCGGCTCGCTGAGCCCAGGACCACCGCGCGTATCGCCAGGGGGCGTACCAATGCGCCCCTTGCGGCGCGGCTTCCGGCACGCGATCGATGCCGGACGTTCCCCATGGGTGACAGCGCAGCAACCGCGCGAGCGTCATCCACGAGCCGGCCCAAAGCCCGTAGCGATCGAGCGCCTCGTCGGCATATTCCGAGCAGGTCGGAAGATGGCGGCAGTGAAAGCCAATCAGCGGCGAGAGGGTGTAGCGGTAGATTTTCACCAGCCCGCGGCCGGCGAGGCGAGGGGCGTGCAGCAGGTTCACTCCGCAGCCGCCTTCGCGTTGGAAGTACGCTTCGCCTCGATCTGATTGATCGCATCGACCACTGCGTCGAACGTCAGCAGCGTCGAGGCATGCCGCGCCTTGTAGTCGCGCACCGGCTCGAGCACCGCGATGTCGGCCCACTTGCCGTCCGCGGGCGGGGCGCCGTTTTCCTTCAGCATCTTGCGAACGGTCTCGCGCAGGCCCTTGAGCTCGCTCGCTTTCGCGCCGATCACATTGCGCGCCATGATCGACGAGGACGCCTGCCCGAGCGCGCAGGCTTTCACCTCGTGCGCAAAGTCCGCGACCGTGTCGCCTTCCATTCGAAGGTCCACCGTCACGGTCGAGCCGCACAGCTTGGAATGGGCAGTCGCCGAGGCGTCCGGGTGTTCCAGCCGGCCAATTCGGGGAATTGTGCCCGCCAACTCCAGGATCCGGCGGTTATAGACGTCATTCAGCATGGATTTGGCCCAATTCCGGCAAATTCAGCCAGGGGGCATTGATTGCCGGCCAGCTTCTCGCAACTTATATAGGAGCGGAACCGCAGGCTGGAAAAGGGGGCCTACGGTTCTGGGGGCGTCTCGCCTAACGGCGAAGCGCGAAAAGTGAGGAATGCGGCGTCCGTACCGGGATCTATCCGGTGCACCTGAGCCGCGGCCACCCGGTGACACTCCGGCACTTTGTGCCGGTCGAACGGAGAGACCGTAATGGACGCTGTCGTCAAGAATTTCCCGAAAACCACTGCGCCCGAAAAACCCATGTCGGACCATGTGCGCGCCGCGCCCGTGGCGGTCGAACCGCGCCCGTCGCGCGCCGAAGCCGAGGCCGCGGTGCGCACGCTGCTCTCCTACATCGGCGACAATCCGGACCGCGAGGGCCTGGTCGAGACACCGAAGCGCTTTGTGAGCGCGTATGAGGAACTGTTCGGCGGTTACAAGGAATGCCCCGCCGAGGTGCTGGATCGCACCTTCTCGGAGACCGGCGGCTACGACGACCTCGTGCTGGTGCGCGACATCCCGTTCTATTCGCATTGCGAGCACCACGTCATGCCGTTCACCGGCAAGGCGCACATCGCCTATGTGCCGACCGGCCGGGTGGTCGGACTGTCCAAGATCGCCCGGCTGATCGACGTCTATGCGCGGCGGCTGCAGACGCAGGAACATCTGACCGCGCAGATTTCGACCGCGATCGAGGAGATTCTAAAGCCCAAGGGCGCGGCCGTGATGCTCGAAGCCGAGCACACCTGCATGTCGATGCGCGGCGTCGCCAAGCCCGGCTCGATGACGCTGACGACGAAATTCACCGGCCTGTTCGAGGATCCGCAGGAGCAGGCGCGCTTCATCACGATGGTGCGCGGAGGCGCGCGCTGATCGGCTTTCCTATCTGCGCGTGATCTTTATCCGAAAACCGGTACCCTGCTTTTCGGGATCACGCGCCGGCGAGGCTACGGTGACCACCTATACATTCTCCGAGCGCGGCTCGACCGAAGAGATCGAGGAAGGCGCCAGGCTCGCGCCCAAATTCGACGCCGACGGGCTCGTGACCTGCGTGGCGACGGACGCAGCGAGCGGCGACGTGCTGATGGTCGCGCACATGAATGCCGAGGCGCTCGCCCGCACCGTCGAGAGCGGGGAGGCGTGGTACTTCAGCCGGTCGCGCCGCCGCCTCTGGCGCAAGGGCGAGACGTCCGGCCACGTCCAGCGCGTGACCGAGATGCGCATCGACTGCGACCAGGACGCGGTGTGGATCAAGGTCGAGCAGTCAGGTCCCGGCGCGTGCCACACCGGGCGGCGCTCGTGTTTCTACCGCGCGGTGCCGCTCGGCAAGACGCCGGATGCCGCGCTGTTGCTCGAGTTTCGCGAGGCCGAGAAGGCGTTCGACCCTGCGACGGTGTACGCGCCGAAAGCCGATTGATCGAACGCGATCTGAATCGTTCGCGCGTCGTTAACTGCGTCCATCAAGGTAAATTCGCGACTCTCGTTGAGTGCGTGCGCGCTCGCGTTTATTTTCCCGCTCGGATCGGCGCGAAATGCTTCCGCGCCGGAGGCCATCTCGAACCCAGCGGGTAACATCATGTCACGCGTTTTTGCCGCGCTTATCACCACCGCAACGTTGGCGCTCGCCGCCATTCCGACCGCCGCTTCGGCGGGCTGCTACGGCTGCTACGCGCCGCCGCCGCCTCCGCAGCCGTGCGTCACCTGTTATCAGCAGCGGGTGATCCCGCCGCAGTATCAGACCGTGAACGAGACCGTAATGGTTTCGCCCGGCCGCCGCATCGCGCATCGCACGCCGGCACGCTACGAAACCGTGATGGTGCCGAAGACCGTGATGGTCGCGCCGGAAGGCGTGAGTTACGAGGAAGTCCCGCCGCAATACGCGACCGTGCAGCGCACCCAGATGGTCGCGCCCGCGCGCACTGTCGTCGTGCCGGTGCGCCCGCGCTGCAATACCTGCGGCTGGTAATCCGGCGATCCATATCTGGCTGAGCTGATTTCTTCTTGAATGCGCGGGCCGGTCCCGCGCATTTTTTTATGCGCCGTCCTTTACCCGCGCGAGCAGCCGTTCGGCGCGCGTGAGGTGCGGGCGGTCGTACATCACGCCGCCGATCGCAACCACGCCGGCCGACGGATCGGCCGCGAAGGCCGCGACCACGGCTTGCGCCTTGGCGATCTCGTCTGCTCCCGGCGTGAACACCTCGTTGATGATCGCAACTTGCGCCGGATGGATCGCCATCTTGGCGGTGAAGCCGTCGCGCCGCGCCTCGATTGCTTCCGCGCGCAAGCCGTCCATGTTGCGGAAATCCGCATAGACCGTGTCGATCGCCTGCACGCGCGCGGCGGATGCCGCCGCGAGCGAGAGATTGCGCGCGAGCCAGTAGGGCGAGGTGAAACGGCCGTGTTCGTCGCGATTGGTCTCGGCGCCGAGCTCCGCCGACAGATCCTCCGCGCCCCAGGTGATGCCGGTGAGCCGCGGGCTTGAATTGCGGTAGGTGCCGCAGACGAACAGCGAGGCGGCCGTCTCGGTTGCGAGTGCGAGAATCCTGATCGATCCCTCGGGCAGGCCGTGCAGCGCCTCGCGCGCCGTGAGCTTGGCGTCGAGATGCGTCACCGCCGCGCCGCCTTCCGCCTTCGGCAGCAGGATCATGTCCGGCCGGCCGGCCACCACGGCATCGAGATCGGCGTCGATCAGGCCCGTGTCGAGCGCATTGACGCGCACGACGAGGCGCGGCCGTTTCGTCCCGGCAGCGTGCTGCGTCAGATAGGCGAGCGCGGTTTCGCGTGCGCCCGCCTTGCGGTCGGCCGCCACCGAATCCTCCAGATCGAGGATGATCGCGTCGGCGCCGGACTCGGCGCCCTTGGCGAGCTTGCGTCTCGCTGTCGGCGGGGACGAACAGAGAGAATAGGAGCGCATCTACTTCGGCGCCATCAGCATGAACGCCTGGCGCTTGCACTCGGCGACCAGCTTGTTGTCCTGATTGTAGGCGCGGATGTGCAGGTCGACGATGCCGGCGCCGGGGCGCGACTTCGACTCGCGCTTGGAGAGCACCTCGCTCGAGCAATGGATGGTGTCGCCCTCGAACAGCGGATGGGGGAATTTCACGTCGGTCATCCCTAGGTTCGCGATGGTCGTGCCGACCGTCATGTCGGAGACTTGAATTCCGACCATGAGACCCAGCGTGAACAGCGAATTCATCAGCGGTTGGCCCCACTGCGTCTCCTTCTCGCAGAACTCGCGATCGATGTGCAGCGGCTGCGGATTGAGCGTCATGTTGGAGAACAGCATGTTGTCCATCTGCGTGACGGTGCGCCGCAAGGTGTGCTCGTAGAGCTTCCCCACCTCGAAAGCCTCGAAATACATGCCTCCGCGTGGGCTTCGCATGGCTGTCATCTGGGCCATCTATTTCTCTCCCGTGCGGAACCAAAGCACCGGGCCCGGTTCCGAATTAACCCGTCATTTACCATAACGCCCGATGGTGCAAGGCGGCGGGAAGACGTTCCGGCCAGCCAAGGCGCGCCCATGGGCACCGATGCAGCGATCGATATTGCGGCCCGGGTAAGCGGGGCGACGACGGATCTCGCCACCCGCATGACCGGCGCGATCCGCGATGCCGCGCGCAAAACCGGCGCCGGTTTCGAGTATCTGCTCAACACGGCGCTGCGCGAATCCAATCTCAATCCCAACGCCAAGGCCAAGACCTCCTCGGCCACCGGCCTGTTCCAGTTCATCGACCAGACCTGGCTCGGGACGATGAAGCAGGCAGGTGCGGCGCACGGCTACGGCAAGTACGCAGACGCGATCAGCAAGACCTCCTCGGGGCGCTTTGTCGTGTCCGACCCGGCGATGCGCAACGAGATCTTCGCACTGCGCAAGGACCCGACCGCGAATGCCGTGATGGCCGGCGCGTTTGCGAACTCCAACGCCAAGGTGCTGACCGACCGCCTCGGCCGCAAGCCGACCGACGGCGAACTCTACATGGCGCATTTTCTCGGCGCCTCCGGTGCATCGCGCTTCATCAAGGCCGCGGAAGCCAATCCGGACGGCAAGGCGGCGGCGCTGTTCCCGCGTGCCGCGCACGCGAACAATTCGATCTTCTATGACAAGGCGGGTGCGGCGCGCAGCCTGAAGCAGGTCTACGCCGGGCTCGTCTCGCGCCACAACGTGATCGGCAGCGCGACGCAGATTGCCGCCGCGAAGCCGGCCGACGTGGTCAAGCCCGCCGCGCAGATTGCGGCCGCGAGGGCCCCCGTTCCGGCAACGCCCCCGCTGATGCAGGTTGCCGACACCAGCGTGCTGACGCCGAAGACCGTGAGGACCTTCGCGATCACGCCGGCAGCGCCTGCGTCCGCTGTCGCGGCGGTCGCGCCGGCGAGTCCGGTCGTGAGCCCGGCGGCCGTCGCGCCCACGCGTGCAACCGCAAGCGTGACGGCAAACGAGTCCGCGACATTCGCGGATCGCGTCGCGGCGTTCGCGGACGCGCCATCGAAGAATACGCAGGGACCGCTGTTCGAGACGCTCTATCACCCCGACCAGCGCGGGCCCGTCGCGCCGGTCGTGCGCGAATTGTGGGGCGCGCGCCACGCCGCATCCGTCGAGCCCGAGGCAGCGGTCGCGCCGCCGACGGATATTTCGGCGCAGCGCCGGCCGCGGCCAAGCCTTAATGCGCCGCTCGACCTGTTCCAGTTCATGCGGCCGTCCACGCGGCGCCCCGCCTAGCGCGTGTCCTCATAAAACACGGCGTCCGCTCTTCGCCAAAGCGGACAAGAGCAGACATCGTCCCGTGCTCTATCCCCAGGCGCCGTCCGCGAAGGGCGCGCGGCCCTCATGAATGCCGTTGGCAAGGAAATGCTTGAGCGGATCGATGTGAGCATCTGCCACGTCGGGATAAGCGGCCAGATACGAGGTCGTGTCGAAGCCGATTGAGGATCGCGGCCTTCGGTTCAGCCACTCAGGTGATAGTGGTCGAGCGGATTGACATTCGCCGCCGCCACGTCGGCTCGCGGCCCCCGATGGCGCTAGCCGCCGTGAAGTACAGCGCGCCATTGTATTCGATGAAATCCTGCGGTCCAGAATCGTCGGGGCCGAGGTTGATATCGGCAACCTGGACGACGTTGCCGTGCCGCGCTCGCGGGATTCGTAAGCGGACCTGCGTCGCGCGGGCGTCGCGTGGAGCGTCGCGCGGGGCGTTTGGTGGGCAATAATTTGCGTCACACAGGCGTCAAAAGCGCGAGGATGCCCTCGGCGCGTGGGTTCCCTGATTTCGGCGCCTTGCGCAGCGTAATCCGGGCTTCTACCGTGCATCATGATACCTGCGCCTGTGCCGGAGCCGTGTCCCCGCGTGCCATCAGACAATCAGGTCCGGCTTCGGCTGCTTGGCGGATTCAGCGCGGTGGCGGGACGGGAAAACCCGCGTCCCATCGACATTTCCAGCCCGCGCCATCGTGCCCTGCTTTCCTACCTGGCGCTGCGGCCGGATTACTCCGAGTCGCGCGAGCGACTGGTTGCGCTGCTGTGGGGTGACAACCCTGAGGGCGACGCGCGCAAGCGTTTTCGGCAGAGCCTCCTCAGACTGCGGCGCGAACTCGAAAGCGCGGGCGTGGACCTGCTGATTAGCGGGCGCGACACACTGTCGCTCAATCCGGCCGTCGTGACGGTCGACGCAAGAGAGTTTGCGGCGTTGTCCGGCGACGCATCCGGAGACGACCTCGCGGTTGCGTCGGCTCTCTACGGCGGCGATCTGCTGGACGGCCTCAGCGTTGATGCCGAGAGCTTCGACATCTGGCTCAATCAGGAACGGGCACGCTTTCGCACCATCGCGGCGCAAATTTTCGAGCGCTGCATCCATGCGCGGGAACAGGGTGGCGACGCGGACGGCGCGATTGCGGCTGCCGAGCGCCTGGTCGCGCTCGATCCCCCGAACGAAGAAGCGCAGCGGCGGCTCATCGATCTTCTGGCCCGCCACCGCGGGCGCACGGCCGCGCTGGCTCAGGCGGAGACGGCGAGGCGGGTTGTCGGCGAAGAGTTCGACAGCGAACTCGAGCCCGAGACGTTGCAACTGATCGAGAAGCTCAAATCGTCGGCAACGATTGTCCTGCCGGCGGGAGCTTCAGCCGACAATGCCTCGCAAGGCGAACAACTGCCCGGCGCCGCGCTGGGCATTCAGCCCACTTCGCAAACCGATGATATTTCCGGCGACTGGTCCGTTGCGGGCCAGCCTGCCGCGCAAGCCGATTTGCCGATGCCCGTGCGGCAATCGCCGCGCGTCATCTCGCGCCGGGTCTGGCAGTTTGCGGCCGCGTTGCTTGTCTGCGTGGGCGCAATTTTCGCCTACGCGCTGCTGCAAATGCCGTCGGAGACGGCATCAAGCAGCGCGGTTGCGGCGTATCCTGCCGGACAATGGCTGGCGCTCGCCCAACGCCGCCGTGCCAAGTGCTGCCGTCTCGCGCGCCGTTCAAGGACGCGGCATGTCGGCATTGCTTGTGCTGCCGTTGACCGCCGTGCCGGCGGAGTCGGGTCCGGCGAAACTCATGGCGGGTCTGTTATCCAACGATCTGGTCAATGACTTGTCGCGCGTGCCGAGCCTGCGCGTCATCGCGAGAAGCACATCGCTCCAATACGCGAAGCCGCCCGTGGATGTCGCGGCAATCGGTACGGAGCTCGGCGTTCAATATGTGGTCGAGGGCGACGTGCGCGTCGACGGCACGAAGGTCCGCATCAATATCGCGCTCATCGATACCAGAACACGGCTGCACGTGTGGACCGAGCGCTACGAGCGTGACGATACCGACCGCCCCCAGGTGCAGGACGAGATCGTCAGGGCGCTCGCGCGCCAACTCCAGGTCAGCATGATGGAGGTTCGCGGCCGAGGGCCGGCCAACCCCACCATCGACTCTTGCTCGGCAAGGGATGGGCGGCTCTGAATCAGTTCGCATTCTTTCGCGGCGGGCACGAGAGCGGGCAGCTCTTTCAGGATGTCCTCGCGCTCGATCCCAGGAACGTCTCGGCTTTGACCGGGCTCGGCGCGTTCAAGTCCGTGGCCGTCAACACAAGGCAGATGACAGGCGATCGCGACGTGTTGCTTCGAGAGTCGGAGAGCCTTCTCAAGCAAGCGCTGCAGATCAACCCGCAGGCGAGCCTGCCGCTGTATTTTCTCGGCCGCCTTGCGATGTGGAAGGCGCAGCCCGAGGAAGCTCTCTCCTACTACGCGCGGACCATCGAACTCAATCCGAGCTACGCGCCCGCCTATGGGGCGATCGGATACGTTCTGCTGCACACAAACCGACTTCAGGAGGCGCTGGACAACCTGATGTACGCCATCCGCCTCAGCCCAAAGGATCACTATCTCGGCCTTTGGAGCGCGCATGCGGGGCGGATTCACTTCGAGCTCGGCCAATTTGAAGAGGCGGAGCGATGGCTTTCCCAGGCTGTGCGCCTGATGCCCGCTTCGCCAATGAACCGTGCAGCGTTGGCGGCATTCTACTCGTATCGCGGCGACTTCCCGGCAGCCGACAACCAGATCACCGAACTGAAGAAGCTCGGTCCTGGCGGGATGTCGGCCGAACTCATTTCGCGATTTACGACGCTGTGCAAGCAGGATGACCACAAGCCCAAACGCCTGCTCAGCGGATTGAACAAGGTCTTCGCGTCGATCGATCCTCGCGATGACGACGCCGCGCGGCGCGGTCGTGCCACGCCTTAACGGCGCATGATCGTTTTCGGCGAACCGGCTCTCGCTTCGCCGGATCATGCGGTACGCCAGCGGTTTGTCGCATTAACAATTCAGCAAGAATCCCAAAGAGTTATGGTGAACCGTTTGTTAAGCCGCAGGGCTTAGGCTGCGTCCATCGCCGTGTGTGTTGCGGCTTTGTGGGTTCGTAGCGTCTGTCATGATCGTTCGCCATTTTCTCCAGTGGATCCGGACGGCCGAGGCCGCCGAGCGTGCGGAAGCGACGTCAGCGCTGGCACGCGCCTATCTGCACTCCGACCTGTCGCATGACGACCGCATCGCTGCCGAAGGCGCGATGATCATGCTGCTCGACGATCCCTCGCCGCTGGTGCGGCATGCGCTGGCCGATGCGCTCGGCTCCAGCCGCGATGCGCCGGCCGCCGTGGTGCATGCGCTGGTCAACGACCAGCCGCACATCGCCGCGATCGTGCTGCAACGCTCGCCGCTCTTGCTCGACTCCGACCTGGTGGACTCTATCGCGGTCGGCGGTGCCGACATCCAGAGCGCCATCGCGCGGCGCGCGACTTTGCCGCGCTCGGTCTCGGCCGCGATCGCCGAAGTCGGCTGCGCGGAGGCGTGCCTGGTCCTGATTGAAAATGCCGGCGCCGACATGGCGGCGTTCTCGCTCGACCGCATCGTGGAGCGCTTCGGGCATCTCGGGGCGATCCGGGAATCGCTGTTCGCGTGGCCCGACCTGCCGGTTGCGATCCGCCAGGTGCTGGTGGTCAAGCTGTCCGAATCGCTCGCCGGGTTCGTGGTGGCGCGGAATTGGCTGGAAGAGGGCAGGGCGCAGCGCATCGCGCAGGAGGCCTGCGAGAAGGCGACCGTGATTCTCGCCGCGGTCTCGCAGAGCACCGAGGTCTCGCCGTTGATCGGCCATTTGCGCGCGACCGGACAACTTACCGCCGGCCTTGTGCTGCGCTCGCTGCTCTCGGGCAACATCGACTTCTTCGAGCAGGCGCTCGCCGAGCTGACCGGGTTGCCGGCCTCGCGCGTGAGCGCGCTGCTGCATGACCGGCGCGCGGCCGGTTTCAAGGCGGTCTACCAGCGTGCGGGACTGCCGGCCTCGGTCTATCCGGCGTTCCGCGCCGCCATCGAGGCGATGCAGGACACAGGCATGCAGGCGGAGCCGGGCGGCACCACGCGGCTCAAGCGCCGCATGGTGGAACGCGTGCTGACAAGCTGCGCACGCATGCCGGCGGGCGATGTCGAGCCGCTGATGACGCTGCTGCGCCGCTATGCCACGGAAGCCGCGCGCGAAGAGGCGCGGCTGTTCTGCGACGATCTCGTCGAGGTGGGGAACATGAGTAACATTGTGCCCGCCAACGACACCGGCCGCGCCGCCGCCGCGGCGTAAGCTTTACGCGGACGGCGAAAGCGCCGGCGACAGGATCGATTCCAGAGCATCCGGCCGGTCGCGGTTCTCCGCGATGAGGAACTCATCCGTCACCTGACGCAGTTTTTGCGCGAGCTGCGCCGCGTACTTGTTGCCGTCGCCGCGCGTGTTGCGATGCGTGATGGCGCGGATCGCGTCGACATGCTGATCGATCAGGCGCAGCGGGAGACGCTCGATGTCCGGCGTATGCTCGATCAGCCGGCATAGGCTGTCGGCGACCGGCGCGACCTGCGGAAAGCCGAAGGTCGCGGCCTGTCCCTTGATGTCGTGCACGGCGCGGAACAGCACGTCGCGATTGCCGGGCGTGATGCCGGACGCCTTGATGGTGTTGCGCGCGATGTCGAGCCGCGCGCATTCCTGATCCATCCATACGGAGAAATCGTCGGCCAGTTCGGCGAGCGCGGCCTCGGCGCGCGCGACCGGATCGAACTCGATCCTGGCCCCGGGCTTGAGCTTCTCTACCGCCTTCTTGAGCTTGTTCGGCGGCACGATCACTTCATGATCGGCGAACGTCGACACCGCCGCCAGATTGGCCTTCTTCTCGCTCATTCGCGCCTTCCTGCGTCACTTATGCGGTGGTCATTGCTTTTTCGAGCAGCGGCTGCTGCTTGATCACGTCGGCCTTGCCGCCCTTGCGCCGCTCGGTGCCGGAATAGTTCGGATTGGCATTGCGACGCCGGTCCGGCCCGAAATAACTTTTGGTGCGGATGAACGGGCGCGGATTGGCGACCACGTTGAGCACCCGCTGATAGAGTCCCTTGGCCGAGATCGGCTTCGCCAGGAATTCGGTGACGCCGGCATCGCGCGCCGCGATCACGCGCTTTTTCTCCGAATGGCCGGTCAGCATGATGATCGGCACATAGGGATTGGTGTTGGCGCCCGGCTGGCGGATCATCTGGGTCAGCTCGAGCCCGTCGAAGATCGGCATCGCCCAGTCGGTGATGACGATGTCGGGGGAATAGTGGGTGAACCCTTCCAGCCCGGCCGCGCCGTCTTCCGCCTCGTACACCTCGCGCGTACCGAAGCCGTGCAGCAGCGTCTTCATGATGCGGCGCATGTGCGCATTGTCGTCGATGACGAGGAAGCGCAGCCGGTTGAAGTCGATGCGGACCATGGCAGCCTGAAAGACGCGCGAAGGCGAATAGCCGCCGGCACGTTCCCGTTCAGGCTAGGGAATCGTCGTTAACGAACCGTTTAGGATGAAACCGTGTCCCGGGCGCAGCGCGGTGCGAGCGATAGCGAGTACTGCGCTGCAGAACCGGGACCGTCCGAGGCTGTGGCGGTCCCGGATCAGCGGCGCACCGCTGTCGCGCTGCGCCGCGTCCGGGACACAGCTAGTACCCGAACTGCTCGCGCAGAATGCGCTCGTCCAGGCTGTGGCCGGGGTCGAACAGCATCGGAATGGCGATCTTGTGGTCCATGCTGACTTCGACGCTGCGCACATCGCGCACCTCGTCATGGTCGGCGACCGCCGCGACCGGGCGCTTGTCGGCTTCGAGCACCTCGATCCCGACCCGCGCGGTGTCGGGCAGCAGCGCGCCGCGCCAGCGGCGCGGGCGGAACGGGCTGATCGGGGTCAGCGCAAGCAGCGGCGCGTTGATCGGGATGATCGGGCCCTGCGCCGAGAGATTATAGGCGGTGGAGCCGGCGGGGGTTGCGACCATCACGCCGTCGGCGGCCAGTCCGGCGAGGCGTTCCTTACCATCGATCAGGATGCGAAAGCGCGCCAACTGGTATGTCTGACGGAACAGCGACACCTCGTTGATGGCGTGGGCCTCGTGGCGGTTGCCCTTGGCGTCGATCACCGACATCAGGAGCGGGTGGATCAGCGTGGTGCCGGCTTCCGCCAAACGCTCCGGCAACCCTTCCTCGCGAAACTCGTTCATCAGGAAGCCGACCGTCCCGCGGTGCATGCCGTAGATCGGCTTGCCGGAGGTCATGAACCTGTGCAGGGTTTGCAGCATCACGCCGTCGCCGCCGAGCGCGACGATCACGTCGGCGTCCTCGGGGGGCGTGTCGCCGTAGCGCTTGGCGAGCCGGGCACGCGTGTCTTGCGCCTCGGGCGTCGGGCTTGCGACAAAGGCGATCCGCTGGCGGCGGGAAGTGGTCATCGGTCTCGGTCTGGCGGCATCGGGCGCAGCCGGCCGCTGGGAGGATGCTCATGAACGCCGAGCGCGCGGTTTTCGTCTATACGACCTATCCATCCCTTGTCGAGGCGGAGCGGATCGGCAAGGCGGTGCTGGAGCGCCGGCTCGCGGCCTGCGTGAACATCCTGCCCGGCATGATTTCGCACTACTGGTGGGAGGGCGCGATCGAGCGCGGCGAGGAGGTCGTAATGATCATCAAGACCCGCGCCTCGCTCGCCGAAGCCGTGCGGGCGGCCGTGAAGGAGATGCACTCCTACACGACGCCGGCCATCCTGGTGCTGCCGATCGAGGGCGGCGAGCCGGGGTATCTGGACTGGCTGATGAAGGAGACGGAACCTCGGGCCTCATGCTGAGGAGCGCCGCTTCTGCGGCGCGTCTCGAAGCATGGCCCGAAGCGGAGCGTGTGCCATCCTTCGAGACGCAATCCAGCGGATTGCTCCTCAGGATGAGGATTCGGAGAGGCGCAGCGGCCGGTTAGTACGTCACAGTGCCTTCCATCCCGCCTTTCAAATCCTGATACTCCTTGCACTCGGTGCCGCAGATCAGGCGGATTTGCTCCAGGAAATCGGCGGCCTTGAGCTTGTTGCCCCGTTCGACGTGCCACATGCCGTAATACTGCCAGGTGCGCACGTGTTTGGGATCGGACGCGAGCGCGCGCTCGTACCAGGCCCGGGACAGCTCGTAGTCGCCGAGCTTGCGCGCCGTGTAGCCGAGATAATTCGCGACGTCCGGCACGTCGTCGGCATCGAGTTGCTTGAAAGCCGCGAATGCGGCGTCGTACTGCTCGGCCTGCACCAGCATGAAGGCGAGGCGGTAGCCGTCGCGGAAATCCTGCTCGGATTTCTGCTCCTTCTTTTTCTTCGGCTGCGTCGTGGGTTCTTTCGGCTGGCCGGCCGGTTTCTGCTGTTGCACCGGATTGGGATCGCGACTTTCCGGCGGGCCGCCGCCGCCGGCAGCGATCGCGCCGCCGGCGCCGAGCGAGAGCGCGAACAGGGATGCAAGCGTCACAACGCCAAGACGATGGGTCATTGCTTCCTCCGATGCTCGCGCACGCGCGGTGCGGGTTAGCTCAGTATGTGACGGTGCCTTCCATGCCGCCCTTGAGGTCCTGGTACTCCTTGCACTCGGTGCCGCAGATCAGGCGGATCTGCTCCAGGAAGTCGGCGGCCTTGAGCCTGTTGCCCTGCTCGACGTGCCACATGCCGTAATACTGCCAGGTGCGCACGTGCTTGGGATCGGACGCGAGCGCGCGTTCGTACCAGGCCCGGGACAGCTCGTAGTCGCCGAGCTTGCGCGCCGTGTAGCCGAGATAATTCGCGACGTCCGGCACGTCGTCGGCATCGAGTTGCTTGAAAGCCGCGAATGCGGCGTCGTAACGCTCGGCCTGCACCAGCATGAAGGCGAGGCGGTAGCCGTCGCGGAAATCCTGCTCGGATTTCTGCTCCTTCTTTTTCTTCGGCTGCGTCGTGGTTTCCTTCGGCTGGCCGGCCGGTTTCTGCTGTTGCACCGGATTGGGATCGCGACTTTCCGGCGGGCCGCCGCCGCCCCGCCCGGCAGCGATCGCGCCGCCGGCGCCGAGCGAGAGCGCGAACAGGGATGCAAGCGTCACAACGCCAAGACGATGGGTCATTGCTTCCTCCGATGCTCGCGCACGCGCGATGCGGGTTAGCTCAGTAGGTGACGGTGCCTTCCATGCCGCCCTTGAGGTCCTGGTACTCCTTGCACTCCGTGCCGCAGATCAGGCGGATCTGCTCCAGGAAGTCGGCGGCCTTGAGCCTGTTGCCCTGCTCGACGTGCCACATGCCGTAGTACTGCCAGGTGCGCACATGCTTCGGGTCGGATTTGAGCGCGCGCTCGTACCAGACCTTGGACAGGTCGTAGTCGCCGAGCTTGCGGGCCGTGTAGCCGAGATAGTTCGCGACGTCGGGATGAGCGTCCTCGTCCATCGCCTTGAAGGCCGCGAACGCTTCGGCGTATTTGCCGTCCTGCACCAGCGCATAGGCGGCGCGATACTGGTTGCGGAACTCCTGCTCGGACTTCTGCTCTTTTTTCTTCTTCGATCCGGACTTGGCCTTCGGCTCGCCCTTGGATGGCGCCGGGGGGGTCGGCTTCGGGTCCGGCTCACCGGCCGCGAAAGCAGCCCCGACGCCGAGCGAGAGCGCGAAAAGGGATGCAACGGCCAGCGTGCCGAGGCGATTGTGACGGGTCATTCGGACTTCCTCCCTGAGCGTGATGCGCATGCCTCTTAGCATAAGACGGGAACAGGCGCACGACGCGCCGCATTCCGGCAACGGCCTTCAACTCGCCGTGATCGCGCGGTTCCGGACAGCCGGCAGCCCAGACGATACGGCCGGGCCGCGGGCCGGTTTCACGCGCCCAAGACTTTAGTTCGTCCGCACCTTCACGCCGGCATAGACCGCGGCGCCGGGCGAGCGAAACGAGTACACTTCCTCGTAGCGCTGACTGAACACGTTTTCGCCCCGGATGTAGATCGTGGACCAGGGGGTCGTGTCGTAGGAGATTTGCCCGCCAACCAGCGTGTAGGCATTGAGCGTGGTGGCCGAGGACGGGAAGGTGAAGATCGTGTCGGTCATCTTGCCGTTGTAGATGACGTTGACGGTCGCCTTGCCGCGTCCCTGAATCGAACAACACGGTGGCCGACCCCGACGCCGCATGCGGCGGCCGGCGGATTTCCTGCACGCCTTTGTCGTCGCGCGCGTCTGTGTAGGTGTAGGTGGCGGCGAGGGTGAGCCAGTCGAACGGGCGGAATTTGCCCGTCGCTTCCACGCCCTGCCGGGTCGAGGTGCCGTCGAGATTGCGCACCGAGCTTTTGAACGCCGGCAGCGAAACGAAGACGATCTCGTGCTCGAGCCGCGAATTGAAATAGGTCACGTCGATGACGACGCGGCCGTCCCAGAAGGTCTGCTCCCAGCCGACGTCCCAGCCGATCGAGCTTTCCGGCACGAGCGTCGCGTTGGGAACGAAGCTGCTCGTCAGGAAGCCGAACTGCTCGATGAAGCTTGGATTGGTAACGCCGCGTCCGACACTGGCGTGCAGCCGCCCGCCGATCGGGGCAACTTTCTGCGACAGCGAGAAACGCCAGGTCAGCTGATCCTCGAACGGATCGTTGAAGTCCTGGCGGACCGCGGCCGAAACCGTGGTGCCGGTCGCCAGCAGGTCGAGCACGTATTCGCCGGCGACGCCGGTGGAAGTGCGGGTGCGGCCGTTGCGCGCCGCGTCGAGGTCCGGCCCGAACAGGAAGATGCTGTCGAACGAAAACTGCTCGCGCCGGTGCTCGACCAGTCCGGTGATGCGGTGCTTCTCGCCGCCGGCGAACATGGAGTCGAGCAGCAGCGCACTCTTGTAGGATACTGTCTCGGCGGTGCCGAGCGATGACGAGCTTTGAAAAAACGCTTCCGTGGCGGCGAGATTCTGCCGCGAAGTGGCCCATTTCGCCGACTGGATCCAGCGATCGTCGAACAGCTTCAGCGTGCCTTCGACGCGCGCAAGGGTGTCCTCGATGCGCGTGAAATAGCCGGGCGCGTCCTCGACCAGGCCGGTGTTCAGGAAGTTCGGGTCCTGCGGATCGAAATCCGCCTTGCGCCGCGAGTGACGCAGGAAACCCTCGACGTTGAGATAGGGGGTGAGGTCGATACCGGCCTTGGCGGTTACGGCGGTGCGCTGGGCGCGGTCGGTCTCAGACCCGTTGCGCGCGATATTGAAGCCATTGGTGGTCGCGCTGGTGGCCGTGACCGAGCCATAGACCGGACCGACCGCGGCGCGGAAGGTCGCGGCACCTTCGGCGGATTTCTGCGTGCCAGCCTCAAAGCGTGCGTTGAATTCCGGTTTGGTGAGGCCGCGCCCGGACTTGGTGACGATGGTCAGCACGCCGGATTGCGCGTTGGCGCCATACAGCCCGGATTGCGGGCCGCGCAGCAATTCGACGCGCTCGATGTCGTCGATCGGAATATCGGCGAAATTGTACTCGCCGTCGCCGATGGCATTCGCCGGCACGCCGTCAATCATCACAAGCAGATGGTTGGCTTCCGCGCCGCGCACGCGGAATTGCGTGAGCGAGCCGCGTGAGCCTGACTGGCTTACATGCATGCCGGGGAACGTGCGCATCACGTCGGAGAGCTGGGAAAAGCCGCTGGAGCGGATTTCCTCGCCGCTCATGGCGGTGACGGACGAGCCGGACTTCGAGGCTTCGATCGGCACGAGGCTCGGCGAGATGACGAGCAGTTCGGGCAGCACGGTTTGCGCGTTGGCTACGCCAAGCGCAGCGAGCAGGGCGCCGGCCGCGAGGCCGAAACGCAGTAGCGTGCGTGTCGTAAGACGAGTGAACATGACATGCTCCCAAAAGGGGTGAACATGTCGCGGAGGCGCAGGCGCTGCGCGCTCTGTGTTTGGCTTTGAGGAGAACGTACCACCCGTATGCCCCGCGACGGTTTCAGCACGTCACCGCTGCGGAAGCCGCCCCGATTGCACGCCCCGTGCATCGGAAGGGTGACTGGTCCAGGCAGGTCTCCTGACTCGCGGGTCGTAGCGCTTCCTCGCCTTCCCGGGTTACCCCAGTGGCATCGTGAAGAAGCGCTCACCGCTCACAGTTGCGGGGGCAGTCCCGGGATCGATTCGCCGCAACGTGCGGCCAATTTCACCGGATTCCCTCTTGGCCGCCCCAACCGAGGGACGGCACACCTGAACCGGTTCCGAGTGGAGGCGACGCCCGGCGCCGAGTCAACGCGCCTGCGGAAATTTGCCTCAGCTGTTGCCGAAATAGCACCCGCGTGCGGGACACGAGCGCATCACACGTTGATATTCCACAGCAGCGGCACGTGCTCGTAGCCGGTGGCCGTCTTGACGATGTGGCCGCAGGCCGGGAACGGAAAATGATAACCCGTCACCAGCATGCGGTCGGCCGCGGCGCGGTCGAGCAGCTTCTTGCGCGTCGTGACGGCGGTCCCACCGTCGATGTCGAATTGCGGCTGCCAGTCGGGATTGCGCGCGAAAAGCGCGGGATGCTGCGTGGTGTCGCTCAGCACCAGCATGGAGTCCTTGCCGGACTGTATCGCGAATACTGTGTGGCCGGGCGTGTGGCCGGGTGCGTCGACCGTCTCGACGCCGGGCGCGACGACCTTGCCGGGCCGGTAGCGTGTCACGTCCTTGGCGATGTCGGTGAAGATGCGGCGTACATTATGAAAGACGGTCTTCAGCCCATCGGACGCGGCGCGCATGTTTGCGTCGTCGCTCCAGAATTTCCACTCGGCTTCCGGCACCAGAATCTCGGCATTGGGAAATATCAGGCCGTTGTCCTTGGTCTTGATGCCGTTGATGTGGTCGGGGTGGAAATGCGAGATGACGATCTGATCGATCGACTTCGGATTGATGCCCGCCGCGATCAGGTTCGCGCTGAACGAGCCCGCCGTCGAGGCGACCTGTCCGCCGGTGCCGGTGTCGAGCAGGATGAGTTTCTTGCCGGTGTTCACCAGCAGCGTCGTGAACGGCGTCGCGAGTTGTTCGGCCGGCATGAAGGCGTCCGACATCGCCCTCTGCACATCGCCGTAGTTTGCATTGCGGATGAATTTCTCGTCGATCGGCCGGTACCACACGCCATCGTAGATCGCGGTCAGCTCCATGCTGCCGATGCGATAGCGGTAGATGCTCGGAGCCTGCTTGCCGGCCGCTGGCGCGGCGGCTTGCGCGGGCGCGGCCGCACCCGCGGCCGCGATAGAAGCGCCGGCGAGAAGATTGCGGCGGGTGAAATCACTCAACGTTCTGGTCTCCGGTCGGCCGTCATGGGGCCAACCTAGCGCCGATCATAACCGATCCGCAGCGCGGCCTGCCGTCGCACACACAGACGTGAACACGACAGCCGGCCGCTCCCTCTAGTTGCTCGCACCCGCCGCCTTGAGGATCGGTTCCCAGCGTGCGATTTCGGCCTTCACGAACGCGTCGAACTTCGCGGAGCTGCGCTCCTCCTTGGCGGGGATCGCGCCGCCGAGATCGGTCAGGCGCTTCTGCACGCTTGCGTCGTCGAGCGTGCTGTCGAGCGCGCCCGCGAGCCTGTCGACGATCTCCTTCGACACGCCCTTCGGCGCAAAGATTTCCGGCCCAGATGTTCATCTGATAGTCGACGCCGAGTTCTTTCGCAGTCGGCACGTCGGGCAGGCTCGCGATGCGCTGCGGCGATGAGACCGCGTAGGCCTTGATCGCGCCGGATGTGATCTGCCCGGTCACGCTCACGGCCTGCTCGCAGAAATAATCGACATGCCCGCCGATCAGGTCGTTCATCGCCGGACCGGTACCGCGATAGGCGACGGCCGTCGGCTTCACGCCGGTGCCCGATGAAAACAGCACGCAGGCCATGTGCGACGACGAGCCGATGCCGCCGTGCGCCTGCTTCACGCCGCCGCCGTGTTGCTTCAGGTGGCTGAGAAATTCGCGCAGGTCCTTCGCGGGAAAGTCCTTCCTTGCCACGATGACGGCGGGCGCATGCGCGGTGAAGCCGATCGGCTCGAAGTCGCGCGCGGGTTCGTATTTCAGGTTCGGCGTGAGCACCGGTGCGGAGACGTGCGAGCCCATGCTGCCGGCGAGCAGGGTGTAGCCGTCCGGCGCTGCGGCCGCGACTCGCGCCGAGCCGATCGTGCCGCCGGCGCCGCCGACATTCTCGATCACCATGGTTTGCCCCAGCACCCTGCCCATGTGCTCGGCGACGATGCGCGCCACGACGTCGCTCGGCCCGCCCGCCGGGAACGGCACGACCACCGTGATGGGGCGTGACGGATAGGGCTGCGCTGTGGCCGGGCCGGAGACGATAGCGAGCAGGGCGGCCAGTGCAGAGACGAACGTCCGCATGATGCTGTCCTCCCGATTTTCCTATCCCTCCCCGCGGAGCGGGGAGGGTGGTCGCGTAGCGACCGGGTGGGGTTCATTATTGTCGGCGCGACCCCACCCCGGCTCGCTGCTCGCCGACCCTCCCCCTTCGGGGGAGGGATAAGCAAATTATTCCGCCGCGACTCGTTGCGCCACGGTACCGCGCGTCTTCACCACCACCTTGATGGCGTCGTCGATGCGTTCGCGTGCGTACTTGATCGCGGTCGGCAAATCTTCGAGCGGGAAGGTGTGCGTGTGCACCTTGGTGGCGTCGAAGCGCTTCTGCGACATGAACGCCTCGGCGCGGTGGGTCGCGCTCTTGCCCTCGCCGCGGATGCCATAGAGGTAGATGTTGTTGCGCACGATATGCGCGATATCGACCGGCGTTTCCTCATGCGGGAAGGCCGCAAGGCACACCTTGCCGCCGCGATTGACCATGCGGATCGCCTCGTTGACCGAGTTCGGCCCGCCGGCGCATTCCACCACGTAATCGACACCCTTTCCGCCGTTCAGCTTTTTTACCGCGGCGACGGCGTCCGGTTCGTTACGCACGTTGACGACGTAATCCGCGCCAAGCTCCAGCCCGATCTTGAGCCGGTTGTCGCGCGTGCCGGTGAGGATCACCGGCTGGGCGCCGAGCGCCTTCGCGACCGCAACCCCGAGCAGGCCGATCGGCCCCGGTCCCGTGACCACGACACTTTCGCCCGCCACCAGCCCGCCCAACTCGGTCAGGCCGTACATCGCGGTGCCTGCCGTCACGACAAGGGTTGCTTCCTCGTCAGACATTGAGTCCGGAATCGCCACCAAGGTGTTGATGTTGTTGACCTGATATTCGCAGAAGCCGCCATCGGTGGTGAAGCCGTTGGCCCGGTGGCCCTTGTCGACGTCGCCGTAATTGAGCCCGTAGTTGTGGCACGACGTGTACATGCCGGCGCGGCAGCGCTTGCACTGGCCGCAGCCCGCGTGGATCTCCACCGTGACGCGCTGGCCGATCGTGTATTCATCGACGCCGGGGCCGAGCGCCGCGACGGTGCCCATGTATTCGTGGCCCGGCGTCCAGTTCTTGTTGAACGGCATGCCGCCCTGAATGGAGGCGGGCGGGCCGTGCCAGATGATCTCCAGATCGGTCGCGCAGATCGCGACCGCGTCGATGCGCACCAGCACCTCGGCGCGCTTCGGCACCGGCACCGGCTTGTCGGTGAGCTTCAGTTCGCCCGGATCGCCCAGCACCCATGCGCGCATGGTATCGGGCACGGCCATGTCCGGGCTGGTCTTCACGCCGGGCGGTGCGTACATCGGTTTTCTCCTGATTCACTCCGCCGCGGCGGGCGGACGATGCGGAAACTGCGATCCAAGTTCAGCCAGCCCGGCGGACAGCGCGCGCACAGCGCCCAAGACCTCTTCGCGGACGAGCCTGAGATGATCTTCGCTCGCGCGCATGGTCGGCGTGGAGGCGCTGATCGCGCCCACCACCGCGCCGTTCTGGTCGCGGATCGCGGCGCCGATGCAAATCACGCCCGGCTGATACTCCTCGTCATCCATCGCGTAGCCGTTGCGGCGCACGTGGCGCAACGCCTCGATCAGGTCCGGCCATTCGGTGATCGTCTTTGGCGTGTAGCGGTTCAGGCCATGCGAGAGAACGCGGCGCATGTCGGCCTCGGGCAGCCAGGCGAGCATCGCCTTGCCGCTCGCGGTTGCGTGAGGGGCATCGGTCTTGCCGAGCGTGCCGGTGTCGACGCGCACCGGGTGGCGCGACTCGCGCTTGGCGACTTTCATCATGGCGTCGCCTTGCAGCACCGCGAGGTGCACGGTCTCGCCGGTTTTCTCGTTGATTTGCTCGATGAACGGCGCAGCGCGCGCCGGAAGATCGACCTGCGTCAGGCAGGCATTGCTGAGATAAAGAATACGCGCGCCGAGCGCGTAGGAGCGCCGCACCGGCACTTTCGCCACATAGCCGCGCTGCACCAAGGTCGAGAGCAGGTGGTGGCAGGTGGAAATGTTGAGCCGGGTGCGGCGGGAGAGTTCGGTCAGCGTGGTTTCGCCACCAGCTTCGGCGATCGCTTCGAGCAACGTGATCGCGCGGTCGACCGACTGGATGCTGTGCTGTTCGCCGCGCTGCCGCGGCACGGCCGGGCTCACTGTGGCTTTGCCGCGAACTGTCCGCTCGTCCAAGGCATTTCCCCGCGTTTTTTGTAGGCGGCGCAAGGAAATAGCGCCAACGGGGGCGAGTCAAGGCGTATGAGATGGCGAACTGTGATTTCGCGCTTTGAAATCCAGGCCGCAGGCGCCTTGGCGGGCCCGGGCCGCGCCGCGTGAACTTACTGCGGCCGTGGCCGCTCCTCGTAGTAGTTGAGTTTCTCTTGCAGCGGCGTGTCGTGCACGCGGATCAGAAACGCGGGCTCCTTGGCGGCGCTATGCTCGATCAGCGCGAAGCAGGGCGCCGAGAACGTGTCGCCGCGCTTCCAGTTGAACGTCTCGCCGTTGATGGTCGATTTGCCGGAGCCTTCGACGACGTGATGCACCGCCGATGTGGACCGCAGCGGCGGTTTCACGGTCTCGCCCGGCCGCAGCATCATGGCGGTGAAGCCCATGGTCGGCAGGCAGGCGTCGCCGGTTTCCGGGTTGACGTAGTCGAGCTCGACCGGCTCGCCGCGCGGCGTGTGCTCGGCGAGCGCGCGCAAGCCCTTCACGGCATTGACCCACGGATAGCGCATCATCGGATAGCTCGGCCGCGCGTGGCCGTTGCGCCGTGCCGGCACCATGCCGGGCGTTGCGTACTCGACCTCGGACGCGTCCGGGCGGTTCTTCGGCGCCTGCAATTCGCGCTCGACCGAGTAGGCGGCTTCGAGATCGATGAACAGCGGCAGGTCGAGCGCATCGAGCCAGATCACCGGACCTTTGCCGTCATGGCCGTGATCGTGCCATGCGCCGCCGGGCGTGAGGATCACGTCGCCGCGCTCCATCATGCACTTTTCGCCGTTCACGATGGTGTAGGCGCCTTCGCCCTCGATCGCGATGCGCGCGGCGCTCGGCGTGTGGCGATGCGCCGGCGCCTTCTCGCCAGGCAGCAGGAGTTGCATGCCGCAAAAGATCGGCCCGGCGACGCGCATGGCGCCCGGGCCGCGGCCCGGATCGGAGAGGATCAGTACGCGCCGTTCGGCTTTCTCGACCGGCGTGAGTTCGCCCGCGCGCAACAGCAGCGGACGCACCGTGTCGTAGGCCCACAGGCAGGCCTTGCTCTGCGGCACCGGCGTGTCGTGCGGCAGCGCCTTGCGCATCAGCGGCCACAGCGGCGTGGTGTTGGCGTTCTGCACCGCCTCGCGATAGTCGAGCGGCAGCTCTTCCATGGTGCCGAGGTTGGTGGTCATGATGTCCTCGCCTGAGTGTTGGGCCGTGCGGCCTGCATGGGCCGATTCATAAGCCTTGGGCGACAGGACGCCAAGCCGTCGCCCGGCAGGGTCAGAACCAGTACGGCCGCATCTGCCAGTCGCGGCGCCAGCCGGTGAGCTTGCCGCGGCGGAACTGCAGCACGATGCGCATGTCCACCGGATAGAAGCCGGGCACGCTCGAAGGCCGCTCAACCAGATAGCGCTCGGAATCGCGCGGGCCGGACAGATAGATCAGCGGCGCCTCGACCACGCGCGCGACCTGGTCCTTGGACATGCCGAACACCAGCGGATCGTTATAGAAGCCGAAGTTCCGGCCGTCGTATCCGGCCTGCGCGGCAGGCGCGGCGAAAAGCAGGAGAACGATCAGCACGATGCGCATGAGCGGAGCATGGGCGGGGCTTCGGCGGCCGTCAATCGCTATCCCGCTTTGCGCTATCCGGGCTTGCCTTGCTGCTTGATCAGTTCGCGCGCGAGACGTTCCAGCAAGTCCTGCGGCAGGTCGATGCCGCTGAGCTTCCAGGTCAAGCCCCTGAGCGCAAGCCGAATGCGGAATTTGCGTTCGCGCGGCGCGCTCACCGGAAGCCGGATGCGGAATTCGCCGATCCCGTATTCGGAATTGGCATAGAGCGGCCACACATCGCCGAGCGCGTTCCAGTTCGGCCGCGGCAAGTCCGCCGGGGGATCGCCAAGCGCGCTCTTCGGCCAGCCGTTTTGCACCAGTTCGGCCAGTGCCACGCGCGTGAGCAGCCGCGCGATGATCGGATCGGCGACCGCCGAAGCAAGGCCCGCGATCAGGGTGCCGCGATTGGCCGGCACACCGGCGAGCCGTGTATAGGTCTGCACGATCTGTCCGCTGAGCGAACGGCCGAGACTTGCGAAATCGACGCGCTGCTCGATCCGTTCGATGTCGCCCGACTGCGCGGCGCGCGCGAGATCGTACAGCCCGGCGAACGGCCAGGCGGACCAGCCGATCCACAGCAAAACGAGAATGCCGGTTGTGGCGATAATTTTGCGCACCGTGGCGCAATGACGGCAGAATGAGGCGGCTTTGTGAGCGTTGCGCCAACATGCCGGAGCAAGTCGCGGCCAGCCAATTTGAAAATGGAATCGCGCCTCGCGCGGCTACTTAATTCAATTGCTTCCTGTTTACCGTACGCGCGCGTAAAGCGGTGCGCAGCCGCGTACGGACAAACCCGTACCTTACTTCCACGTTACGCATCGCACCGGGCGGATTTAGGGAGCGGCAGCATGCGAACATCACGGTCGCGGGAGTCTTTCGCTTGCGTCGAATGCGGTACCCGCATGGAGCGCGTGCAGGACGTGCCGGTGCTCCAATCGCTTGAGGGACACACGGTCCATCAGTGTGCGGGCTGCGGCCACATCCTTGTGATGCAGGAGGACCGCGCGCCGGAATGGAGCGCACGGTGGCTCGGCTTGCTGCCAACGGAACTGCGGCCGGCGATCAGTTGCGCGTCGCTGGTCTGATTCTGCGGGTGTGGATTGCCGGGAGGGAACTGGTGCCGGATGAGGGGATTGAACCCCCGACCTTCGGTTTACAAAACCGCTGCTCTACCGCTGAGCTAATCCGGCTGCCGGAACGCATGCGCCGCGCAGCGAAATATCAGCCGCGCCCACCCGCCACAAGACGTTGTTCCCTCTCGCAGCCCTCGAAAGGGCTCATCGACTTGCGCACCATTGCGGCATATACCATGCGGCGACGGGAGCCCGCATGTTGGATGCACAAGCCTGCAACGTGCTGATCGTCTACCCTCGCTTCGAGGCGGAGACTTTCTGGAGTTTCAAGAAGACCTCCGAGGCTGTCGGCGCAAAACATACGGCGCCACCGCTGGGATTGATCACTGTCGCGGCGCTGCTGCCGCGTTCCTGGTCGGTCCGGCTGGTCGACCGCAACACCGGGGAATTGACCGACGAGGACCTTGACTGGGCCGATCTGGTCTTCACCGGAGGCATGCTGCTCGCAGCGGGGCGATACGCTTGACATCGTCGACCTTTGCCGCGCGCGGGGAAAGCCGGTCGCCGTTGGCGGGCCGAGCATCACATCGTCTCCCCATGCCTTCCCGGCGGCGAATTTCCGCATCCTCGGTGAAGCCGAAGGGGTCATCGACCAGTTCGTCGAAGCCTGGGAGGCGGGTGCGCGCGAAGGGGTGTTCGAGGCCGAGAAATTTCAGGTCGACGTGACCAAGACGCCGATTCCCCGCTTCGATCTCCTGAAATTCGATGACTACCTCCACGTCGGCGTGCAGTTCTCGCGCGGCTGCCCATTCACCTGCGAGTTCTGCGACATCATCGAGCTCTACGGGCGCGTGCCGCGCGCCAAGACCAATCCCCAGATGCTGGCAGAACTCGATGAGCTCTATCGTCTGGGTTATCGCGGCCACATCGATTTCGTGGACGACAATCTCATCGGCAACAAGAAGGCCGTGAAGGCCTTCCTTCCCGATCTCGCAAAGTGGCTCGAAGCGCACGACTATCCGTTCGAGTTCACGACGGAAGCCTCGCTCAATCTCGCCGACGATCACGACCTCCTGATGCTGCTGAACCGCGCCAACTTCGTCGGGGTTTTTGTCGGCATCGAGAGCCCGGACACCGCGACCCTCGTTGCGATGCGCAAAAAGCAGAATACGCGACGCAGTATTGCGGACAGCCTCCGCAGAATCTACGCGGCCGGCCTTTTCGTGCATGCAGGTTTCATCATCGGTTTCGACAGCGAAACGCAGTCGGCGGCGGATGCGATGGTCGATCTGATCGAGGAAGCCGCTATCCCGGTCTGCATGGTGGGCCTTCTTTACGCGTTGCCGAACACGCAGCTGACGCGCCGGCTCGAAAAGGAGGGGCGCATGCATCCTCACCTCGAGCGCAAGGATCGCAAGGATCTAAAGGGCGCGGACCAGTGCACGATGGGGCTCAACTTCGAGACATTGCGACCGCGCGCGGAAATCCTCGCCGACTACGTGCATATTCTCAAGCGCATCTATGATCCGGTCGCCTATGCGGGCCGCCTCCAGCGGCTGGCGAAGATGCTGGAGAATTGCAGTCGCCGGCAGCCTGCCCGGCGCAATGTAGGCAAACGCGAATTGTTGCACCGGATCATGTCGAACATGCCGGAACCGCGCGAACTCTTCAGTCGCACGCTGACCCAGTGCGCCACGAGCAATCCGGCTGCGGCCCGCCGGATTCTGATATTGATGACGCTCTACCAGGACGTCGGCCCGTTCGCGCGCGAAGTGATCGCAAGCATCGAGAACATGATCGCCGAACTCCAGCCGGTTGCCATCGAACCGCGTGTGCGACCGCGAGCCGGCCAGCTCGACACTCGCGATGTGATTTGCCCGACGGGGCGACTCCTGCGGAAAAAGAAAACGCCCCGCGGGGCGGGGCGTTGGGGGAAGCCCTGAGCGGGACACCGCCCGATCACGTTTGGCGAGCCACGGCCGGTTAATGTTACCAAATGATTTTCGCTCTCCGTTAACCGCTTCGCGCGCGCATTTTCGCTAGACAGAGAGCGGAAATTCCAAAGCCGCAACGGTTGACAGAATGCGCGTTGGCTATCGCCTGTTTCTTGCATTGTGCGCCGCCTCGATGGCGAGCGCGATGCCTGCGCGCGCGCAAACCGGTCCGGCGATCGTCATCCCCGGCAAGGCCGGCGTGCCGGTCATGATCAACGGCGTGATCGCGGACGGTGCGGTCGTTTACGGTGACTGGGGACTTGCGCGTCCGGGCCACGGCGAACTGGTGATCGAAGGACCGGTCGCATTCGCGGCGCCATGGGACGAGCGCGGCTATTTCCCGGCGACCGGCCGCGTGCCGCGCGCCGGCCGCCATGAAATCGACTCGCGGAAAGTCCGTCCGCGTCCCACGAGCTTTCGCCGCGACTGGTCGGCCGCATCCGAATTCCGCGCGCCGGTCACCGAATATCCGCCGATCGATCCGCCGCCGGTCATCCTGGCGCCGCGCGAGAGGCGGCGCTGAACCCGAGTTTGGGGCCATGCCCCCAATGTCGAAGGCTTCTTCGCAGGAGTTGTTAGTAATGCCGTTAGTAACAAGGGAGCGTAAGAAAATGTCAGGACGTCCCGTCCGCCTGCTCGCCGCCGCCACAGTCGCGGCTGCGGCGAGTCTTCTCTCGATCTCCACCGCCTCCGCGAGCTGCTACAGCGGTTGCGGCGGTGGCTATGCGGCGCCGGTCGCCTATTACACGGCGCCGGTCGTCTACAGCTATTCCTATGCGGCGCCCGTGAGCTACGCGTCGCCGTGCAGTCCGTGCGGTTCTTCGTATGGCCACGGCTATGCGTCGCGGCCGATGTACGTCGTGAACCAGGGGCCGTCCTACGCGGCGCCGGTCATCGGTGAAGCGGAACGCGGGTACGAGCCCGGCTATCGCCGCGCCTATTCGTACATGGGCGACGGCGGCGTCCGCTGGCACCGCCGCCACTGGCAGCGCGGCTACGGCTATCGCGGATATCGTCATGGCTTTGGCCATCGTCATGGTTTCGGCCACCGTCACGGCTTCGGTCTTCGCCATGGCTACCGCCATCATGGCTTCCGCCACGGCGGCCGCTACAGCATGCGCCATCCGATGGTCGGCCCGGGCGGCATCTATCGTCCGCGCCATCCGATGGTCGGTCCCGGCGGCATGCATCGCGGTCCGCGCCACAGCATGCATCGCATGCACATGCAGATGCCCCGCATGCACATGAACCGGATGCCCGGCGTCGTGCATCCGCGTCCCATGGGCGGCCCGCCGAAAAAGCTGCCCTGATCTGCGCAGAATTCGAAAATTGAGCGATGCGGCGGGCGAAAGCCCGCCGTTTTGCTGTTCAGCGCTTGTCGCGCAGAACAGCGGCCGCCGCATAGAGCGCGACGGCTGCGGCGTTCGACACGTTCAGGCTCTTGATCGCGCCGGGAAGATCGAGGCGCGCGCGGATATCGCAGGTCTGCCGTACGAGCTGGCGCAAGCCTTTGCCCTCGGCGCCGAGCACCAGCGCGAGCGGCTCGCGGAGCGGGGCCTGTGAAAGAACTGCCTCGCCCTCGCTGTCGAGTCCGACAGTCAGAAATCCGCGCTCCTTCAGTTCGGTCAGCGCGCGCGCAAGATTGGCCACCGTGACGATCGGCACGAGATCGACCGCGCCCGACGCGGATTTGGCAAGCACGCCGGTCGCCTCGGGCGAGTGCCGCGCGGTGGTGATGACCGCCTTGACGGCGAACGCCGAAGCCGAGCGCAGGATCGCACCGACATTGTGCGGGTCGGTGATCTGGTCGAGCACCAGCACGGTGCCCTCCGCGGCGACATCCTCGATGTCGAGCGCGGGGAGGGGATCGGCCTCCACCAGCAGCCCCTGATGCACGGCGTCGGGCCCGAGCCGCAGAGCGATCGCGTCCGGGCGCACGATCTCCGGCGTGACTGTCAGGGCGAGCCCTTCCTCGGTCAGGCGGTGCGCGCCGTTTTCGGTCGCGAAAATCTTGCGCACGGTGCGGCGCGGATTGGCGAGCGCGGCCGCGACGGTGTGCCAGCCGTACAGGATCGCGACGCCTTCCGGGATTCCTGGACGCACGGGCTTGGGCTTCGGCGCAAAGCGCGACTTGTCGGACGTGTCGCGCGTGCGCACGCGGCCGGGCTTTGCCGCGTGACTGTGTCTTGGGTCCCATTTTCCTTCGCGCATGGCCGCTGATGTGTCACGCGGCGGTGCGCTTGGCAATTTGCCGCGCCGTACTGGCGCGGCTGCGCCGCGGGTTCTAGCGTGACAACTCATCGTTGAGAGCATGGAGGAGCGCGCATGAGCCTCATTACAGCCGCAGTATTGGCCGGCGCCCTGCTGGTCCCCGCCACGCCGGTTCCGCCCGCCGAACGGCCCACCGTGCTTGCGCTCAATCCGCAGCCCGAGCCGCCCGGCAAGGCGAAGCTCAAGCGCATCTCTAAGGGCGGACCCGATTCCCGGCGCAACAACGTCATCAAGTCGAAACAGCCGATGAAGCAGAACGCGCCGGCGACGAAATACTGAACCGCTTCGGCTTCGGGCGCGAAGCGGCCCTTGTCGCGCGGCGCGTTTCGTTGCCGCTGCCGATTGCTCCTATAGCGTGAATATTATCGTCCTGAACGCTGGACGAGCAGTCCCGCGCTGATTAACGTTCACCGCATGTTTGGAGACGCGGTCGACACCAGGAAGTTGCCCGAAATCGGCGCTTCGCCGTTCGTCCCGGTGCCCGGGGCGGATCTGATCCGGAAAATTGCCGGCGCCGACATCACGGCTGACGAATATCGCCGCAGCGGCTTGATCCTTGCTGCCGATATCTACAATCAGTTCGTTGCGGCGCGTGGCGGACCGCGGGGCATTACGATCGTCGATCTGGGCTGCGGACCGGGTCGGGTCGCCAGTTTTCTCGGCCAACTATTCCGCGATTGCGATTATCTCGGTGTCGATGTGCAGGGCGAGATGATCGGCTGGGCTTCCGCAGCCCTGTCCACGGCCGTGCCGAATCTCAAGTTCCGCCGCGTGGGCTCCGAGACAGACTATGCGGGAAGCAAATCATTCGAGGTGCCGGTCACGGCCGAGACGATCGAACTCGTCGTTGCGGCATCCCTGTTTACGCATCTGGATGAAGCTGGGGCCATCGGGTACTTCCGCGAAATTCGCCGTATGCTGCAGCATGACGGCGTCGGATACCTGACCTATTTCTCGTTCGACGATGAAGAAGCGCAATCGTTCGCGCGCGTCGCGGCCGAAAGAAACAGCCACGTCCTCACGCAATCCGGAAAATGCTGGTACTGGGGTTCTCACGGCATTTTCGACACGTTCTATCGCGAGGAGGATTTGCACCTGCTTGCGGCGGATGCCGGTTTGAGGATCGCGAATATCAGGCGCGGATGGTGGGCACGGACACAGCGGCCGACCGACGAAACGGCTGCATTCCAGGATCTGATGATCGTCCGGCGCGCGGATTTCCCGAGCGTGCTTGTCTGAGTTCACGGGCCATCTTCTCGATTATACCCGCCGCCGTTTGGCGAATTGCGCCATCATGCGCGCCGGCTCGTCCGTTCCGTAGGCTTGCTTGAAACTTTCAATTCCGGCCCGAACCGCTTGACTGAGAGTCATATTCTCCCAGTCGCGGATCAGCTTTTTCTGCGCCCGCACCGCCTGCGGCCCGGCCGCGAGCAGCGCGTCGAGGCGCCGCTCGACGGCGGCATCGAGCGCGGCGGGCTCGACCACCTGCTCGACCAGGCCCCAAGCCAGCGCGGTCGCGGCATCGATGTTTTCGCCGAACAGCAGGAGTTCGCGCGTGCGGCCCCAGCCGATCAGGCCGGGCAGCAGCGCCGCCTCGACAACGGACGGGATGCCGACCTTCACCTCCGGCATGCCGAACACCGCATTCGACGAGGCGACGCGCAGGTCGCATGCCGCCGCGACCTCGAGGCCGGCGCCGAGCGCGTAGCCGTTGACGCGCGCGATCACCGGCACGGGCAGTTCGCGCAGCGCGTTGCAGCTGCGATGCACCAGCGTGATGAACGCCTCGGCGTGCTCGGCATCGAGGCTCGCCATCTCGAAAATGTTCGCGCCGCCGATGAAGGATTTGTCCCCGGCGCCGGTCAGCACCACGGCGCGCAGGTCCTCGCGCGCGCCCAAGGCTTCGACCGCCTCGATGAAGGCGATCATCAGTTGGCTGTCCAGCGTATTGAGCTTGGCGGTGTTCTCGATCGTCACGCGCGCGACGGCGCCGAGCTTGCGCTCTTCTACGAGCACGCTGACGGTGGCCTGGGCGGTCATGATTTGCCTTTTGTTTCAAAGAGAACGGCGCCGGGGCGTTTGCGGTTGACACTCCGGCGGGCCGTCACCATAACACCGCCGTGCGGGCGTGCCGCCGGTTGGCGGCGCGCTTGCAATTTGCCTGAGATTCCATGAGGTTCGAGGGCGAGCGGGGGAATGTCCCGAGCGGCAAAGGGGGCGGACTGTAAATCCGCTGGCTTAGCCTTCGCAGGTTCGAGTCCTGCTTCCCCCACCAACCTTCGCTGCGAAGCAGCGCAAGGTTGCCCGATGAAGCCCGGTTTCGGGCGAAGGCGGGCAGTTTCTGCGATCGTATTTGCGATTTGATGACAAATTGCCGATTACTGTTTGCGAATGCGGGCGTAGCTCAATGGTAGAGCAGAAGCCTTCCAAGCTTATGACGAGGGTTCGATTCCCTTCGCCCGCTCCAATATTCTGAAACGCGTGGCCGCCCCGCCGGTTGCGGAACTCGACTGACTATGGGGCACCAGAGCGGCTGCGATCTCAGGCCGCTCGTCCACGACTTATTCATACCGCGCGAGCAGGATGTGTTCATGCTGCAGTCCGAAACCGGAGCGACGACAGCGCCGTGCCCGAAATGCCGCGCGGACATGGTCCTCGTCGTCGTTACGCCACACCCGATCGCCACTGAAATGGAGCGGCATACGTATCTTTGCACGCCGTGCAATCAGACCAAGACGTATATCCTGCCCCGCAGCGACCCCCATCCGGCATCCGACAAGACACCTCGCGACATCCCTTGGTGATCCGCGGCGGCACGGATGCGGCGTCGCCCAACGCGGCTACGCCGCCCGTCGCTTCCTCGGTTTGCGCTTCGCTTCGATCGGATGCGCGGTGAGCGTCAGCCCGAGCGCCTGCAACACGCAATTTGGCGGCTGAATGGAAAACGGGCAGGTGACGGCGCCGATTTCGCCCGCTATATACGCGGCGCGTTAGGAGTGTAGCTCAACTGGCTAGAGCGTCGGTCTCCAAAACCGAAGGTTGCGGGTTCGAGTCCCTCCACTCCTGCCACGCCGGCAGGGCAGTTCCCCGTCAAGGCCCCGATTGGCCGCTAGTTGACGCCGCCTTGTGCGAGTACTAGGAAGCCTGCATCGCCTAGCGGCCCGGTAACGGACTTCCGCGGCGAACATACCCCCAAAAGGATCTGCTCGGTTCGTCCTTCTATGTTGGGCGGCGTGTATCTATTTGGGCTTGGTCGCGGGGATGCGGCGGTAGCAGCAAAGAACTGGAAATGGCGAAGTTCAACCCGTTCAAGTTTATGCAGGAAGTGCGGCAGGAGACCAACAAGGTCACCTGGCCGTCGCGCAAGGAAACCGGCATCACCACCGCGATGGTGTTCGTGTTCGCGGCGGCGGCGGCAGTGTTCTTCCTGCTCGCGGATCAGGTGATCCGCATGGTCGTCACGCTGGTTCTGGGAATTGGCACTTAGAGGAGAGGCCCGTGGCGGAAGCTGCGACTGAAACCAAGCCGAAGCGCTGGTACATCGTCCACGCCTACTCGAACTTCGAGAACAAGGTCGCGGATTCGATCCGTGAGCAGGCCAAGCAACGCGGCCTGTCGCACCTGTTCGACGAGATCATGGTGCCGAAGGAAAAGGTCGTCGAGGTCCGGCGCGGCCGCAAGGTCGACGCGGAGCGCAAGTTCTTTCCCGGCTACGTGCTGGTGAAGATGAACCTCACCGACGAGGCCTATCACCTCATCAAGAATACCCCGAAGGTCACCGGCTTCCTCGGCGCCGACAAGAAGCCGATGCCGATCTCGGAAGCCGAGGCGCAGCGCATTCTGAACCAGGTGCAGGAAGGCATCGAGCGCCCGAAGCCCTCGATCTCGTTCGAGGTCGGCGAGCAGGTGCGCGTGTCGGACGGCCCGTTCGCGTCGTTCAACGGCACGGTCGAGGAAGTCGACGAGGCGCGCTCGCGCCTCAAGGTCGCGGTCTCGATCTTCGGCCGCGCGACGCCGGTGGAACTGGAATTCGGGCAGGTCGAGAAGCTTTAGCTTCCGCGGCCATGCGTGCAGCGCTGGCAAGCCGCCTCAACGGCATCTACGCCCGCTCGGTCTATCTGCCGATCTCAACCTTTGGCCGCGAGGTGCGGGACCTGGGCCGCCGCGTGCGCGGTGTGAGCGCGGGCAGAAGACTTATCTCCCGCTCGCCGACTGGCGCGAGGTCATCGACGTCAGGCCGATCCGGCTCCTCGAAACGCGCAAGAACACCGGCGACGTGAGCTTTGCCGAGCTTGCCGTGCTGGCGAGCGCCGCGGCTGCGACGCGCGTCCGGCGACGAGATCGTCGAGATCGGCACGTTCGACGGGCGCACCACGCTCAACATGGCCGTCAACGCTCCGGCGCATCTCGCATGTCTTCACACTGGATTTGCCGCCGGACACCGCGCCGAAATTCGATCTGGCGCCGGGCGAGCGCGCCTATGTGGAAAAGCCGCGCTCCGGCCGCCGGTTCCTCGAAGCGCCGCCGGAGTGGAACGGCGCCACAAGCCGCATCACGCAGCTGATGGGCGATTCGGCGGCGTTCGACTGGTCGGCTCATATCGGCCGCGCCGGGCTCGTTTTCGTGGACGGATCGCACGCCCATGACTATGTGATCGCGGACTCGGAAACCGCATTCCGCCTCCTGGCCAACAAAGGGATGGTCATCTGGCACGACTACGGTGTATGGGAAGGCGTCACCCGCGCACTCGAGCATATCGAGGCAAGCCGTCATCTCGGCCTGCGGCATGTCCGTGGAACGAGTTTGGTGGTGTGGCAGGCCGGGTGATCGCGAAACGTGGGAGGTGAGGCGGCTTAGCCAGGCCGTCAAGATCCGCACCACTGACAGGAGTAGAAGAGATGGCGAAGAAGATTACCGGATTCCTCAAACTGCAAGTGCCGGCCGGCGCCGCCAATCCGTCGCCGCCGATCGGTCCCGCGCTCGGTCAGCGCGGCTTGAACATCATGGCGTTCTGCAAGGACTTCAACGCGAAGACCTCGCAGCTGGAGAAGGGCTCGCCGATCCCCGTGGTGATCACGATCTACGGCGACAAGTCGTTCACCTTCGAGATGAAGACGCCACCGATGTCCTTCTTCATCAAGAAGGCCGCAAAGGTCGAGGCCGGCTCGAAGACGCCGGGCCGCGACAAGGCCGGCAAGATCACCAAGGCGCAGGTGAAGGAAATCGCCGAGCAGAAAATGAAGGACCTCAATTGCGACACGGTGGAAGCCGCGATGCGCATGGTGGAAGGTTCGGCGCGGTCGATGGGCATCGAGGTGGCGGCATGAGCGCGGGCAAGCGAGTGACCAAGGCACGCGAGGGCATCGACCCGGCGAAGGCCTATGCGCTGGACGAGGCGGTGAAGCTCGTGAAGGAGCGCGCCAAGTCGAAGTTCGACGAGACGATCGAGATCGCGATGAACCTCGGCGTCGATCCGCGCCATGCCGACCAGATGGTGCGCGGCGTGGTCAATCTGCCGAACGGCACGGGCCGCACGCAGCGCGTCGCGGTGTTTGCGCGCGGCGCCAAGGCCGACGAGGCGAGGGCGGCCGGAGCCGACGTGGTCGGCGCGGAGGACCTCGTCACCGAGGTGCAGGGCGGCAAGATCGACTTCGACCGCGTGATCGCCACCCCGGACCTGATGCCGCTGGTCGGCCGGCTCGGCAAGGTGCTCGGCCCGCGCGGCATGATGCCGAACCCGAAGGTCGGCACCGTCACGATGGACATCAAGGCCGCGGTTGCGGGCGCCAAGGGCGGCTCGGTCGAGTTCCGCGTCGAGAAGGCCGGCATCGTGCAGGCCGGCGTCGGCAAGGCCTCGTTTTCGGCCGAGAAACTGGTCGAGAACATCCGCGCCTTCACGGACGCGGTGCAGAAGGCCAAGCCCCAGGGCGCCAAGGGCCACTACCTCAACCGGGTGTCGATCTCGTCCACCATGGGCCCGGGCGTGAAGATCGAGCCGTCGAGTTTGGTGAGTAATTCAAGCGGGACGTGAGCCTTAGGTTCCTGTCGCAGAATGTCTTGCGGCGGCCAAGGTAACTTGGCCGCCTTCTTTGTTGTGATGCGATAGCCGCGGCGACGATGCGCTATTGCTTGCAACAGCTGTCGCGTGCCACTGCACGAAATGGCGGATGCGGCCGATCGGAGGCGCGTCTTGGCTCTTTCGCGCCTGCCGCTCGCGTCGATCAACGCGCGCACGCCATCGGCTGATCGTTGACTTGCCGTGGGATCAGATTCCAAAGTCGTCGGTAAGGCTAATCAATTCACGGTCAAACATCCAATGTGCATGTTCCGGATAGTGCTAGCGCCGTCGATAACGATGTCAGGCCCGTTCGCCTCTACTGGTCGGATGTGCGCTGCTGCCACTTCCGCTCGCGCGCGCCCGTTGATTAGCCTCGGCCGGTGACCGCGCAGCGCCACTTTATGCGCGCAATACGATCCTGCGGAAGAAGCGAGTCACGATACGGATGTTCGGGAAGCAGACGCGTTCGCGATCTTGGCTCGAATTGGAAAAGGTTTCTGATCTTCGTCGAATCCAATGTCAGTTTCGCCGGCCCTTGGGAGGAGGGCTGCGGTGTCGGATCGACGGCGCTTGTTGAACAAGACGGTTGAAGTCGCCCGCGGACAGAGGCCGGACTGGCGACTGAGCGGCCCCGATATCCTACCGTCAGTATTTAAGACCCCTCTCTGATAACGCCGGCTGGTCCGCTGAAGGGAACAGGGTTGGCGAAGTCGAGATAGCTGCCGGGTTCGATCACGGCGATATACATGCCCGAAACACTAGGATCAGGAATGATCTGCTGAACCTTGGCTACGGAAGTAGCCGCGAGTTTCCGCCACCTTCCGGGATTCGTGACAGACGACCCAATCGCCGACAGTTGCTTCAGCACGACGGAGATATTGGCCCGGAAATTGATCTCGTTCGGCAGGGCGGTCGTCCTAAATCGAGTCGGACACGTGGGTGAAAACGCCGACCTGAAAGCCGACTTTCAGGTAGCCCACCCGAGCACTCAAGGTGCACGACGAAGTGGCCAAAAGGGCCGCACCAATACCCCTTGCCAATCCCCCTCTCAAGGGTCTATACACCGCCCGTCGGGCGTGCCGGCCCATTTGGCGGCATGCCTTTGTGCGCTTCTCCGAAAGCAAGGTGATCAGGACCTCAATCCTTTCAGCCATTCTCATGGGTCCGAAACGGAAAGAGCAAATGATTGCGTTTCTTTGGGAAAGCGTCCTGTCCGAGACTGCAGGCGCCGGGCCTTCCGGCTTAATCGAGTCGGCCTGCATAGACGGGTGAAGACGGATATTCCGGCCGATGAGGCCGGCGGTATCGGTTCGAACCTTTGCACTGGCGTTAGGGGCTAAGCGGCCTTCGAGCGTCCGGCGGACAGGCTTTTCGTCGTCGTCCTGCCGGGGCGGTATCTGGACCGATGAGGTTCCGGCACCGGGTCTGTCAGGCCGGCTGGTGCAACCGGCGGCCCGGTTTCCGCAAGGAAGTTGGCCGCCAACCGAAGAGAGTCCCGTCGTGGATCGAGCGGAAAAGAAAGCGGCCATCGAGTCGTTGAACGGGGTCTTCAAGGCCTCCAACGTCGTCGTCGTCGCTCACTATTCCGGTCTCACGGTCGTCCAGATGCAGGCACTGCGCAAGCAGATGCGGGCCGCTGGCGCCTCCGTGAAGGTCGCGAAAAACCGCCTCGCCAGGATCGCTCTCGAGGGCACGGACGTCGCATCCATCGGACCCTTGCTCAAGGGCCCGACGGTCATCGCTTATTCGAGCGATGTGATCGCGGCGCCCAAGGTCGCCACCGACTTCGCCAAGGGACACGAGAAGTTCGTCATCCTCGGCGGAGCGATGGGCAAGACCGCCCTGGATCCGAACGGCGTCAAGGCGCTCGCCTCGCTGCCGTCGCTCGACGAACTGCGCGCCAGGCTCGTCGGCCTGCTGGTGGCTCCGGCCACCAAGATCGCGCAGCTCACGAACGCGCCGGCCGCAAAGCTCGCGCGTGTGGTCCAGGCCTATGCCTCGAAGAGCGAAGCCGCGTGAGGCTTCCCGCGCGCAAGCGCGCCTAACCCATTGGTTCGAACCGAATATAAGGAACTTGAGAAATGGCTGACCTGAGCAAGATCGTGGACGAGCTTTCAAAACTCACCGTGCTGGAAGCCGCAGACCTCGCGAAGATGCTGGAAGAGAAGTGGGGCGTGTCCGCTGCTGCCGCAGTTGCGGCCGCCGGACCTGCCGCCGCTGCTGCTGCGCCGGTCGAAGAGAAGACCGAGTTCACGGTCGTCCTCGCCGCCGTCGGCGACAAGAAGATCGAGGTCATCAAGGAGGTCCGTGCGCTCACCGGGCTCGGGCTGAAGGAAGCCAAGGACCTGGTCGAAGGCGCGCCCAAGCCCGTCAAGGAAGGCGTGAACAAGGAAGAGGCGGAGAAGGTCAAGGCCCAGCTCGAAAAGGCTGGCGCGAAGGTCGAGCTGAAGTAAGCCAAGGGCTACTTTAGCGAAGATCCCGGGCGAGCGTAAGCCGAGACCCGGGATCCCGAGAGGCAAGACGTGGTGCCCGGGCTCAAAGCCCGGGCAAAACGACAAACGAAGTGGAACACAGGATTGTGTGAGGAAATCCGATACTTATATCGCGGTTTCACCACATTAGACGCCTAGCGGCGGACGACGTCTAAGCGATTCGGATCGGCAGGCCGGATCGCGGCGAAATTTGGCACCTGACGCCTGTCCGGACGGTCGCGATTGGATGGCGGCCATCCGGAGAGCCGTTTGAGGGGCCTCCCGAGCGGTTTGGAGAAGAGACCACATGGCAACTGCGCAGACTTTTATTGGTCGCAAGCGCGTACGCAAGTTTTTCGGAAAAATTCAGGAAGTCGCGGAGATGCCGAACCTCATCGAGGTTCAGAAGGCGTCCTACGACCAATTCCTGCAGATCGCGGAGCCGCAGGGCGGCCGGCCCGA